>CALMSX010000074.1 GCA_937872515.1 uncultured Bacteroidota bacterium
GCAGGAGCCGCTTTTTTAGCAGGAGCTGCTTTTTTAGCAGGAGCCGCTTTTTTTGCAGGAGCTGCTTTCTTTGCAGGAGCTGCTTTCTTTGCAGGAGCCGCTTTTTTAGCTGGTGCTGCCTTCTTAGTGGTAGCTACTTTTTTAGTAGCAGCTGCCTTAGTTGCAGTCTTCTTTTCTGTTTTTTTCATTTGAAATGAAGTTTTAATAGATGATGATTGAAAAATGTTACTAATAAAGCTACCCCAGGTCAGGTTAACTTGCCCTTCCTGGTGTAACTTAGCTCTATCAATCGCCATTAAGGCGGAATTTTCTACGATCCAATCGAAGTTTTCCTGACCTACTGAATTGATATCAGCGTCTGGAGCTCCGTTACAAAAATCTATGGCATATGGAATACCATCTCTAACAGCAAACTCAACTGTGTTAAAATCATAACCCAGGCCATGATTTAAAGCAAGTACATATTGATGAATGGTGTCTAATAACTTTTTCTCTACGGGACCGCCACCGGTAACATAACGCAAATGGTGGGGGTTTCTCGGTTCATATTGCATGATGTGAACCCTGTCTCCGTTTAAATAATAACATCTGAAATACAAATCAAACTGTATTTCTTCCTGGAGTAACATAACCAATTGTCCGGTTTCTCCATGTTTTTCCCATAAATCCTGTGGGTCTGTAACTTTATAAACGCTTTTCCACCCACCACCGGCATGGGGCTTCATGTATGCTGGAAATCCAACATAATCAAAGATGCCCTGCCAATCCATTGGAAATTTTAGGTTTCTGAATGATTTTTCGGTAGTATCATCCGGTCTCTCCTTTGAAGGTAAGAGAACCGTATTGGGAACGGGTACCCCCAGGTGAACAGCTAAACAATTATTGAAAAACTTTTCGTCTGCACTCCACCAAAAAGGGTTATTGATGACAGCGGTGCCATTTAAGGCGGCATTCTTTAAATAAGCTTTGTAAAAAGGTACATCCTGAGAAATACGGTCAACAATTACCGCATAATCGGTAGGGACACCCTGCTTTACCATATCTATCTGAACAGCTTCTGCAACTATGCCCGGAACTTTTTTTTCATTTATTCTGTCAATGAAAGCTTGCGGGAAGCTACTCTCCATTCCAAATAAGATACCAATTTTTTTCATTCAATCAATTTGAGTGATAGAATTCTTCCCCCCTGATACAACCCTGCTTTTTCGTGTTTCTACCATATAATATTTTAACTTATATGTAAATAACACTGCAAAAGTATTATATATATTCAATATCCGTACCATTTTTTGAGTTTTTTTTTCTGGAACCCAAAGACAATGAAACGTTTATGACCGACTTGATGGATTTTCTGGAAAAAGAAAAAGAGGATTAAAATTGAATTTTTGTGATTGGCGTAGATGGTAAAGAATTTACCATTAAATTGAAATTCAATAATTTATGTCAAAAAATCGATGTATAAATGTCTAGAATTATTTTATAATAATTACATTGATAATATTTTTCAACACCACTTTGGCCACAGAAAAATGATCAATATTTTTTTCAGAATTTTCAAAAATATTTTCTGTTTCAACGTAAATTTTTTCTTCTACAGAAACATTTTTGCCATTTGGATACACCAACTGAAGGTATAAAAAACAGGAAAAACTAAACATGACTAACAAAGTAAAAAGAATGGTTTGACGTTGAAGCACTTTCATGGAAGTAGGTTTTACAGTATAAAAGTACAAACGTAACTTCAAAGGTGTTAGTTACAGTTTTGTTAATTTTTTATTTATTTATTTTTCACCCTCCTTCCTGATCTCGAAATGGATTGCGAGGAACCCATTCTTCTGGCTTGTACAATCGTTTTACCAATTCCGGAACCAGCCTGTTATAAATGCTCTTCCTGTGAAAGAGATAGCAGTAAACATCAACAGCCTTAGCCCCAACTGAACTCTTGATTTCGACAGCGGTCCTGGACATAAATATTTTTTTCACTTTTTGTTTGATTCCCTCCTCGATCATGTCAAACAACATGTTCAGATAAAGTTGTTTTTCTTTATTGACATCCAACTCATATCCTAAAAAGTGAGCATCGAGGTGATCGTAATTTTTAAGAACTGTGAAAAAACCAACAAGACGCCCCTCTTGATTAAAGTAGCCCTTGATCAATATACCTTCTTTCATTTTTACTTTTAGCTGGTAAAAGTAATCTCGGTCCAAAATAAATAAATTGAAACCTGCATTTTCAGCAATATTTCTGTATTGCCGGTGCATCTCATCTGCATACGCCATCAATTCATCTGCCTGTAAACTTCTTGAGGTTAGATCTCCTACCATGTTTCTGGCCCGCCGATATCTGATCCTCGCTTTGGATTTTAGTGCTTCCTGATAATCCTCTACCCTCTTCCACTCTTCCGGAATGGTCAAGATCATATTGGGCTGAACACAAAATTCTGTCACTTTTTTGCTTTCCGCAAAATGGAAACGCTGGCCATAGTTAAAATCCTTAATCAACACTGGACCAATCTTGATTCCTTTTTTTTGCAACCAGCCAGAAACCCAGTCCGTAAGCCATAACACCATGTCTGACCTGTCTTCCAGTGGAAATTGTTTTGAAAAATGACACCCATACTTTCCTGTCACCAACATATTGCCCAAAACCAAGGTATACATATCGAGTAGCGACAAAGCCGCTCCCTTGACCCTTGATAGTAAGCCCCCTGTTTCCTCGTCCGATTTAATGGAGGAACTTAAGTTTATTCTTTTGTATTGAAAATAGGCCAAGCCAATCCACTCATCTTCTTTCCACACAGTTACGTATAGGGGATGAAGACCACCTGGTGGGGCATCCTCCAGCGCTTTATGGTATTCAGCTTCCCAGTATTCATCCGTAGGACAATGGGTTGACCATTCTTGTTCCGCATCGTTGATGGAGGTATATAGTCTTACTTCATAGGACTTATACCTTGCATGAATTTCTCTTTTTTCCTTACAATGTGGCAACATGTTTTTTAAAACGAATGGGTGACCAAAATTGTTTGGACATATAAAGAAAATCCGACTAAAGCCTCTTCACTCAAGACAAAGTCTTTCATTTTAGGCTTCTTCCACAAGTTCCTTGTAATCGGCTATTCCAGCCAAAATCACTTCAAATGCTGTTTCCTGGCCATAGACCGCCATTACCTCCACCGTTTTAGGTGCTTCCGGCAACTGCTTGTAGGTCACAAAATAATGAGTAAGTCTGTTGATGATGGCCTCAGGCAATTGGTGGATATCGGTAAAATGACCATACAACTGATCGCCCTTCAAGACGGCAATTATTTTGTCGTCTGCTTCATCTTTGTCAAGGAGTCTTAATCCTCCTATGGGAATAGCATCCACCAAAATATCGCCCCTTGGAATTACTTTTTCAGTCAGCACAAGTATGTCGAGGGGGTCGCCATCTCCTTTTATGTTGCCAATACCTGTGGCTTCCATGCACAATCCTGCTATTTGGGTACCACAGTAGGTTCGGGGAATGAAGCCATAAAGCGCAGGCACCACATTGCTGTACTTCTGTGGTCTGTCAATCCGTAAATAACCGCTGGGTTTGTCGATTTCGTATTTAACGGTATCGGTCGAACTGATTTCGATAAAAGCAACGACCTCATTTGGCAGCGAATCGCCTGGAGAAACTCCATGCCACGGATGAGCCTTGTGATCGGAGAATAAATTAGGCTTCATATTCTTATTTTATTTAGGAGTTTCTATTAATAGGAACAACACCTTATCAGGCTGTCGTAATCTGGTTTGTCAGAAGCGTGGGCATGGATAAAGGATTCAAGTACCTTTCCTTGTTTGATTAAAAAAATACCTGGCATTTGAAAGCCATCACCAATGGTGGTCAAAGTGGGAAAAACGCCTTTGGTTGCGGCTACTTCAAATCCCCTAACCAGGGTTTTGAGACCAAAAAGTTGATTGAACCGGCCTTTCACCAATCCAAAAGCATGGTAGAATGAAGTTTCAGGATCGGAAACGTGAATGACTTTTTCCCAATGGTATTGTTGGAAATAAGAAATAGCGGTTTCATTATCTGTCATGTGAACAAAAACAGGAATGATACCCATTTCCCTGAAAGTTTCTATCTTTTTCGACAAATCGATCAGAGATTCTCTACAGAATACACAGCCAAAATGTCTTAGAAAAACTAAAAACACAAGGTTATTTTCAGAAATAGTGAAGACATCAGAACCATCTGATGTCTTCATTTTCTTCATCGTTTCCGCCAACGGCATATCAATGACTTTTTAAGGGAAACGTTATATTCATCTAAAGGTTTATGCCAATTTCATTTTTTCAAAAACATTGATGACTTCTTCTACCGCTTTGGCTGATTTCTGAAGCATCTTTTTTTCTGAGCCATTTAATTGCAACTCTATGATTTCTTCAATTCCATTCCTTCCCAATTTAACGGGGGCACCCAAATAAAGGTCATTAATTCCGTATTGACCAGTTAGTTTAGCACAAACCGGGAAAATCCTGTTTTCATCTTTTAAAATGGCCTCTACCATTTGGGCAGCAGCAGCTCCTGGTGCATACCATGCAGAAGTACCCATCAATTGAACCAATTCTCCACCACCTGTTTTTGTTCTCTCAACAATGGCATTCAAACTATCCTTGTCAATTAATTCAGTAACTGGAATACCGGAAACCGTGGTATAACGAGGAAGGGGTACCATGGTATCACCATGACCTCCCATCAGAATGGCCTGGATTTCTTTGGGTGAGGTATTGAGCGCTTCAGCTAAAAAAGCACGGTAGCGGGCGGTATCCAAAATTCCTGCCATTCCAAATACCCTGTTGGATGGTAAGCCGGAAGCCTTCCATGCAGCATGGGTCATGACATCCAAAGGATTAGAAACCACAATAATAATAGGATTTTTACTGTATTTAAGGATGTTCTTAACACAAGACACCACAATGCCGGCATTGGTTGAAATGAGGTCATCACGGCTCATGCCCGGCTTGCGGGGAATACCTGCTGTGATTACCACCACATCTGATCCCTTTGTATCTTTATAATTATCGGTTCCTTTCAACCGCGTACTGTAGTTTCCTATCGGAGCCTGTTGCCAAATATCCAAGGCCTTGCCCTTGGCAAAGTCACCTCTGATATCGACCAAAACAACCTCCTTTACAAAATCTTTGTGCGCCAATACATCGGCAACCGTGGCACCTACGTTTCCTGCTCCAATGACGGTAACTTTACTCATTTATCTATGCTTTTCTTGTTATAAATATGTTTGCAAAGCTAATCATTTCATTTTCTAATATCTATGACCATTTTCATCTTTTTTTATGCTTTCAAACATTTCATAATGCGTACCTAAACTCCCATTTTAAGGAACTATTTAATTCTTTGGTCTGTTTTGCTTTTATACAACTTTTATTCCGAAAAAACCGCTAATAAAAGACGAAAATTGCATTACAAACACCCGTTATTCAATTAATTTTAACCGATTCCGTAAAAACTGTGCTTGTAACCGCATAATTGACCCGAATTGTCGGCTTTTACGTGGTACATAAAAGCTATTTAGACGTATATTTGCGAACTCTTCAATTAATAAAAACAAATGATCAGAAAAATTTTCTCTTTGACCTTGCTGCTTTTTGTGTCAGCTTATGGTTGGTCCCAACACTCAATATGTGGTATGAGCACCTCAGACCAGCATGAAATGACTGAAATGTTTAGTCATGCAGGAGAAGGTGGACAATTTCTAGCCAACAGGGGAGATAAAATCTATATTCCCGTTAAATTTCACTTAGTTGCTGATGACAATGGAAAAGGACGCGTTGGCTATTCTACTATCCTGAATCAACTGGATAAGCTGAATGCAGATTATGCAAAACACAATTTTACCTTCTACCTGAAGGACAATTACAACTTCAACCACATCAACAGCACAGCTGCCTATAATACGCCTCGTGATAATGAGGATTTTTTGTCTACCAAAAAAGATCCAAAAGCGGTGAATGTATTTGTGGTCAACAACATTGGTGACAGCCAGGCAGGTATAGGCATCGTACTGGGTTACTATAGTCCTTCCAATGACTTTGTAGTTATGATGGCGGGAGAAGCAGTAAAATTGTCCAATACACTTAGCCACGAAATCGGACATTTTTTCAACTTGCGACATACTTTTTACGGATGGGAATCTAGCCCTTACGATGAAAATGAGCATGGCAACCCTTGTGTGCTGACATTTGCACCCGGCACCAACATTCAGGTTGAAAAAATGGACAAAAGCAATTGCAATACAGCTGCAGACCAACTGTGTGATACGCCACCTGATTATAATTTTGGCATTACCATCAACAACTGTGTTTTTGGCAAGATTATCCTCGACAAAAATCTGGATACCATCAAGACCATGAAGGACAACCAAATGTCTTATTTTTCTGAATGTCCTTCTTACCAGTTTACTGAAAACCAGGAAACCAGAATGCGAACCAACTTCAACAATTCGCTTCGTTCTTACATACGTTCTTCGTATGTTCCTGTTACAGACACGTTACCTGCAACCAGTGTAATCACACTACCAAAGGCTGGAACCAAGGTGGATGTTTACAACAATGTATATTTTGAATGGGTTGATCAGGGTGCCTCTTATTATCTTTTGGAGATTAAAAACTCAAATGAATATTATTATTACTTTGTAACCGGTAACAGCAAAGAAGTTCTTGACCTTTTACCCAACAAATTATATGTATGGTCTGTCAGGGCATTTCATGATGGATTTACGGGTACTACCAGCCCTCAAACCAACTTTAGGACCGGCAACCTGATGACAGATACAGATGATGAGACTTTGGCTCAGAACATCAAAGTATTTCCTAATCCGGTTAAAAAAGGACAATCTCTTTTTATCAACTTAACAGTAAGCTCAAACAATGCTTATAAAATAGAACTGATTGATGCCACCGGCAAATCCGTATTGCAGCGACAGCAAGAAGTGGTTGCCGGAGAAAATAACATTCTGTTGCCAACAGCAGATCTGGCTGCAGGTATGTACTTAGTAACCATTTCCGGAAATGATGGAGTGGTCTCTAAAAAACTGATCATTGAATAAAAAACAAACAAAAGGAAGACAACTTTATGAACTTACATGAATACCAGGGAAAAGAACTGCTCACAAGATTTGGTGTTGCCGTTCAAAGAGGAAAAGTAGCTACTACGGTAGATGAAGCAGTTGCTGCCTACGAAGCCCTTAAATCTGAAACAGGTACCGAGTTTGCAGTCGTAAAAGCCCAAATCCATGCCGGCGGCCGTGGAAAAGGGGGAGGCGTTAAACTTGCAAAAAACCTGGATGAGCTGAAACAATTTTCAGGCAACATTCTGGGCATGATGCTAAAAACCCCACAGACTCCGGGCGGCCTCGAAGGTCCGGGTAAGTTGGTGAGCAAGGTTTTGATTGCAGAAGATTCTTATGCACCTGATTTTAATGCCTGCAAAGAATACTACGTTTCCATTCTTATGGACAGAGAAAAGAAAAGAAATGTAATCGTCTACAGTACAGAAGGTGGTATGAACATAGAAGAGGTGGCAGAACAGACTCCTCATCTTGTGCACAAGGAATACATCGACCCCCTTGTAGGCATTCAGGGATTTGAAGCCAGAAAGGTAGCTTACAATCTGGGACTTGAGGGCAAGGCAGTAAAGGAAATGACTCAGTTTATCACTAATCTTTACAATGCATTTGTTCAAAGTGATGCTTCTCTTTTTGAAGTGAATCCTTGTTTAAAAACAGCTGACGACAGAATCATAGCCGTGGATTGCAAGGTGAGTCTGGATGACAACGCTTTGTATAGGCACGCTGATCTGGCAGCCATGAGAGATACCACAGAAGAAGACCCCACAGAAGTTGAGGCCAAAAGTTATGGTTTAAATTTTGTTAACCTCGACGGAAACGTTGGTTGTATGGTCAATGGAGCCGGACTAGCTATGGCTACCATGGATATTATTAAACTTTCAGGTGGTTCTCCTGCCAACTTCCTCGACGTAGGGGGTACAGCCGATGCAGCCAGGGTGGAACAAGCTTTTCGCATTATTTTAAGAGACCCAAATGTCAAAGCCATCCTCATCAATATTTTTGGTGGTATTGTGCGTTGCGACCGGGTTGCTCAAGGTATTGTAGATGCCTATAAAAACATGGGCAATATCCAGGTGCCTATTATTGTGAGATTGCAGGGCACCAATGCGGAATTGGCCAAAAAACTCATTGATGAAAGCGGTCTGGAAGTACATTCTGCCATTCAATTGCAGGAAGCGGCAGATCTTGTCCGCAAGATGATTGTGTAATTGGATATGTTCAATAATAAACTATGGGGGAGGTCAATTTGACTTCCCTTTTTTTTCACCCTTATTTTACCGGTCATGGCACAAAATGAAACTTTTACCCTGTTTGACCTCAATGAATACCTGAAGAGGGTCATCGCTCTTAATTTTCCAGAGCCGGTTTGGATATCCTGTGAAATTGCCCAAATAAAAAATGCCCGAGGCAACTACTATCTCGATCTGGTGCAACAAAATGACAAGGAAGAAGTCATTGCGCAGAGTCAGGCCGCCATCTGGTACAAAAGTTATTTGTTTTTAAAGGCAAAGCTGGGCGACTTACTCAATTCATTGTTGCAGGAAGGCACCCAGATAAAGATCAAAGTCAATGTAGAATTCAATGAAAGATATGGTTTAAAACTAATCATTGAAGACATTGATCCAGCCTATACCCTGGGACAGATGGAGATATCCAGACAGAAAATTCTGGAGCGGTTAAAAACGGCAGGCGTGACAGAAATGAATAAAAACGTTTCTATGCCGAGGGTAATTCAGAGAATTGCGGTTATCTCCTCCGATACCGCTGCGGGATTTAAAGATTTTACGGCCCACCTCGAAGAAAATAAGTACGGATACCATTTTAACCCTACCCTCTTTCCTGCAGCCATGCAAGGCCAAAATACAGAAAAAGAAGTAGTAAGTCAGTTGCAGGAAATAAAGCAGCAAAAACAAAATTTTGATGCCGTTGTCATTATTCGGGGAGGAGGTTCAAAACTAGACCTGGCCTATTTTGACAACTACAACATTGGTTACGCCATTGCCACCATGCCCATACCTGTCTTAACAGGAATTGGCCATGAAATAGACCTCTCCATAGCGGACCTCATGGCCCACCTTTCCCTTAAAACACCTACCGCCGTAGCAGATTATATTGTTGAGCAAGCGCTGCATTTTGAATCACAGCTGGATGAATTGCACCACCAAACAAAACTTTTGGCCGGATATAGATTGCAGCAAGCCGCATTGCAACTTGAAAACTATATTTTCCAAATCCAAACCCGACCTCGCGAAGTCATCCGGTTTGCTAGCCATCAACTTGATACAAGCTGGAATGACCTTATTCAGGCCATAGACAACAGTCTCAAAAATCACCAAAAAGAATTGACATCCATTGGCACCGCACTCCACCTCAGCGACCCTTCCCACATCCTAAAGAGAGGCTTTGTAATGGTACGACAACAAGACCAATACATTGGTCGGAGTACCGATCTGGATAAGGGAAAAGAGATGAGCCTAACTTTTTACGATGGCACCATTGAAATTCAAAAATAAAACTATTGCCGGCAATTAAACATCGAAGTGGATCCACTCCCAGGCAGATGAATATCCTTCATTTTTTTCAATGTGTCGGATGAGATCTGCATAGACAGGATGTTTTGAAAGTGTAATGCTGTCTCCTATTATAATGGTCTGCATTCTGGCGCGGGTGAGGGCTACATTAAGTCGTCTCATATCTGAAATAAAGCCGAGTTCATTGTTTTCATTCGACCGCACCAGACTGATGTAAACAACATCTTTTTCCTGTCCCTGAAAGCCATCAATTGTATCGCACTCCCATTCTCCGGGAATCTCAATATCATTGGATTTAATGAACTCATGAATAAATCGCACTTGTTCTGCATAAGGGCTGATGATGGCCAGTTCTTTGTCTTTCAACAATTCATTTCTCTGCATGATGTGTTTGATGACGATATCAACCTCACCCGGATTATAGATGGATCGGGTGGTTTCATCCCTGCACTCTTCAAAGCCGGTACCCGCTGTATCAATAAAAATAACCCCGGGTAATTGATCATCGAGCTTACGATGAGCAATCATTGGATAGGCCATCAGGGTATTGTCATAAAAATGCAGATTGGGAAAGGCAAGCACTTCCAGGTTCATGCGGTATTGCATGGATAAATATCCCAGCTGAGAAAGTCTGGGAATCAAAACATCAAGCAAGGTAGTTGACAGACCTTTAGACTGCGCAATTTCTGATTTTACCGTTGGTGGCAGTTGTTTGTGGTCACCTGCAAGGATTACCCTTTTTGCGCGCTGCATAGCTACCCAACACTCGGGTTCGGTTGCCTGGCTTGCTTCGTCTATGATCAGGGTGTCAAAATTTAATCTATCGAGGTAGCTGGAAGAAGAGGAAATGAGTGTTGTTACAATGACCCTGGCCGAGGTTAATTCCTGGTGTATCAGGTCCGACTCAATAGATTCAGCATATCTGAGCGTTTGTTTGGCTTCCTGAAATAACTGTCGTCGTTGTTCCCTTTCTTCTTTGCCAAAGGCCCTTTTAAATTTCGCCGCTTTTTTACGGATTTCATCTGCTTCGATACGCCACTTTTTGATCTGGGGCCAATTTTTATTATTCCGCACCTTTTCATTCAAACTGGCCTCCATTACCTTTTCACTGATCCTGCTAACATTGCCAAGTCTGAGTGTACTGATTCCGGCATCAAGGCATTTTATAGCCAGCAAATCAACGGCATGGTTGGAAGAAGCACAAACCAAAACACGAGCCTCATGGCTAAGTACCTCCTGAATCAAGCCTATCAAAGTGGTGGTTTTACCGGTGCCGGGTGGACCATGAATTACTCCGATGGTGGCACTGCCCATTGCATAGGCTATAGCGGCTCTTTGTCCTTCATTTAATGTTTCATGCAAGAGCTGTAATTGGTAATCATCTACTCTATGCCGGGCATCCTTGTCGTAAATAACCTTTTTCAGTTTTGCAATATCTTCCTTTTGATTTGACATTACCTGTGTTAATGCCTCTTTCATGATAAGATAGGGCCTTTCGTCATAGATCAATTCTACTGCATTGACCGAGGATAATGGAAGATCAAGATCATCGATGTCATCCGATTTACACAGCAACCACATTTGTTTTTTGGTCAACTTCGAAATGGTACCGCGCAATGTTTCTTTTTCACCCGATCTGACTAAAATCAGTTGTACCCCACTCCCTTCTCTGAACTTGCCACTACCTGAAATTTCACCCGTTCTTTCAATCTTTACCTCAAGATAATCATTGATGGTATGTTGGCTAGCTAAAAACTGAATGGGATACCAGGCATAACCTGTTTCTGCTTTTTCTTTTAGCGTTTTTGCTTCCATGAAGCCGGCATAAAATGCCTCCTCTTCTGCTCGCTCTGCTTCTACCGCTTCCCACAGCTCAACAAGTCTGGTATCATTTGTCATTTCCCCACCTATAGGTTACAACGTCTAACCCAATAAGGTCAATGATTCTGTCTACTACGGTATCTACAAGCTGTTCTATAGTCTGGGGTTTGCTGTAAAAAGAAGGTACTGCCGGACAAATGATGGCACCCGCTTCTGTGAGTTGGGTCATATTGCGCAAATGTATAAGGTTAAAGGGAGTTTCACGCGGTACCACAATCAACTTTCTCCTTTCTTTAAGCATTACATCAGCTGCCCTTGTAATTAAATCATCAGAAATTCCGTTGGCGATCCGCCCCAGCAGCCCCATTGAACAAGGACAAATTACCATGGCTTCAAAGCGGGAAGACCCGGAAGCAAAGGGTGCAAAAAAATCTTTAGCATCGTAGATATTAGCCGGATACGCTTCAAGATTTAGATCGCCCAGTTCAAGCTGCCAATTGATCCTGGCATTGGTAGACATTACAACAGCCAGTTCCAGATCTTTTTGAAGGGCAAGTTTATCTAAGAGTCTTTTTGCATAAATGGCACCACTGCTGCCTCCAATTCCTACCACAATTTTTTTCATATGATTGTAACCCCTCCTGTCTTAAAATGTTTTGACAAAATGACACCAATTGAATCCACTTTCCGGCTTGGTGGTTAAATATATAAATCCACATTTTTCCAACACCCTGATTGAGGCCAGGTTCTTATCAACGGCCTTTGCCGTAAGCACTCTTAAGCCCATGACTTCACTGGCATACTTCATACACAGCCTGGCGGCTTCGCTCGCCCATCCCTGGTTCCAATTTTTCTTTAAAAGCCTGAACCCAAGATCATATTCTTTCTCATCAGGATGGAATTTGATCCCACACCACCCTATGGCCTCACCACTGGTTTTATGGATGATGATCCACCGTCCACAGCCATGAAGTTCAAAATCCCGATAAGCAGTGATAAAGTTTAAGGCGTCTTCAACAGACTCAAAAGCAGGGTCACCCGTGTAGCGCATCACATCTGGATCTGCATTGAGTTGATAAAAAAAAAGAGCGTCTTCCGGCAACCAGGTTCTCAATAATATGTTTTCATTTTCTGCAATGGTGATTGCCATAGCTTATTTTTGGACAAATTTAGAAAATAACCACAAGCATGAGTGCTTTAAATCTGGACGAACTTTGGATTGGCGAACGAATCAGACTCATCAAAAATGGGCAAAGCGGTCGTTTTGAAGGAATTACTGCTGATGGAAAAGCCCGAATATCGATAGATGGTCATATCATGGTAACTGAGGCCCACAATCTTGAACTTGAAAAAGAGGATGCTGAAGAAAACCCAATAGACTTATGGCTAAACCAAAGCCATGTGCCCAAAGCCAAGCCTGCTGCGGCAAAATTATTCTCCAAAGAAGTGGATTTGCATTTTGATGAGACAACTTCCAGGGCCATAACTTCAGATCAGGTGCTCGATTGGCAGCTGAAGAGATGCAGGAAACACATTGAAACAGCCATTGATAAAAAAGTAGCCAACATCATCATCATTCATGGAAAAGGCGAAGGTGTACTTCGAAACCTGGTCCATCAGATGTTGGACAGTTACTCAGAAGTTCAGTGGAAAATGTTGATCAACCAGGGAGGAGCTACAGAAGTGGTTTTTTATTATCACTAAATTATCTCGCTTTTCTGATAGGCATCTACAAACTTTAAGAGACTATTTTCACCCAATTCAAAATACAAGTCTGGTTCGGTCAGCTCGACTTCCATCAAATAAAAATCGTTATCAATCACGATGCCGTCCACCCTTGCATATAAAAGAGGTTCCTGAAAGCTATCCACAATAGACTGCGCTTTTTCAAGGATGGCAGGGCTTGCTTCATAGGGATGGTAGGTACCCCCAAAAAGAGACTGCACTCTAAAATCTCCTTCTTTGGGCAACTTTTGAACACTGTGTGAAAATTTTTTATCAAAATACACAAAGGAGACTTCTCCCTGAGACAAAATTTCTTCCATAAATTGCTGGACAAGGAGGTCCTCCCTTTTTAAAAGTTCCTTGTAGTCATCGTTTATCTGAACAAATGCATCAGAATCATAGGTCCTCGTTTCATAAGCACCGGCAGAAAAGGCAGGTTTAACCACCACTTTATTCCAACTTTGGGGAATCAGCGGTACCAAATCAGCCGTTCTCCCTGCAGGAACAAAGAGGGTGGGTACTATTTGCACCCCTGCTTCTTCCAATTCCCGGAGATAAAACTTATGCAGGTTTTTTTGGATGACCGAAAGCGGGTTGAAGGTCAAAACGTTGCGTTCAGCCATACGTTTCATAAAATCTAAAAAAGCCCCTTTCTTTTCAAAATAGTCCCAGGTGTTCCTAAAAATCAGACACTGCCATTCTTCCGGATGAAAGTTTGGATAATCCCAGACAATGGGGAAGGCTGCATACCCTCTGCTTTTAAACACCTCCAAAAGTTGTTGATCCTGTCCATACAAATCAGGAAAACGACTGCAGGTCAAAAAGCCAATTTTTTTATAATTATGATCCATTTTGTGCATACCAAATTAAATATGGCAGTAAAATTAATTAAAATCAAAATATTATTTGGAGTAACTGGTCTTTTAGTACAGCAAACCAAATATTTATCCAAGACCAACAATTTGCGGTTTGGCGTTTATTCAACGTATTTTGCAATATCTTTGTACCATGATATCTCCTAAATCGATAGAAGAGGTAATGACCACCGTTAAGATTGAAGAAGTCATAGAAGACTTTGTCAATCTAAAAAGGAAGGGATCAAATTATACCGGACTCTGCCCATTTCACGATGAAAAAACGCCTTCCTTTGCGGTATCACCATCAAAAGGCATTTTTAAGTGTTTTGGATGTGGCAAAGGAGGGTCTGCGCTCAATTTTATAATGGAGCACGAATCACTTAGTTATACAGAGGCCATTCGTTATCTGGCCAATAAATATAGGATTGAACTGGTAGAAACGCAGCAGACCCAGGAAGACAAAGACGCAAGGGAGCTATCAGATTCACTTTACATTTTGAACGATTTTGCACGCCAATATTACCAGGATCAGTTATTCAACACAGATGAGGGCAAATCAATTGGTCTGAGTTATTTTAAAGAACGCGGCTATCTGGAAAGCACCATTCGGGAATTTGGACTGGGTTATGCTCCCAATACCAAAGATGGGTTTACCAAAGCGGCACTTAAAAAACAGTTCAAAGAAGAACATTTAAAGTTACTGGGACTTACAACCCGCAACGATTATGACTTTTTTAGAACCAGGGTTATGTTTTCAGTCCACAACCTGAGTGGCAAGGTGGTGGCCCTGGCGGGCAGGATCATGACCAGTGACAAGACCCAGCCTAAGTATATCAACTCTCCGGAATCAGAAATTTATGTGAAGCATAAAATTCTGTATGGCATCTACCAGGCTAAATCCGCCATTCGAAAAGAAGATGAGTGCATTTTGGTAGAAGGTTATACCGATGTTATTACGTTGCATCAGGGTGGTATTCGCAATGTAGTTGCCTCCTCAGGTACAGCGCTCAACAAAGAGCAGGTCAGATTGATCAAACGATTTACACAGAACATCAAACTGATTTACGATGGTGACCCTGCCGGTATCAATGCTGCCTTAAGGGGGCTTGACATCATTCTGGAAGAAGACATGAATATCAGGCTGGTTTTATTGCCCGATAAAGAAGACCCGGATTCGTTTTTTAAAAAGAGTGGCACTGAAAAGTTTACTGAATATTTAAAAGAAAATGAAAAAGATTTTATCCTTTTCAAAGCCGATCATTTGTTACAGTTTGCAGGCAATGATCCTATTAAACGGGTAGAAGTATTTAAGGAAATCATACAATCCATTGCCAAGGTTGCCGACCACATGAAAAGGTTTACCTATGTGAATCTTTGCAGCACCCTGATGAAGATGGATGAGCAAATTCTCATTGCAGAAGTTGCCAAAGTAATGGACCAAAATCTGAAAACGAGGAGGATCCAGGAAAACAGAGACCGCTTAAGAGCCAACAGAGAAGCTGCTTCCAACGTTGATTTCAGTTCCGACGAGCGGAATGACTTTAACCTGCCTGTCATCCCGGTGGCACCACGCATCACGGGCGATGAATTTCAGGAGAGAGACCTGGCCCGGATAATGATATGTGGTTGTGATAAATTATACGGGGAAAATGAAACATCAACTGTAGGAGAGTACCTGGTGACCAATATTGAAGACAGTTTGACAAGTTTTGAAAACGCCGTTTACCAGCAGGTTTTTTCTTTTGCCATTCATAAAATAAAAAATGGAGAAAAACTGAGTCCGCAGGATTTTATCCACCACCCAAATAGCGAAATTGCCATATTATCGGTCGACTTTTTATCTACCCCCTATACCCTAGCCAACTGGGAAGAAAAAAACATTTTTTTGCAAACCCAGAAGGTACCTGAAGAAAATTATCCAAGAGATGCTTATCAGGCTATAATGCGGTTTAAGCTTAAAAAGATTGGTAAAATCATAGAAGATACCCAGAAAAATCTATCTGCCCAGAATGAAATGGACGAAGATGAAAAAAGGCTGGAACTTCGGGTGCTGATGCAAATGCAAAAAGAGCGGAATGAAATTGCCAGGATGCTCAACAACGTTATTCTGCCTTGATGTCAGCACCTACACCCGTATACCTACCCATTAAGTTGGAAGAAAAATTGACTGAGATCAGACAACGCACACTGGATGGCCAACATCAGGTTTATGACCCGGTTAGAAAAAAATTTGTTGCCTGGCAGCCAGAAGAAATGGTTCGCCAGCTATTGATCCAATACTTAGTTGGGGTTTATCAAATACCCTATTCCCGGATGGCGGTAGAAAGGGGCATGACGATCAACGGACAAAGAAAAAGGTTTGATCTGGTTGTCTATGACAAAAATGGAAGGCCCTGGCTGCTGGCTGAATGTAAGGCATTTGATGTCACCATAAGCACCCACACTGCCATCCAGATGGCCAATTACAATTCTCAGCTGCTTTGCCCTTATTTACTGATGACCAACGGCCCGGTCAGTTTATTGGCCAAGGTTGATTTCAATACAGGTGAAGTGCAATTTTTAAGTAATTTCCCTGACCCTGTTTAAAAATTAAAATTTATTTTCGGTGAGTACCTGGTGCAGGAGCTCCAGCATGCCAAATTGTTCATCTACCTTGCCATGTTTTGCCTCTGAATTGATGTATCTTTTGCCCTTGCTAAAGGCATAAACAGACAGAGAACCATCGTCGACCGGATTTTCATTTTGAAGTACCACATTGAATCTTTTTTTCTGGATAGCATCAAAGTCCATAAGGGAGGTTACAATAAAAAATTCACTGTTGTTAATAACAGGATTGATGTATATATCACTGGCAGAAAGCGATGATTCAGAGGCTTCATCAAATTTTTTAACATAAGAGACAAGGCTATACGATTCGGCTTCAAACTCAACTTCCCTGCCCGACACTGCCCATTTGGCGGGTGTGTTTTTGTTGTTGTGGAGCGCTACCCAATTGGGGAATGGTTCAATCTCTTTTAGAATGACATCTGCGACGTTTTGTACAACTTTTAAAGCAGAATCCCGAATGGCCGGAGTGTTTGACTTTGATGAAAGCGTTTTATTTAAAATGGATGTATCCTTAGAAAATATTCTATTGGGATCAAATTCAAACAAATCTTTTTGGATGGTAAACTGAATATTTCTGTTAACCAGCCCCGGTAGAGAATGCCTAAGCGTGACCAGGCTCCCTCCGTATTTCAACAACATTCTAAAGCCCGCCTCCAATGAAGCTGTTTCATTTTCATGCACATGTATCAAACAATAGCCGTTGGCTCCTAAGGGTGAATCATATTTCTGGACAATTACTGTGTCATTTCCTAAAACAACATACGACTCCTTTAACTGAAGGGCTTGGCCATTCGCCGAAACATTTATTAAAATGGCTGCTAATAAAGTACTAAAGAAAAAAATTAACTTCACGATGTCTGTGTTGTTGGTAAAACCGAAATGATAAAATCCAGTCTAAGTTCATTACCTTCTATAACGCAAAACTCTTCTTTATTTTTTGTAAACACATCTGAAATTATGCCGGAGTACATTTGTGATCCATTCAGGGCCTTAGTTTGAATATCTACCTTTGACTTATTACTGGCGTAATGCGTAAGTAAATCGTATAAATCGCAAGATACAGGTATGTAATGACCAAAATCATCCATTGCAATGAGGTTTAGACCTTGCAAATATTGCATTTTTTACTTATATTTAGTGAAAAATAAATACCATGGAAACGACCGTAATTAAAACATTTCACGATTCTTTTGAAGCGAATCTGGCGCTTGCCAAGTTATCCGAAAACGGCATCAATGCCATCTTGGAAAATGATGAAGGGGTATTGATTGACCCCAGTGCGCTAACTACCATGAAAATCAGGTTGAAGGTGATGAATTATGACGTAGAAAAGTCATTAATGATTCTGGATATGGTAGAAATGGAATAAAAGAAGGTCGTATTTGAGGTCTAAAGATATGAGGCTGCGTTACGGTCTTCCATAAATGAAAAAAGATGCATTACTTTCAATGCATCTTTTTTTTAATAAACTTATAAACTAATGATGAAAAAAATCTTAAACCAGGGCGGCGAGATCTCTTATCAGGATGCTCTTGCGCCTAAGGTGTATTTTATTTTTGCTTTTAAGGTCATTCAGCACTGTAGTAACAGTTTGTCGTGAAGTTCCTGTAAAATTGGCAATGTCTTGTTGGGTAAGCCCATGTTTGATCAACATTTCCAGGCCAACTTTTCGGCCATTGTTTTCAACATTTTCTTTCAGAAATTCTACAATTCGTTGTCTTGCATCTTTGGTAGCAAAATTGTGTAGTCTTTCCTCGCTTTTTTTGATCTTCTCCCCTATCATTTCAATAACTTTCAGGTTGAATTCAAAATTATTTCTCATCAGACTTTTAAAACATTCAACGTTGATGGAAATTACCCTTGTTTTTTCTTCAATGGTAAAAGCATTGAATTGGGTCTTTTCCTGTCCGTAAAGGCAACATTCACCAAAAATATTCCCTTTGTGTAAAATCATTGAGATGTGCTCTCTTTCTTCTTCCGGGTTTGAAACTTTTACTGATCCTTCAACTACAAAATAAACATAATTGCAGGGTGTATCTTTTGCGTAAATCAAGTTAGACTTTCCATGGTCTGAAATTACCCTCGAATTAGCCATTAAGTACATTTTTTCTTCATCGCTAAGGGCATTAAAAAATCGCAGGCTCTGAAACTCAGTCAGAAAATGAGCAGTTATTAACATTTTATAATATTGTGTAAGTGTGTGTAAGTACCTTTTTGACAAACGCACCTAGGGTATACCCCTATCCGAATTTCAAATTTTGTGAAAGAAATTTTCCATTATTCCTGAAGTATTGAGCATCAATTAGATAGTAAGCCTTAAAAAAGGACAAATTTTAAGGTTTAAAACAGCGTGTAACCTCTATTCACGCCAAAATGATGCGTGGATTGTAAGATCATTAACCAAATGAAATAAAAAAAGCCGCAAATTGCGGCTTTTACTTTGTGGAGCTGGGGAGATTCGAACTCCCGTCCAGATGAAACAATCATAAGCTTTCTACATGTTTATCCTGTACTCAGTGTTTAGGCTTTCGCTCAGCATACAGGCAGCGTCGCAATTGCCGATCCTCTGGATCTTCGGAGTGTCATAGAGGCATTTGACCTACCTATCCTGAAGAGTTGAAAGCAGCCAGCTATGTATCAGGCGTCAAGCTGGGGGCTTAAAGGCTTTATAATCCTAGATTACGCAGCCAATGCGAAGTTAGATTCGCCAGTTGTTGTTCGATCACCATTTGTTACGGAGTGAGCAATCCTGCTCCGACATGCTTACTTACCATTGGCATTCCCTGTCGATACCAGTCAACCCCAATAGTATTAAAAACAATTCAATAACATTGGGAAGCATCATTTAGTTCCCCAATTCTAATCTTCTCTTTTATGGCAATTCTCTGATGATAGGACAGGTCATACAGTGTGACCCTCCCCTAGCCCTGGACAACTCATTGCTGGGTATGGTGATGATGGTATTCTCCAGCTGATGTATGTTGATGGCGCCATCTTCTACTTTTTCAAGGAAGTCATACGCTGTAATAACATTGTAACCTGCATTTTTAAAGGCTACTTCTGTCCTTGGATTTCTGTCATAGGTAATGGCTACCCCTGGTTTTACTGCTACCAGGTTACATCCATCGGTCCATTGCTCTCTCTCCTGATAGGGACTGACACCGTTTCCGGCAAAAATAAACCGCATATCGGGATTGATCTCAGACCATAAAAAGTTTTTAACACTGTCATAACCTGCTGTACTTCCATCTTTTCTATAAACCCTCACATTACTGCTGTTGCCGTCAAAAACGATGGGCTTAAAACAAACGGTATCATTTTTATTGATTCGGGTAAACAGGGTATCAATGTGCATGTATGACCTGTCATCAGGGATGTTGATCTGTACTACATTTTCAATCACCCCACGGTCAAAAAGCACTTCTTTTAATGAATGAATGGCATGTTCTGTAGTTCTTTCGCTGCATCCAATGAGCAGGTAGCCTTCATTTAATATCATTACATCACCCCCTTCCATGCTGACCGATTGTCCCATCCGGGAAGGTGGAAAAGCATTGAGGTCGTTGAGGTTGATCACTTTTGACTCTGAATTCGTTTCTTTAAACAAAGGATGGGCCGCAAAAATGAATCGGGTGAGCAGGTTTTCTCTAAAGCGGGCTGTTTTTGCCGCTTTGGTAATAATAACGTGATCATTCACAGCTACAGCGATATCCCTGGTAAAAATGAAATTGGGAATCGGGTCAAAATAAATATGGTCATCTTCCTGCAAATAGCCCGTTACCAAAACCTGGGTAAGGGTTTCATTGTCCATTGCTTTTAAGGCCAGGGCATCGGAGTTGGGCAGTTCTTCATAATGTACTGCCCTGTTGATCAGTTCTTCCCGCTTGTCAGCATCTGCATTTAGCGCTTCCAAAATGAGCTTTTCAGCTTCGTGAACATTGTCCTGACCCACAAATTCATCCAATACATCTGTAAAAGTATCGTGCTCGTCCATCATTTGAGGCACATAGACAATATCGTCGAAAAGCAGCTCAGTAGCCCTTTTGGGAGTGATGCGGGAAATACCCCTATCAGGTCTGTGGACAATAACTTTTTTGAGTTTCCCTATTTCTGAGCTTACGCTTACCATAGCTAATAATTTGGCGCAAAGGTAAGGCTATTTTTTTAGCCGAACAATCTGCCAGGTGAAAACTTAGCCCTTACTGACACCAAAGTCTGAGGGTATTTATACCTTTTGTGGCAATAATCGTTATCTTTGAATAAAAAAAAGAAGATGAAATTTTTTCCAATATTAACAGTATTCGCCCTCCTGATCACGCTAACCCATGTTTCAGCTCAAATCAATACGCCTGCCGCCAGTCCTTCTGCCACTGTGACTCAGGTAATTGGTCTGTCTAAGGTAACAGTAGATTATAGCAGACCCATGCTCAAGGGAAGGCAAATGGTAGGAAGCAAATTGATACCTTATGGACAGGTTTGGAGAACAGGCGCAAACAAAATTCCCAATCTTACCCTAAGTCACGACATGGCCGTTGAAGGTAAATCGATAAAAGCAGGAACTTATGGTCTGGTGACAATACCTGGTGAAAAAAAATGGACAGTGGTTTTGTCTAAGAATGCCAATCAATGGGGAACCTATAATTATAAAGCAGAAGAAGATCTGATGAGATTTGATGTGGAAGCTGGTAAAACCAATGCCACAGTTGAACAGTTTACCTTTTCTTTTGTAACCCTTACCCCAGCATCTGCCCATTTGATCATGCAATGGGAAAACACCGAAATTAAAATACGTCTAAGTCATGATGCAGAGGCAGGAATTCTTAAAGAAATTGATGAAAAAACAGCTGCCGCAGAAGTTACATCAGAAACTTACTATGATGCTGCCAACTATTATTTTGAGCATGATAAAGACCTTAACAAGGCTTACGCCTGGGCAAGTAAATTGGTGGAAATGGATAAAAAATACTGGACTTACTACGTAAGGGCTAAGATTGCTGCCAAATTGGGCAAATGTGATGTTGCCTTGGCTGATGCACAAGCCGGGTTGGTAGATGCCACCAAAGACAACGATCAGGCTTATGTAGAAAACCTTCAACGCATCATTCAACAGTGTAGCGGTAAATAATTTTTTCAGCTCAATCCATCCATATGTCGCAGGATCTGACCTATAATCAGAATGAAGATTTTATGGGCCAGTTGATAGCCCAGGTTAATTACAAGTTGGCTGCCATTAATGAAGGTGGAGGAAAGTCAAGGATAGCCAAACAACACGAAGCCGGCAAGATGACGGCCAGAGAAAGAATTGCCTATCTACTGGATAAAGACAGTCAGCAATTCGAAATGGGAGCCTTTGCAGCCTATGGAATGTATGCTGATGAAGGAGGATGCCCTGCGGCAGGGGTTGTTTGTGTTCTGGGATATATTCAAAACCGCATCTGCATGGTAGTGGCCAATGATGCCACCGTCAAGGCGGGTGCATGGTTTCCGATGGCTGGTAAAAAGAACTTAAGAGCCCAGGAAATAGCCATGGAAAACCACATTCCTATCATCTACCTTGTTGACAGTGCCGGTGTCTACCTGCCCATGCAGGATGAGATTTTTCCAGACAAAGAACATTTTGGCAGAATCTTCCGAAACAACGCTGTGATGAGCAGTAAAGGAATTGTGCAGATAGCTGCTGTAATGGGCTCATGCGTGGCCGGTGGGGCCTACCTGCCCATTATGTCAGATGAAGCGCTGATCGTTGAAGGCACTGCCTCCATCTTTTTGGCTGGTCCTTACCTAGTCAAAGCCGCCATAGGTGAAGATGTAGATCAGGAAACCCTGGGTGGAGCCAAAACACATTGTGAAATCAGTGGGGTTACCGATTATCGAATGAAAGATGATAAATCCTGTCTTGATAAGATCAGAGAAATTATGGGCAAAATCGGTCACCAGCCCAAATCCGGGATTGACCGTATAAAAGCATTACCCCCTATTCGTGACGCCAAAGATCTTACCGGCATTTTTCCATCCGCTGGCAATAAGCCTTACGATGTGAAAGATATCGTTAATTGTATTGTTGATCGCGACAGCATTGTGGAATATAAAGAAGACTACGGCAAAACCATTTATTGTGCCTATGCCAGAGTGGATGGGTGGTCGGTTGGAATTGTTGCCAACCAACGACTGGTGACCAAAAACGGAAAAGGTGAAATGCAGGTGGGCGGTGTTATATACAGCGACTCTGCAGACAAGGCCTGTCGGTTTATTTTAAATTGCAATCAGAAAAAAATTCCTCTGGTCTTCCTCCATGATGTGACGGGATTTATGGTAGGAAAAAAATCAGAACACGGGGGTATTATAAAAGATGGGGCAAAAATGGTCAATGCAGTAGCCAATAGTACAGTACCCAAATTTTCAATAGTAATTGGCAACTCCTATGGGGCAGGTAATTATGCCATGTGTGGCAAGGCCTATGATCCCCGATTGATAGTGGCTTGGCCAACTGCAAAAATTGCCGTCATGGGTGGAGCTCAGGCTGCCAAAGTATTGACGCAAATACAGGTCAGCGCTTTAAAAGCAAAAGGACACGCACCTGACCCCAAAGCTGAATTGGCACTTTACGATGAAATCAAAAATAAATATGATGAGCAGACTACTCCATATTACGCAGCATCAAGGTTGTGGGTTGATGCCATCATAGATCCAAGAGCTACCAGGCAATTCATCTCTATGGGAATCACCATGGCAGATCACGCTCAAATTGAAAAATTCAATCCGGGCGTGATCCAAACCTAATGGATTAATTGTCTTCGATTGCCGCTACCCCAGGTAACACCTTGCCTTCCAGCATTTCTAACATGGCACCGCCACCGGTAGAAACATAACTGACTGCATCCTCTAATCCCGCTTTGTTGATCGCAGAAACAGAATCACCTCCTCCAATTAATGAGAAGGCACCATTGCTGGTGGCATCGGCTACAGCATGCGCAATTGCCAATGTCCCGGTTGCAAAGTTGGTAAATTCAAAAACCCCCATTGGGCCATTCCATACAATCGTTTTTGAAGATGCAATGACATTTTTAAAAGCAGAAATGGCATCCGGACCTATGTCGAGGCCCATCCAACCTTCCGGTATGTCGTTACTTGGTGTGACTTTATGGTCAGCCTCAGCGCTAAATGCATCAGCTGCCATCGAATCTACAGGTAAATAAATATTACAGCCCTTTTCTTTGGCTTTCACCATTATTTCATTGGCCAGATTTAAAAACTCTGCCTCACAGAGCGATTTACCTATATTCCCTCCCTGGGCTTTAAAAAAGGTATAGGCCATACCACCACCTATGATGATGTTATCTGCCTTGTCCAATAAGTTCTCCAGGAGTTGAATTTTGTCTGATACCTTTGCTCCTCCAACAATGGCTGTAAATGGCTTTTCTGCTTCCTTGAGTACTTTTTGACCATTTTTCACCTCAGCTTCCATAAGGAAGCCAAAGCCTTTGTGGTTTTTGTCAAAGTAGTTGGCCACTGTGGTTGTTGACGCATGGGCTCTGTGTGCGGTACCAAACGCATCATTGACATATACCGTTGCTAATGATGCCAGTGCCTTTGAGAAGGCGGGTTCTCCGTCGGTTTCTTCTTTGTAAAACCTGGTGTTTTCAAGCATAAGAACCTCACCCGGTTGAAGGGAATTGGCGGCTGCTTCCACCTTTTCTCCAATTACGTCGTCTACAAACTTAACCTCTCTGCCCAACAGTTGAGAAAATGTGGGAACAATGTGTTTGGTAGAATATTTGGCGTTGTCTGCCCCTGGCTTGGGTCTTCCAAGGTGGGTGCAAACAATGAGGGATGCTCCCTGATCCAATATATATTGAAGGGTTGGTATGGCCTTTTCAATCCTGGTAGTATCTGTTACTTCCAAATTTTCATTAAGAGGTACATTGAAGTCTACCCTCACCAAGACCCTGGCGTTGTTAAAATTGATGTGTCTCATAATACAAGACGAATTTATATGGCAAGTAAATATTATTTCTGCAAAGAAGCGAAATAAGCGAGTGTTCTTACCAATTGTGAAACATAAGACATTTCATTGTCATACCAAGCTACAGTTCTAACCAATTGGGTATCACCAATGGTTTGTACCTTAGTTTGGGTACCATCAAAAAGAGAGCCATAAGTAATGCCGATCACATCACTGCTTACAATGGGATCCTCTGTGTATCCAAAACTTTCGTTCGCAGCATCCTGCATTGCTTTATTGATTTCAGCAACAGAAGTAGATTTACCCAAGATACAGGTAAGTTCTGTCAATGAGCCCGTTAAGGTGGGTACTCTTTGAGCAGATCCATCTAATTTACCTTTCAGGTCTGGTAAAACAAGGCCGATGGCTTTAGCCGCACCTGTACTGTTGGGAACAATGTTTTGCGCGGCTGCCCTTGCTCTTCTCAAGTCACCTTTTGCATGTGGAGAGTCCTGGGTATTTTGATCATTGGTATAGGCGTGAACGGTTGTCATCAGACCATTTACAATACCAAATTTTTCATTAAGCACTTGAGCCATTGGAGCCAGACAGTTGGTAGTACATGAAGCGCAACTGATAATGGTTTCTGAGCCATCAAGCGCAGTATGATTGACATTAAATACAATGGTTTTTAGATCGCCCGTTGCAGGTGCTGAAATGACCACTTTTTTAGCTCCTGCTTTAAGGTGGAGAGCTGCTTTTTCATCAGAGGTGAAAAAACCTGTACACTCAAGCACCACATCTACATCATGACTTCCCCAAGGAATCTGAGAAGGATCTTTTTGTGCATAGATATTGATGCGGTCACCATTTACTACGATGGCGCCATCAGCTGCTTCAACTTTTTCATTGAATCTACCCTGAGCAGTATCGTATTTTAGTAGGTGTGCCAAAGAAGCTGCATCTGTCAGGTCGTTGATAGCAACTACATCGATGCCTTCCATGTTATAAATCTGCCTGTAAACCAGTCTTCCGATTCTTCCAAAACCGTTGATGGCAATCTTGATTTTTCCCATGAGTAATTTTTTTTAGTTAAGAATAATATTCTGTTAATTCACTACAAATATATCTGAAAAAGAATAAATGATAGGTAAAATTACAAATGATTTTTATTTATTTGGTGAGATCTTGGTTTATTCAGTAACAGCTGATGCCAAAAATGGAGGTAGGGTGACCATTTTTCTGCCAAAACTGCCTCACCAAATCGTTCGTTCAATTCAAAATAGTGTTCAATGATGGAAGCCTGTTGCTCAAAGTTAAAATCAAATAGGGTTTTACCTTCGTCAATGGCAATGTAAAGACCTGCCAGTCCCCCATAATCGTATCCCTCTTTGCTCCTTTGGGCAAGTAAGGCTCTGAATATGTAAACGGACCCAAAATGGTAGTACTGGTAGACGTGCATCAGTTCATGGATAAATACATCCCTTCTCAATGATTTCCAGGTATGGATGAGATCAAAAGAAACATAAGCTATTCCCCACTTTTTACTAACCCTGCCGGAAAAGTTGTCAATTAGCACCTTATCCAAATCAACACAATCTTTAAAAACACTTTCGGCCAGATTGAGCTCTTCTTTGGAGAGGAATCGGATCGATGGTTTCAACAGAAAGTAAACCGTCTTATACAATTCAGGAATGAATACAACATCTAAAATATAAAACCAAAGATCAAATAACCATATTCCCGCATGGTGAACCCTAAGGTGAGCCGGATGTCTGTAAAAAAAATAGGATAAATGTCTCAACAGCCTTATCCATCTGATGCTAATTTCAGAAGGAGAAAGTTTTAATGTAGACCATTTTGACATCAACTGAATCGCAGTGCTTTAACCGGGGTAATTCTGGAAACAATATAAGATGGAAGCACCATGGTGATCATGCAGGCTAAAAAGGCTATTAAATTGATGAGCACAATTTGCCAAAAGTTAATATGAATGGGGGCTACACTTAAATAATAATTGGTCTCATCCAGTTTTATCCAACCGGTGGTTTTCTGGAGCCAGGCTATTCCCAGTCCCAAAGCGTTGCCTGCCAGTAGTCCTAATAGCAGGATGTAAGCTGCATGGTACAAAAAGATTTTACGAATGGTCCAGTTGCTGGCCCCTAACGCTTTTAAAACGCCCACCATTCTTGTCCGTTCCAAAATCAAAATCAGCAACACAGTCGTGAGATTGATGATGGCTACCAAACCCATCAATTGCAAAATGACTCTTTCATTGATGTCTTGCAGATTTAACCACTCAAAAATATTGGGAAACTTTTCAAATATGGTTTCGCAATACATGCTCGATGGCAGAATTTCTGCATAGATGTATTCGTTTAATGCCGGTATGTCTGTATCAGGAGTCGCAAACAGTTCCAGCCCACTGTATTGATTCGCATCCCATCCCAACACCGAACGAAGTAGCTCAGAACTGCCCAATACAAATCGTTCGTCATACTCCTCTAATCCCGTATTGTAAATACCACTAATGGTAAGGGCTCTTCTAAGCCTGGCATTGTCTTTTACAAAAGAAACAATCAACCGGTCTCCCACTTTTAGCGATAACTTGTTGGCGATGATTTTACTTATTACAATTTGAGTTTGTAGTTGGTCTTTTGAAGGTGGATTCCCCGCAACCATAAATCGTTGAAGGTTATCCCAATTAAAATCTTCGCTAAGGCCCTTAAACAAACCCGCCAAAAGGTCTTTTTTGTTTTCAAGCAAACATGGCATTATGATGTAAGGGTAGACCTGGGCTACTGCAGCGTGTCCTTCCCTGGATTGAAATATTGCCTTAATGTCACTATCCATGCCCTCATCTGATCTAACAAAGTCATCCGTCTTTACTGCCTTCAACTTTGATATCAGTGCGGGAGAGACATCCATGGGCCTCAGGTCAAAATTTCGGGTTACACCTGCATCCGAAATGTGTACATGTCCCCAAAAACCAAATATTTTTTCATGCACTTCATTTTTGAAACCCGAGATGATGGCTGAACTTAAAATCATTACCGCTGTACTGATGGCCAGGCCCACAATGGCTATGGCCAAAATAATACGGGTAAATGACTTATCTCCCGTCAACGCCAGCCGGGTTGCAATAAAAAATGAGGTATCTCCCTTCGTTCTCATAAGGATGTAAAAATAGCTTATTGGCATGAATTGACCTAAAGAGAAGGAAGATGGCTGCCATCCATCTACAAAATTAAAATATTTACACCCATTTATTTTCAACAGATTACAAAATAACAAATAAAAATATGACTAAACATTAAATATTTTCGTAATACATAAATGTCACATTATAAATAATTACAATATATTTGTCACATTAATATAGTTATTTTAAACTAAGTGTCTCATGAATAAGCAACTCAGGCTGGTCTTAGCACTGGCATTTTTTTCAATTTTGTCGCTGAACAATTATGCTCAGGACAAATTAGACCCAATCAAATCACAGATTGATAAAGGGATGTACACCGAAGCGCTGACCACCCTTAATCAACACCTGGCTAAAAACCCCAATGATGGAAAGGCATATAGGTTATTGGCAGACTTACAACTCAAGTTGGGTAAAATTGATTTGGCTTGTGCCACCTATAGCATGATGGAAAGCATGAAATTATGCGATGATCAGACATTTTATGAGTATGGCTTAGCCCTTAAAATGGGCGGAAAGTATGATGAAGCCATCAAAAAATTTGGAAAAGTAAGTGGTAAGCTGAAAGAAGGTGCACAAAAACAGATCCAAAGTTGTGTGTTTGCAAAGGAGTTGATACGTACAGAAGACACCAAAAAAGTGATGAATCTGGACATGAATTCACCTTCATCAGAATATGGAGCTGTTTTGTACGAACAGGTAGTCGTATTCAATGGAGAAAAATCACCTTTTATGACACCACAAACAGCCAGTATCATAAAAGACAACAAAGGACTCTATTTATGTAAGACCCTCCACAACGGTAGTTCTGCTGCCCTGTTTATGGAAGGGAAAGTGAATGAGACCAAGATGGAAGCATTTTCCATTACACAAAATAACGGTGTGGCATTTTGTACTACACAGCAAGTGGGTGGGTCACCTTTGGAAAGAATGAGTGATGCTGCCATCTATCTGGGCACTTACAATGGTTTTGGATTGAACAATATTACAGCCTTTTCACATAATGCATCGGGTGTAAGTAATTACAGTCCTTGTTTAAGTGAAGATGGGCTTACCCTTTACTTTGCATCCAACCGGGAAGGCGGCTTCGGCGGAATGGACTTGTACAAAAGTACATTTGATGGCACCAACTGGTCAACCCCTGAAAACCTGGGAGAAGATGTAAATGGAAAGGGAAATGAAATTACTCCATTTTATGCCAGTGGCATATTATGGTTTGCATCTGACAGCCATGGTGGTTTAGGTGGATATGATATTTTTTCAAGCCAAAATACCAGTGCAGGATTCATCGATGTGCAGCACGCAGGTTATGGAATTAACTCCGTGTCTAATGACTACTTCCCGCACGTAAAAAACTTAATCATGTACTTCACTTCTGACAGAATGGGAGGAAAAGGAAGAGAAGACATCTATCGCTCTCCTATTTCTGAGCACACGTTTACAGTGGAAGAAATGGATGCACCTTTGGTTAGTCAAATTGAAACAGAGACTATCGAAGAAGAAAGTGAGCCCGCTGCTTATGCATTGAATGAAGCCACATTAAATTATGGTAAAGTTGAAAATATTGATGCCCTACTTATGGGGGCCAGAAGGGTTTCTATCGGTGAGGTATTAGCTAGTAAAGACAAGCCTCGTGTCTATTTTATACAACTGGCATCTATGATTGCCAGCAACAGCGATGTCAACAAGTTCAAGACGCTTGTCAAATTTGGTAACATCTATAAAGTAAAGGTGAATAATTCTACGAAAGTACGATTGGGTTACTTTTTAGAAAGATCAGAAACTGATGTATTGTTACAAAAAGTAAGAAGTGAAGGCTTCAAAGATGCTTTTATAGTTGAACAGGAACTATCTACATCTGATCTTGAATTGATGTTATCCCAATTGGATAATAAAAATAATGCAGGAAATGTAAATTCAGCTCCTAAATCCAACCCAACTGTACACAATAACAAACCAAAAAATGACGCTCATACGGGAAATTTTGAATATACCAAGCCGTTGCCTGAAGTTACAGACAGAGAATACAAAGTAAGATTGGGAAGCTTTGAAGATCCTATTTGGTTTGACAGTAAAAAAGTGAGAGATCTTGGAAGACTGGAGCAATGGACAAAAGGTGCATGGACCATCTTTATCTTAGGTGGATACAGCAACTATGACGATGCTGATCAGGCAAGAATACAAGCCATTAATCGTGGTTATGCTGACGCCGAAGTGGTAATTGACAATGGTGGCATTATCGAGAGAATCAAGAAGAATTAATAGAAAATGATGTAAGTAAAAAAGCTGATGGGATGACCATCAGCTTTTTTTTTGCTCTATTTTTTCGTTGACCATTTGGTTGAGCAGCGTGGCATCTTTTTCATAAATCCGGGGCCTTGCTTGTTGCAAATAGGTTTGCCAGGTTTCACTCATTTGCGGGTTCGAAAGGTCAAATTCCTGATGGTAACATCCTGCATTCATTCTTTGTCTAGAAGCTTCAAAGACAATGATAGAAGTGGCTACCGAAACATTGAGGCTTTCGGCCATACCATGGATTGGAATTATGATATTACCATCGCTGTATGCCATTAAATCCTTGCTGATACCTTCCTTTTCATTGCCCAAAACAATGGCTACATCCGTTTCCAGATTGGTCTCATAAATACTTTTAGCACCCTGGTACAAATTGGTGGTAAGCACTTTTTTGTATTTTTTCTTAACGGCCATCATGCATTCATCCAGGTCATCATAAAAAAGGGGAGTAATCCACTTCCCCACTCCACTGGTTGCATTCCTGCCAATGTAGCGGGCAGAGTTGTGGGTGTCTTTGCTGTATAAAATGTAAAGTTCTGGAATACCAATGGCCTCGCAGCTTCTCATCACGGCGCCTAGATTATGGGGATCGTGAACGTTTTCTAAAACAATGGTAAGATTCCACTGTCTTTTCCTTACCACTTCCTTTAATTTATGGAGTCTCTCGTCGGACAACATGGTCAATAAGCTTTCACAAACCTTGTTCCATCGAATCTCAGCATTTCGAGGTACTTGTTTTCAAAATAATCAATTTCACTGGCAGATCCCTCTGTATGGGCAGCCCTTACGTCAAATTTGGAATGAAGATATTGTCCGTTATCTGTACTCAGATAAGGAGCAAAACTTTCACCATACTCACTCAAATGCCGGCCTATAAACAACATGTGATCAAATCCTTCATAAGCATCGGTTTCGGGCAAAGCGCCAAAGTGATCAAAAAATTTCCTGTCGAAAGATTTGACCTCTTCTCTGAATTCTTCCACATATCTTGATGCCGGAATATGGACATTCAGGCCTGAGAAAAAATCGAAGCCCATCTTTTCCGAATCCTTTAAAATAGGCATGCCATAAACTGTTACTGGATAACTTCCTTTTTCTGCCAATAACCTTCGCATGGCATTGTAAAGATAGAGCTCGTCTTTATAGGAATAATTGGGAAAAACAAAGACATTTTTACCTGACTCTATCAAATCGTAAAAGACCCTGCTGCCCAAAGAAAGCGAATCTTCCAATACCCAATATTCCGTGAATATTTTTTCCAAAGGTTGTCCTGAAATTTCAGCAGCGGTGGTTTGAAAATATTTGAACCAGGCTTTATCGGACTTGGTATTTCTTCCCACCAATACTACTTCATTGGCATTGTAATGGGACAATACATGCTTGGTTATCGATGAAAAATGCGATTTCAGTGAAGGTTTAAGCTGAATAAATGAAGGAGCATTTTCAATACTCGACAAGCTAAAGAAAGGAGAAACAACAGTCGCATTTTTGGACTTTCCTAAATCGACCATTTGTTTCAATAAGTTTTCATCGGATGGGGCAAAAATCAGTTTCGACTCATCTTGCGCCAACTGATCCAACACTGCACTTTCTTCGGCATTATAAACACGGATGGTAAAATCATGTCCTTCCAAAGCCAGTTCTTCGGCTGCCAGTTTCATACCCCCATAATACTGCAAAAACCTTTCATTGCCAGCATTTTCAGAAAAAGGAAGGACTACAGCCACGTCGTAATGGTTGTATTTTTTAGCAGGGGCAGCATTGTTATCAGCCTTTTTTTCGCCTACAACTTCAGTTTCTTCCTTTTTATTTTTGGAAGGATCTGTTGCTTCCTCTGCTTTCTTAACAGCAAGGCTGTCTGCCTTGGTCACTTCCTTTTTTTCCGGCAGTTGTTTTACTTCTGTTTTAGTCAGTTTGGTGGCTGGCGAACATGCTACCACAAACAAAAGAATAGCCCAAATCCACAGCTTATTCCCACTCAATGGTAGCCGGTGGTTTGGTGCTAATATCGTAAACAACCCTGTTAATTCCTTTGACATTGTTGATAATTTCACTTGATACGGTATTTAAAAAATCATACGGAAGGTCAGACCAGACTGCGGTCATTCCATCAACTGAATTGACACAACGCAGAGCAACCGTAAATTCGTATGTTCTTTCATCGCCCATTACACCTACTGATTGAACCGGAAGCAAAATGGCTCCAGCCTGCCACACTTTATTGTACAGATCATATTCCTTCAGCTTACTGATAAAAATTGCATCTGCATCCTGACACAATTTGATTTTATCTCTGCTGATCTTACCTAGCACCCTGATGGCCAGGCCTGGTCCCGGAAAAGGATGTCTTTCTATCAACTCCTGGGCTATTCCCATTGCCAGGCCTACTCTTCTCACTTCATCCTTGAACAACATTCTAATGGGTTCGATGAGTTTTAAATGCAGGGTATCTGGTAACCCTCCAACGTTGTGGTGCGATTTAATGGTTACAGAAGGGCCATGAACAGAGACAGATTCTATAACATCGGGGTAGATGGTGCCTTGTCCCAACCAGGAAACGCCTTCTATTTTGGCAGCTTCTCTCTGAAAAACTTCAATAAATACCCTTCCGATAATTTTTCGTTTGGTTTCAGGATCATCGACCCCTTCCAGTTCACTGAGAAAATCATTGGATGCGTCAACTCCTACAATATTGAAGCCCATATTTCGATAGGAATGGAGAACCGATTGAAACTCCCCTTTTCTGAGTAGTCCGTTATCCAAAAAAACACAGGTAAGGCGGTCTCCAATGGCCTGATGGATGAGACTGGCAGCCACTGTGGAATCTACCCCTCCTGATAGTCCCATCAATACTTTTCCATCTCCCACTTTTGATTTAATATCAGCTATGGTTTCTTCAATATAAGCGGCTGGTGTCCAATCACAGTGGCAACCGGCTACATGTACTACAAAGTTTCTCAACATATCCATTCCTTCAACTGAATGGGTTACCTCCGGGTGAAATTGAAAGCAATAATAGGGATGGTCAAAGGTACCTGGACGTGATCTGAATGCTGCTACGGGAATGTCATCTGTTGTAGCAATGGCTTCGAAGGTATCGGGCAGCACTTCAATCGAGTCACCGTGCGACATCCAAACCTGAGAAGAAGCAGAAATGCCCTGAAAGATAGGGTCGTTTTGGTCGGCGACATTGAGCCTGGCCTTACCATATTCCCTCTTTAATGTTTTTGAAACTTTTCCTCCCAATTGGTGCGCGGTAAGTTGTGCCCCATAACAAACCCCTAAAACCGGGAGCTTTCCCTTGATAAGATTTAAATCGGTGTAAAGCGCATTGGCGTCCAAAACAGAAAAGGGACTACCCGAAAGAATGATGCCTTTGGCAGATAGGTAATCTGAAGGCAGGGCATTATAGGGATAGATTTCACAAAACACATGCAACTCTCTTAATCTTCGGGCTATCAACTGTGTGTATTGAGAGCCGAAGTCAAGTATAATAATCCTTTCCTTCATACTATTATTTTGATATTGTGACAAAGATAGCCGATATCTGTTAAATAAGGAAAACAGACCCCAATTACCTTGCAGATAGGAAGGATTAGGGGCAATCTCCAAATTTTCGCTATATTTTTATTAGGGATAGCCCTTACCATTGCCAATTTAAAATTCAATTAAGTCCAATTATACAAACTATGATTTGAAAATATCTACAAAGCAGAAACCGTAATTTGCCTATAGGCTAAAAACAGAAAAAGTAACCTAAAAAGGCTAAAGTGCGGATGGTTTTAATAGTTTTCGTTTTCTTAATAAAGCCGTATTTTTGTGGGGAATAAAATCAAAAATATGAATTTTGACATCATTGTAATTGGTAGTGGACCTGGAGGTTATGTTGCAGCCATCAGAGCGTCACAGCTTGGCAAAAAAGTAGCAATTGTAGAAAAAGAATCTTTGGGTGGTATTTGTCTCAACTGGGGCTGTATACCTACAAAAGCCTTGTTGAAAAGCGCACAGGTCTTTAACTATATCAATCATGCAGAAGATTATGGCATTGTTGCCGGCAACCCCAAACCTGACTTTGCAGCCATTATCAAAAGAAGTCGAGGAGTAGCGGAAGGAATGAGCAAGGGTGTTCAATTTTTGATGAAAAAAAATAAGATAACCGTAATCACTGGAACTGCCTCGCTGGCAAGAGGTAAAAAAGTGGTGGTTACGGATGCAGAAGGCAAAAAAGCTGAATATGCGGCTGACCACATCATCATAGCCACCGGCAGCAGGGCTCGCCAACTGCCCAATCTTCCAATCGACGGCAAAAAAATCATTGGCTACAGAGAAGCCATGTCATTGCCCACCCAGCCGGCAAGGATGGTGGTGGTTGGTGCAGGTGCCATAGGTGTAGAATTTGCCTATTTTTATCACTCCATAGGAACTGAGGTTACGATAGTTGAATTTTTGGAACAAGGCCTCTTACCACGGGAGGATGCTGAAGTTTCCAAAGAACTTGCCAAGGTATTCACCAAATCAGGGATTAAAGTTTTGGCCAATACTTCAGTAGAAAAAGTGGATACCCAGGGAGATAAATGTAAGGTTACCATCAAAAACAGAAAAGATGGTAAAGAGGAGACCATTGAATGTGAAGTTGTGTTGAGTTCTGCCGGTATCAGCCCCAACACGGAAAACATTGGTCTTGAGTTGCTGGGAGTAGAAACAGACAGAGGTATGATCAAAGTGGATGAGTACTATAGGACCAATGTACCGGGCATCTATGCCATTGGTGATGTGATTCCTACCCAGGCGTTGGCTCACGTAGCCAGTGCTGAAGGCATCACTTGTGTCGAAAAAATCAGCGGTTTACACGCAGAGCCCCTCGATTACAATAACATACCCTCCTGTACCTATTGCTCACCTGAAGTTGCCAGTGTTGGATATACAGAGGCAGCAGCCAAAGAGGCCGGCTACGAGGTAAAAGTTGGGAAATTTCCTTTTTCAGCCTCGGGCAAGGCAAGCGCATCTGGAGCCAAAGAAGGATTTGTGAAAGTGATTTACGATGCCAAATACGGGGAACTTCTGGGAGCCCATATGATAGGAATGAATGTAACCGAAATGATAGCTGAAATTGTGGTTGCCAGAAAATTAGAGACCACAGGTCACGAAGTTTTAAAGGCAGTCCACCCTCACCCTACAATGAGCGAGGCCGTAATGGAAGCAACGGCGGCTGCATATGATGAAGTAATACATTTGTAAATTAAAAAAAGCATCTTATATTTGCCGACCAATGGTCAAGGGGAATTAGCTCAGTTGGCTAGAGCGCTACGCTGGCAGCGTAGAGGTCACCGGTTCGAGCCCGGTATTCTCCACAAAAAAAGGCAACCTTTAGGGGTTGCCTTTTTTGTTTGCATATAGTTGATCTATTTTTTTCCAAAAACCAAAACATTGGCCTTTCCTTTCATGATGCCCTTTGTGTCATACAGAAAGCTAATACGGTCAATCCTTCTTCTGTTGCCCGGCAAATCAATAACCCTGCTCTCTTCTCCCTGCTTAAAATTCTTGCGAATGGCTACATTAAATTTTTCACCGTTTTCAAAGTAAATATCCATATCCATCATATCAAGACCGGCATCGGTCACTTTAATTTTGATGGCTTTAAATATGTCATTTCCTGTTACTTTGAGCACATCCCTGTCAGGGCCATAATTAGCCTCTTTTTGGCCAATGATTACCCATTTGGAATAAGCTGTAAAAGCGGATCCTGTGATAAAGGCTATCGCCATGGCTGCAATTAAAATGGTTTTGATCTTCATGTCTGTTTTATGTTTTAATTTGATGTTTTGACGTCTGCATGACTTTTGGGTTTATCCCAATCAGCCGATTTAGTATTTTTTTAACAAAATAAAGGATTTTTAAAATTATTTTTGCTAAACTTGCATGGTAAGTTTAAAAACAAAATAATCTATTGATATGAAAAGGTTTTTCGCCATTTTATTGCTTGTCTTTTCTTTCTGGAAATCGGAGGCACAAATTGTTATTAGTCCCGACACCGCTTGTATCCATGTTGATACCAATGGCATCATTGATACGGTAAAACTGACCATTACCAATAACACAGCAGCCGAGGTATCATTGTATTGGACCTTGGATATGGGCAAAAACTTTCCGTCTCAGTGGAGAACCCAAATTTGTGATTTCAACTTGTGTTATGATTACAATGTAAGACAACAGTCGCCCAATAAACCCAACAAGCTGGCAGCCGGTGCTACCAATAAAACTTTTTCATTTTACCTTACAGACAGTTTCAATTATGTGTTTATCGATACTGTTTACATTGTATTTTATACAGACAAAACCTTTAAGGATACATTGCAGGTAATACCGATCATTATTGGAGGTTGCACCCTAATGAGCCAAACCTATAACCTCTCTTTAAACGAAGTCGTTCTTCTACCCAATCCAAGCCATGATGGCAGCTTTGAAGTACGAGGGGATGAAGATTTTGATCGAATTGAGCTTTATGACATGATGGGCAGGCTCATTTTCAAGGATCGTTACGAAGCTCAAAAAAAATACAAGCTTCCCGATGTCTATTCAGGTATGAAAGTGGTAAAATTGATTTCAGATAAAAGAAAACAAGTGACCTGCCGGCTGCTTATGATTCAATAGAAAATAGAAAACATAAAACTAAGCTGGTTTTTTTATCCAATTTCTGATATATAAAAAGGACAAAAGAAACATTACTGACCAATACAGCCACTCACTCATCCAGGCAACTTCGACAGAGAAATGACCTATTTCAATGACGTAAAAGACATAGATCAAATAGGCCATAATGCTTGCCAATTCTGTTAGAAAAACAAATTTATTATTGCCTGTGGCCACCACGGCATTAAGCCAGATGACACCAATGGTAAGCATAACCATGGCAGAAGTAACAACTCTAAGTAAAGAGGTACCTACATTGGCAAATTCCCCCTCCTGTCCATAGAGGGCAAAAACCCAATGAGGAACAAGATTGACCAGAATGACAAAACACAACATACCAGAGACACTGATTTTTAAAATCCTGATCAAAACCGGCATAAAATCGCTCTTCCTCCCCTGCCCGAGTACGTTGGAAAGTACTGTATTGGTGGTGGCACCAAATGACCAGGAAAATACACCACTGATCCCAAACAGATTGCGCATGGTTTGTGAGGCTGCTTGTTCCTGGTAAGAATAATTTCGATTGATTAAAATGTAAAACAGCCACCAAGCCACTATACTGATAGCATATTGGGCCATCAAAGGAAATGACTGATTAAATACGGCTTTCAATAACTGGTCGCTGTATTTAAAAAAATCAGGGATGTCATACTTAATGCCAAATTTTTTGTAGACAATCAATATCCCCACAGAAATAAAACCTAGTCCTTCTGATATGACTGATGCATAGGCCGCTCCATTAAAGCCCATTGGGGCAAGGCCCCAGCCTCCAAAAATAAACCAATAATCCAACACAATATTGGCCACACTTTCAATGATGGAAGCAAACAACAACCACCTAGTTTCCTGGATGCAGATGATGTAGGAATTTGACAATTGATATCCAAAAAGGAAAAGCAAACCCCATATTCGAATGTGCATAAAATCTATCACAAAATGAGCGTCTTCATTGCTAACACCCACAGAAGTTAACATAGGCGTAAGACCGAAAAATGTAATGCCCGTTGCCAACACTGCCAGTAAAGCAGCAACTATATAACCATGCCGGAGGGTATTGATGATGTTATGCCGATTGTTTTCCCCAGCCTGCCTTGATATCATAGACAAAATGGCATTGGAAAGGCCGTATCCCATTGCTGCAAAAATCAGGTAGTAAACTCCTGTCAAAGCCGCATAAGCCAATTCTCTGGTGCCCAGATGACCTAAAAAGATAGCATTGAATAAAAAATTGAGCTCCGGCACCAATCTTGCTAAGCTGATGGGCAGGGTCAACAGAATGATGCCCTTTACAGAAGTATCGACCTTGAGATCATGGGTCATGGCTTAGACATTGAAATCCAGTCAATATCTTTTTTAAGCAACTGCTGGGTTTGTTCTTCCAGACTTCCAGCTTGGGGGACATGATTGTACACCCATCTGGCATCATGGGGCAAACTCATCAAGATGGACTCTGCCCTGCCGTCGGTTTCAAGTCCAAATCGGGTACCTCTGTCCCAAGCAAGGTTAAACTCAACATATCTTCCCCTCCTAATGAGCTGCCAGTTTTTATGGGTATCGTCAAAAGGTTTCTCAAAATTGGGTACAAACAAATCGTTGTAGGCCGGCAGGAAAGTCTGACCCACCCCTAAAATAAAATCTAAGCCAGCAGACTTTGAAATTTCAGGGCTCGTCAAACGATCAAAAAAGATGCCACCAATGCCTCGGGTTTCATGTCTGTGCTTAATGTAAAAATAATCATCTGCCCATTTTTTAAATCTGGCATAGTACGAAGGATTTGTACTATCACAACTTTTTTTGAGTTTGTTGTGAAATTCTGCCGACTCCTCGAGGGAAATATAGTGTGGGCTTGCATCGATACCACCTCCAAACCACCAGGTATCTCCAGCCTCAAAATACCGAACATTCATATGAATGATAGAAACCCAGGGATTGGCCGGATGCAGGACGATGGATACGCCTGTTGCAAAAAAATCGCCAGCACCAATGCCCAGAGATTTGGCGGCCTCCGCGCTGAGGGTGCCATGAACAGCAGAAAAATTAACCCCACCTTTTTCAATGTGCTGGCCAGTAATTGCCCGGGTTCTGCCCCCTCCTCCTCCGGGTCTTTGCCATAGGTCTTCTTGAATCGAGGCAGTCTTATCCAGCTCCAAAAGACCCTTGCAAATGTCATTTTGCAATTCCTCCAATTTAGTGGTTATAAATTGTTTGTCCATCTTAACTTTTCTTAAGTGCTGCCAATGCCTCTTTGGTGGCGCCTGAGGTTATGGTTTTATCAATAATTACAAGGGGCCGTCTTAAAAAGGTATATTCTTCGAGAATGAGAGATCTCATTTCTTTTTCTGTAAGTACTTTTTTGTTTAAACCCAGGGTTCGATACTTTACTGCTTTTTTGCTGAAAAGAACTTCATAAGACCCCAATTTTTTGGCGGCTAAATCCAAATCTTTAGCAGCAATACCCTGGGTCTTGATATCTACCAATTCAACCTCTTTTTCAGGGTTTAATTCTTTAAGGAACTTGCGACAAGTATCGCAAGTGCTAAGTGAGTAGATCCTCTTCATTTATGATAAAATGATTGATTATTGGTAATAGCCTTTAAATGCTTTTAATCTCAAGCCCAGCACCCCTTTAATGGCTTCTGAAACGATGTTGGTACTCATTTTAGAGGTACCTTTGATCCTGTCTGAAAAAATAATGGGCACCTCAATCCACTTATAACCTTTTAGATAAGCTGCATATTTCATTTCTATCTGGAAGGCATAGCCTGAAAATTTAATCTTACTCAAGTCCAGCCCTCTCAACACCTTGTTGTGGTAGCAGATAAACCCGGCAGTAGGGTCTTTAATAGGCATACCCGTAACGATTCTCACATAAATGGATGCACCATAACTCAAAAACAATCTATCCTTTGGCCAATTGGAAATTCCACCGCCTTTTACATACCTTGATCCTATTGCAAAATCAGCATTCTTTTGCAAACAGCCATCCAGTAATCGATTGAGATCTTTGGGGTCATGCGAAAAGTCGGCATCCATTTCAAAGAGATAATCATATTGATGATTTAAGCCAAACTGAAAGCCTGCAATATAGGCTGTACCCAAGCCCAGTTTACCGCTGCGCTGCAGGAGGTGAATGCGATCGGGAAGATCGGCCTTCCTTTCTAAAACCAAAGAAGCGGTTCCGTCAGGACTGTTGTCGTCTACAATTAAGATATGGAAATGACTGCCTTGAGACAAAACAGCCGAAATAATATCCCCAATGTTTTCAATCTCATTGTAAGTGGGTATGATCACCAGACATTTTATTCCTTCGTACATACCATTACAGAGCTTTGATTGAAAAATAAACCGAAAGGTTGAGTTGGATTAAATATTTTTTACCGCATTTCTGTCGGCAATGATATCTTTTAATTCTTTAATGGCTTCATACTCTTGGGGAAGTACCTTTTTGAAACATTCCTTCACAGCAAAATAGGCACCTTTTTCACTTCCCGGTAGTCGTTCTTTCAGGATTTTTTTAGCCAATTTGATATCGTGCTTCAATATGCCTCGGATAGATGGAATATCATGCCAATCTCCTTCAACCGCCAGCGTTTTAACCTCACTGCCGTCCGATTGAACGGTTGGCTCCAGGTCGATCAGGTTTTTTCCCTTTGAGGCTATATGGCCTTTGATTTGATTGTAAAATCCTTCAGGTAAGTTCCATATTTCAGGGTCTTCAACCATCTCATTGTTGATTAAAAACACTTCCAGCCCCTTTTCATGAACCCGATAAATCAAAACCCTAACTGAATCAAGAACGCTCATATTATTAAAAATAAAGAATAACAAAATTAGTCAAAATCCACCATTAAACAGCCTTCCATGCCAAAAGTTTTCAATAAAAGAAGTCCCATTGTCACTAAGCAAGCTAAAAATTAAGCCTAGTATGTATCTTAGCAGCTCAATTTGAAAGAGAAAAATGACATTACTTCATACCGGAATACAATTCAACGGACAGACGGGATTTTACAGCGGAAAGGTGCGCGATGTATATTATTTTGACCATCTGATCGCCATGGTGGTTTCAGACAGAATTTCTGCCTTTGATCACATCTTACCCCGACCCATTCCCTACAAGGGCCAGGTTTTAAACCAAATTGCCCTTCATTTTCTGGAGGCCAGCAAAGATTTGGTGCCCAATTGGCTGATAGCTTCACCCGATCCCAATGTGTCTATAGGCTATCCTTGCGAACCCGTAAAAATTGAAATGGTTGTAAGGGGCTACCTTGCCGGGCATGCATGGAGGACTTATGCTTCCGGACAACGGGTGCTTTGTGGCGTTGAGATGCCGGAAGGCATGCAGCAGAACGATGCCTTTCCTCAGCCCATCATTACACCCACTACAAAAGCAAGTGAGGGCCATGATGAAGATATTTCTGCGCGGGAAATCCTGAATCGGGGCATCATTGATGAGGCAATCTGGAATCAGATGTGTCAATATGCTCTCATGCTGTTTGATCTCGGTAAAAAAATGGCTAACGAACGTGGGCTCATTTTAGTGGATACAAAATATGAATTTGGCATCTACAACGGTCAATTGATATTAATAGACGAAATACATACACCTGACAGTTCCAGGTATTTTTATTTGGATGGTTACCAGGATAGACAGGATAAAAAAGAGCCACAAAAACAACTTTCAAAAGAATTTGTGAGAGAATGGTTGATGGCAAATGGATTTCAAGGCAGAGAGGGGGAAATAATGCCGGAAATGCCGGATGATTTTGTTAAAGAAATATCTGACCGATACATAGAGTTGTTTGAGTTGATAACCGGTAAAAATTTTATCAAAGAAAGTCAGGAAAACCTGAAAGAACGGATCGAAAACAATGTAAATACCTTTCTAGCCAACTACATGCCCGTATGAGTTTTATCATAGTTGACAGCGGCAGCACTAAAGCAGACTGGATATGGACAAATGGCGTAGAAAGTGAGTCATTTACCACACAGGGCATCAATCCAACCACCGGCAGCGGACTGGAACAAAAACTTCCGGAAAATCTGGTTGATCTCATTTATAAAAGCAAAGAGGTGTTTTTTTATGCCGCAGGTGGTACCGGCTCTCTTGCCAGGCTCAACATGCAAAAAATGTTTGGCAAACTGGGTCAGGGACAAGAACATAAGATTCACGTAGAAAGCGATATGCTGGGTGCAGCGAGGGCTGCTTCAGGCGATGGACCCGCTATCATAGGCATCCTGGGTACTGGATCCAATTCGTGTTTGTTTGATGGCAAAGAAATAACAGATCAGATTCCTTCATTGGGCTATCTGCTAAGTGATGAGGGTAGCGGCAACCATCTTGGTAGATTGATTTTAAAGTCGTGGTTTTACAGACAAATGTCTACGGCCGACGCCTCCCTCTTTAGCAATAGGTTTCATTTAACAAGGGATGTTGTGCTTCAACATATTTATGCCAATGAAGGTGTTGCTGCCTGGCTAGCAGGATTTTCGGTCTTTTTAGATGAATGCTCTATAGCCTTAAGAACCAAGATTTTGCACGAAGCATTTGGAGATTTCGTAAAGACAAGGATTGTACAATACGAGGGTTTTCGTACCTTTGATCTCTGTTTTGTAGGGTCAATAGCCGGAATTTATATCAAAGAATTGACGGAAGTTTGTTCTCAGCATGAACTTTCAATAACCAGAGTAGTAAATAAACCTATTGATTCCCTACTCAAATTTCATATTTCAAGAGAAAAATTATGAATTCAAAAATCAAAAGAATTGCCGTTTTTACCAGTGGTGGAGATTCCCCCGGAATGAATGCCGCCATCCGCGCTGTAACACGTACCGCCATCTACCACGACCTGCATGTTTATGGAGTTATTGGTGGTTATGAAGGCATGATCAATGGCAACATATCCAGGTTGGAAAAAAAGGATGTGGCCAACATCATGCAAAGAGGTGGAACCATATTAAAAACGGCCCGAAGTAAAGAGTTTATGGACTACGAGGGTCGAAAAAAAGCCTACGAGACCCTAATGGCCCACGACATTGATGGTTGCATAGCCATTGGAGGAAATGGAACTTATACTGGAGCCATGAAATTTGGAGAAGAATTTAACATGCCTATGATCGGCTTGCCGGGAACCATTGACAACGACATTTTTGGCACCGATTACACCATTGGATTTGATACAGCCGTAAATACGGCCATTGAAGCAGTAGACAAGATCAGAGATACCGCTGATTCTCACGATCGATTGTTTTTTATTGAAGTGATGGGCAGGCACTCAGGCTATATTGCCTTACATACCGGGATTGGAAGCGGGGCCGGCAATGTATTTTTACCAGAAACCGAGACCGATATTGATGCATTTACGCACAATTTGCAAAGATCGGCAAGAAGACAAAAGTTGTTCAACCTGGTCATTGTTGCCGAGGGCAACAAAAGTGGAGATGCCGTGCAGCTTGCCAATAGAGTAAGAGAACTTGCGCCTGAATTTGACACCAAGGTTACCATCATTGGCCACCTTCAAAGGGGTGGTTCCCCTTCTTGTTTTGACAGGGTATTGGCCAGTCGCTTGGGATACCATGCGGTGGAGTCCTTGCTTTCCGGAAAGGCAGGAATCGCTTTGGGAGTAATCAACGACAAAATCCATCACACCCAATTCGAAGAAGCGATCACCAAGACCAAACCCCTTAACACAGATTTATTAAAAATTGTAGAGATTCTGGCTTTGTAACGATGCATTACTACACATTTGAAGGCCGGTTTAGTAAATACAATTTACTGGATGATCAGAAAAACGAAAGTCTATTGACCCTGTATTTTCCAAAGTGGTTCAAAAGGGATGCAAAATTTGAATGGAATCAACACTTTTATACCATTTCTCCAAAAAACTTTACTGGTATGAAGATGTTGGTTTCCTGTGACAACCGGGAGGTAGGAGAATTGGAGCAAGAATGGAAAAATCAGTTTACATTCAGGCTCGAGGACAATACAGGTATGACCAAATATTTTACCATTAAAAAAGAAGGGGCTTTCAAGAGGGAATATCTCCTGGCAGACTACCAGTTGCAGCCCATTCTGACTGTAAAACCAGTTTGGAATTGGCAAAAATGGCAATTTAACTACAAATTTGAGGTTTACCCTCTGGAAGAAACAGAAGCCAGGGAATTGGATCCAGTACCCATCGTGTGTTACAGCCTCATTGCTGCCCGGCAGTTTATAAGGAGCAAAAGTCAGGGTTAACGCCTTCCATTCTAAATTTGGTGAATATAAAAATTGGGCTATCTTTGGTTGTCGATCCGTGCTTCCAAGCAATAAGATTGGCTTTTTTAACAACTAACTAACAAAAAAACACTATATGTCTGCAGGTAAAGAAAACTGGGGATCCCGTATTGGTTTGATTTTAGCAATGGCGGGAAATGCAGTAGGATTGGGTAATTTTTTAAGATTTCCGGCCCAGGCGATTCAAAATGGAGGTGGTGCCTTTATCATTCCTTATTTGGTTTGTTTTCTATTGATGGGAATTCCCTTACTCTACATTGAATGGAGCATGGGACGTTTTGGTGGCAAATTTGGTCAGCACAGTACCCCATTTATCTTAGGTGCAATGGGTGGCAAACAAAAGATGTGGAAGTATTTTGGCGTTTTTGGCATCTTTACAAACATCGCTGTTGCTGCTTATTACTGTTACCTCGAATCATGGACACTATCATGGGCCTATCATTCAATTTTAGGCGATTTTAATGGCATGACCCAGGTAGGAGTTCAGGGCTTTTTCGACAACTACATTGCGCTTGGCAGTGCTGAACCCATTATATTTTGGATCTTATGTCTGGCACTTAATACCTACATCCTTTCCAAAGGACTTAGTGGAGGAGTTGAAATGGCTGCAAAAATTGGCATGCCTTTATTGATTGTTTTTGGAATATTTTTAGCCTACAAAGGTTACGCAACAACTGCGGGTGTTGATGGAGCCATCAATGATGGTATGGTAGGACTCAACTTTTTGTGGACACCTGATTTTCAATCCATTTGGAGTCCAAAAGTTTGGCTGGCAGCTGCGGGTCAGATCTTTTTTACCCTTTCTGTAGGTATGGGAACCATTCATTGTTATGCTTCCTACATGAAGGAAAATGAAGACGTTGCCCTCAACTCTATGAGCGCAGGTTGGATGAATGAATTTGTTGAAGTAGTACTGGGAAGTGCCATTGTAATTCCTATTGCTGTGGGTTACCTTGGAATTGACAAAGTAAAAGAACTGGGCGGTTTTGCCATGGGCTTTGTTACGCTGCCCTACCTATTTGCACAATGGGGTGATCTTTTGTCAAAAATGGCGGGATTTATGTGGTTTGGATTATTGTTTTTTGCAGGAATTACCTCAAGTCTGGCTATGGGAACACCCATGATGGGATTTTTAAAGGATAATTTCAAATGGACCCACAACCGCTCGGCTATCGCTTTTGGAGCTGCAGTTTTGGTTTTAGGTATCCCTTGTGTAATGTCGCAAAAAGGATTCAATGAATACGATTATTGGGCAGGGACAGTTTCTCTGGTAGTATTTGCACTAGCTGAAATTATCTTATTTGCCTGGGTATTTGGCATGGAAAAAGGTTGGGAAGAAATTACCCGAGGAGCTGACATCCACGTGCCAAATATTTACAAACCGATCATCCAATACGTAACGCCTATATTTTTACTCGCCGTTTTCGTCGGAAGCATTCCTGACATAATTAAAAATATATCATCCGACACAGACTTTTGGGGCTGGATTTCCAGAGGTACCCTGATTGCTCTCTTTATGGTTATATCCTATTATGTAAAAGTGGCCAGTAATAATTTGAAAACCAATAACCTTTAAAATATGAACAGTTCAGCATTGGTTGTTTTTGTCCTTGCACAGGCTACTGTGATCGGATTTACCTTGTTTTTTTTCTACAAGGTGCTATTTAGTAAACATATGGAAAAACACGAAGATCATAACCCTAAGACCTACGATGTAACATAAAAGGCACATTTTGTCATGAATAGCAGAAAGCAAATCCGCTACATATTACAAAAATATTTTATATCTTTGCTTTCGCTGAACTATTCAGGGATTTAATATTATTTTATGAGTTTTTACGTTATTGAATACGTCAAGGCTTAAATTGTGTTGTTATGTATGCTCATGTCTTAGAAAAGCAAAATAAAAGCAAGGGAAGACAAATCAGTATTGTCATTCACCTCTTATTATTATTAATCTCATTTTTATACTATTTTCAGGTAGAAGTGAAGGATCCTGATCCGGAAAAACCTTACCGTGTAATGGTGGATTTTGATTTTCAGGAAAGTTCATTGAGCACCTATGCACATGCAGATGTAGGTGAATCAAGGCCCAAAAATACAGAGGAGCAAAAGGCGGAGGTAAGCGATCCGAAGCCAGTTGAGACTCAGGTTGAAGAAGAGGTAACCCCAGAATCGGTACCCATTCCGGCGACCCCTACGCCACCTGTGGTAACCAAAACAACAGTTGAAGAATCTCCTGTAAAGATTGATGAAAGTCCAATCGAAATCGAAAGGCCCGCCAAAGAAGATGTGCCTGTATCAAAACCTAAGACAGAGCCCAGCAAGCCCAATACCCCAACAAAAACCGGGGCTGGCACGGTGGGAAGCCCAACAGGCACCAGCAATAAGCCTCAATCTAATACCAATGGCAGTGGCCAGGGAAAGTCCAATACCGGATCTGGTAAGGGAAGTGACAGCGGACCTGATGTAACATCAGGTGTAGGCAATTCAAGTGATGGTACGGGTGAATATGACGGTAGCGGAGTGGGCATTTTTAAAAGGAAGGTAATTTACAGAAACATTAGTGCGGTACCTATGACCCAGAGTGGTAAAGTAGTGATCAAAACCTGTATCAACCGCATGGGTAATGTAACCTTCACGGAAATTATGAATGCTGAAACAACCATCAAAGACAGAACCATTTTGAAAAAAGCGTTGTCAGCAGCTAAGGGTTACAAGTACCAGCCAGACCCAAGGGCTCCCAAAGAGCAATGTGGTAAACTTACCATTACCCTGGATATAGAGGCATTGAAACAAAAATAGGCAATCCACCTTTTTTTACTCAAATTGTAGAGTTTCACTTAACTTTATTGCAGATAAAACAGCATGGAGTTAAGCGAAATTTTATATCATTACGGCGAAGACAGAGACTTGTATTTTAATGCAATGTCGCCCCCCGTCATCCAGACCAGCAACTTTGTTTTTAAGGACATAGCAGATTTAAAAACCAAGATGGGTGATGAATTCAATCACCATGTCTACTCCAGGGGGAACAACCCCACTGTAGAAATATTAAGGAAAAAGATCGCAGCCCTTGAAGGCACTGAAGAATGCCTTGTAGTAGGAAGCGGTGCTACAGCCACAGCAGCTGCCATCATAGGCAATGTTCAAGCCGGAGACCACGTCATTTGTGTGCAAAAACCCTATTCCTGGACCCAAAAACTCATCTCAAAGTTCCTGACCAGATTTGGTGTTAATTACGATTTTGTAGATGCCCGTGAAATTGATGAGATCGCCCAGCGCATTCAGCCAAATACAAAAGTACTTATGTTGGAAAGTCCCAACACCCTTACTTTTGAGGTACAGGACCTCAAAGCGTGTGCTCAGCTTGCTCAAAAACATGGCATTGTTACCGTAATTGACAACAGTCATTGTTCGCCCTTGTACCAAAATCCCGCTTCTTTTGGGATTGATTTGGTGATCCACACAGCCACCAAATATATCAACGGTCATAGTGATGTTGTTATGGGTATGATTTGTGGGTCGGAAGCCATGATACGAAAGATATTTTACTCGGAATTTATGACCCTGGGGCTCAACGTATCACCCCATGATGCTGCTCTTGCCCTTAGGGGATTAAGAACCCTACCGATGCGTTTGGAAAGAAGCAGCCGAAATGCAGAAAAACTGGTAGACTTCATCTCTTCGCACGATAAGGTAAGGAAGATCTACTTTCCATTTCACAAAGACAACCCCCAACTGGAACTAGCCAAAAGCCAAATGAGAGGTGCGGGAGGACTTTTTAGTTTTGAATTGGATACCGATAATAAAGAAAGGGTAAACCATTTTGTTGATGCTCTTGATAAGTTTTTATTGGCTGTGTCCTGGGGCGGTTATGAATCTCTCAAGATGCCGACCCTTGCATTTTATGACTTCCCGGGCCAACCGGATCCTCCACTACCCTTTCAATTGGTCAGGTTGTATGCCGGACTTGAAGACGAAGATTATTTGCTCACCAATCTTGACAAAGCTTTAAAAGTGGTGTAATTTTGTATTTTTAAACGCCCAAACTTAAAGCTATGAAATTAACCCTGACGGCAGTCTTATGCCTGTTATTTTATTACCTTCCCTGTCAGTCGACCTATCATTTTCCAGGCGGAGCCAGCATCCAATCTTTGTGCGGTATATCCGTTTTACTGGAAGGCCCGGAAACTTCCTACCTCAATCCAGCCTCGACAGCTGCCATTAAAGCCAACACTGCTATCGACGCAAGCGGTGGTCAATTGCCGGGGCTTTCAAATCTTCTTCAACCCGGGATAGGCATTATTCATAAGATAAAAGGCAGTGTTTTGGGGTTGAGTATAAGCCGCAACGGCGTTTCTGAATTCAGATACACCCAGCTGGGGTTAAGCTATGCCAGACCCCTATTAAAAAATATGGACATTGGAGTGCGATTGAATGCGGGCTCGCTTCGCATAAAAGATTATGGCAGTGCATTGCAATTTTCAATAGACCTGGGATTTACAGGATCCATCAATAAGATCTCGAGCCTTGGCTTTTATGTTACCTACCCCGCTTATACCACTGCTTCTAAAAGCTTAGCAATTCCTTTGAGGCTGGCAGCTGCTTATGGTTACAAAGCCAACACCAAAACAAAGATGATCCTTGAAATTGAAAAAATAGAAGATCGGACCATAAGTCCAAAGATTGGGTTTGTTTATCAACCTATCACTGCATTGGAAATCAGGTTGAGCACAGACTTTATGAGAACCATGGCAGGTTGGGGCATGGGCTATAGACTCAAACATAACACCTTAATGACCTCATATACCTATCACCGTGATTTGGGTGGCTTATTGGGAATTAGTTTGCAGTGGATGAAATAAAAAAGGCGAACCGAAGTCCGCCTTTCTTTTATCAATATAAGATATTATTTGCCTTTTTGCTGAATGGCTTCAATCTTCGCTTTGTATTCCTGTGATTTGTCCAACTGGCCCTTTCTTGCAAAAATTTCTTTGAGGGCTATCATGGTATTGAGGTCATTGGGATCCAAGGTCTCTGCTTTCTGGAAAAAAGGCAACGCTTGTTCGAAAATACCTTCCATCTCTGTTTTAATGGTGTTGTATTTTTTAGTGCCCGCGGCAGAAAAGTCATTAGAAAGTTTGTTCAGATCTGCCGTCATGGCTGCTGCTTTGTTGTAATACAAGGCACCGATGCTATAAGTTGCATCAAAGTTTTTTGGATCTTTACCTAAGGCCTGGTTATAGTAATCATAAGCCAGGTCAAAATATTCCTGTGATTTAGGCAGGTTACCAGCTTCTCTTTCTTTGGTGACCAATTGATCATAAACATTGCCCAAGGTAGTGTAAACAGAAACGTTTTCTGGTTCCTTTTGAATGGCCATTTTAAGTTTTTCAACCAACACATCCAATTTACCTTTGCTAAGATAATGATTGATTTCAGCAAATAACAAACCTGATTCATCGGGGAACTTTTGACGACCTTCTTCCAGGATTTTCATTGCTCCCTCTTCATCTGACTTGGATTTGATGTTAAAAATAGCTTCGTAAACCAAAGACTTATCCGTACCTGCTGTATACATATCCATTAATAAAGGCAACAAAACAGCATCATCTGCGTGGCCATAGTAGCCAGAGACCACGTTGTAGTATTGAATGTCAGCTTTCAATTGAGGATCATCCAACCTTGATTTTCCACCGTTGTCTTTGATGGTTTTAGAAACCTGAAGATAGGTGTTGAAGTTGGTAAATGCCGTCATGTAATCTGAAGCCTGAAAAGAGTTGATTCCTGCATTGCTTAACAAGCCCTCCGTTTCCTCTAAGCCTTTAACTGCATCTTTTGTCTGACCTTTTTTCACTGCCAACTCCATTGCTTTTTGAAAGGCAGCTACCGCTTCCATACCGGCATTGGGCGTTTTTACCTTGTAGGCAGGGTTTAAGATCAATTGATTGGTTTCTGCGTTTCCAATAGAATTGTAAATTTCTCCTCTTATGATCCAAGATTCCGGATCGCTTTTAACCATTTCATCCTGAAATGCCCCGCTCATTGCAACGAGGGCTTCATCCAGTTTTCCCATGTTGTTGATGGGATCCTGGTAATATTTTGCCAGGTCCTTGGAAGCGTTTTTGAGTGCCTTTTTTGCATCTTGTGACCAGCTTGTTCCCACAACCATCGTTAATGCGAAAACAATAAAAAGCAGTTTTTTCATTTTTTTAGTTTGTCAATTAATAATAAAGAACAATTGAATGACGACGAAGCAAAACAATAACTCTTATACAAAAGTTAATTCTTTGGTTAACAAAGTGTAAAACTCCGGTTAACAATTGTAAGGGTGCAAAATTAACAAATTTGCGTATTTCTATTCCTCTTCGGTACTGAAATCATCAGGAAGAATGTCTAAATTCATCTCTTCCGGCATGATTGGCTCAATTACGGCCTCTTCCGCTTCTTCACCCGTATTTTTTACTACGGCGATATCCGCTATGCTGTCCTGATCATCCAATCTGATTACTTTAACTCCCTGGGTAGCTCTACCTGAAACACGGATACTGCCTGCCGCCATTCTGATCATAATGCCCGATGAGGTTGAAATCAACATATCATCGTCCTCATGAACCACTTTGATGGCCACAATTTTACCCGTTTTTTCGGTTACCTGCAAGGTTTTTACACCTTTCCCTTTTCTCTTAGTAACCCTGTAGTCTTCCAAACTAGATCGTTTGCCATTTCCCTTTTCTGAGGCGACAAAGATGGTAGTAGTAGGATCTTCCGGATCTACGGTAACCATGCCCACAACCTGATCATCCGGATCTTCATCCAGCTTCATACCTCCCACGCCTGTAGCACCACGTCCCATATCTCTGACATCGTTTTCTGAGAATCGGATGGCACGTCCATTTCTATTGGCCAGGATAATCTCATTTTTACCGTTGGTGAGTCGCACTTCAATCAATTGATCACCTTCATTGATAGAGATGGCATTGATACCTGAAGAACGAGGTCTTGAGAATGCCTCAATTACCGTTTTTTTAATGATGCCTTTTTTGGTGCAGAAAATGAGGTAATGACTATTTAAAAATTCTTTGTCTTCCAAACTTTCTACCAGGATATAAGCCCTGATTTTGTCATCGGCCGGAATTTGAATTATGTTCTGAACGGCCTTACCCAATGAGGTTTTGGTTGCTTCGGGGATGTCAAAAACCCTTAACCAGAAACACCTGCCCAATTCAGTAAAGACCAGCATGTGATTGTGGTTATAACCAATCAAAAGATGTTCTACATAATCTTCATCTTTGGTTTTACTGCCACGTGATCCTCTGCCGCCTCTGCTTTGTTGCTTGTATTCCATCAATCGGGTACGTTTGATGTATCCTGAATGAGAAATGGTAATGGCAACTTGTTCGTTGGGAATCAGATCTTCAATACTGATTTCATCATCTGAGTAGTTAATTTCAGTGCGTCTTGCATCGCCGTATCTGTCTTTGATATCGGCCAATTCTTTTCTGACGATGTCTTTTTGCATGTCCTCGCTGGCGAGAACTGCTTTATAGTGTTCAATTATTTTGATCAGCTCGTCATATTCAGCCTGAATTTTTTCCACTTCCAGACTGACCAAACGCTGGAGCCTCATTTCCAAGATGGCCTTTGCCTGGATTTCAGACAACTCAAAATTGGCAATCAGACCATCTTTGGCTTCATCCACAGTAGCGGAAGAACGGATGATGGCAATGACCTCATCAATATGCGCCAGGGCGATCAACAAACCCGCCAGGATGTGGGCTCTTTCTTCTGCTTTGCGCAATTCATACCGGGTACGCCTGACAATTACTTCTATACGGAATTTGATAAACTCATCAATCATTTGACGAATGTTGAGCAATCTTGGTCTGCCGTTTACCAGGGCAATGTTGTTGACCCCGTAAGAGGTCTGAAGTGGCGTAAATTTATAAAGCTTGGATAGGACCACAGAAGCCATGGCATCCTTTTTCACTTCCACCACCACCCTTAGACCGTTGCGGTCTGATTCATCTCTGATGGTGCTGATACCTGTGATTTTTTCTTCGACCATCATCTCAGCAATCTTTTCTACCAAGCCTGCTTTATTGACCTGATAAGGAATTTCTGAAATGATGATCGTTTCCCTTCCTGAATTGTCGGATTCAATATGGGCCTTTCCTCTTACAACTACCCTACCTCTACCCGTGTGAAACGCTTCTTTAACGCCCGACATACCATAGATGATACCTCCCGTAGGAAAGTCAGGTGCTTTGATAAAGGTGATAATTTCATCGATGGATATTTCCGGGTTATTGATCGTAGCAATAATACCGTCAATCACCTCTGTTAGGTTGTGAGGCAGCATATTGGTTGCCATACCCACAGCGATACCAGATGCCCCATTGATGATCAAATTGGGGATTTTTGAAGGCATTACGGTAGGTTCTTCCAGAGAGTCGTCAAAGTTATTGGCAAAATCAACGGTCTCTTTGTCCAGATCACCCAGGATCTCGTCTGCAATCCTTTCCAGCCTTGCTTCTGTATAACGCATGGCTGCCGGACTATCACCATCCATTGAGCCAAAGTTTCCTTGCCCATCAACCAGCTTATATCTCAAAGACCAGGGTTGCGCCATTCTGACCATGGTGTCATACACAGAACTGTCTCCGTGGGGGTGATATTTACCTAAGACTTCACCCACTATCCTGGCCGACTTCTTATGGGCCTTGTTGTACCCAACACCCAATTCCGACATTCCGTACAACACCCTTCTGTGAACAGGTTTCAATCCATCCCTTACATCTGGAAGAGCACGGGCAACAATCACTGACATAGAATAATCTATGTAGGCTGTTTTCATCTCATCCTCGATGTTAATTGTTATAATTTTTTGATTATCTGACATTTATATATATAAATTGGATTTTCATCGCTAAGGTGCAAAAATACACAATTAATGCTAAAAAACCATAAAAAGAGATGGATATATTTAAAAAAATATTATGAAAAAATACAGGGTAAATAGCTGTAAATCAGACCATAACATATTATTGGTTAAAAATAGAAGGAGGCAGGGCCAGGAGGGTTTCAAAAGCAGTTCAATTTGACTAATTTTGTCTTTATCAGATATGCTTTCTATACTCATACCCACATACAACAGGAGTGCAATTGAACTCGTTAAATCGCTTTTAAACCAGGGTGAACAGCTTTTTTTACCTTTTGAAATAATAGTAGCGGAAGATGGAAGTTCTGATGAGTATGTCAAGGCAAATGGCTTGTTGGGCGAATGGCAAGGAGTCAGGTACATAGTTAGAAAAAACAATGTAGGCAGGTCGGCAATTCGCAATTTTTTAGGCCAGGAAGCGCAGTTTGAGTACCTGCTTTTTTTAGATTGCGACAGTGCCATCCAAAATCCATTGTTTTTGAAAACTTACGCTTCTCACATTGGGAAGGACCAGGTAGTGTACGGGGGGACTAACTATATTTCCCAGCACAACACAATGGAAACCCGTCTTCACTACCGTTTTGGGCACGAAAGAGAAGCCCTTTCAGCAGAAAAAAGGGCTAAAAACCCGGGATTGAATTTTAAAACCAATAATTTTTTGATCCAAAAAGACTTATTGTTGCGATTCCCGTTTGATGAGACAATCAAAGGATATGGATATGAAGATGTGGTTTTTGCTGAAAATTTATGTCAAAACGGGGTAAAAATAGTACATATCCACAATCCGGTTATACACGAGGGCCTGGACTCAAATGTAAGTTTTTTGACAAAAACAGCTGAAAGTGTAAAAAATCTTGCAAAACTGGTATCGGAAGGCAAAATCAGAAAAACAAGGCTTACACAGGTCTATGGCGTGGTAAAACCATTGTTTTTTGCTTTGGAGGGACTTTTTTCAGTAATAAACCTCCAAAAAAAGGCTTTTGAACTGTTAAAAAGAGGGAAAGGAGGCAATCTGTTATTTTCTCTTTGGAAACTGATGCAATATCACCAGGAACAAAAAAGCCTGCCTAAAATTCGTTAATTTCAGACAGGCGGCTCCCATTTACAAATAAAAATACAGTTTATCTTATCGGTTTGCTGGATAGATTGCAAACATAAAAATATTTTTCATTTTGAGGTAATAAGCAAACTAAAGTCATATCTCATTTATCAAATTCCATATTTCGTCAACCGATTTCTGTTTTGGCACCAAGGTCAAAACTACATTTCCTGACGATTTGTAGGATGTTTCTCCTAAAAAATAGTTTCCATTTTGTTCAGAAAGTGTAATGACTTTTACAAAACCACCCCGGGCAATGGCGTTGGAACAAAACTTACCATTTTTAAAACTCAGTTTTCTCACCATCTTTTCATTTGGCAATACAGCTACCGCGATGGTGTTTTTATCGCTATAATTGTCAGGTAAATTGACACAAAGCTCAATATTGTCGGATTTTGCCTTTGCCTGTCCGACCATAAACTGACCAACTGATTTTAAGTTGGCTTTATACCCTATTCCAAAAATTGTACCATTCTCAGTATCCAGATTCCAGCTTCCGGTAGAAATGCCTCCTAAGTTAGCACCATCAATTGTGGTTTCCCACACATTGTTTTTCCAAAAATATAGCTTAGACGTATTGATATCGCTGTTTTCAGTGTAAGGGACAAAGGCGGTTAAACCCTGGCTTTGAGGGTTGAGAAACACTTCATTTTCTCCCTGTTTAAACTTAAATGAGAGGGTGAAATACGATTTAACATCGTCGTTTCCGCTGGTGGTTTCTCTGCCATTCACAATAGAAGTAGCAAATCTGGTGTCGACATGGTATTCCATGACAACAGATCCTTTAACGTTTTTGCCGTCACCGTAGATTAAAACGGAAGCCGGAATTTCAATGACTACCTCATTTGGGCCCACTACTAAATTTTTCTCCTCCGCATTGATAAGAGCAGAATTTTTATAACCATTTAACAGATTCAGCAAATTTTCCACATTTCCCAGGTCTGAATTGGGTACAAACTCTTCGCTATTTTTAAAGCAAGCTGTTGTAGAAAAAATGATGGCAAAAAAGGTTAGGTATAAAAGACGCATAATTAACACTAGATTTTATAACGGATTGCCGCAGCAACGTTTGCCAGAAAATAACTTTGATCAACAGGGTGGGTAACCTTGGTAATGGAACCTGGCATCCACCTGAAATTGGGCTCAATCGACATTTGGACATTTTTTGTCAACTGGTAGTTGATGCCCAAGCCCCCATAAAAACTCAAACCTATGTTGTTTTTATAGATTTCTGCTTCCTGCAGTTTAACCAATTTGTTGCTGTAAGGGTCCAAAATTTTCCCTGACTGCACCAGGCTCAGATTGACCAATGGGCCTACAACCAGGCTGTAGGAGAGTCTTCTTTTGCCCGGAATGGTGTACTGCACCAACAGGGGAATATCGTAGAGCGCAATTTTATTGTAATGCGTTACCGTATTGGTACCAGGGATTTCCACATTTTCAGTCGTTTTGATGGAATCTATGATGTTAAATTGATCATCATAAATGTACTTAACGGTGGTAATGGTTTGAATCTGGACAGAATTGGGATCGGTATAAGAAAATTTCTCGTTGATATTTGAATAGTTAAAGCCGGTTTTAAATGCCAGACCATTGTTCCAACCCATTCCGATCCTAAATCCTGCGGAATAGGAAAGGTAAGGACTTTCGGTTTTTTCTCTAAGTGCTCTATAACCTGATCCTTCTGCATTTTTTTCATGAAGCGATTTAATCGCATAATCATTGGAAAAGTAAAGTTCAAAAAAGGTGACATTGTCTTTTCTGACAAAGCTGGGACATTGTAAAGCAGAGTGTTTTTTCATTGATGAATTGATCTCTTCAATGACATCACTTTGATCTGTACCAAATACCCTTAAAAAGGAAGGAATAGTGGTGGTGTTGATACGTTCCCCTCTTCTTGTCAACCTTTGGGCACCATTGATTTCATCAGCCTCGGCAATAAAAGATGGAAAACTGCTTGTAACTGCCTCGGTAGGATTGATTTGTGAAGTTCCATCTGGAGTGGCACCAGAGTTGGAATTATCAGCCACATTGTTGATAGTATTAAAGGTCTTGCTCTTTTGAGAAGGATTAGATTTCGATGCCTTTCCCGCTACTTTAAAACTGGGTTCAACTTTAGCATTACTGACAATCGGTTGAGATCCTGTTGCTACAGAACCATCGGTAGTGAGGTTTAGGTCATTTGTGGTACCTCCCTGTGATGCAATTGGACTGCTGTCTGCGCTTTGTTTGTTGGTTGCTTCCGGTTGATCAGTTGTACTACTACCCCACCATTGGCTGCCTGCCCACAAACCCAGTCCTGATATCGCAAATAAGAGCACCATAAAATAGAGCCAAACCGGATAGGTTTTTCTTTTCTTTTCGGGCAAATTTTGCTGGATGCGCTGCCACATATCTGAGGGATATGGGGCTTCCGCCTTTTGCATTTTACTCCTAATGATCTTATCAAATTCCTTCATATAGCCACTTTGTACAATTCTACAATTTTTTCCTGTAATAACTTTCTTGCTTTTACCAGCTGAGATCTTGATGTACTTTCTTCGATACCCAACATTTCTCCAATTTCCTTATGGTTATAACCTTCGATAACAAAAAGATTAAAAACCGTTTTGTACCCCATCGGTAAGAGGTTGAGCAGTGCCAAAATCTCAGCCTCACTCAATTTAGACACCGCATCGGCCTCATCCCCTGATCTTGAGATGTGATCTTCGGTAATATCCTCAAAATAATGCTGTTTTTTTGTAATTTGTTTGAGCGCGGTATTGACAAATACTTTTCTTATCCAGGCATCAAAAGAGCCCGAACTTTCAAAACTTTCCAGGTAGGTAAATACCCTGATAAATCCTTCTTGTAAGATGTCTTCAGCCTCTTCTTGCGATTTGGCATACCTTTTACAAACAGCCATCATTTTACCGGCATAGCTGTGAAACAACCTCTCCTGGGCTCTCGCATCCCCCTGGATGGAACCTTGGATAAGTTGAATAAGATTTGGACTATCCGGCATCAATGGCGACATTACAATTGCACCTCTTTATACATAAGACACCCTTTACAAACAATACGCTGCCTGAAGGGTGCTTCCTATAAGGGTAATATTTAAATTTTAATCTAATCGAGTAATTCTTGATTTTAATGAATTAGATCAGCCTGATAGCTTAAAAAATATTAATTGGTATCTCCATCATCCTGGGGCAGGTCCACAGGAGGCACCTCTTTGGGAGGGGTGGGTTCTGCAGCAGGTTTTTCTTCAGAAAAAGCATTGTACTTTCCTTCCGCATACTTTTCAGCTTTTGAGAAAAAATCATCTTTTTCACCCCCAAGCATAGAACCACCGGTTGTTAAGTCTGTGTCCGCAAAATCTTTTTTGGGCTTGGCAGCCTCTTCTGCTTCTGAGCGAACTGCTTTTTCTTTCAGTTCCTCAAACTTTTCCTCCAGGGTATGGGCCGCTTCCTTGGCTTTTTCCACCATTTCATCTTTTGCCGCCATTACCTTTTCTCCGATGGTTTCTGACAGGGTCTTTGCCTTTTCAGCCAGTTCCCCTCCTTCTTCCATTACCTTGGCCCCTACTTTTTCGGTAAATGACTTCGCTTTGTCGACAAACTCTTCACCGGTGTCAATCACTTTTTCCCCTACTTTTTCAGTAAAGTCAAGCGCTTTTTTTACATTTTCATTTTGAGACAACTGGTCCATGCCTTTCTCCATCTTTTCACCCAGGTCATTGGCTGCTTCCACGGTTTTATCCATCAGGCTATCAGCCAGATCCATGGCTTTATCCAGGCCTTGCTCTGCTTTTTCCAGGATTGACTCTTTTAATCCTGAAGTCTTGTTACCAATGTCGTTAACAGGCGGGGTCTCCGTTTTAGGTGTGTCTGTTCCGGAAATTTTTTCATCCACAAACTCTTCTGCCTTATTAACTGCTGATTTTGCAACTGACTCGGTTGCAAACAATAATTTTTTAAGTGAACTCAATACACCCATGATGTTTAGTTTTATTTACTAATGTAACACCATTTTAGCACGTAACATTGAATTATTTATACCTATTTTTTATAATAATATATAAACAATTCTTCCTGACAGTGATTAAGTTTTAATCCATTTTTGGGTAAATGAACACCCACCTGCATTAAAGGTAATAAAAAGCAGGGCCGCTGATGGTAAGTCGGATGTTTCTAAGGTGGTTACCCCCCGGCTCAAACCGTCCAGGACTTGGGTTGACAACAATCTTCCTGTAAGGTCGTAAAACTTAATTTCTACCCTACCCTGGATATCTTCATAGGAATCTAAATACAGGCTATTGCCGTTGAATTTAAACGCAAGCCCACAATTGGTCAGTTCCGTCTCTGACGACCATTGCCATTTTAACATTCGGGCAGATAGATCTTTGCCATACCATTGATTGATAAAATCAGTGGTCTTGGATTCATCGATTTGACCATCCAAAACTTCAAATAAAACATCATCTTTATCAAATGCATAAACTGCTTCTGGAGCAAAAAGCATTCGAAGCTCATTATTGTGAATGATAAAATCAACAAAGGGAAGGATGGCAGGATTAATCCTAATCTCTGCACCTTCATCAAGCAAAGGCAGTGCCATCTGAAAGCCTGTCATCTCAAGCTGATCATTGATCATTGCTTTAAAACCTGTGCCAGTTTTTTGCATATTAATCAGGGCTCCGGGAGTTCGGCTTTCTGCATCATCTCTCTTTAAATTTAAAGAAAAGTTGACATCGCCCATTTTAACAGAAATAAAATCCAACCCACTAATTTTATCTCCCTCCACCTCATTGAGTTGAATATAATCAGGATATCCAAACGGATTGGTCGGATTGGTAAACAGATGTTTGTCGTCTACAAAGGTATAACAGTCTCTATCGCCGGGCATTGTCTGGGTAGCGCCCAGAATTATTTTTCGCAGCACCACCAAATCCGATACACTTACTTTTTTATTTCCATCCATATCAGATGCTATGATCTTAATTGGGTCAGAAAACTTAGTGACACCCAGGATGTGGCGTTGGATCAAGATCACATCCAGCGTAGAAAGTCCTTCAGAGATGCTGTCATTCTTTGCAGGTTTGATTTTATAACTTTTTCCAGATTCTACTTCTTCCACCTTGTATTTTCCAAGTTCATTGGTTAAAGTTTGATGAACCAGATCCATCTCTGTATTTGTGATGTCTATTTTTACACCCTGAACTACATTTCCTGTGCCAGCCTGCCAAATGAGGCCTGACAATTCAGTAAATACGCCGGCATCCTGACAGGCATTTCCATTATCTAGTAGAGTCAAATGAACCACACAATAATCATTGTTGCCTTGAAGGTCGGTTACCCACATGTTGAGGTCAAGCATAGCTTCCTTTCCATCAGGAATATCAGCACATGTTAGAGTTCTCAGGGTATCATTGGTTAATTCGCTAAAGCTAAATCTGAGTTGGTGGGCAGGTGTACAATTGTCGTAACTATTAAGGTCAAAACTCCTGGCTTTGATGGTAAGCTGTCCGGAAGATGGCATAATAACCGTGGTTATATTTGACACACAGTAAGGCGTTGGTTTCTTGCAGTCTTTTACGGTTATAAAATAGCTGCAAGATTTTTGATTGCCACAGTGATCTGACACTGTAAATTCCACCTTGTGTTTTCCATTACCCAGGTTGGCTTTAACAGCTGCTGTAGTACCAAAAACATCATATATGCCATTGTTATCTAAGTCTATTTTCCAGGCATACGCTAAGAGTGAATCGTGGGTACAATCATCAGAAACATCAGGTGTATGCAGATAGGCCACAGTACCACAATTTTCTGAATAGTTGCACACCAGGGTGTCCCTGCATGGGGTATCAAAAACAGGGTCTACTAAATTGTTGTATTTTAAAATCTGGAGTCCGGTCCATTTGCCAAAGCCAGTTGTGGCATTGAATTGACACCAGTCGATAACTGTCCATGTGCGGATGATTTTGACACAAGCACCATCTGTAAAGGTAAAAATCTGATCTTCGAAGGTAGCGGCTACGTTGGCACACTTGGTATTATTAAATACAGGTTTTCCGGTTATTTGCGGATCCGTATCTCCGTATCCACATCCATTGTATTCCTTATTAGCCGGAAAAACAATGTCTTCTCTATTGAACGGATCCGGATTGTCTATTCTAACGGTTTGGGTACAAGAGCTGGTGTTGCCATTTTTGTCGCTCACTGTAAACGTTCTATGCAAGAGTCCCTGATAACATTGCGTAAGATCTGTGACTTTGGAAGTCACATTTCCCGAACAATTGTCTCTGTAAAATCCATCGTAGCCCACCAAGCCATTGTTGAATGCATCGTAAATGTAAATGGGATTGACCAAACTTTGGGCAGAGGCTACCTTACCTAAAAAATTCAGGTTAGCGGTATCAATGGGAGTATGACAAGAGATGGTTATATGGGGAGGACAAGTAATAATTGGCGGCAATTTATCCTGCACCTGTACTTCTACCATACAAGTATTTGAATTGCCAGAAAAGTCTGTTACCCTCAGAGCCACCATGACGGATTGGGCACTTTCTTTACAACAAAAATCTGCATAATCTTTAAACACAGCTGGAGCCACGCCACAGCTATCCGTCATCTTAGCAATTTTGTATTCAATAATGGCACAATTGTCGAGCGACCCATCATCCAGGCTGGTGGCCATTAATCGGGCAGTTCCCGATCCATCTAAGGCTACTTTGGTGAACTGATCACAAATAGCAGTTGGTACTGAGTTATCCGCAACCGTAAGTAAATAATAACAGCTATCTGTATTATTGCATTGATCTGTTAAATAGTAATAAACATAATAGGTTCCCAATGGCAAGTCATTGACAGAGGGTCCTGATCCACCGCCATCAACCAGGTATTGAGAAACATTGATACCGGTAAAAGTATCGATGAGCGCAACCTGATAAGTCCAGGGTGAGCATTCAAAATAGATGACAGGTGGTTTCAATTTATAGGGTAAGGAGCCACAACTATAAGGTGAAGCGTAGATAAGCGTATCATTTGGACAAAGCGCAATTGGAGCCAGGCTATCTTTTACTTTTATCACCTGGTTGTGTTCAGTGATGATTGTTCCACACCAATTGATGAGGGTCCATTTTCTGATAATTTTATAAGAAGCACCGCAGGCATCCAGCTTGGTATCGGTAAAAGTGGCGGCTAAATTGGTACAACCTTCCACACCTGGCAAGCCGGTGGTATCTGGTGAAGGATAACCGGCAGCTGTCTTTGGCCATTCATCACCACATTCGAAGGCTGGTTTGGAAACATCATCAAAATTAAAAGGTAGGGCAACCTGCTCAAGGCTTCTGTTTTTAATAGAAATCACCTCAAAACAAGAAGAGGCATTTCCAAATGAATCAAGCGCATTCCAGGTCCGTGTAATTCTGCCTTGCAATCCTGTTTCACAAAGCAGGGGCTGATAAACATCGTTGTAGGAAAGTGTTGAAGGCCCGCATGCATCCAGCTGAGTTACTCGGTAGGATTTGGGTCCCGTTTTTTTGGCCTTGGCCAAAGCAGGAATGGGAAGACCCAAGCTGTCGGCCTGGGTATAGTCACCACAAAAAAGAGTCTTATTGGTGCAAAAAAGTGGAGGTGGTAATTTATCTTCTACTTTGATATAACCCCAGCAAGTATTGGTGCCACATTCGTGACCAACTGAATATTCGATCAGCTGGCCAATGTGTTCGCTGGTCAAAAGATTGTTGGCAATTTTTTTGCCCGACTGATCTTTGAGGGTCAGGAAATAAAATTGCTGGGGCTGAACCAAGTTGGTTACCAACATGGTGGGTAAAAGCTCCTGCGTGCAATCGGGGCCAAGTGCAATGTTGAGGTTACTATTACACACCATGGCAATATTGCCCATCAAGGTAATATGAACATCATCAGAAACCTGGACGAGAGGACCGAAACCATCGGGATCAAAAGATACCAGGATGAGATTAAAACCGCCGGAAATCTTATCAGCGGGGCCTGGTACATACACGGTGCCAATAGAAAATTGCACATTATCATCAAAAGAAGGCAGGAAATAGCCATCTCCGGTGGTGAACCAATATCCATCGTTGACGAGACCCGAAATTTGGGCATTGAGAACCGGTAAAAAGAGTGAGTCGCTTTTACAGATGGTCTGATCCGGACCTGCATTGACAATTACCGATTGGCTTGAAGCAGAATAAGTTGCCATAAAAAACAAAACAAGCCAGAGTCCACTTCTGAGAGCAGAGATGGGATAAGAAAAACAACTTGATATATTATGTTTTATAATCAACTGTATTGTATTGGTTTATGTCCTACAACATATTACAAATAGTTATAATACAAAAACCAAGCCAAATCCAAAGGGAGAGAATAAATACCAGAAAATGAGAGGGATATAAAATAAAAAGGACCGGATTTTCATCCAGTCCTTCCTAATATCTAGGTGCTTGTAAGTTTTAAAAATAATGTTTACATCTTTTTGTGATGTGTATCTTAGAGACCAGCAGGTTAGTTAGAGAATCGCGTCATGTCTTTTTCAAAAGCAATGCAAAGATAGAGCGCAATTTTGGTATCATCAAATAATTTTAGAGAATTTTGTCAATTTGGGTAAAAACTTAGTGATTTCTAATCCAAAATGGCTGTTTTTTTACACTATTTACACAAAATCTAAATTATTTTGACAAATCTGCCACCTTTAACATCTGGTCTTCTACGTGATGGACCAATTCGGTGTAATGGGGATCACGTTTTGTGTCACGGTTTCTTTTTAAAGGTAAGTCTACGGGAATATGAGTGGCAAAATTAGATGGGGCACTTTTCATAATGTAGATATCATCACCCAGGTAAACCGCTTCCCCAATGTCGTGAGTGACAAAAAGAATGGTGGAATGGAATTTTTCCCACAGGCTTGTTAACAAATCCTGCATCTGCATCCTGGTTTTGACATCCAGGGCTCCGAAAGGTTCATCCATTAATAACATGGTAGGATTGGCAACCAGGCTCCTGGCTATGGCTACTCTCTGAAGTTGACCGCCAGAGAGGGTTGGGTACATGGCATACTTATGTTGATGTCCCTCTAAGCCTACCAATTGGATCATTTCCATGGCCTTTTCTTCCCGTTCTTTTTTAGCAACACCTTTAAACTGCAAGGATAGCGCCACATTTTCAAGCACCGTCAACCAGGGCAGACTTGAATATTGCTGGAAAACCATACTGATCCGGGTGTCCTTATCCACTAATTTTTCATTGACATAGACAAAGCCTTCTGTTGGCTTTTGAAGGCCGGCAATATAACGCAGGAGAGTAGATTTGCCACAACCAGACATACCGAGGATGATGATAAACTGCCCCTGGCCTGGTTTGTCTTCTACTATTAAATCCAGGTCCTTGATAATCCAGGAGTGCCCCCCATCGTAACTCTGTCCTATGCCATCCAATCTAATGATGTTGGCCTGATCCGGTTTATCATTGAATGTAATCATGACTTCACTTTGTTTTTGATCCAACGATAAACGATAACAAAAGCCACCAATAAAAAGGCAAGATTTATGACCCAAAGTCTATCTCCGAAAAAATAATGCAATGGGCGGAAGTGGCCAAATATTCCAGTAATCTCGTTGATGGCCAGCAGCATGTAAATGAATAAAGCTGCGTAAGCCACTACATTTCCAACAAAGCCAAGGGTATCTGAAAGTAAACTTACCGTTTGGGATTTACTGGCAGCATTCTCCTTTAATTGATACTTATGGGGGAAAAGTTTTCTATCCAGGTATTTAAACACCCTGTCCTGAACGACACCAATCAGCATGATTAATATAAGGAGGGCAAACATCTTATCAACCCTACCCTGTCGGGCTGAAGGGCCATGCAATAAAAATCCAATTCCTCCCTCAGACCCAATATTTTCAATCACGATGATGTAGGTCCAGCTGATGGCAGTAAGGACTCTAATATCATCTGATAACTTAGACATGACAGCCGGAAAATAAACAGAAGTAAAGGTCTGCCATTTTGAAGCACCTAAGGTATAGACGGTGGTAAGGTAAACATCTTCTACCTCATCAATACGTTGGATGATGGTTGGTAGTAAATAAAGAAAGATACCGAAGGCAAGGAAGTTCATTTTCATTTCGGTATAGATACCAAACCACACAATGAAAAGACTGGTAACAGCTGTTAAAGGCAGATACCTAAGTGCATTTACAATGTGTTGAAAACTTCCTCTGAATAAGGGGAACAGGCCAATTAAAAAACCGAGTGGAATGGACCACAACAAAGCTTTTACATACCCTCCCAGGTTAAGTGCATAGGAAGTGGTAACATTGCGAAGCAGATCATTGTCATACCAAAGGTCACTGAATGCATTTACAACCTTGATTGGCTGTGGCAAGATACCAGAGGGAACCAGGGGCTGGGCACCCATGGTTAGGATCACCCAAATCAATAGTAAAAAACCAAGTCCCAGACATAAAAGCAGGTATCTGCTTTTGCCTTTTATTTCTCCTCTCAGATCAAACAGCCAAGCCAGTGATGCCATATTAATCTGGTATCAATTGGAACTCTGTTCTTCTGTTTTTGGCTTTACATTCAGCAGTAGCATTGGTTTCACATCCTGCTACCGGTTTTGACGGGCCATTTCCAACGATAACAAATTTGTTGGGATCCATGCCGTATTCAGTGCGCAAATAATCTGCCACTGCCTGGGCGCGCTTTTGCGAAAGCACCTGGTTGGAGGATTTTGAACCCACGTTGTCTGTATTTCCTTCAATTCTCACCTTGGTATTACCAAAAATCCTGGCTACTTCGGCAAATTGGAGGTCGATGATGGTTTTAGCATTTTCCGACAAAACAAATTGACCCGATTCAAAATTGATAGAAATGGGCTTCACCGAGATCGGTGTAACTGTTTTGTCATCACTTGATTTCTTAAACACCTTAGGGCTTTCAGCCGAATAATTGGCGCCAGCTAAATTGTCATTGGCAGCTTGAACGGCTGTCGTATTAATCACAGATCTCCAGGCAGGGGCCAGGGCCTCTGCATCCTTGGTTTCAACAAATTTTTTCGCCATTTTTTCATAAAGGTCTTGTCCTTTTTGACCCTTATAGGATGTGTTAAGTCCGAAAAAATTAAGGTTATCTCCATGATTGGTCCAATAAACATTGGCCATCATGCCTTTGGCGTCATCTACGGGTATCCCATTGATTTCAGCCAGGTAACGAGCCGCCTTGTTTTGGTTTTCTGGTACCTTAAGCTCGGCCACTCCTTTCATCCAACCTTCATAAAAGCCCTGGATCATTTCTTTTTTTGAATTCAATAGTTCTTCCTTTGCAAAAAAGATATCGGCAATGATGTGAGATTGTTCTTTGGTGGTAACCAGGATTTTAGATCCAGGTACATCGCGGGTTGCAACGATGTCATCAGGGCTCCATACAACAGCGGCATCTACATCTTTGGTTCTGAACATCTCTGCTGCCTTGAGGTTGTCGGTTGTTTTAATAACTTCTACATCAGAATACTTCAAACCAGCTGCCTCCAAAGTAGAATTGAGAAGGGTTTGGGCTGGAGAAGGCACCGCCACTGCAATTCGTTTTCCTTTGAGGTCATTGGCAGTATTGATGTTTCTTTTAACAATTACAGCATCTCCCCCTCTTGACCAGTCAACCTGCATAAATGCTTTTGGGGCATATTGATTGATGTCTTTGGCCGAAGTATATAATGGAAATGCATCAGCAGTCTGCACAATGATATCATATTCGCCTGCTATCCATGCATTCATGGCATTGATCAGGTCATTTTCCAATTTAAAATCGACTTTAAAGCCATAATCTTTATAAAAGCGGCTATTGGTATTGGCTGCGGCTCCTTCGTTAAAATAGAGTCCAGGAGCATAACCGCCCCAGCTCACCAATTGAATCTTAAGTGTATTGGGATCATTATTGGTAGCAGCAGGACTGCCTGGATCTTTGGATTCCTGTTCATTGGTAGCTGCCTGGTTCTTCAGGTCTTGTCCTACCTTGGTATTGTTGAGAAGGTATCGAACCCCAAAAAAGATCACTGCCAATATGGCCAGGGTTATCATTAATTTAGAAAAGCCGGTAAGTCTGGTTGCCATTGTCTTACGTTTTATTTATTCAAAAAATATGTCATATTGATTTGATCTACCCAATTTTTCAGGTTCACGAACCGGTGGTGGATTTAAGTCCAGTACTTCGGTTTCGTTATTGGTTTGATCAATTATTTTCTGTTTGTCGGTACCGAGCAGGATACTGATACCCTCTTTTTCCCATTTTTCGAGCATTTTTAAACCTTGTTCCTCAAAAACGCCATTTTGCAGGTCGATGCTTTGCATGAAGTTTTCAGACATGCTCATAAATTGTTCCATCTCGCCAACCTTGTTACCCACATCATCGGCAATGGCTTCAAGCGCTGCATCAAACATTGCTTTTTTGTCACTATCGCCTTTGATGACATTCATGGCTGACTTCATGGCACTATGGCCTGCAAGAAGCGCCTTTCTTTCTGTTTCTTTTACGGTAACCTGGTCTTCAATGTCTTCTGCCAGGATCGCAGAATTTTGGTACATTTTATTTAGAACCCTATCCAGGATTTCCATTTTTTTGTACAACTCATCCAGTCTGACGTTGGACTCTTGCAAACGGCCGGCCTTACGGCTGCGCAAAATCATTTGAGCTTCTTCATTGCTTCTTTTGGCCTGATTGGCTTGAGACAAATGATCGTCAATTTCTTTTTGGTTATTGATGATCATTTCTTTTAGCTTGTGTTTCTGTCCTCTTAGCTTGTAAATTTGTTTTCTCATGGCTTTGAGGTTGGTTTTTAACTCATCAACGTAGCCCCTTAAAATAGAAATGGGATCAATTTTGATAAACAAACCGGTAAGCCAGCGCATGGCTGATTTAAACATATAGGAAAACAAAGCCCTTGACTTGCTATCCAGGGCTAAAAAAATTACAGCCCCCATGATTAGAAGGGTAACAATCAAACCTGCAGTGGTTGAAAGCAGGGCTAAAACAGAATTTAAGGCTGTGGCGGTGATGAAACCAATTCCTAAAACAGTAGCCAAGATGAAAATCGCCCCGGTAACACCTTCGGGTTTCTTCCAAAATGATTTAGGTTTAATTTCTGACATGGCCTTTTTTCAATCTTATAGGAACTACAAATTTAATCATTTTCAACATAGCATTTTGCTAAACCTTTGAGGCGTGGGTGGTGATTAAACTGATATCATCCGTAATTTGTTTTTTGACCAGGTTGTAGGCCTGGGCGAATCTGGTAGCCGTATCGGTAATTTTAGCTGCTCCCTGTTGGATATCCGCCTGCATTTTAGCAAGATTTGCTTTCTCAGTTTCAATTTCTTTGGTCAGCTGTACAATTTGTTGCTCTTTTGTTACGATAGATTGCTGCAATACTTTTACCCCGGCTTGTTGGTCTTGGTCTAATTTGGCTTTCTGGCCTTCAACGGCCTGCTGAAATTTGTCACTTTCCTTTTTTAAAACGGCAAGGTAATGATTGGCACTTTGTAAAATCTTATCTGGCGATGCTCCCAAGGTTTTTGCCATAGCCATTGCACTTTGGTATCGGGTTGCGTCATCCATGCTCATTTTCGCCAATGACTGTAAGCTGCTTTTAAATTCGAGATAATCAAAGCCCTCCAGATTATTTTCTTCAATGGCCTTCATCAAAATATCGATGAACTTAGGGTCTACATTTTTGCCGGATTGTGAAACAACAGGTGAAATGGGCTCATGTGGAGTTGAAACAGGTGCTACTACTTCCTGCCTATTTTCCTGGTTTTGAACGACCTCAGTTGTTTGTGCAGAAGAATTGTTACCTTCTTCTTCAACAATAAACAGAGATTTGAGCTTTTTAAGCATGTCCATAAGGCATCATTTTTGGTAAAAATAGCAGAATTTAAAGCAGTTTAGTTCAAAAATCAGTCAAAAAGGCTTAAAACTTAGATAAAACCGTGAAAAAAATAGCTTGATACATCGCAGAATCTACTTAACTATGGTAAGATTTCCAACAATGGATCTTGTAGTCCCATCCAGTTCCTTTAAATTAAGCACAAAAACATAGACTCCAGGGTTGAGTTCTTTTCCATTAAAAGTTCCATCCCAGCCCTGATCAGCCTGGCCCCAAAGTACATTTTCTCTCAAAAAGAGTCGATTCCCCCATCTGTCATAAACCTCCATACTTGTCAATTCAATGTTGTAATCATCAGATTTGCTAGGATAAAAAATATTATTACCAGGCAGTTTTGTATCGATAACGTTGGGCCAATAAATGTCTTTGATGATTTGTTTTTCGACCAGATAAGAAACAGAGGTAAAGCAACCTGGAATGTACTCAAGCTGTGCAATAAACAAGCCAATACCGGTAATCGCAGTTAGGGCTTGATCCGGAGAAAGTACCTGCTCCTCAGGTTGCCAACTTACTGAAACAAAATCAAAGGCCGGCTTGACTTCCAGAATGGTTTGTCCAGAACCTCCATCAACCGCTGTTACAGAAAAGTTGGGTGATGGGTCTGTGCCGATGCTGATATTATCAGCAACAGAACATCCCGCTGCATCTCTTATTTCTACTGAATAGTTTCCTGGAGCCAAGGTTATCTGTTGTGGCCAGGAAACATAATCACCTGCAAAGACATTATTCAAAAACAATTGTGCAGGTGTCAGGCTTGCATTGCTAATATTAAGGGTACCGGTTGCTTCCGGACATGGGGCTGGAGTTGAAGAAAACTGAGCGGTTGGAACTATAAAAGTAATGGCAACAGTAACAATACTATCACACCCAGCCGCATTGGGTATATTTAGCTTTACCCGACCTGAAGTTTTGTTTTTATCAAATTGCTGACCGTTGACGGTATAAACATAATTAGGGTTGCAGGTTGAATAGACATAGTTGTACACAGAGGAATCTACCAGGGTAAACTGGTAAGACACTAAGGAATCACAGCCTGCCTGGGTTTGATAAGTGAGGGTATCAGCAGGATGCGACTCATCAAAAGTGACACCATTGATATCAATGCTCTCCCCTTTGCAAAGTACACCTCGTTGGTTGGTAAATGCAGGAGGAGTAATGGTAAATAAAGAGGTAACTTCAGATACACCCAAAGAGAAATCACAATCGATCGTTTTGATTTCGATTACTGAGACATGGTAAACAACCCCGTTGGCAAAACCGCCAAAGTCCAAAACAATTTGTGTAGAATTTCCGGATAAGGTCACCGATTTATTCCAGACAAACTGAGCAGGGTTACCTGTATTGAACTGGGTTTGAGTTTGCAGGATTACCCCATACGTATTGCCCGAAGTACCATTCAAAGTAATTACCGGATTGTCACCCAAACAAAATGAAGGTGATGCAATCACAGATGCTGTTGGTTTTAGGGCAAAACTCAGATCTATGATAGCGGTATCTTTTGGACAAGGGTTGCCATCTCCAACGATGTACAAAACAGCGTATTGGCCCGCAGATTGTGGTGTGAATACCCCATTGTTGAGCCAAGTGGGGTTTGTCTGATAAACAAAAGAACCATTTGGAAAACCTGCAACCAAAGGTTTGAGGTCGACGCCATTTAGGCTGCAGTTCTGTTGTTGTAAGTTGGGACCGGCCAGGGACTGGGATTCAACTGTTACAACGATGATACTGGTATCGGCCTGACAACCATTTTGAGCAGGTATGATGTGCAAAATAGTATAGGCTGCAGGAACCAGTGTAGCTGTACTGAATTGGTTGCCTGACAAACCGCCCGAAACATTTTGATCAACAAAAATCCCCGTTGAAGTTGAACCAGAAATCAGTGTGGTAAGATTGACTTGTTGCCCTTTGCACAGCACAGCAGTGGCATCAGCACCAGCCGATGATGCTGCATTGACGTTAAAAGTAACTATTGTTGAGTCTTTACAAAAATTACCATTGCCTGCATTTACCGAAGTCAAATATTTCAGGGAGTGGCTACCAATACTCAATTGGCTTGCGTCAAAGAGCAATGGATTGGGGATGGCAAGACCAAGCTCTGACCATTGACCTGCATTATTAGCGTTTCCACTGATATAATCAAATAAATTAACGATCGAAAGTCCACTTTGACAGGCATCAATTGTTGTACCTACTCCTGCTTCCGGAGCTTGTGACAAGCTTAGATTGGGAAAGGCAATGGAGGGTCCGCAAACCGCCGAAGGAACTGTATATCTAAAACTGTAATTGCCCGTGGCAGCATTGGATGGAATTTCAACCGAAGCCGGGTTGGTTATGTCTAAACTGGTAGGGCCAAATTGTTGCCAACTTCCATTGACATCATAACTACCCGTAAGTAAATCGAAAAGATCTATCGTCAAGTTATCCGTGATACACAATGAAGCTGCCAATGCTGTACCTGCATTGGGTTTGGTTTCGATGGTTACATCAAAAGGTTGTTGGGTAGAACAATTAACTCCCTGGTCAAACGCGTACAGGATGATAGAAGAAGTTACCTTATCTCCTGGCAGCAATTTTTGGCCTCCGCCATTGGGTTGGGTGTAGTAGGCAACATTGGCACTTAAAAACAAACCTGTGATAACGGGAAGCGTATATTCATCGCAGGCTGTAACGGATTGCAGTGAGGCTATTTCAGGCCCAGGAGCTACCTGGATATTAAAATCTGGTTGATTGAGTTGGCATGTATTGATGGTATCAAAAACAAAAAGCGTGAGGGGCATTGAAATCTCATTGCCGGGGTGATAGATGGTTCCCAATCCTCCAGGTTGTGTATAATAGGCTGCTGAACTTCCTACATTGGATCCTGTTATAGGAAGAAGCACAAAACCATTACAGGCAGATACATCGGCAATGGTATCATACAATGTATTGGGTGAAATGGAAATATACAATGTATCAATGTCTTTACAAACTCCCTGACCTGCTGTCAGATAAAAGGTATCCCTTGTTGTTATGACAGTACCTACCGTGTCTGGCATGCCCATAAAGAAAGGATTGGAATAATAAGCTTCATCTCCTGTAAGTCCAATACCTGAGATGGCAGGAAGAACATAATTATTACAAGCCTTAACCAAAGAATCCATTGTAATAACAGGGGCAGGTGTAATATTTACCAAAAAATCAGGTTCATTGGTAAGACAGTTGGGATTGGTAGAATCAAAAAGATAAAGTGTTGTGCTTGCAAAAACAGTATCTCCCTGTGAATAAGCTGTACCAGATCCCGCAGTTCCTGTAAAATAACCCGCAGTACTACTTACATTGGTGCCACTGATAGAAGGCAAGATAAACAAACCACAAGAGGAGGTATCATTGGGCTGGTTGAAGGTGGTAAGTCCTCCGATTTCAACAACCAGTATTTCCTGATCATAACATTCTGTTGTACCACTGAATATGTAAATTTGAGTTGTAGCATTGATTACATCACCCGGGGCAAGTAAGGTACCTGTGCCATTGGCCATGGTAAAATAGCCGGTGATAGGTCCCGGATTGGTAACTTGGATGGGAGGAAGGGTTACTTCATCACACGAAACCAGAGGATTAACTGGCAAGACATCGGGGGACAGCTGATAGTTGATGGTCACATTGTTGCCAAGCCCGGTCATGTCAGGGCACTCCCCTACTTGAGTTACAGAGGTGATGGTAAAAATGGCATTGCCGGTAATGGTAAAGGTAAGTGTGGCAGTCGGTCCGGTAACCCTGTCAGTAAAGGTGAAAGGATTGCCGTTTACCATATAATTGATAATAACATCATAATCTTGATTATCCGGCAAATTCAGGGTAATGTCCACTTCTTCTCCAGGAATTCCGTCACTGTCACAAATATTGCAAACATTTCCACTTGCGCACTGCAAAGAAACAGTTCCTACATTGCCAGGAGGTAAAACAGTTAGGGTAAGCAGTTCCGGGTCTGAAATACAACCATCTGTGGATTCAATAGCCGCATACAACACCGTTGAAGGTCCAAAATAGGGGCTAAACTCTTCATTGAGTAAGCCAGGATCGCTATAAAATCGAACAGTACCGGTTTCAGATCCCAGGATGTCGCTGATGGCTTGGTTGAGGTCAAAAGTGGCTGAACCTCCCCCTTCATCGCATGCTTCCAGGAAGGCAGCATTGGCCTGGGGTTCTCTGTAGAATTCAAAGTTGAGTGGAATGCTGCTGACAGATCCAGGACAACCAGAGTTGTCGGAAATGCTGTTGAGTACCAGGGTGGCTGTAAATCCGGCAGCACTGGCGGGTAAGGTTAGGGTCTGGGTAGCACTGTTGTATTGCGGAAGCGGAAAAACACTGGATTCATAACAGATGATAAAATCATCCATATAAGAAAAACCAGGGGCGTTAAAACTAAAAGGAGGAAAACTACCAATCTGTATGGTCATGTTTAACGTAAAGGGTTCTGTGCCACCTATGACATTGACATCCACAATTGAGCATTCGCCCTGACACAATTCGGCGCCCCCAATGATGTCTGCATCCGGACCCGAGTTGACCACTACCTGCATGTCATCAGATGGAGGTGGGTAGGAGGAGGCACATCCAGATGTTCCGGCTTTACCTGTATAGGTTAAAGTAACACTGCCTCCAATTTCAGAAGGATCAGGTGTATAGTTTGGGTTTGGAATATTGACATTTGAAATAGTGCCCAATCCTCCAGACCAGGTACCAACGCCAGAGCCATTGAGTGCCACCGGATTGGTAGCACAGGTAGCTACATCGGGTCCCGCTGATATGGGTTTTTCAAGGCCTCTTACTACGAGGTTTTCAAAATAAAAAACTTCTTCATCCGCCTTATTGGCAGCAATTACTTTTATTTGAAGGGTATTGGCATTAAAAGGTCCTGCATTCCATGTACCCGTAAAGTTGGCAGCTGTCGTGCCATTTACATATAAAGATGTAATCCATGGTCCCCCATTTAAACTGTATTGAAAAACGATCTGGTCGTGACTATTATCAGGAGGATTCATGTTTGCACATGTGGTAAGGGGTGTAGCTGAGTTATTTTCATAGGCTGTAACATCAGCAGAATATTCAAAAGAAACAGTTACGTTCATATAACTGCTTATATCTATTGTCTCGTAGGTAAAGGAAGAATTAGAATTACCTCCCTGAGACGCAGCACAGCATGAATTGCCAACTACATCATTGACGATGATCTGATTGCCTACTACGGCAAATGTACCTGGAGAGGCATCACATTCCACATAATCAAAAACAGGATTTTGCAAACAGCCAGGCAGGTGATCGGCGATGGTGACCTGGCCAAAAGATGTTATGGGTAGCAACAACAAGGCTACCAGCAAGGTTGGAAAAATATACCTCATTCACAGGCTTTATACGCCACAAATATAACTCAAACAGATCAGAATGGCGACAGTATACACCAGATTTAAACAAAAAGTAAAAATTGCCTCTAAGAACAAACTGAACAAAGAAAAGAAGTTATTAATGACAAAATCCCACTAATATTTTGAATTACAGGATTTTTTTTACATTTTTAAAACAAAATTTGGCATAATTTCCAATGAAATATATGGCAAGTCTGCCTAAAGATGCGGGTAAGATTGTAAATTTGCCACACAAAACACCAAATATGCAAGCTTTAAGTGAACAGGAGATCAACCGCAGAGAAAACTTAAAAAAGTTAACAGAATTAGGCATAGATGCTTATCCCAGCGATACCTTTGAAGTAAATGCCACTGCTGAAGAGATCAAATCTAATTTTAAAGCAGGTGACAACACCTATCAGGAAGTGAGCCTGGCAGGCAGGATGATGTCGCAACGCATTATGGGTAAGGCCAGTTTTGCCGAGCTAATGGATAGCACAGGCAGAATTCAATTTTACATCAACCGCGATGAGATTTGTCCTGGTGAGGATAAAACCATGTACAATGATGTCTTTAAAAAATTGCTGGATTTAGGTGATTTTATAGGCATAAAGGGTTTTGCATTTTATACCCAAACGGGTGAATTGACGATCCATGTAAAAGAGTTCAAGTTGCTGTCAAAAGCGCTCAGACCATTGCCGGTAGTTAAAATAGATGATGAAGGCAAGGTACATGATGCCTTTACTGATCCTGAAACACGATACAGGATGAGATATGTAGACCTGGTAGTCAATCCTGAAGTGAGAGAGGTGTTCAGGCAAAGAACCAAGATGTACAACAGTATCAGGGAATATCTAAACGTAAGGGGCTATCTGGAGGTAGAAACCCCCATCCTTCAACCACTGTACGGAGGTGCAGCTGCCCGTCCGTTTAAAACCCATCACAATACCCTTGACATGACTCTTTATATGAGAATTGCCAATGAATTGTACCTCAAAAGGCTGATTGTGGGTGGATATGACGGGGTTTATGAATTCAGTAAAGATTTCAGGAATGAAGGAATGAGCCGGTTTCACAATCCTGAATTTACACAAATCGAGCTCTACGTTGCCTACAAAGACTATGAATGGATGATGAACCTGGTAGAAGAGATGGTTGAAAAAGTAGCCATTGATCTGCACGGTACAACAGAGGTCAAGGTGGGAGAAAATACCATCAATTTTAAGCGCCCATGGAAACGATATACAATGTTTGAAGCTATTCTGGCCTTCACCCAAATTGATATTTCGGAAATGGATGAAGATTCCTTACGAGCAACAGCAAAAAGCCTCAAAGTGCATGTAGACGGCACCATGGGCAAGGCCAAACTGATTGACGAAATTTTTGGTGAACATGTAGAGCCCAAACTTATCCAACCTACTTTCATTACCGATTATCCGGTTGAGATGTCGCCATTGGCTAAAAAGCACAAATCAAAACCAGGCATGGTGGAGAGATTTGAGGCGATTTGTAATGCCAAAGAAATTTGTAATTCCTTTTCAGAGCTCAATGACCCTATAGATCAACGAGAGCGATTTGAAAGCCAATTAGAGCTGGGAAAAAGGGGTGATGAAGAAGCCATGGTTTTGGATGAAGACTTTTTAAGAGCCTTGGAATATGGCATGCCACCTACTGCAGGACTGGGTATTGGAATGGACCGTTTGGCCATGATTATGACCAACCAGAACTCAATCCAGGATGTGTTGTTCTTCCCACAAATGAAGAAAGAAAATCCATCTTAATCTGTCCTTCCCGCTGTATATATTATCAGGACTGAGAGCTCTTTTATTGGGCTTGTCGATGATTTTTTATATGCTCATTTACAGCTTTCGACTCATTTTTACTTCTCACACACCGGCGAGTGCTTTCGCGTTGAGAAGGTCCTGGTTAAGATATATGGGAAAGCCCATTCTCAATTTGAGCGTTTCCGTCGAAGGCAGTTGTGCCAATGAACCAGCCTTATATGTCTGCAATCATAGATCGTTTGCTGACCCATTGGCCATTCTACCCTATCTCGATGCCTATGTAATTGCCAAGGCAGAGGTGGCTTCTTACCCGGTTATAAATAAAGGTGCAGAACTCACGGGCGTTTTGTATGTTAAAAGAGAAGACAGCCAATCCAGGAATGAAGTCCGCAACCTGATGGTAAAGACCATTCAAAGTGGATACAATGTGCTTGTTTTTCCCGAGGGAACCGTTAGTTTTCACAGTTATACAATGCCATTCAGGGCCGGCAGTTTCATCGAAGCTGCAAAAGCGGGCATACCCGTTGTGCCAATGGCAATCGAATTCAAGGACAAGAGGGATTTATGGCTGGTGCCCAATTTTATTAGTCAATATCTGGCGTCCTACGCCAAATGGAAAACAGAAGCAAAGGTGGCTTTCGGTCCTATCCTAAGAGATAGTGATGGAGAAAAACTGAGGGCTGCAGCCGAAGCCTGGTCCAATGCAAAAATGAAAGAAATGCGCGAGGGTTGGTCAAATGTTGACTTTGCCGAACTGGATCAAAAGCAACCCTATTCACAAGCCTTACAAAAAAAGGCCACTGAAGTATGAATTATCAGGAATGTCTTGATTATATGTTTGCCCATCTGCCCATGTATCATAGGGTTGGTCAGGTAGCTTATAAAAAAGACCTTGGTAATATTAAGGCCTTGTGTGAGAGCCTTGGCAATCCTCAGGAGCAATTGCGTTGCATCCACGTAGCAGGTACCAATGGCAAAGGGACTGTAAGCCACTTGCTGGCCTTTGCTCTTCAGCAACAAGGGTACAAGACCGGCTTGTACACCTCTCCTCATTACCTGGATTTTAGAGAAAGGATTAAGGTAGACGGACAATACATAGAAAAATCATTTGTCAGAAAATTTATTGCTGACCATCAAAAGACAATTGAAGAAATACAGCCTTCTTTTTTCGAGATAACCGTTGCCATGGCATTTGCCTATTTTGTATGGCGAAAAACAGATTATGTCATCATTGAGGTGGGGTTAGGTGGCAGATTGGATTCCACCAACATCATCGCCCCTTTACTATCCGTGATTACTAATATTTCTTACGACCATACAGATATGCTCGGCGATACACTGGCGGCAATTGCCGGAGAGAAAGCGGGTATTATCAAAGAAAAAACGGATGTACTTATTGGAGAAAGGCAGGCTGAAACTTCAGCAGTATTTGAACAAATTGCCATGGAAAAGAGTGCTCCACTTACTTATGCTGATCAGGTACTGACTGTTGTCCTCCTAAAGGATGAAAAAATTCGCGTTGATTGGAAAAGTGGTAAAAGTTTGGAACTTCAAACGCATTTGAATGCGCCCTACCAGCTAAAAAACATCGCTACCGCCTTTGCTGCCATGACATTGCTGACAAAAAAAATGAACCTGGATTTTGACAAAGTGGGCCGCCAGATGGATCAATTTGAGCAAAAAGTGCGGTACATGGGACGATGGCAGGTTATTTCCAGGAAGCCCTTGGTAGTAGCCGACAGTGCCCATAACGAAGGAGGGTTAACGTATGTTTTTGAGAAAATCAACAGCCTTCCTCACCGGCAACTCCACATCGTAACAGGAATGGTAAATGACAAAAAGACCGAATTGGTTTTACATCTCTACCCTAAATCTGCGACATACTACTTTGCAAAGGCGCGCATTCCAAGAGGCAAGCCCGCTGAATTACTGAGGGATGAAGCAGCTCAAGAAGGGCTGATTGGTAAAGCGTACACAAGCACCAAAAAGGCACTGGCGGCTGCCATTAAAAAGGCAAATAGTGAAGATATCATCCTGATAACCGGCAGCATCTTTACCGTGGCTGAAATATTACCGGACCCTCAGGTACAGCCTAAAGATTAGTATTTCGACCTGCTAACTTTGTTGCTTTCCAAGATTTTGATGTAATTGGCACGCTCATAAGCAGATGGATCCTGGATGTTGTAATGGTTCATTACACCTCGAAAAGTATCCACCGATTGAAATCCCATTTCCTTCATCCATGCTTGTAATTCGAGGTTCATCGTTTTAAGGTAAGAAATCCCTTTTTTATAAAGAGCAGAAGCCGTCATGGTAACATTGGCTCCGGCAAGCAGATATTTGATTACTTCTGCTGCACTTTGTACTCCTGTAGAGGCGGCCAAAGAACACTTTAACTGTCCTGAAAGTAAGGCAATCCAGAGCAAGGGCAGCCTGATCTCAGCCGCTTCACTATAATGCAGATTGTGCATCAACTTCAGTGAGTAGATATCCATATCGGGCTGATAAAACCGATTGAATAGAGTTAGTCCATTGGCGCCTGCATAAGACAAATCACTTGCCACCTTGCCCATGTTGCTAAAATAAGGATTCAACTTGACAGCGATTGGAATATGAACAGCTGACCGAACCCATTCTACGATTTCAACGTATCTTTTTTCTACCTCTGCCCCGCTTGTGGCAATGTCAGCAGGTATATAAAAGACATTGATTTCGATGGCATCGGCACCTGCCTGCTCCATCTGAGAAGCAAAATCTATCCAACCTTCAGGGCTCACACCATTGAGGCTGGCTATGATGGGGATTTCCACTTTCTCCTTGGCCTGTCGGATCAATTCGAGGTAGGCAGAAGTTGCAACATGGTAATCGTCGAGATCAGGGAAGTAATCATTGGCTTCTGCAAATGTATTGGAAGTAGCTCTTGCAATGGCATTGTATCGAGCTTCCTCTTGTCTGATTTGTTCTTCAAAAACAGAAAACAAGACCACCGCACCGGCACCATTGTCTTCCATCAAAAGTATATTGTCCAACTTTTCAGACAAGGTCGAAGCAGAAACAACTATGGGTGATTTCAGCTTTAGTCCAAGGTAGGTTGATTGTAAGTTCATATATATTTAATAAACGGGTTGAAAAGTATCCGCTTTGGCTATGGCCATAGATTCATAAGTTTTCCATCTCAGGTCTACAATTTCCTGAGCTAAATCCATGAGCTTCTCAGCCTCTTCGGCATTGGTTAACGTAAGTACCTTATACCTTAATTCCTGGTATGCATAATCTTTCAACGAAATGGTCGGTCTTGGAGAATCAAGTACAAATGGATTTTTGCCATTTCTTCGAAGAATCGGATTGTACCTGAGCAAAGGCCAATAAGCACTAGCTACTGCTTTTGACTGTTGCTCCAGACCTTTGTTCATTTCAATTCCGTGGGCAATGCAATGGGAGTATGCCAGGATGAGAGACGGACCTGGATAGGCTTCTGCCTCTCTCATTGCCAGCAAGGTCTGCTGAGGGTTGGCGCCCATGGCAATTTGAGCCACATAAACATTACCGTATGAAATGGCTTGCAGTGCGAGGTCTTTTTTACCTACTCTTTTACCGGCAGATGCAAATTTGGCTGTTGCAGCGGTAGGAGTGGCTTTAGAAGATTGACCTCCAGTATTGGAATAGACTTCTGTATCTAAGACCAAAACATTGATGTTTTTACCGCTGGCCAAAGCATGGTCGAGGCCCCCGGCGCCAATGTCATAAGCCCAGCCATCACCTCCAATCAGCCATACACTTCTTTTGATCAAGTGATCAGAGAGAGAAAGTATTTTACCGGCATCAGCATGTTTTGAGAGAGCCAGTAACTCTTTAAGTCGGGTCACCCTTCTTCTTTGTTCGGCGATTTCAGATTCTGTATTTTGTTCAGCATCTACAATAGAATGGACAAAAGATTCACCGAGATCTGCAGTCATGGATTTTAACAGTTCAAAAGCATGATCACGCTGAACATCGGCAGCAATTCGCATACCGAGTCCAAATTCAGCATTGTCTTCGAAAAGGGAATTAGACCATGCAGGGCCTTGTCCCATGGCGTTGACAGCCCATGGTGTGGTAGGCAAGTTTCCTCCGTAGATAGATGAACATCCCGTTGCATTGGCTACCATTAATCTGTCACCAAAAAGTTGTGTCAACAGTTTTATATAGGGTGTTTCCCCACAACCAGCACATGCTCCGGAAAATTCAAACAAGGGTTCGAGAAACTGAGCTCCATGGACTAGAGAAAAATTAACTTCAGATTTTTCATTCCAAGGTATGGCTTCAAAGAAGGCCATAGCTGCCAAAGATTCTGTAAGGTCAACCGGCATTTCCTCAATATTGATAGCCTTTTTAGTTCTATCCGCAGGGTCAGTAACCGGACAAACTTCATAACATAAATTACAGCCTGTACAATCTTCTAAATACACTTGTAGTGAATACCTTGTTTCTGGAAATCCTTTGGCATTAATCGGTGCGGAATTGAAGCCAACAGGGGCCCCATCCAAAGATGATTCATGAAAGAACTTTGATCGAATGACGGCGTGAGGGCAGACAAAGCTACAATTGCCACATTGTATACAAATTCCCGGATTCCATTGTGCCACTTGTTCTGATATCCTTCTTTTCTCCCATTTAGTTGTTCCTGATGGATAAGTACCATCATTGGGCATTGCGCTTACCGGTAAAGAATCTCCATTGCCCTGCATCATTTTCCACAATACATTAGAAACAAAAGAAGGGGCTTTTGTAAGATAGTCATTGGTTTTAATAACCGGATCGGAAATGGACTGACCAACAGTACCAACCTCGAATAAATTTTCAAGGGTCATATCTACAGCCTGGAAGTTTTTTTCGATGACGGCCTTCCCCTTTTTATAGTAAGATTTTTCAATGGATTTTTTGATCTGTGCGATGGCCTCTTCTCGCGGCAAGACGCCGGAAATAGCAAAAAAACAAGTTTGCATGATGGTATTTATCCTACCTGCCATACCCGTTATTTGGGCCACTTTATTGGCATCAATCACAAAAAACCTCATGTTCAGATCTACAATTTTTTTCTGAACTGTAAAAGGAAGTTTTTCCCATACTTCATCCTTGTCATAAACAGAGTTGAGCAAAAAGATGGCACCTTTGGCTGCATTGCCCAAGACGTCCACTTTTTCCAAAAAGCCAAATTGGTGACAAGCAATAAACCCTGCTGTATGGATCAAATAAGGAGCCTTAATGGCATTGGGTCCAAAACGGAGATGTGAAACAGTTCTAGCCCCGGATTTTTTTGAATCATAAACAAAATAACCCTGGGCAAAAAGTGAAGTATTCTCTCCAATGATTTTAATGCTGTTTTTATTTGCCCCAACCGTTCCATCGGCGCCCAAACCGTAAAACATCGCCTGGGTCCACTGAGGGTCGTCACATTGCTCATTGACATCATAATCCAATGACAAGTGGGTTACATCGTCCAATATACCGATGGTAAATGGATTTTTAGGTGATGGTTTCGCCAAATTGGCAAACACCGCATTGACCATTGAAGGAGTGAACTCTTTGGAAGACAGGCCATATCTACCGCCAATTATTTTAGGCAGATACTCTACATCACCTGACGCATAGGCTTTCATAAACGCACTTACTATGTCAGTATAAAGCGGTTCTCCCGTCGCGCCACTTTCCTTGGTTCTATCTAATACTGCGATCGAAAATACCGAAGAAGGCAAGATTTCAAGCAAGTGTTCTGCAGAGAATGGTCTGAATAATCGAACCAAAACCACGCCTACTTTTTCTCCCTTTCTATTGAGATCACTTACAGCGCTCTGAACTGTTTCATAGCCAGAACCCATAATTACAATTATTCTTTCTGGCTCGGCGTGTCCGTAATATTCAAAAGGTTTGTACCATCTGCCTGTCAAAGCTCCAAATTGATCCATGGCCTCTTCAACCAATCCAGGACAGTTGATGTAAAAAGTATTGGATGCTTCTCTACCCTGAAAATAGACATCCGGGTTTTGGGCGGTTCCTCTGATAAATGGGTTATTGGGATTGAGGGCTCTTTGCCTGTGGGCAATTACTAAGTCCTCACTGATCATCTGAACGATGACATCATCCGCGATGAGTTCAATTTTATTGACCTCATGTGAAGTTCTGAAACCATCAAAAAAATGAATGAATGGAAGCCGCGATTTCAATGTCGCTGCCTGGGCAATAAGGGCCATATCATGGGCTTCCTGCACATTGGTAGAACCCAAAATGGCAAAACCGGTGGTTCTTGCCGCCATGATATCCTGGTGGTCTCCAAAAATGGATAGTGCCTGAGCGGCCAGTGATCTTGCCGCCACATGGATTACCGCAGAAGTTAACTCGCCCGCAATTTTATACATGTTGGGCAGCATAAGCATCAAACCCTGAGAGGCTGTGAATGTAGTGGTTAATGCTCCTGATTGCAAAGAACCATGTACCGTACCAGCCGCTCCACCCTCGCTCTGCATTTCAATAATTTCCGGGACATTACCCCATATGTTTTTAATGCCTTTTGCCGACCATTCATCAGCAAATTCTGCCATGGTACTCGATGGCGTAATTGGATAAATGGCACAAACCTCATTGACCCTATAGGCAATATAGGCACATGCTTCGTTTCCGTCCAATGTTGCCACCAAAGGCAAATTATTGTTCAATTCTTTCATCTTTACTTTTCTTATAAAAATTCAAAATTCATATCAATGGCGTGGCAGGGACATTGCTCAACACAAACTGCACAGCCTGTGCATTTGAGGTAGTCGATTTTATACCGATTTCCTTTACCCAGTTTGATAATTGCCCCTTCCGGGCACGCCCCAAAGCAGCCATCGCACTCGAAACAATTGCCACATGAATAGCAGCGACTGGCTTCATAAACTGCCTGATTTTCTGTAAAACCACCCACGATCTCACTAAAATTATCTTTTTTGATTTCCGGCAATATTTTGGGTTGGTGATGGGCAGGTGCAAAAGTTTTGAGCCAAACATGAAGTTTATCAAAATGTATCACCGCATTCTTTGGTGAGGGATGGTATGGTACATTGGTAAGGAAGCCATCGATAAATTTGGCCGCCTTTTTACCATGACCTACTGCAATGGTAACGCTTCTTTCACCTGGCACCATGTCCCCACCGGCAAATACACCTTTGCAGCCTGTCATCATATAAGGATCCACGACCACCGTACCATCTGATTTAAACTCAATGCCTGGTAAAGAAGAAAGGAAGTTTGTATCGGTATCTTGTCCAAGTGCCAGAATGAGGTCATCTGCTTCAATGGTTTCAACCTCACCTGTAGGCACAGGTACTCCATCTCTTAACTCCATGATCTCCACTGTTAGCGTTCGATTTTCAAAGCCCTTGATGGTTCTGAGCCAGTGGATTTTTACACCTTCTCCCAATGCTTCATCAGCTTCAAAATCATGCGCCGGCATATGAGATCTATCCCTTCTATAAATAATCATGGCATCATCTACGCCCAATCTTTTGGCAACTCTTGCCGCATCCATTGCTGTATTACCACCACCATAAACAGCTACTTTTCTGCCCAATTTAGGCGCTGTGCCCAGTTCAACATCTCTTAAAAGAGATACGGCATCAAATATCTGTCCCGCATCCCTTGCAGGAATATCTACTTTTTTACCAATATGTGCCCCCACAGCAATAAAAACAGCATCATAATTGCCTTTTTTTCGCTCCAATTCAACATCTTCAATTTTATGATTAAGCATAATGTTGACACCAAAGTCACGGATCCTATCAATTTCTGCCATTAACACTGTTCTTGGGAGGCGATAGGAAGGAATGCCGAAGTGCATCATTCCACCAGGCAGAGGGCCTGCTTCATAAACATCAACCGTGTGCCCTTTTTTCCTCAGGTGGTAAGCTGCTGAAAGGCCACTAGGACCTGCACCAATAACCATCACTTTTTTGCCAGACTCCTGTAAAACTTTGGGAAATGCCCAATTATTTTCAAGTGCCATGTCACCCAAAAACCTTTCGATGGCATGTATGCTCACAGCACTATCCGCTTCTTTGCGATTGCATGAACTTTCACATGGATGGTAACAAACTCTTCCATGTATAGCAGGCATAGGATTGTCTTCTGTCAGTTTTTCCCAGGCTTTTTGATAATTTTTCTCCGTTACATAGGAAAGCCATGCCTGAATGTTTTCTCCTGCAGGGCAGGCATTATTACAAGGTGGCAAATAATCTGCATACATAGCTTTTTTTCTGGGAACAGGCCCTGTTCCTTCGCTGTGTAGGTTTAAATCGGGAATTCGAGTTACATCCAAATGGCCATGCTTCATATCGAATTGCTTTATCAATTTTATAAAAAGCCAAAGGCAGATTTCAAATTGTATTTTTGAAAAAACGCTCCACAAAAATTCATAAGTGAAATTGTTGTTTCTACTTCAGGACCTTGCACGTTTGCAACGGAAGCTATTTTAGCGCGTTAAATGTGAATCTGCAAAAGGCTCATCAATTGTTTTTGTAAAATTCAACAAAGTATCAGGCCATCTTTATGAGGTGGGTCAACGTGTTTTATGATAGAAGTCACATAACACGCTCTATAACTACTAAGTAAAAATTTGAATATCAATTAATTATAACAACAATTCGACAATCTATCTGATGCCGATGTCCATATGGATGCGCAAATGAGCCGGCAGATAATTATTGATTCGGTTCCCCAGATTCTTAATCCACCCCAATCCAAGGTTTTGATAAGTAACTACCAGCCATACATTATGTGGGTGATTTACCTGCGACAATGTTTTGTTTAAATACCTCAGTGCATCATCTTTGGAGAGTTCAATCTTAGGTGATTTTAAGATGGGAAGATGGGTTAGCGCTACACTGTGATCTGGGGTGAATACTGTTTTATTGAGTTTCCCCAATTTAATTCCCGCATTTTTAACGTGCAGCATTTTTAAATATAAAAAAAGAAAGGGCGTCAAAGTAGTTGGGAAATAATAGACATCGCCGTTTTCATGAATTTGTACGTCAGTCAAATAATCAGGATTGATCCACAAATCCAGAATTGACTTTTCCGCTTTGTTTATCGTTCGCAATTTATGCGCTTTGCCTTGCTTAAAATCAGGGTCATTGTTACCCATTGGTTTTTGTAGCACGGAGAAAAAATAACCTTCCCCTCTTGTAAAGCCTGGCACACACTGATAACCCTTGCAGTTATGTGCACTTATTTCAACCATATTCCAAGCTGCTGGCAACTCTATTTCAACGGACCTTAGTTTATATTTTTCAACGTATTCAGCTACATTGGAAATGTTTTCTTGTTGATTAAAAGTACAAGTGGAGTATATGAGATAGCCGCCCTCTTTTAAGGCAGGAAGAACATCATCTATAATTCTCTGCTGGCGACCGGCACATAGGGCTACATTGTCTATTGACCACTCAGCAATGGCATTGTGATCTTTTCGAAACATACCCTCACCGGAACAAGGCGCATCGACAAGAATCAAATCAAAATGATTTTCGAGTTGTGTAAAATCCTTGGGGTCATTGTTGGTGATGCAGCAATTGGCATATCCCCATTTTACCAAATTATCAACCAAGACCGCTGCTCTTGACTTGATTACTTCATTTGCCACCAGATGTCCTTTTCCATTTAGGAAATCTAGTAACAATGTAGATTTACCTCCCGGGGCGGCACATAGGTCCAAAACTGCCGGGCTTTCTGGCAACTGTAGTTGGGATAAAACATGACAAAGTACCATAGAGGAAGCTTCCTGCACATAATAGGCACCAGCCTGAAATAAAGGATCAAGGGTAAAAACAGGCCTATCTTGCAAATATTGACCAAGAGGACACCAACTTACAGGATGGTCTGTAAAATGTAAGTCTGCTCCTTTGTGAGGATGCAATCGAATACTAAGAGAAGGTGGGTCGTGTTGAATTGATTCAAGCAGTATTTCTGCCTGAACAGGCAAGGCATCCTGCACCAATGCTATAAATTCAATTGGTAAAACTGAATTTTTATTTTGATCAATATTATTCATCTTTGCAAAGTTAATCTATCTAACCATGAAAACCATCATCAATAGTGCAAATGCACCTGCACCTGTGGGACCCTACAATCAGGCCGTCTTATCGGGAAATACACTGTATGTTTCCGGACAAATCGCCATTGACCCGTCAACAGGCGTAATTGTCACTGAAAGCATAGAGGCAGAAACAGAGCAGGTACTCAAAAATCTTCAATCGGTTTTAGAAGAAGCGGGTATGACATTTGACAATATTGTAAAGTGTTCCGTCTTTGTTACTGATATGGATATGTTTGCAAGAATCAATGTAATCTACTCAAGATATTTTGAGGGAATCCAAGCACCTGCCAGAGAATTGGTTCAGGTAGCAGCATTGCCTAAATTTGTCAACATAGAAATCAGTTGTATAGCTGTTAAAGCATGACCAAAAAATATGGTCTGATTGGGAAAAAGTTAGGACACAGCTTTTCACCGGCTTATTTTTCAAAAAAGTTTGCTGAAGCATCCCTTTTTGACCACAGCTACAGCGCTTTTGAATTAGACCATATCGAAGAAATACCACGGATTTTAAGTGAAGATCTTGCAGGAGCAAATGTTACCATTCCCTATAAGAAGGCTATTATACCGTATTTACATCGTTTAGATGAAGCGGCAGCTATCATTGGAGCTGTAAATTGTATTGTCAATAAAAATGGTTTGTACACAGGATTTAATACCGATTGGTTGGGCTTTCGTCAAAGTTTACTCGAATTTATTGGCGATCAAAGACCAGAGGCTTTGGTATTGGGCAATGGTGGTGCCTCTAAGGCAATTTGTTTTGCCCTTGATCACTTAAAAATTAACTATACCGTCATCAGTCGATCCGAAAAAGGGCTAAGATATGAAGATCTAACACCCTCCATTGTATCAGCCAATCATTTGATAATCAACACCACTCCGTTAGGAATGTATCCTTTTGTTGATGATTTGCCGCAGATACCTTATGAAGGAATCGATGACCAACATTTTGTATTTGATTTGATTTACAATCCTGAAAAAACCTTATTTTTGGCTTTGAGCGCAGAAAGAGGCGCAAAGATTCAAAATGGATATCCCATGCTGATTTATCAGGCAGAGGAATCCTGGAAATTATGGAACAGTTAAGCATATAAAAATGGAAGAAGGCTCACCGATTGAATTACCTGATTTTAGCAATACAGAAATTGCTTTTTCGACCAAATCCAACGCAGAACTAAAAAAGATGGAGCGATTGTTCAGATTAATGAATAATGCGACTTTAGTAAAACTAGGCACCCATTTGGGGTTGTTCGCTGTAAAATATCGAATTCCATTTTCAGATTACTTCATTCGCGAAACCATCTTTGAGCAATTTTGCGGGGGTGAAAATTTGTGGGATTGCCAAAAGACGATAGACAAGTTACACAAGTTCCAAACCCTTTCCGTTTTAGATTTTGGCGCGGAGGCTAAAAATACGGAAGAAGAGTTTGATGCCGTGATGTCAGAAAACATGAGAGCCATAGAAATGGCGGCCAGCAATAACTCTGTCCCTGTGATCAGTACCAAACTTACGGGTCTGGTTGACAATGCGGTTTTAGAAGCCTTACAAAATAAAGAAATACTAAATCCAGCCCAAAAATCGAAGTACGATGCCTTTTTTAAACGGGTAGACGCAATTTGTTCCAAAGCCTACGAGCATGGAGTGGGTGTCTTTATTGATGCAGAAGAAAGCTGGATGCAAGATCCCATTGATGCCCTGGCAATGGAAATGATGGATAAGTACAATAAAGAGAGAGTAATTGTGTATAACACCTATCAACTCTATAGAAAAGATAAGTTGGCTGACTTAAAGAGAGACTTTGAAGTGGCGACATCCAAACAATTTAAATTGGGTGCAAAACTGGTTAGAGGCGCTTATATGGAAAAAGAAAGAAAGAGGGCCAAAGAGATGGGCTATGAGTGCATGATCCAGGAAACCAAAGAAGATACTGACCGCGACTACAACCTTGCATTGGAATTTTGTGTTGATCATTACCAGGAAATTTCTGTCTGCTGTGCTTCTCACAATCAAGAAAGTAACTTGCTATTGGCCAGATTGATTCAGCAAAAAAAGTTGGATAAATCTCATCCTCACCTCAATTTTTGCCAGCTCATGGGCATGAGTGACTGTATCACATTTAATTTGGCGAAAGCAGGTTTTAATGTTGCAAAATATGTAGTTTATGGACCTGTTAAAGAAGTACTTGCTTATCTGGTAAGGCGGGCAGAAGAAAATACTTCTATCACAGGAGAAATGGGCAGAGAACTGTCCTTAATTGATACTGAAATAAAACGTAGAGGTCTGTAGATCAGAAATTTACTGTTCATTTGAACACCTGTAATTAATATAACATGAAAAGGACATTACCAATTGGGTTATTGATCGTGAGTTTTGTTGCTTGTCAATCGCCCCCAACCAATTATCCTATGATCGATGTAAGTTATCCAGAGACCAGAATTGATACCATATCCGACAACTATCATGGTACCGTTGTTGCAGATCCATATAGATGGTTGGAAGATGACAACAGCGATGAAACAAAGGCCTGGGTCACAGCACAAAACAAAGTGACATTTGCCTATCTCGACCAAATTCCATTCAGAAAGTCGCTGAGAAACAGACTTGAGAAACTAATGAATTTTGAAAAATTCGGAGTGCCTTTTAAGGAGGGCGGAAAATACTATTATTTCAAAAACGATGGTCTTCAAAATCAAAGTGTTCTTTATGTAGCAGATGATGCCGGCTCAGAGGGAAAGGTTTTGTTGGATCCGAACACCCTGTCAAAAGATGGAACAGTTGCTTTAGGTAGTATGGATTTTTCAGCGGATGGAAAATATCTTGCCTATTTTTTGAATGAAGGCGGTTCAGATTGGACCAAGGCATATGTAATGGACCTTGCAACCGGTAAAATGACATCAGACACCTTAAACTGGATTAAATTTTCCGGCATTTCCTGGAAGGGAAATGGTTTTTATTATTCCAGATATCCTGAACCCAAAGGAGCGTCAGCGCTTTCAGGTAAAAACGAATTTCATGCCCTTTATTACCACGTACTCGGAACTCCACAAAGTGCAGATAAGTTGATCTATGTTGATAAGGCACAAGGACAAAGAAATGTTTATGCTCAGACCACCGAGGATGAACAATACCTGATCATCAGCACCACAGAATCAACCAGTGGCAATACAGTGTGGCTTCAAGATTTGACCAAACCGCAATCACCCATTGTGAAAGTGGTTGACAATTTTGACAATGACCATAGCATCGTTGATCATTTAGGGGGAGGCAACTTCTTGATGATGACCAATATGGGAGCGCCAAAGAGAAAATTGGTGGGATTCAATATCAGCAGCCCAATGCCTGATCAATGGAAGGATGTAATTCCGGAAAATGCAGATCCACTTGACAATGTCAGTCTTTGTGGTGGAAAGCTGTTTGCCAATTACATGCACAATGCTAGCACAGAAGTCAGGATTTACAAAGAAGATGGCACCTTTATCCAAAATCTGGACCTGCCGGGAATTGGAACGGCTGGAAGTATATCTGGCAAAAGAAAGGATCCAAAGGCTTATTACTCTTTTACCTCCTTCATCAGACCTACCACTATATTTGAATTGGATGTACCAACGCTGGATTCAAAAGTTTTCAGGTCTCCTAAAGTAGATTTTGATTTTGACAAATATGAGACCGTGCAAGAATGGTATACGAGCAAGGATGGAACCAAGATCCCGATCTTTATAACCAAAAAGAAAGGTTTAAAAATGGATGGAAACAATGTAACCCTGTTATATGGTTACGGAGGGTTTGATGTATCCCTTACGCCTTCCTTCAGTGTTTCAAGGCTGCCCATTTTAGAGCAAGGAGGAGTATATGCACTTGCCAATATCAGAGGCGGGGGTGAATTTGGTAAAGAATGGCATAAGGCTGGTACCTTGGACCAAAAACAAAATGTATTTGATGACTTTATTGCTGCCGGTGAATACCTGATCCAACAAAAATACACCAGCAAAGAAAAATTAGCAATTCAGGGTGGATCCAACGGCGGACTTTTGGTGGGTGCCTGTATGACACAGCGCCCTGATTTGTTTGCAGTGGCATTTCCTGCAGTTGGAGTTTTGGACATGTTGCGTTATCATCAGTTTACCATTGGATGGGCTTGGGCTACTGATTATGGAAGAAGTGACGATCCAAAAATGTTTCCTTATCTATTGAAATACTCACCCTATCACAACACTAAAAAGCAAGCCTACCCTGCCACATTAATTACCACAGCTGACCATGATGACCGGGTTGTGCCTGCCCACAGCTTTAAATTTGCAGCTGCTCTGCAGGCCGCTCAGCAGGCTAAAAAGCCTACCTTAATTCGAATAGATGTGAGTGCAGGGCATGGGGCTGGCAAACCAACATCCAAGATGATTGATGAATCTGCAGATTTACTTTCATTTCTTTTCTACAATACCAATACTGCTTATAAGGACAATGATCATTAAACCAAGTACACTGATTTGAGTCTACATGTAGTGGTATTCAAAATAAAATGCATAATGCTCTTTCTCTGTTTGGTGGGAGGGCATTACAGTTGGGGACAAAAAAAGCCAACTGTGAACGTTTTTTTCCTGGAAGATTGTGTCATTTGCCAATCACTCAGCCCTGAATTGAATCGGTTGTACCAAAAGTACCACGGACAATTTGACTTTGTATTGTTTTTCCCCAATCACAGGTCAAAAGACAAGACCATTATGGCTTTTAAAAACAAGTACAAAATAGACATTCCTTATAAAACTGACCACTATAAAAAAGTTTCGAGTGGGATGGGTGTAAACGTTACACCTGAAGTAGTTTTAACGGATACCATGGGTCAAATCATCTATCAAGGGGCCATTGATGACTCATTTGTAAGTCCAGGAAAAAAAAGGAAAGCAAAAAATAACTACCTTCAACTTGCAATAGAAGCATGTATTGCAAACAAAAGGCCTGAAATTAGCAAAACTCAGGCCATTGGATGTTTTATCAACTATAAAGAAAATGATTAACAGATGATCAAAAAGATTTGGGTAAGCCTGGCGTTAATGGTAATAAATACAATGATGTATGGTCAGGCCACCTTTACCAAGGACATTGCTCCCATCGTATACAAGAAGTGTGCAAGCTGTCACCGACCCGGAGAAATAGGTCCATTTTCATTGACCAATTATGAAGAAGTCAGATCTTACGGAGAGACGATTAAGTTTGTTACCGAGATTAAATATATGCCACCTTGGAAGGCTGACCCCGGATATAAACACTATTTGGAAGAGAACTACCTGGACGATGCACAGATTGCCCTGATAGGCGAATGGGTTGATGGAGGCATGCCCTATGGCAATGCGGCTGAAGAGCCTGCTTTTCCAGATTATCCGGAAGGAAGTGCGCTCGGTGAACCAGATTTGGTACTGAACTTTGCCTCAAAACATTTACACAAAGGAGATGGCGAAGACGAATACAGATATTTTGTTTTGCCTACGGGTCTGACAAACCATAAGGTGGTGAAGGCTATAGAATTGCGCCCAGGCAATAAAAAAATTGTACACCATGCACTTTTTTTTCAGGATACAACCGGCAAGGCCAGATCATTTGATGTAAAAACTCCGGAATATGGATTTTCTGCCAATACTTCTGGTTTTGATGTAAACTCGGTTTTGTTATATGAACAATACCCCGGCTATGTGCCTGGACAAAAACCCATCCGTTATCCTGAATCCATGGGTCAACGTATGAACAAAAACGCTGACCTTGTCATTCAAATGCACTATGCCCCTACCCCAATTGACGAATATGACAGTACAACGGTTAACATCTTTTTTGCAGATGAGGAAGAACCGGTAGATCGTTTTGTAAAAGACAAAGTCATGCTTCCGTCTGATCTCCCCGGAGGTTTTTTCAGCTTTGTGATTCCGGCGAATCAAAAGAAAACCTTCACCGGAAAATGGAAGACCACCCAGGATTTGTCATTTCTGAGTGTGTTTCCCCACATGCACTTGTTAGGCAAGAGATGGAAAGTCTGGCTTCAGAGGCCAGATGGCAGCCTGGAAAATTTAATAAAAATAGACGATTGGGATTTCAACTGGCAGGGTGGCTACTACTTCACCCAACCCGTTATTGCCCCAAAAGGCTCTACCGTCTTTGCTGAAGCAGAGTATGACAATACCGTAAACAATCCATTGAACCCAAATTCTCCACCTGTTTCCATTAGTTGGGGAGAAAAGACCAGTGACGAAATGTATTATTTCCCGGTGTTACATACTCCTTACAGAGTGGGAGATGAAAACCTGGTATTTAGCCAACCTACTTCCACCGAAAACGATGGGGCGCTTACCATTCAGGATCAGCCTGTCCAATTGTTTCCCAATCCTGCAAGGAATGAAATGGTGAATGTAAAATTTCACCTGGAGAGAGGCACACAGGTAGACATTGCAATAAGGGATATGAAAGGAAGCCTGGTCAGGTATGTGCGGAAAGGTGAATACTTCTCCCAGGGCGAAAATTTCGTTCATATTGATGCCAACAATTTAAACACTGGCAACTACCTGGTTGTTGTAGAAGCTAATAACAAAGCTTTTGGAGAAAAGCTTCAAATAATCAAATAATGAAAAACAAAGTTGCCTTAGTAACCGGAGGATCACAAGGAATAGGAGCTGCTGTGGCAAAATCCTTATTAGATAAAGGGCTTAAAGTGGCCATTACTGGTAGAGATCAGGCCAAATTAGATGCCATCCAAAAAGTATTGGATCCCCAAATGCAGCTACCGCTCTTGTGTATAAGAGCTGATGTGCGCAATTACGAGGAACTGTCTTCTGCAGCAGCATTAGTGCATCAAACCTTTGGTACCATCGATACGGTTGTTGCCAATGCCGGAGTTGGTCATTTTATCTCCATTGAAGATATGAGTCACGAACAATGGCATGAAACAATTGACACCAATCTTACAGGTGTGTTTAACACTTTAAAAGCTTGTCTGGCCGACTTGAAAGAAAGCAAGGGATATTTCATCACCATGGCAAGTCTGGCTGGTACCAACTTTTTTGAGAAGGCATCTAGCTACAACGCGAGCAAATTTGGATTGGTCGGCTTTAGCCAGGCGGTTATGCTTGACTTAAGGAAATTTGGCATAAAGGTCACAACCATTATGCCCGGCTCAGTCTCTACTCATTTTAATAACAATATTCCTTCTGATCAAGATGCCTGGAAGATTCAGCCAGAAGATTTAGGACAAATGGTTGTGGACCTTCTCAGTATGCCAGCCCGAACCCTGCCTAGCAAGATCGAAGTGCGTCCTTCATTTCCCGGTAAATAAGATTAGATTTTAATAAACTTGTAAATCCTGTTATTTATTTCCGACTTTAAACTAAGAAAGTACATTCCGCTTGAAAGAGTAGAAACATCGATGGAATATATTTCCGCAGACTGTTGGGTTATTGGCATTTTAAATACCTTGCCTTCAAGATTAAAAACTACTATCTCCTCCGGAACAAAAGCCTTATGGGTAAGGAATAAAAAATGGGAGGTAGGATTGGGGTGTAAGATTTCTATTTCTACGTCGTTGTTGGTGTTACTTATTTCATCAACTCTGGCTATGGCCTTCACCTGACATCCCAATTCATCTGTCACCGTACATTGATAATCTCCTCCACCCAAACCATCAATTTTAAATCCATTTAACGAAGGTTTTGACCATTCAATGGAGTAGTTTCCCTGTCCACCTGATGGCAGGATTTGCAAACTGCCATCTTTGTTACCTATTGTTGCAGGAAAAGAGACAATATTCAAAATAATATCTGAAATGGAACCCACTGTTATTGCCGGCAAAATAAAATTACAGCCGAGGGCATCCGTAACAGATGCAATATAACTTCCATTTTTTACCTGGCTTAATTTGAAGCCCAAACTTCCATTTTGCCATTCTACTTTGTGAGGCAAGGAGGCTCCTCCTGTTTGCAAGGTAATGGTAGCTGAACTATCTGTGTTACATAGATTTTTTACGATATCTGCACTATAGGTGAAGCCTGGTATCGAATTTATGCTTAAAGAAGGAGAAACACTAATGCATCCATCACTGTCTGTAATGGTAACACTATATATTCCACCGGATAAATTCTTTAATGTATCAGAATCAAAATACACCAGCCTTTGTGTGCCATTGCTCCAATTGAAATCTAACGGCAATTTTGACTGTAAAGACTTGGCTGTGATTTGCCCACTTTCTTCCGATGGACATTTATTGTCCTTCACCTTTTGAAATACAATCGGATATACAATATTGCCTGATGAAACCAAGATCGATTCGGTTGTAATTTTACAATTATTGGCGTCTACAGCGGTCATGGTATAAGCTCCAGGAATGAGTTGATTGACATCACCCGTATTCTGATTTGAAGCTGACCAATAGTACTTGTAGGGTGCCACACCACCTGCAACTGAGGTTTGAATCTCCCCATCGGGCTTTTGCAGACAGCCGGAGGGAATAACCTTGTCAATGCTATAAACGAGTTCCGGAGGCTGTCTGACAATTACATTATTTTGTGAAACGTTACAACCATTATCGTCATAGACCGTCACTCCATAATTACCCGCGGCAAGATTGGGTCTAAACTGAACCTGAGATCCATTGTCGTTCCAGGCATAGGTATAAGGCTCAGTCCCACCAGAGACATGAATGCGAATTTGCCCCGTCTTTGTTCCAAAACACCTCACATCTTCCAGATTGGAAACAGACAATTCCAAAGGCGGCGGGCCGGGAATTTCAGCCGTATACTCTATAGAACAAGATGAAGCATCAGAAATGGTTATAAGGTAAGATCCCGCAATTAACTGCGTCCTTCTGTTTCCGGTAAACCCATCTTCCCACTTATAGGTATAAGGAGGAAAACCATTCACAACATTTAATTCAATTATACCGGTTGCGTCTTCAAAACACAAAGGAGATCTCAGAAAGGTAGCGATGGGCTGCAGAGAGGATGAAGCTGTAACTTCGATCGGCCCCAGTTCCTTTTTGCACCCTATTCCATTAGAAATGGTGACTCTATAGATTCCTACACCAACATTTGAAAGATTCTGTGTTGTATCACCTCTGCTCCACTCAAATGAAAAAGGAGTAAATACACCATTGTGCGTTATTTTTATGATACCATCGGCTTTTCCCTGACAGCTAGGTTTAACAATAGATTCAACTACTGCCTGAAAATTAGAAGTTGACTTTACCTCAATAAAAGAAGTTTCCAGACCACAGCCATTTACATCCGTAATTTTACACTTATAAAATCCAGCTTCCAGACCTACAATCGTACTTCCGGTATCGCCATGGAGCCAGGAGAATTGTATTGGCTGAGTGCCACCAGAAACGCTTAAACTAATGCTGCCATCTCCTTTGCCAAAACATGTTTCGTCAGTTACGACCTGACTATTCAACACCATAGGATTAGTGGTATCCGTTAGTACCAAAACGCCATCACAGTTCTCATCTATCTGATTGCACGGTATATCCACTTGTGCCGGATTCACAGAGGGATTGTTGTCATCACAATCTCCCGACAATAGACTATATCCAAAAAGAGCTTGCGAAGAACATCGGTTGATGGAAATATCTGCGTTTCCATATCCATCCAGATCCTTGTCTTCATAAAACACATTTTCTGCCACCAGCTTTGTATTTCCCAGGCTTACCAGATCTATGGCTATATCACCTTCGCTGCCGTTGGATGTTTGCCCATTAAAGCGAAGTAAGTAAAGTTGATCAAGGGGCAATACTATGGACTGGCTTAATCGATTCCATTGATTGCCCTGGTTACCGGATACCGAAAATACTTCATTCCAGGAAGCGCCATTGTTGATTGAAATTTCCACTTTCAATCGTCCGGTGTCTTTTCCATACATATGATAGTAAAAATCCAAATCACAGGCAGAAGGTTGCGGCCCCGCTTTTAGACACGTTGATTCCAAATAAGCATTCATATTGGTTTGGCATAAAGAGGGATTACTTTCCAAATACAGATATTTCCCACCTCCATTAACGCCGGATGAAGGTCCTGTAAAATCAGTGGGCGTTTCCCCTTCATTCAATAGCCAGTCAGTATTATCTGAATTGGAGTTGTTAGAAAACACACCATTGATCAAACAGCTTTCTCCACAATTCTGAGCACATACTTCATTGTCTTCAAATCCTTCTGAAACGCCAACAATTGAACATGAAGTTTGGAATGAACGTGTGCAACTGGGAGCAGAAACGGAAGAAGCCAAACAGGACGAAATCAGGAAAAATTCGTATGGCGCGTTACTCTCAAGACCTTGTATCAGGTGCTTTCGAAGTCCACAATTGACTATTACCGTTTTTGCTGATGCAGGATCACCTGTTTTTTGATAATGGATCTCTAAGTTTTTACAATTCAGGGGTTGATCCCACCTTACTTCAAATGAAGTATGGGTTATTCTTGAGACAAAAAAGGTTTCAATGGCATTACAAGGTTCAGGAATAAAATTAAGGGCCACATATTTTAAAATACCTTTGTCATTGATGGCCCCGTCGCAAACTATCAATTTCCAAAGGCCGGATGGATTGGCGGGTATATTTAGGTTTGAAATGGCTTCATCGGGTTTAAAAGTATTGGTAAATGGAGGGTTACCATCTGCAATGGCCAAACAACCATCATCGGAAAAAACGGTAGGCTGATCACACAAGTTTGTAAATAAGCCATAATTATCATCAACCGTGCCGTGCCTTTCGGTTAGTGCAATTCTGTTGCCCTGAGGGCTTTCCAACCAAATAACTAAGTCAGCCGGCCATGGATGGCTGGCAATGATAGAGACCGACTGCAGCTTGTAAGGATTGATTGCAGGAGGAAGGGCTACCTGGATATTAAAAACATCGGATAAGCCATTGTCGCAGTTATTGTCTCTCAATTCCAGATTCAGGCCACAGGTGGATGGATTGGTGAGGGCTGTTATAAAAGAAAAGGGCCCCTCCCATTTACTGGAATCACCGGGGGCACAAACAGCTCTGATCCAAAAGATATAAGCTGTACCAGAACTTAAATCGGTAAGTGTTCTAAATTTTTGAATGCCAATTTCGGTCTTCTGTGTTTGAGGAAGTCCAATACCCTTCTGACCATATGCTAATTGGTAACCCAAAATTGGGGAATTGTTGTCAATCCATGATATTTTTATGGACTCAGTTGCAATTTCAGAGAACTTGAGGGAAAATGGTTCCTTGCAGGCGCCAAGCAGCCAGAGACTGTTAAATACTAATAAACATATGCTCAAGAGCGCTTTCATTCTGTAAAAATACTTCAGAAACTTGAGAGCTATGGGATAAAAGAGGTCAATTGTCTGGTTAAGAATAAATTCATTTGAGACATAGGAGATTTTGGGCTTAATGCAACTCTTTTTCCAACTGCCTGATTCTTACCCTAATACCAGGTGGGGCATTTTCCTTCCATATAGGTAGCATTTCAAGAATTTCGGATTTAAGTTCAGGATACTTTGCACAAATCTTGCCACACACCGTAGCAGAAAACGCCCTTATAGCAATAGCTGTATGCGGATTTGCCAGATAATTGTAACAAATTTCAAATATTTCACCCAAATACGCATCGGGCAAATCCATTGTCTGCCATACCCTGACGAAGTTTCGTGCCACAGCATCGTGGTGAGGTCGGCTTAGGGTTGCAATCAATTCTGCACAATACGGTTTTAAAAGATTGGGATTGATGTCTCCCAAAATACCCACTGACCAGGCTGACCTCTGGGCCAGCAAAGGATCGGGGCCGGTTACTAAACTCACCAAATCGACACAAACCGATGCATAAGTATTTGCCTCATGTGCCAGAATGTCGCACGACTTTTTACTGTATCTATTCAGGAGGAGATCTTTGATCTCATGTAAGCTCATGGCTTTCATCGCGATGCAAAATTTTTCCGTAATATTTTGTGAACACCCGAGCCCAAAGCAAGCCGATGAGGATGCCCAAAATTGAACCACAAACCACATCCAGTGGAAAGTGAACCCCAACATAAATTTGAGAAATACCTATGATGAGTGCCCACAGTATGAGGGGGATTCTGATTCTTCTGAATACCCTACCAATCGTTAAGGATAAAAAAACTGCTATGGCAAAATGATTGGTTGCATGGGAGGATGTAAAACTATAGCCACTGCCACACCTGATTCTGACAACAGGTTGTTCGATTGCCAAATTGCGACAAGGGCGTTCTCTTTTTACTGTTTTTTTAATCAATTGACTGCTTACCGAATCAGAGGTGCCAAATGTTAAGAAACAAAACAATACCAGCCAATAGGCATTTTTTCCATAGTTGTAAATAAAAAAAGCAATAATGTAGGAATAAAGTGGAAACCAAATCCACTCATTTCTCATCCACTTTAGAACTACATCAAAAAAAGGGTTGGACCAACCTGAATTGATCCAATGAAAAATCTGATAATCGGCATTTAGTATTAAATCCATATGGTAAAGCAGTAACTTGTTTAATTGTTACACTCTTTGGCATGTGTGAAAACGTGTCTTGAGAAATCTTCCCAATCCATGTTTTTGGGAAATGCTTTTTTTAATGCTTCACATTCTCCATAAAGGGCTGGATATTTTTCTTTATAGTGCTTTTTCTCCAGTTTAAAAGCCACAGCATCCCCATTTTTAACATAATAGGATTTGGCAATGCCCCCAGCCACAGTGAAGCCACCAATACCTACAGAAGCTGTTTCACTGGCCTGAGGGTCAAAATATACTTTGATTTTTTCAGCATATCCCGGGTTGACCAATTGCAACAATAGGGATAGTTGTTTGTCTTTAATTTTGACCTCTGCATATTCAAAAAGGGCATAACCTTGTTTGATATGAGCCATGTTGACAGACTTATCATCATCCCATTTGGTGATGTCGTATGATTTGTCCATACCGCCAGCAAACTTATCCCACTTGGTAGGCGCTATATACATATGATGTAATTGCTGGGGTAAAAATTCGCGCTTTTTACCGGTAGAGTCTTTAATTACAATTTTTTCGATTAAACCTTTTTTTCTGTCAATATCGTCAATAAAACCAATTACCTCAGATCCATCGGTAAGGGTTAGGTAACTTTTTTCTTTTTTGGAAAAAGTAAAATTTCCATCTAAAAAATCCTGGGAAAAGACAGCAGTGGACATAGCCAATCCCAAAATCAAAGCGGTCAATGTTTTCATGTTGTTTAAATATTATTGTTTTGATTAATTATGACACAAAGTTACAATATTCCCAACTTATAAAAACGCCAAGTTCCAAGGCATCTTATGCAAATATGAATAAAGTTATTTCAAGAAAAACCGTTTAAAATTCGGTAATAGGCCTTATATTTGCATTTTAACAAAATAATATTATTGTATTATGAAATTAGAGAATGGCAGATACCTTCTTTCAGGCAATGTAGACCCACTGACCCTGGTTGAAAAATATGGGGCACCTTTGTATGTTTACGAAGCAGAAACCATTAAAGCCAAATATCAAAAAATGGTCAATGCATTCAATGTACCACGATTCAAGGTAAACTATGCATGCAAAGCTTTGACCAACATCTCTATTCTCAAATACATTAAATCGCTTGGAGCAGGATTGGATACTGTTTCCATCCAGGAAGTGCGTTTGGGACTCATTGCCGGTTTTGCACCCAAGGATATCATTTATACCCCCAATTGTGTGGGCATTGAAGAAATCAAAGATGCGGTAGAACTTGGTGTGCGAATTAATCTTGACAATTTGTCGATCCTCGAACAGTTTGGTACTTTATACCATGACACCTATCCTGTTTGCATCCGTCTAAATCCACACATAATGGCGGGGGGAAATGATAAAATATCGGTAGGACATATTGATTCTAAATTTGGCATTTCTATCCACCAACTGCCTTTGGTTCAACGCATCGTTAAAGCTACAGGATTGCAGGTAGAGGGTCTGCACATGCATACCGGTAGTGACATTCTTGATTCAGAAGTATTTCTGCTGGGTGCAGAAATCATGCTAACAGCTGCCACATCATTTGAGAACCTCGACTATATAGACTTTGGCTCCGGCTTTAAAGTACCCTACAAAGATGATGGCATTCAAACCGATATCGAAGATTTGGGTGAAAAAATTTCAGAACGAATAAATGCCTTTAGCCAGGACTATGGGAAAGAAGTAATGTTAATGTTCGAACCCGGTAAATACCTGGTCAGCGAAGCAGGTTACTTTTTGGTAAAGGTGAATGTTGTCAAACAAACAACCAGTACTGTTTTTGCAGGAGTTGATTCTGGATTAAATCATCTCATCAGACCCATGTTTTATAACGCTTACCACAAAATAGTGAACCTATCAAAAACCAGTGGCAGAGAACGAATTTACAATGTAGTAGGATATATTTGTGAAACGGACACCTTTGGTTCTGAAAGAAGACTCTATGAAGTTAATGAAGGAGACATTCTGGCCTTTTACAACGCAGGTGCGTATTGTTATGCCATGGCATCGAATTATAACTCAAGGTACAGGCCTGCCGAAGTTATGTTGATTGAAGGCAAAGACCATCTCATCCGTAAAAGAGAAACTTTAGATGATTTATTAAGAAATCAAATTGACATTCAATTTTAATTTTCACTACCATGCAAAAACACCTCCTACCCTACTTTGCCATTTTGATGATTGTACTTCTTACTGCTTCCTGCGCAGACAAGGAACCAAAATCAAACACCAAAGTATCCTTTATCAAAAAAGACATCGTCCATTTAGAAGATGGAAGTGAAATAAAATTGGGTGACAGCCTGCTCAAAGTGTATTACCTTATCCGACATGCAGAAAAAGATACTCAAAAGACAGATCCTATTCTCAGCGAAGCTGGCATCAAAAGAGCAGAACGATTAACAGAAATCATGCGTCAGAGCTGGTTAGATGCTGTATACACAACGCTTACCTCCAGAACCATGTTGACGGTTGACAGTATTACTCAATACAAAGGGCTATCCAACAACATTTACACCAATGACAATATGAAAGAAACCTTTACTGAGGTTATGAACTCACCATCTGTCAACAGAATACTGATTGTTGGACATTCCAATACCATTCCACCATTGGCCAACTTTTTATATGGAAAAACCCATTTTAACAAAACCATTGACGATAAGACGTATGACAACTTCATCATCGTAGTTCAGCAAAGAGACAGCACCAAAAAAGTGTATGAACTAAAATACTAATAACCCGCAGCGTGGTCATCTCCCCTTGGATCCGCGCCTCCCTGCAGTCTTCCATCTGGTGTAACAAGGATGGCTTCTACCCTTCCATATTGTTTTCTGAACTTAAAAGCATGGCCTTTTGATTTGAGCTGGGCAACCACAGTATCTGACAATCCCCCTTTTTCTACCTGAATAGAATCCGGCAGCCATTGGTGGTGAAACCTGGGTTGGGCAACGGCAGCAGCAGCATCCATCTGAAAATCCAGGATATTGACAATGGTTTGAAACACACTGGTAATAATGGTTGACCCACCGGGCGTCCCTACAACCAATTTTAATTTGCCATCTTTTTCTACAATGGTGGGTGTCATAGATGAGAGCATTCTTTTTCCAGGTTCTATTTTATTGGCTTCGGCACCGATCAGACCATATAGGTTTGCCACTCCTGGTTTGATGGAAAAATCATCCATTTCATTGTTTAAAATAAAACCAGCTCCTTTTACCACCACCGATGAACCATAGCCCCCATTGAGTGTAGTAGTCACCGCTACCGCATTGCCATGTTTATCTACAATACTCAAATGAGTGGTTTGATCTGATTCTTTGGGTTGGCCCGCATCCAATTTGGATGATCTACCCGCCTGAACAGGATCAAAATCTTTCATCCTCATGGCAATATAATTCGAATCTGTGAGGCCCTCTACAGGCACCTGATAAAAATCACCATCCCCCAAGTGACGCGCTCTATCTGCATAAACCCTTCTTTCAGCTTCCACCATCAAGTGAATAATAGAAACACTCTGAAAGCCCATTTTTCTGAGATCAAAGGGCTCAACAGATTCCAGCAATTGGATCAAAGCCACCCCACCGCTCGAGGGTGGCGGCATAAGGTGCACCTTATATCCTCTGTACATTGTAGAAAGCGGAGTTCTCCATTTTGCCTGGTAGTTGGCCAGATCTTCACTGCTGATAATACCTCCACCCCTTTTCATTTCCTCTACAATGTAACGGGCCGTTTCTCCTTTATAAAAACCATCTTTTCCGAGGTCCCTGATTCTTTCAAGGGTTTTGGCTAAATCTGCCTGAATCAACAAATCTCCTTCCTTCCACTCTTTATCCGTAAAAACGGTTGGCTCTTTGTTCACTTTCAGAAACAACTCGCGATTGTTATTCAAACCCTCGGCCTCCTTTGCTGTAAGTACTACCCCCTTACTTGCTAACAGGATAGCAGGTTCCACCAGCTTTTTCCAGTCTTTCAGCTGGCTGTATTTTTGAAATGCTTCATAGAGGCCTGCCACTGTGCCGGGTATCCCGCAGGCAAGATGACCATGCTGGCTAAGGTCCGTAACCGCATTACCTTTTGCATCAAGGTACATATCTTTGGTTGATCGTGATGGGGCCGTTTCGCGATAATCCAGCGCTGCTACCTGGCCTCCGGCATCTCTGTAAAGCATAAAGCCACCACCACCGAGATTTCCGGCAACAGGAAAACAAACTGCCAGTGCAAATTGAACTGCGATTGAAGCATCCACTGCATTGCCTCCAGCCTTTAAAATCTCGACCCCAATGTCGGTAGCCACGGGATGCGCTGTTACAACCATGCCATTATTTTCAACAACCGATTTAACCGGAGAGTGCTTGCCTGGCTCAGGGTTTTGTTTACATGAGATAAGAAGCGATAAAATGATACATAAAACCAGTGACCTGTTCATTGCTCTTTTGCTCCAAATATAAGCAAAGACCCTAAAAACAAGTTAGCTTAACATAAAAACCGACTCCTTAAATGTCTCTTTTCATAAACAACCACCATGACAATGACATAAAAATGGCGATAAACAGAATGGAACCGCCCAAGGCCTCTGTCTGAGAAAGTAAAATTTTGAATCCCCATTCCTTTTCAATCCACACATCAGGCAATTTAAAAAATGGATTGGGCATCAAATCTTCGATCACATTCATGGGATAAAAAAGTGATGATCTGTTTCTGAAATAATTTAGGTGGATTGCCCTGATGATGGGCTCAAGGAACATGATATAGGAAAAATAGGTCAGAATGGCCAGGGTTCCCTTGCGGATCCAGGTGGCAATAAAAAAGGCAAAGCTGAGATATCCCAGACACATCACAAAAAACCGGATTATGGCATTGTTGTTGTCCCAAATTATTTCAAAATCATAACCATCTGTGTGGGTAACTCCCAACACGATGGAGGAAACTACATACATTAATGTTGCTACCAGAGCCATTAAAATCAAAACACTCAATTTAGAGAACCAATATTCTTTGCGGGTCATTCCATTGATAATGGCTTGCCTTTGTGTTCGATTTGAAACCTCAGAAGTCACCATGTACACCATCATAAAGCCCAGGCAAAAACTTACCAGCCAATTTCCGGCATATCCCTGGTAATCCCACACTGTAGGAAATTCATAAAACACAATGCTGCTGGGCAAGGGTGGAGGAACGTTGCTAAATACTTTTTTTCCAGTTAAAATGATAAAGGGAAATAAGACAACAAAAAGTGCGCTTAGCACAATGACCACGCTATTTTTTCTGAACTTTAACCATTCCAGGGTAATCAATTCCTTCATCATTTTACAGAATTTTGTTTGCGAGTTATTTCAAGAAATTCTTCTTCTAGTCTTTGTTTTCGGAGCACCAGGTGGTTGACATAAATGTTTTTTTCAGCCAGCAATCGATTTATTTTGGAGGCTGACATTGAGGCATCAACTGTACACTCCAGAAATTTGGGTCGGGCAGCACTGATGGTAACACCCTCCATCTCATTTAAGGCTTGCGACAAGGCGATCAAATCATCGCTACCTATTTCTCCTAACAAATTATCATTGAGCATGGCACCAACCGGCCCGGAGGCAAGTAAGACACCATTTTTCATGATACCTACATGAGAGCAAATTTTTTCGACCTCATCCAAAATGTGGCTGGCCATAATCACGGTCTTGCCGGTATCGGCAATTCTTTTAAGTATTTGTCTCACCTCAGCAATGCCTTGAGGATCTAAACCATTGGTGGGTTCATCAAAAATCAAAACATCAGGGTCTCCAATTTGGGTAGCCGCTATTGCCAATCGCTGTTTCATTCCCAAAGAATACGAGGAGAATTTGCTGTCTTTCCTGTGGTGCAAATCTACCAATTTCAATAGGTCATCGTAATTGGTGTCCTCCACTCCTTTGATCAATGATACTATTTTAAGATTATCAATGGCATTGAGGTAAGGATAAAAATTAGGTGTTTCCAATATTGCCCCGATTCGGGTTCTATGCTTTTCCCCGTACTGATTCTCAAACCAGGTGAAGTTACCGGCATCGTACTGCAAGATCCCCAAGATGATACCCAGGGTTGTGGTTTTACCGCTGCCATTGGGTCCCAAAAGCCCAAAGACCATACCCTGGTGAATATTGAGGTTTAGATCATTGACAGCCTTTATTTTGCCATAACTCTTGTGCAAGTGACTCGTTTGAAGAACTTCCATGGTTATTCGTAGTTTGTGAAAAATAAAATTTGAAACGATTAAAATCGCTTCTCTAAGATAAAATTAACAAATAGAAAGGGGTGTCACACAAATTATCGATGATTCAGGCAAAAAACAAGATGGAAATAATGTTTTTAACCTTCAACAAATAAAGGTTGTGTGATTTTGGTTGATATGCCAATGGAGGAAAGTTGCTGGAACATGAGATCAACCCCTTTTCTACCCTGCTCTCCTAAATCAACAGATAATGAGTTGACATACAAAGCAATATGTGCATTCACTACGGCTTCTTCCATCTCTTGGGCATGTTGTTGTACAAATGTTTTGCTTACTTCAGGATTTCGAAACGCATACGATACACTTTCGGCGATCAGTTGATTGACCCCTACTTTAACCTCTTCCGGCAAACTTCTTTTTACAACAATTCCACCCAAAGGAATGGGGGTTTGCGTTTGTTCTTCCCAATACTGGCCCAAATCTTTGATCAGGTGCAGTCCTTTTTCCTTATATGTAAACCGACTTTCATGGATGATGAGGCCGGCATCAAATTTCCCGGATGCCACTGCCCCTTCTATTTCAGAAAACAAGATTGCAGTTTTGTGCACTAGAAAGGGATATGCTTTGGTGAGTAAAAAATTGGCTGTTGTGTGAATGCCCGGTATGGCAATTTTGCTCTGCTCAGTTAATTTTATTTGCGGGTCATGACTCACCAAGAGAGGGCCACAATTATGTCCGAGAGCACCACCACTCCTTAGCATTTGATAGTTCTCAGACATTTGGGTAAAAGCAAAATAACTCAACTTGGTGACATCAAACCTCCCCTCCAGGGCAGCCCGATTGAGCTGCTCCACATCCAACATATGGAAATCAAATTGCAGGTCGCCCAAATCCAATCGATGATTATAAATGGCATCAAAAATAAATGTATCGTTTGGACAGGGTGAAATCCCAATGGAGAGTTTCATTATTTCAGTTTGGAATTATAAACAAATTCATTTACCAGTTGGTTGGCCGCAGATAAAAAGCCAAAAGAAACCTGGCTTCCTTTTGCATAATTTATGGCGATGTGTGCCAGTCTTTTCAATTTTTCAGCATCATAACCAGAAACACTGCACAGCAATTGCATAGATTCATCACTCCAATCAAAATCTCTGATGCCATATCGTTGGTGAATATGGATTAAAAACATCCTGAGCTTTTTTTCGAGGATGGCCTTGTTGTCATTTCCGGATAAATACACGGAGGCAATCAATCGAATAAAATTTACCGACTCATTGCCAGGGGCCCTCCAAACAGGAATGGCCCTCATTTTTCTCTTTATCAGTAAAATGAAATACAATAAAATGCCAGAAAAAAGAAGCCAATAAGCCCACCGCAATAAATCATGCTTTAAAATTTCTACTATAGGGCTCTTTTGATCTTCTGCTAAAACTGATCCGGAAAAGTCACCATCGGGCTGTGAGCTCATTGACCTTTTGATAAAATGGATGTCCCAAATTACCGGTTTGTCTTGGATCATGGCGAGCAAATTATTGGCATGATCTCTATGGCCATTGAGTAGACCAAAATTAGAAAAAGCATATGGCTGGCTGTGCAGTATCCACATACCCTTGCCAATGAAAATGCGCATCGCGGTAGCATTGCCAGTAGGGTTAAACACCATCAGGGTATCACGCGAATAAAACAATGAATCTGGATTTTCTTCATCAATGTAGTTTGTCACTAAAAAACTATTTGGCAACTCTGGTGATTGGCAGGGAAAACAAACTTGGGTATCGAGGCTTTTTGATTTTGAAATAAAACAGGTTCTGGCAGTTGAATCCAACCTTGAGGTATGATAATCCCATTTCAGTTGGAGTAAATCACTGACAGCGTAACTAATCGATGTTGTTGACAAAAGAATGACTCCTCCTTTTTCAACATATTGAATCAATTGGGCCATTTCACCTTCGTTGGGTTCAAACCTATCGTTGATAAACAAAAGATTTGCACCGGCAGAATCCGCCTTTGAGGTCAAAGAATCAATGTCAATATTTTCAATGGATAACCGACCTCGGGCAGCCATGGCATTTTTAAGAATGTGGGTACCATATGGTATTTTATCCTCAGGGTGGAAACTGGGAATCCAATTTTCAGATACCGGATAAAAAAACCATACCAGGAACCCTATTGCCAGATAAATAGCATAAACCGATACCCTATTCCACCTCATTCCTGACATTTTTTGGAACCATGGCTTGGATAGCACTCATAATTAGGTTTTTATTATTGCCATATTCTTCCTGATTCAATTCGTGGTAACCAAACCAAGAAACATTGTAGGCCTTCATAAAAGCAAAATAATCCGTTTCCAGTCCTGTGTTTTTAATTTCCCTGTAATAATCCATATTGGTCTTTCCTGCCTGCCATATAATATAGCCTTTGCTTGCCAATACTGCAAGGTAGCGCAGAAACAGCCACCTAATCGCTTCCCGAAAGGCTTGCCGTTCTTCCATTATGCGCAGCTCTTGGAGAAAAGTATCTTCAACGGTCACTTTTTGGTAGAGACTTTCCCATTCGCTGTAATCTGTCCCCTGATTGGTATTCCTTTTTTTTCGAAATCCCAAATTGGTAAAAAAATAAGCAAGCGTTACAAAACCCAAAACAATTAATACGATGTTAAAGGTTCTGGAGTCCTGCATCTGCTGGAATTTTCTGATCAGTTCATTTTTCCAGCTTCTGAGTTTTTCCAGCCACGATTTATTGGGCGAAAACTGCTGAGGAACAACATACTGAAAATCCGGGTCAGAGCTATACATTTTCAATATCGAATCAGACACTATTGCATTCTCATTTGAAGGTGTAAAAGCCATATTTTGAGCCAATGCACCATACCAGCCAAATAAACTTAAAATTACGGTTATCTTAAAGTTCCTCATCCTTGGTCAAATGGCTTCCGATGCTATTTATTTTTTCAAGAATATTGTAACCATACTTATTTTCTCTTAAATCGTAGAACTTTAAGTTATAACAGATGGCTGTAAAACACATAAACAATATAAACAAAGCACTTTGAAACATAGACAACAGACTCAGTGTAGTTTGTTGCAATCCTTGTGAATTTCCAGAAGATATGGCAGAAAAATTTTTGATCAATTCAAGAACGGTAAATGGCATAAAAATAACACCATGTACAGCATTGATAACGATGCTCAATAAAACTACATATCCAAAAGCATCCCACCATTGAACATTGACCATTTCAAGCGTTTTTTTGATACAATCCATAGCGCTGAGGTCCGATTCCATTCCCATGTAACCGGCAAACATAGCTCCAATGGTAAACCAAATAAATGCGATTATAGCAGCTATGAGTAAAACAATGCCAACCACTTTTGCTACCAAAATTAACAAGGCACACAAGCCGATGACCGCCAAAGGTAAAATCCAGGTGAGCGTATATATTAACAGCAATTTTCCCAGCTTGGGTCGCATGGTATGCCAAAGTTCAATGGGCTCAAATTTCAATAACCTCATTTTTTTGGAAGTGTAGACAAAAGCAATGGCCACTACTTGTGCAGTCATTGTTGCCAGGACAAAAATCAGCATGAGTGCACCCAAAGCCAGAATATGTTCATTGGCAATGTCTAGTATTGCTTCGCGTGATAAATTGGCAAAAAAAGCAAAGTAGATGATAAAACTCAGTCCTATCAAGGGGAGAGTCACAAAAGCCAAAGCAGTCAACAAGCTTTGCCAGTTTCGGTAAATAAGCAAAGCAGCATCTCCTAGAATTGTTCCAAAATCTCTGGGCTGGTCTAATTGCCATTGTTGTTTAAAGTCTTGCATTCAAATTATTTTTCATCGTATAAACCATCTTGGGGTAAATCACAAAATAGCCTAAAATAAATAAAAATGAACCTATGATTAGAAATAACCGGGTAAAGCTGGATAATTCCAAATAATGTCTGGTCACAAAACTTTCGAGCAATGCGGCTACTATGATAACGGGAGTAGCCCCCATCATAATTTTAATTCCTTTTTTTGATTGCTCCACCAGGGCTGTCATTCTGGAATAAGTGCCCGGAAATAGCCAGGAATTTCCCAACACGATTCCTGCGCCCCCACAAATGACAATGCAGGATAATTCAAGCGCCCCATGCAAAAAAATGGTGGAAAAAGAAATCCATCCCAGACCTTTGGAAATAAAATAATACTGAAAACAGCCTACCATTATGCCATTTGATATGAGAATAAAAGCTGTAAAAAAAGAAGTAAATAAGCCTGCTGCAAAAGCAAAAAGTGCTACTTTCACATTGTTGATTCCGATCATGGCAAACATGGAAACCTGTTGTTGTGCTTTGTAAATAGCCATTGGGTCTCCCTTTTTTATATTTTGTTCGGTAATGTCCATGTATTCATCTCCCAAGATTTGACGAGCAAACTCAGGATTTTGATAAGTACTAAAGGCACCAATTAAAATACTCACCAAAAACACCAATAAGCTGATTCTGAAGGCAGGAAAAGCATCATATAGCACTAACGGCAGGTCAGTTGCCCAAAATTGTTTCATACTCCCTGTTTGTTCCTTGTGTCGGTACAAGGCAGTGTGAAAACGGGAAGAAAGATCATTGAGATAAGCTACAATTGTGCTTTGGGGGTAAGTAGACCTGGCAAAGGCCAAATCGTCAGTAACTGCAATGTAAGCATCTGCCAGCTTATCTCCAGAAAGATTGTTAAGTCCATTTAAATGGGCCTCCAGCTCCTTCCAGCGCTTTTCATTTTCCATTATAAATTGCTGTTCCCTCAAATTTCAGGTTTGAAAAACAAAGATACCAAATAGCGTGAACATTAAAATATTAACCTGAATTGTCGCCTTTTTACCCCATAAAAGGGAGGATAAGCTTATCTTTGAATACTTAATCCTTTTTTTAATATGAGACTTTTTGTTCTGTTTACGGCCCTGATAGGGTTTACCAGCGCTGCTTTTGCCCAAGATAAAGGTACAGTAAGTGGCTCAGCCCTGCTGACAACTCCGATTGCAGCCCACCGCAGCTTGCTTACTGAAAACAAAAATCAATGGGATCCGCAAGTGAAATCATTTGCAGCTTCTGTTAACAAAAGCAGTGTTTCTGAAGAAGAAATGGAGCTGTTGAGACAACGCCCTGATTCTCACAAAGAGCCCCAGATAACCAGAATGAGAAGTACCCCGGTAAAACTGAATATCAACTATGAAGGCAACAAAGGTACAGGATCAGTACCCCCTGATAATACCCTGGCCGTATCAACCAATGGTTTTGTTATTTCCGGTATCAACTCAAATTTGTTTTTTTCAAGAACTGATGGTACTGTTTTGTACACACAGGCACTTTCAGATTTTTTTACGGATTTGAGTCTCGGTGGAGGCTATTTTGACCCCCGCATCATTTATGACATTCCTTCCCAAAGATTTATCATTGTAGCCCTAAGTGGATCTCAATCAGATAATTCTACCGTATGTATTGCTTTTTCGGAAAGTGAAGATCCGGGCCTGGGTTGGAATTTTTATAAATTGCCCGGCGATATTCTGGAAGAAGACATGTGGTTTGACTACCCCAATATAGCCGTTACAGAAAAAGAACTTTACGTGACCGGAAATATGTTTACCGACCAAAATCAATTCAGGTACTCATCGATTTATCAGATCAGCAAAGAGGACGGATATGCCGGAAAATCGATTACATACAAACATTACACCAAGATGAAGGAGCCCGTCTCGGGTCAAACTTTTTTCAACATTACTCCCGTATCCTTAGGCTGGACCAGCAACAGAGCCGGGGGCATCCAATTTTTGACCAATGACCCCAGAGGAGGGAGCAATATTACTGTACTCTGCAAAACAACAGGCACCCTTGATCAAAATCCTAAGTTTGAAGTTGTTGATGTCGAGACCGGTGACAATTATGAGGTATCCCCTACGGTTCCTCAGAAAGGTACCACCAATGTTTTGCAAACGGGTGACTGCAGGATCCAGTATGCGGTAGAATTAAACGGGGTCATCCATTTTGTGCTGAAGGCCAAGGTCAACAACAGGGCCGGTTTTTACTATGGCAGATACAATCTGAACGACCGCACCTTACACACTTCTGTTTATGCAGAGCCAAACAGTCATGTTAGTTATCCTTCCCTGGCCCCTATGGGCAGTCAGCCTGAGGACGGTCGGATGATGATCCAATATTTGCGCAGTTCAGAAGATATTTTTCCCGAACAGGTAGCAATGGTGGTAGATGGAACTGATGACAATTTTATCTATTCTGATCCAATTGTGGTCAAAGATGGGGATTCTTTTGTCAACGCACTTGACACCAATAACGAGCGCTGGGGAGACTACTCTTGCGTTGCCAGAAGATTTTACAACAACCTGGCAGAGACCTGGGTCGGTGGATGTTTTGGAAGGGCCAGATTTGGTACCTGGATTGGGCAATTTGTGGCTGCAGATGCCGATTTTAGAGACATTTTTGCATCCAGAACGGTCATCAATCCGGGAGACACCATTGAGTATAAATATATTGGCTCAGATACATTAAGCAATGTTGTATGGACCGCTCCGGGTGGAAACTTTGTGTCAAACGAAACCGCCAGCTACGACAGTTTGGGGTCCTATCCACTGTCGATCACAGCCATCAACCAAAAAGGTGATACCATTCGTTTAAACAAGGATAATTTCATCCATGTAGTGCCCAGGGTCTTTGCACCAACTGCTCAATTTGAAGCTGATAAGATTTTGGCCTTTGAAGGAGATACCATTCAGCTTTTTGATCGATCCACCAACGAGCCTACCAAATGGAAATGGACCCTCACCGGTGGCTCACCCAGTTCATCAACAGAAGCTAATCCTAAGGTAGTGTATGCTAAAAAGGGACAATACAATATTGTTTTAAATGCCAAAAACAGCGCGGGTGAAGATGTTGAGGTGAAACAAAAGTACATCAAAATTGAAGCAAAAGCCATAGCCCCTGTGGCAGGTTTTACAGCTGACAGAAGAGAATTGATTACTGGCGACACGGTACGGTTTACAGACCTGTCAACAAATGGCCCGGATAGCTGGCAATGGCTCATCGAAGGCCCAACCACCGATACTTTTACCGAACAAAACCCTGTTGTGGCATTTGAAATAGAAGGCAGTTATGATGTAACCCTTAAGGCGACTAATCAGGCAGGTGAAAACGTTAAAAAAGAAGAAGGGTATATAATTGTCGGAAGTGCATCCACACAACAAAATGATTGGATCAATACTACCCGATTTTTTCCGAACCCTATAGTGTCAGATCGTTTCTATTTACAATTCGATCTGCAAAAAGCGGAGAGACTTAAATTTGACATCTATAGCATTACCGGTTCATTCATTAAAACCCTGATCAACAAAGATATCAAGGCAGGAAGAAATGAATTCTCTTTTAACTCAGAGATGCTTGAATCAGGCACCTATCTTTTAAAGATAACAGCGACCGATCAAAAACACCTGGCCATTCCCTTTGTGGTGGTGAAATAAGCGGGTAGTTTACAGTTTGGTCAAAAAGAAATTAGTCATTTTTGTAAAAAGATGGATGGTTGCATTATTCCCGTAGATACCGTGATTTCTATTAGGATAAATCATTGATTCAAACTCTTTATTGGCGCTGATCAGTGCATTCTGCATTTCCATCGTGTTTTGAAAATGGACGTTGTCATCGGCCGTACCATGGGCAAGAAAGAGGTGGCCCTTTAATCGGTCAGCAAAATAAACTGGAGAATTGTCTTTGTATCCACTTTCATTTTCTGTTACAGTCCGCATGTATCTTTCTGTGTATACGCTATCGTACCATTTCCAATTGGTGACCGGAGCTACAGAGACAGCGGCTTTAAAAACCTCATTGCCTTTTAACAAAGAAAGCAGGCTCATGTAACCTCCATAAGACCACCCATAGATGCCAATTCTTTCTGCATCTACATGGGAAAGTGATCCCAGATATTGAGCCGTCTCAATCATATCCATGGTTTCATATTTTCCCAGCTGAAGATAAGTCATCTTTTTAAACTCCTCTCCTCTTGCCCCTGTGCCCCTGGGATCAACACAAACCACCATATATCCTTTTTGAGCAAACAATTGATACCACCAAAAAGAGGAACCTTTCCAACTGTCTGTAACACTCTGACTGCCCGGACCGCTGTATTGGGTAATGATTACAGGATACTTTTTATTGGGGTCAAAGCCGGCGGGTAAGATTTGATATCCATTCAACTGTACATTTTCTGAAGTGGTGAATGTGAAAAATGTTACAGGCTGTACATTGTATTCAGCCATCTTTTTCCTTACATTTTCATTTTCTTGCAAGGTCTTAAGTTTAATGCCACCTTGTTTGTACAATTCATAGACCGGAGGTGTGTTGATGGTGCTGTGAATCCAGGTGTAATATTCAAATGTGGGTGAAAAACGTACTTCATTTTCACCTTTCAGTGGCGTAATACTCACTACTTCACCCCCGATGACAGGAACCTTATACACTTGTTGGTCGATGGGAGAATTGATGGCAGCCTTAAAATAGATCCAGCCATTTTTAGCATCCATTCCATATACTTTAAGTACATCATAGGTACTTGGTGTGAGTTGGGTCAATTCCTTACCATCTGCACTGTAGATGTAGATTGAATTGTAACCATTTTTTTCAGAAGTCCATAAAAACTTCTTCCCATCTTCCAAAAATTGAAGATTGTCATGGATATCAACGTAATATTTGTTGATTTCCTCCAGCATTAGGTGCGATTCACCTGAATTGGCATTTACTGCCAATAATTGCAAATGGTTTTGGTGGCGATTGAGTTTCATCACAGTTACATGCTGATTGTCGGGTGTCCAGCCGATCCTTGGCAGATAGCTGTCAGTGATTGCTCCCAGTTTTGCCTCCCTGGTTTTGTTTTTTTGAAGATCATATATTTTCAAAGACACAGTTGAATTGACATCACCAACTTTAGGATATTTAAAAGTTTCATACCTGGGATGGCTTCCATCTTCATAAATGGGCATAATAAATTCAGGAACTTTGGTTTCATCAAATCTTAAAAAGGCCAGTTTTTTCCCATCGGGCGACCACTCAAAGGCCCTTGTAAAACTGAATTCTTCTTCGTATACCCAATCACACATACCATTGATAATATGATTCCATTTACCATCAAAACTTACTTGTGTCAATTTATTCGTGGCCAGGGATTTTACGTATAAGTTGTTCTCAAAAACAAAGGCAAGGTTTTTTCCATCCGGCGAAAAAAGGGAGTTGGCAATCTTTCCTTTATCAAAAACCCGGATCACCTTTTGAGTGGATCTATCATAAACAAAAACATCAGACTTAGAAGAGTGCCTGTAAATACTTTGCTCATCCTGCTCCAATAAGATCAGATTTTCGTCTTGTGAAAAGCTGTAGCTACCCAGCTGTCCGTCGAAGCCTGCTTCTCCTTTAATAGCCCTTCCTTCCAAAATGGTATCCACTTTTGCCCCTGATTCTACGTCATAGACATAAATCCCATTTCCTTCCAGTCTTGTGTAATGCCTGCCATCATTAAGAAATCTAAAGCCTGGCACAGATCGGCTTTGAAAGGTACCCTTTACATAAATATCTTCCAGGGTAATGTTGTTTTGGGCGGTTAGGGAACCTAAATTTAAGGCAGTTACCCAACACAAAAAGATGTATACAGTTATACGTTGTACCATATCAAAAATTTGAATTTAATCTTGACTGAGAAATAAATTTGATGCCGTGAAGTCGAAATACACACAATTAACGAGTGTTGCTTTTTTCCAGAACATCCATCTTGGATATTTGACTTCAGTGGTAATGGTAGGAATGGCTTGATCGACGAGCTGGATTACAAATATTTTTTGTAAGCTTGTTGGTTTCATCAAACATTTTTGAATTGAATTAGCCAGTGACAAACAAGAAGTGGTGTAAACATGGGTTCGTTGAAGAGCCGGATCTTTCGCCATTCGTGAGGCGGCAATTATCAAAACATGGAGTCCTTCCTCAGCGGCTCTCCTGCATTCCTGTTCACACAAATACCAGAATTTTTGAACATCATTGGCATTGGTCTGACCCGACCACAAGCTGTTTTCATCTATGGCAACCGGTCTGGGAGCAGCCCCCATGCCTTCAATATCAGAAATAAAAATAAAGTTTGAAATCCCTGCTGCCTGGGCTGCATTCAAAACATAAGTGAGTTCTTTTAATTCATTTTCCACCAGGCTTTCCAGGGATGTATTCCAATCCGGAACATCGGGGACATAAACAACGGCATCTTTTTGATTAAGAAGGTCTTGCAATTCAGTGACATCAAGAGTAGGTAATATCTCTTCTGAACCTGAAGTCTTATGGTAAAGGCTCATTTTGGTTACCTTACCTAAGCCAGAGAGAGAAGCTACAAGATCAGCTTCGCAATCTGTGTTTTTGTGTCCCGTAAAAAGCAGGCAGTGCCAGTCGTTTTTTTCCAAAAGTGCTTATTTCTTTAAGGTCATGCTGTATTCAGCAGCGGCTTTGATTTCTTCAGCAGAAAGTATGTTTTCCTGCGCTGGCATTACCCCTTTTCCTTTTGTGATCAAGGCTATTCTTTCTTCAAGGGTTAAGACACTTACGGATAAGTCTTTGCTACCATTAAGTCCCAATTTCCCATCAGGGCCGTGACAAACAGCACAGCTGATTTTAAAGACTTTGGATCCCTCAACAGCAGGCTTGTTTTCTACCATTGAAACAGGAGGTGCCGTGGAAGTATCCTCTTTTTTACCTCCGCAAGCCGCGAATACCGGCAATAAAATTAAATAAACGAATCTTTTCATCTATTCTACATTCTTTGATTGTTAGAAAAGTTAAAAGTATTAAAATAATATTTGGTTGCCAATATTTAGGTGAAAATCAAAATATAAATGATGAAATAAAATAATAACCAAATAAAATTTCAATTTTTTAGCCAAAAATTTCAAAATCATCTCCATACCAGGAAGCATACATGTTGTAGTTTCCAGCTATTCGCATGATCTCTCCCTTTATCAGTTCTTCAGAAATATCTTTGATTTTTTTTGCCGGTACGCCGCCATAAATGACACCACTTTCTACAATTGTATTTTCCAAAACCACTGCTCCCGCTGCAATGATGGTATTACTGCCTATTACAACCCCATCCATAATAATGGCTCCCATGCCGATCAGGACATTGTCATGAATGGTACAACCATGAACTATGGCATTGTGCCCTATAGAAACGTGGTTGCCAATCGTAGTAGCATGCTTTTGATAGGTGCAATGAATGGTAGCCCCATCCTGAACATTTACGAAGTCGCCCAAAATAATAGAATTGACATCCCCTCTGACAACGCAGTTGAACCAGAAGCTGCAAGACACGCCGGTGGTAACCTGGCCGGTAATTGTGGCATTGGGTGCCAGCTTGTTTTCTTTACCAAATTGTGGATAAACACCCGAAACGGGTAATACAAAAGCCATCTTTTTTTGAAACAAAGATAAGTCATATTGCTTACCTTTGGGTACTAAACCATAAGGGTATGCTTTGCAGAATTTTAATTCTATTAATGACCTCGAACTTTCTGTTAGGTCAGACATTTTACAGGGGGGCTGATCTTTCGTATGTCAATGAAATGCAGGACTGCGGCGTGGTGTATAAAAAAGAAGGAAAAGCCATAGATCCGTATGTACTATTTGCAGAAGAAGGCTGTCAGCTGGTGAGGCTTAGGTTGTGGCACAATCCGTCGTGGTATTCAGCCATCAACCAGGGAAAAATGTATAGCAACACCCAGGATGTATCCAGAAGTATAAAAAGAGCCAAACAGGAGGGCATGAAAGTGTTGCTGGATTTTCACTTATCCGACAATTGGGCGGATCCTTCAAAACAACTGGTTCCAGCAGCCTGGGCACCTGTGGTTAACAATACCAATGTTCTGAAAGATTCTGTTTACAACTACATTTACAAGACCTTAATGGATTTAGATGCCCAAGGTTTGCTTCCGGACATGGTTCAGGTCGGAAACGAAACCAATAGAGGCATCGTATTATCGGCAGAAGACAATGCCAAGTTTACTTTAGAATGGCCCAGGAATGCCATTCTTTTTAATGCCGGCCTTAAAGCAGTGAGGGATGCTGCCCAACACAGTCAACAAGATATCATTTCTATCATTCACCTGGCCGACCCTTCAGAAGCGGGATGGCTGGCCGAGGCCTTTACCAAAAATGGTGTCACGGACTATGATGTGATTGGCCTTTCTTATTACTGGGCGTGGCATAAACCAAAAACCATTCAGGACGCCGCTCAAGCCATTAAAACGCTGAAACAAAAGTACAACAAAGAGGTCATGATTTTGGAAACAGGCTATATCTGGACCCTTGCTTCCAATGATCTGGCCAATAATATTATCAATGAAGTGCATCCATCTTATGCTCCTCCTTCTGTAAATGCACAATACAGGTGGCTAAAAGACCTGAGTAATGCAGCTCAACAAGCAGGTGGCATGGGTGTATTGTACTGGGAACCTGCCTGGGTGAGCTCATCATGCAGTACCCAATGGGGCAAGGGCTCACATCAGGAGAATGCTACCTTTTTTGATTTTAATACCAATGCACAAGCTGAGGGCGGATTTAAATGGTTGCGGGATGGTAAAATTACCCAAACATCGGATGAAGATGCGAATGTCTTTATGCAGTTTGACAGCATAACAAAATCGATTCACTTTGTTCAGTCTGTTACTGGCCGTATTGCTGTACACAGCGTAGATGGCAAGTTGTTGTTTCAATCAGATTTGAAAGGCGAAGATACTATCCAACTGCCTCCTGCTCTTCACGGACTTTGTATAATAAGTGTTCAATCCGAAAAAACAGGACCCACTTCCAAATCAATAACTGTATACCTACCTTAGTATGAATTCTGGAAAAAGTCCTGCCGTAGGATTTATTTTTATAACGCTGTTGATTGATGTTATTGGCTTTGGCATCATCATTCCTGTTTTGCCCAAACTTTTGGCGGAGATGAATCACATTTCCATCAATGAAGCAAGCAAATACGGAGGTTATCTACTATTCTCATTTGCCTTTGCTCAATTTCTTTTTTCTCCGGTAATGGGAAATCTGAGTGATCAGTATGGCAGAAGGCCTGTGCTGTTGTTTTCTCTACTGGGCTTTGGCATTGACTACCTCATACTTGCCTTTGCGTCCAACTATGCATGGCTATTGGCCGGCAGGATCATTGCCGGCATCACCGGGGCTAGTTTTACAACGGCAGCTGCCTACATTGCCGATGTCAGTACCCCGGAAAACAGGTCCAAAAACTATGGCATGATTGGGGCTGCTTTTGGTCTGGGCTTTGTAATTGGTCCGCTTATGGGGGGACTGTTAGGTCAGCTAAGCCTCAGGGCTCCTTTTTATGCTGCAGCACTATTATCGTTTCTCAATCTATGTTACGGATACTTCGTTTTACCCGAATCCCTTTCCAAAGAGCTGCGAAGACCTTTCAGTTGGAAGAGGGCCAATCCCTTGGGCACCCTCAGGCAATTGGGTAGATACAAACAAATAGCATGGTTGCTGGTAGCCTATTTTATGCTATATCTGGGCTCTCATGCAGTGCAAAGCACTTGGAATTATTTTACCATGTACCATTTCCAGTGGAGCGAAGCCATGGTTGGCTTTTCTTTGGCTTTTGTAGGAGTACTGGCGGGTTTAGTGCAGGCTGGATTAGCCCAAAGGGCTGCCAATAATTTGGGCATAGGCAGAAGTGTATATTTGGGTTTTGCCATGTACACCATCGGTATGTTTTTATTTGCCTTTGCCAATGCCAGCTGGATGATGTATGTCTTTCTGATTCCCTATTGTTTCGGAGGTATTGCCATGCCCAACTTACAGTCACTCATGGTTGGTAAAGTACCTGCCAACGAACAAGGGGAACTACAGGGTGGACTTACCAGTTTAATGAGTGTAACCACCATTATAGGCCCCATATTGATGACTAACATTTTTTATACATTTACCCGCTCCGATGCTCCCATTGTTTTTCCCGGAGCTGCCTTTTTCATGGGCGGCATTTTTATGTTGATCAGCTTTGCCATAACTTTTTATTTATTAAAAAACTACGACACTCAGAATGAAAGCCCTGGTATTTGAAAACATTCATACCCTTCCCAATTTTACTGATATTCAAATAAGTCCGAAAGATAATGAGGTAGAGGTAAGTCTTTCAGCAGCCGCGCTCAATCACAGAGACGTTTGGATTACCAAAGGTCTGTATCCTGGGTTGGTGCCGGGCACCATTATGGGTGCTGATGGAATGGGATGGTATCTGGGTAAACGCGTGGTCATCAACCCCGGTATTGATTGGGGCCCTAATGAAAGATATCAGTCCAAAAAATTCAGGGTTTTGGGAGTACCCGACCATGGCACCTTTGCTGAAAAAATATGTATACCTGAATCCTATATATACAACGCGCCTGATCATTTGACCGATGAAGAAGTAGCCGCTCTGCCTGTCGCTGGCGTTACTGCTTATCGGGCACTATTTACCAGGGCTCAATTGATGCCGGGAGAACATGTGTTGGTCACAGGCCTGGGAGGAGGTGTGGCCTTAATGGCTGCCCAGATGGCAAAGGCTCATGGTGCAAAAGTATTTTTTACTACAGGTAGTAGTGAAAAATTACAAAAAGGAATTCAGTTGGGCTTTGATGGAGGTGTCAATTATAAAGATGAAAAAAGCATTGAAAAACTAGCAGAACAGTGCGGCCATCTTGATGTTATCATTGATTCTACTGCCGGAGATGGCCTGACCCAACTGATGAAACTTTGCACCTTTGGTAGTCGCGTTGTTTTGTATGGAGGCAGTTTGGGTAAGATCAACGGCATCAATCCTCAGCCCCTCTTTTGGAAACAAATGGACATCATGGGTTCCAGCATGGGCTCTCCTTCAGATTTTAAAGATATGCTTGGCTTCATAGTCAAACACCAATTGCACCCTGTTGTTGATAGTGTTTTCACAATGGAAGCTTATGGCAAAGCTTTTTCCAGAATGGAAGAAGGAAGCCAGATGGGTAAAATTGTTTTAACCCTTCAGCAGTAGTGAAAAAGATACTCCTTATTTCTGACAACCATGGCTATGTGGCAAACGAATTATTGCCCTTTGTGGAAGAAGCAGATGAAATCTGGCATGCGGGGGATATTGGCAGTCTGAATTCCGTGCTGATATTTGAAAAACGCAAAACTTTTAGGGCTGTTTATGGCAATATAGATGATGCTGACACAAGAATGACCTATCCCTTGCGCCAGTGCTTTGAATGTGAGGGTCTCAAAATTCTTATTACCCATATTGGTGGTTACCCCGGAAGATACCCGGCCACCATAAAAAAGTGGATCATGGATGAAAAAGCTGACGTCTTTATCTGCGGACATTCTCACATTTGTAAAGTGATGTACGACTCAAAACTCAATCATTGGCATTTCAATCCCGGTGCTTACGGCCACCATGGATTTCATCACATTAGAACCGCCCTCAGGTTCAGCATAGATGGGAAAAAAATTTCAGACCTATCTGTCATTGAATTGGGTAAAAGAGGTCGTGAGACCAATGAAATGACAATAAAATGACTTTTTTAGATGTCGATAAGATTATCTTTGCCCTTCAATTTTTTCTATGGCATTGCATAACGATTTGTTGTTAAGGGTTTTAAAAGGTGAAAAAGTAGAAAGACCTCCTATCTGGCTGATGCGACAGGCTGGCCGAATTCTGCCTGAGTACAGAGCAGTTCGCGAAAGAGTCAGCGGATTTATTGAGTTGGTGCAAAGTCCTGATTTGGTTGCAGAAGTAACCTTACAACCGGTAGATGCCCTAGGTGTGGATGCGGCCATTTTGTTTTCTGATATTTTAGTAGTACCGGAAGCCATGGGACTACCTTATGAAATGGTGGAAGCTCGCGGGCCATTTTTTCCTAAAACCATTGAAAACATGGCGGATGTTGAAGCCCTTATCAGTGGCGACAATGCTGCCGATAAGTTGGAATATGTATACGAAGGCATAAATAAAACCCTTTTGGCCTTAAACAACAGGGTGCCCCTCATCGGCTTTTCAGGAGCCCCGTTTACCCTTTTTTGTTACATGGTGGAAGGCAAAGGGAGCAAGACCTTTTCGAAGGCCAAAAAAATGCTGTATACAAGACCTGACATCGCTCACAAATTATTGCAAAAAATTACTGACACCATTATAGCCTATTTAAAACAAAAAATAAAGGCAGGTGTCAATGTTGTTCAGATTTTTGACTCGTGGGCCGGAGTTTTGGACAGCTCAACCTACGACCACTTTTCAATACCCTATTTGCGGCAGATCAATGAAGCTTTAAAAGAAAGCTGCCCTGTTATTTTATTTCCGAAAGGGGCCTGGTTTAGTTTGAAGGCATTAGATGAAATAGGCAGCTCAGGTTTAGGTATTGATTGGAATATCGATGCAGCTTATGCCCGCAACATCACAGGTCCCACCAAAGTGCTTCAGGGTAATCTTGACCCGTGTGTCTTGTACGCCAATGAAGATACCATCAGCCGGGAAGCCATCCGCATGTGCAATGACTTTGGCCCATGTCATATAGCCAATCTAGGCCATGGCGTTTATCCCGATACCCCGTTGGATAATGTCAAACATTTTGTCAATACCGTCAAGCAGTTCAGGTATTCATAGGCTGTTTAGCGAGCCATTTCAAATAACAGTAGAAAACCGTTTAAATTTAATATTAAAAAAAAATATAATCCGTAAACATATTAGACAAATTCTATATATATTTGCCTGATGAACCAACACACGCCGGATTAATGAATATTGAAAGCATTTCCAAAAGATTTGCCGAAGTAGTGCAATTACTTGATAGTAAAGGCGTTATAAAGTCAATTAGTCAATTGGCCGAAACCCTTGACACCCATAAACAATCCTTAAGCGAGATTTTAAAAGGTAAAAGAAACCTGACCATGGAACTCGCCAGTAAAATCTGTGATATCTATAGTGTAAATCCGGCTTATCTGCTGTTGGGCACCCATCCTAAGTTCAATTCTCCTGAATCATCTGGAAAAAGAAACAATATTTCCTACGTACCGGTTAAGGTACAGGCAGGATATGGCGAACAACTTGACAACCCTATTTTTGAAGCTGATTTAGAAAAATTTAGTCTTCCGGGTACCCATCATCAGGATGACGATTACAGGTGTTTTGAGGTAGAAGGCGACAGTATGTTTCCTGCCTATCAGAATGGAGACAAGGTGATCTGTTCACCTTTACCCACCATTTACCTCTCTCAAGCCATTCGTGACTATATGGTTTACGTAATAGTAACGGAAAACTCATTGCTTCTCAAAAGGATTGTGAACAAGATCAAATCAGATCAGTGCTTAGAACTTATTTCTGACAATGATTTATTTGAACCAAAGATGCTCCCTATCCAGGAAGTGCTTGAAGTATGGAAGGTAGAGAGTTTGATTACCAGCCGTAATTTTCCACACCGAAAAGAGGCATCTTAAGACGTTTTATCAAAGCGTGGTAGCGAGTGCTGCAGCTGAATTTGCTGCTTCCTTCAACTGATTCATATAGGCATCTTTAGAAAAATACCTTGGCACAAAGGAAGTGTCAAACTTACCGCTGACAAAGGCTTCATGGTTCATTACAAAGTTTCCGAAATCAAGGGTTGTTTCAATACCATCGATGTCGTAATGTTGAATGGCCCACTTCATCTTTTCAATGGCTGCTCTGCGTGTAGCACCATAGGTAGTGAGTTTTGCCAGCATCGGATCATAATACATTGGGATTTCCATCCCTTCCCGGAAGCCATCATCCACCCTTATCCCCTCTCCCACAGGAGGTCGGTAAGTATGTAGTACGTTAATACTGGGCAGAAAGTTATTAAAAGGATCTTCAGCATATACCCTTAACTCCATGGCGTGGCCGGTTATGTGCAAATCTTCCTGTTTAAAAGGCAACACTTCACCCATGGCCACCCTTACTTGTTGCTCCACCAAATCTACGCCTGTAATCATTTCCGTAACGGGGTGTTCAACCTGCAATCTGGTATTCATTTCTAAAAAATAGAAATTAAGGTGTTTGTCTACCAAAAATTCTACCGTGCCGGCACCCACATAGTTACACGCTTTAGCCACATTAACGGCTGCATCACCTATTTTTTTGCGCAATTCAGGGCTTAACACACTGCTGGGGGCTTCTTCTACCACTTTTTGATGTCTACGCTGGATGCTGCATTCTCGTTCAAATAAATGGACTACATTGCCATGTTTATCTGCCATGATCTGAAACTCGATATGCCTTGGCTCTTCCACGTATTTTTCAATAAATACCGAAGCATCCCCAAAGGCAGACAGGGCTTCACTCATTGCCATTTGAAGCTGCTCCTTGATTTCTGCAGCATTATTAACAAGTCGCATTCCTTTGCCCCCACCGCCAGCAGAAGCTTTTATTAAAACAGGATATCCTATGCCCTCAGCAATTTTCTCACATTCAGCTGCGTCTGTTAATGCGTAATCGGTTCCAGGAACCAATGGAATATCAAAGGCCTTGACAGCATCTTTGGCAGCCAGCTTACTGCCCATTATTTCCATGGAATAAGCAGAAGGGCCGATCAGTAAAATGTCATTTTTCTCAAGATTGGCAGCAAAGACCGGGTTTTCGCTTAAAAAGCCATAGCCCGGGTGAATGGCGTCTACATTTAATCTTTTTGCCACTTCAATGATCTTGTCTTGCAATAGATAAGATTGATTAGAGGGCGGTGGACCAATACACACCGCTTCATCGGCCATGCCCACAAAAGGTGCATTAAAATCTGCTTCGCTGTAGACGGCAACCGAAGCAATTCCCATTTTTTTTAGTGTTCTGAATACCCTACAGGCTATTTCACCCCGATTGGCTACGAGTACTTTATGGATTGGCTTTTGCATACTGGTCTTTATTTATGTGTAAATTTAAAAATAAGCACAATGAAAACCTTGTGACAATGTAACTTTAATTTAAAATCTTCCAATTATGCACGTTTTGCTATGTCCGGATAGTTTTAAAGAAAGTATGAGTGCCTTTGAATTTTGCAAATACACATCAGCATGCATTAAGGAAATTCACCCCGACTGGGATGTAACTTCAATTCCGATGGCTGATGGTGGAGAAGGAAGCCTTGATGCCATCCTACCCTATTTAAAAAATCCGCATTGGAAGACCGTTCCTTGCGTTGATGCGATTCACAGACCCATGGAGGCCACTTACCTGATTAGTGATGATATTGCGTATATAGAACTGGCAAAAACATCCGGTTTGGCAAGCATCGAAAAAGACAAAAGAGATATAATGAAAGCCAATACATTTGGTACCGGCATGGTATTGCAAGATGCCATTTCAGAAAATGTAAAAGAGGTGATTTTGTTTGCCGGTGGCAGTGCCACTGTGGATGCCGGTACTGGTATTATGCAGGCGCTTGGTCTCACCTTATTGGATAAAAACAACACAGCGATACCTACCAGTATAAATGCCCTTCCCCATGTTAGGAACCTAAAAATGGGTAAAAACAAGCTTCCTAAAGGCCTAGATTTTAAAATTATTTGTGACGTAAGCAATCCCCTTTGCGGTCCTCGGGGTGCTGCTCATATCTATGGCCCTCAAAAAGGTGCGAGCGAAAAGGAGGTAAAGGTTCTGGATACAGGAATGCAACATCTTTCTGCTTTGCTTGGAGACCTGGGAATAGATATTAACACAGAAAAACCTGGTATGGGAGCTGCGGGTGGGATCGCTCTGGCAACTGCTATCTTGAATCCTCAACTCATTCAGGGAGCATCTTATTTTATCCAAAAAACCCTTTTGGAAGAACATATGGTCAAAGCCGACCTGATAATAACCGGCGAAGGCAGATATGATGATCAGAGCCAAATGGGCAAAATTACCGGCGAAATCATTAAACGTGCAAGAAATATGGGGAAAAAGCTAGTGCTTATTTGCGGCACAAGCAACTCATCATTTCCTGAAGCCAATCTAATTAGGTTTGACCAATTAAAATTAGACGGAGAAGATTCATTTTTAAGTCCGGAAAAATACCTCCGGCTTGCCGTCCGAAAGATTGAACTATAAAAAAAAGGGGACCCCCAATTGGAAGTCCCCTTTATATTGTCAATCAATTAAAGTAGCTTATTCTACTTTGATAAATTTCCTATTGATTACCTGATCTCCGTAGTTGAATTGCAGAGAGTAGAATCCAGGAGCGATGTCCTTAACAGAAAGCTCTTGAGGATTGGTGGTATCAAAAGATACTTTTCTCACCAATTTACCTTGGGCATCCAATAGATCCATTTCAATTACCTGACCTTTAACGCCATTAAAATTAACGTTCAATTTGTCAGAAGTTGGGTTTGGATAGATTGAAAAATCAGTTACATCGAAACAATTGAATTCATGAGAAATGGTCTCAGAAATCTTGAATGAACCATCCAAGTCAAGTTCAACTAAACGATAGTAGTAAGTACCGTTAGATTTGATAGACACATCTTCAAAAGAATAGTCTTTACGAGAAGTTGAATTGCTGTTGCTTTCAATAAAAGCTACTTTTTCAAATTCTCTACCATCCAATGATCTTTCTACATTGAATCCTTTGCTGTTTACTTCTGACTCGGTTGCCCA
>CALMSX010000075.1 GCA_937872515.1 uncultured Bacteroidota bacterium
AGCGGTCAGCCGTTATCCGTTCCCTACACCAGCTTTTCCAGCATAGGGCCAGACACTTCCGAATAAAATTTGAAGTTGCTACTCGCGGCGCTCGTAGTTCCTTCTCTAAAATGATCCCTACATGCCAACGGTAAGTAGGGACCATTTTTTTTTGGCTTCGCCAAACCGTTCAGTCACACCTCCGACACCTCCGATCCCTCCGACTCCTCCGACACCTCCGACTCCTCCAAAATCACTCCTCCTTCTTATTTTGCTTCTCCTTCTCCTTCTCCAACTTCTTAAAATAACCCCTGAATAAAAAATTGTGCTTAAGAGCTTCCAGGTTTTCATTGAGTTTTAAGCTGGCGAGGTGAAGCTGATCCAGCGTGCCATCCACCTTGTTCATAGTGGTGTTTACATTGATGGCAAGAGTGGTATCATTTACCAGGTAGTCAAGGGTGCCTTTGCCGTTCTTAATCTTGGCCATGGTGGTTTGAAGGTCAGAAACCGCTTCATTGAGTTTGCTGCTCGTTTGATCCAGTTGTAGGGCTACATTTTTGATATGATTGGAGGTGATGCTGTCATTCAATACAGAAACCATTCCATTCTTTTGGTTGAGTGATAAAATCAATGCATCCGTGTGTTGCATGATGCGAAGGGCAGAGGCCGAAGTCAGTCTGAAGTTTTTGATGGCCAGACTGAGATCATCTGCCGATGCCTTGTCTTTGATCAATACGGAGAAGGGGCCTTCACCGGCATTGATGGCCCGGGTAATCTTTAAGAGGTCTGCGGTGAGCAGGGCAGCGTTTTCATTGGTGACGTTGAGGGTTGAAAGCATATCTTCCGTGCTGATCTTGCGGTATGATGCCAGGGTATCCCCATCTGATATTTGATGGGTGGTATAAGCTCCCGGGATGATGTTGATGATCATATTGCCCACCAGGCCGTCGGTGCCAATGGCTGCGGTGGCACCCTTTCGGATATGCCGGGAGGCATCTTTGGCAATGGCCATGGCTATAATGATGGTGGAATCGTTGACCATAGTAATCTCAGTTACGGTTCCAATGTTGAGTCCTGAATACCGCACATTGTTGCCTGTCTTAAGTCCACTGATATTGTTAAAACTGGCGTATAATTTTACATTGCTGCCAAACATGCTTTGTTGGTTGCCAATTAGGTAAACACCAATGATAAATAAAACCAGACCAGCAATGACAAAGATGCCCAGTTTTAGTTTTTGTGTGGTTGATTTTTCTCTCATGATAGGATCATTTAAAAAAGGCCTGGATCTTTGGATCCGTTGATTTTTGTAAGGTTTCAAAACTTCCTTCTGCGTAATTTTTTCCATCGATCAACAGGATCATTCTGTTGGCAATGGCCCTTGCACAGTCCACATCATGTGTGATGATGATGGAAGATGTTTTGTACTCTTCCTGAACCGATTGCATAAGTTGTACAATTTCTTTGGAAGTAATAGGATCAAGGCCTGTTGTAGGCTCGTCGTACAAAATAATTTTGGGTTTTAAGATGAGGGTTCTCGCCAGGGCTATTCTCCTTTTCATACCACCTGAAAGCTCGTCCGGCATCAGGTCGATGGCCTTGGTAAGTCCTACGCTTTGCAGGGCCTCCATAACCAGGGGCTCAGCATCGGTAATTTTTCCAAATTTTTTGGTGTGCCGCCTCAGTGGAAATTCCAGGTTTTCTCTGACCGACATGGAATCGTACAAGGCACTGCCCTGAAACAAAAATCCAATTTCGGTGCGCAGTTCATCCAACTCATCGGCATCGAGGTCGTCAATGTCTTTTCCCATTACTTGAATGCTTCCACTGTCGTGCTCTTCCAGGCCGATCAGACACTTGATCATAACCGATTTACCGGAGCCCGACTTACCCATGATCACCAGGTTTTCACCATCATAAAGATCCATGTCAAAGCCATTTAGTACGGCATTGTCTCCAAACTTTTTGTAAAGATTGCGGATGGTAACTACTGCGGTATGTCGACTTTCTTTTTCCATCTTACAATTCGTAAAAGATATCAGAAATCAATACGGCCAGAAAATCCAGGATAAACAATAACATACTGGTATACACCACCGCTGAATTGGCGGCCCTGCCTACACCTTCGGTGCCCTTGCCACAGGTATACCCTTTAAAACATCCCACCAGGCCAATGGCAAATCCAAAAAAGAAAGATTTGACGGTGGAAGGTATGATGTCGCCAAACTCCAAAGAGCCAAAAACTTCATTGAAATAAAGCTGAAAGGAAACTTGACCTTTTATATTTTCTACCAGAAATGAGCCGTAAAGTGCAATACCGTCGCCCAACACCACCAGTATGGGTATCATCAGGGTAGTGGCCAGTATCCGTGTCACCACCAGATATTTAAACGGATTGGTACCCGAAACATCCATGGCATCAATCTGCTCAGTGACCCGCATAGAACCGAGTTCCGCACCAATCCCTGAGCCAATCCTTCCAGCACAAATCAACGCGGTGATGATAGGCCCGATCTCTCTGATGATGGATATGCCCACCATGGAAGGCATCCAGGATACAGCTCCAAATTCCTGTAGGGTAGGCCTCGATTGTAAGGTAAATACCAGTCCGATAATAAAGCCGGTAATGCCCACCAGCAGCAAAGAGCGATTGCCCATGTTGTAACACTGTCGCAAAAACTCTCTGTATTCAAAAGGCCTCTTAAACGCTTCTCTGAAAAACCTGCCCGCAAAATAAGACAGGTCCCCAATCTCTACTAATATGCCCTTTAAATTGTCGATGACCTTTGATTTTTACTAAAGGTAGTCTAAAAATCACTAAAAAGCAATAATAATGATCACCACAATCAATAGGCTGTGTCAGCGCGTCGAGCTCCGCTCGCCGAAATGTTCAAATGGTACGCCTCACTTCGTTCGACTAAATGGTGCGTCGACCTGTGCTCGCCGCTATGTTCAAATGCCGGGGGAGATGTATTTGAGTTTAAATTTTCTTTCCAAATTTAGGTTGGAAAAGATTGCCCGTATGAACGAAAGTGATAAAAACTTATGAACTTAGGGGTGAGCGAAGCAAAACCACTTGGGGTGACCCCAACATATGACCAAATTGACTTATCTACTGAATCCCTGCATCTGTTCTGCAGCTATAAATGACAGGTGCTCCGATCCTCCGATGCTCCGATCCCCTGATCCCTACACTGCAGCGTCGGTGTAGGGACAGACACCTCCGACACCTCCGACACCTCCGACACCTCCGACACCTCCGACACCTCCG
>CALMSX010000076.1 GCA_937872515.1 uncultured Bacteroidota bacterium
GGTAGAATAGTGTAACCCCGTTGGGGTTAGAATAGTGTCACCCCGTTGGGGTTAGTCTTCGAACCAATCGAAGAGGTATTTTTCCTGGTAGTCAACTTCATTGTTTTTAAGAATTTCAAGGTATTCGGCTTTGAGGGTTTTTTGGGGGTGGTGTTGTTCTTGATTGAGGATGTACTTGTAGATATGGTCCAATTGGGAGTGGCCGTAGGAAAATGCGCCGTAGCCTTCTTGCCAAGAGAAATAGGTGGGGCATAAGCGGTTTTCGTTGACGTAATTGGTGGAGTTGTTTTTAATGTCTCTGACCAAATCTGAGATGGACATTGCGGGTTTTAGGCCTATCAGGATGTGGACGTGGTCTGAAACGCCGTTTACGATGATGGATTTGTGGCCTTTGTGGGTGATGATTCCTGACATATATTTAAAGAGGTCTTCTTTCCAGGTTTGACCAATCAGGTTGGCTCTGCTTTTTACTACGCAGATGACGTGGATGTAGATTTTTGTATAAGTACTTGCCATATAATAGTGTCACCCCGGTGGGGTTTGTGGGGTGATGGGGCAAATTTATATGGGTTTTTGGGGAACATGGGTTTATTAAACGTGTATTTACGTTTATAGGCGTTTTTCTTATTTCAATTTATGGATGGTTTTAGTAGCTTGGTCATATTTGTAAAAATTCATCTCGCGGTCAAGGAGTAATAACTTAGAACTTTCATCTAAGCTATAGGTGTAAAAGTAAAATATTACATTTTCAGGTTTTGTTGCCTTTTCAATGACGGCCTTGTAGGTGTCATCATCAATAATGGTAATTTTTTTGTACTTGATGGGAAGCAATTCTTTGCCTTCCATATTGACAACACCCCATACATTCTCTGATTCGTTCTTTTGGCGAATGAAAATCACATTCAAATTTTTATATTTGGCATATTGTTCTTCAGCCATGCCCAGAGGAGGGCTGCTGTCTTCTGTGTAAAAATTCATGTGGTTGAAGGGGCCAATTTTAACTTTGCTTTTTGTATTGTACAGATAATACTCATCTTTATATCCATCTTCTTTTATCAGGGCAATTAAATTTGAATTGTTTACAAAGCCTATATCTTCAAATGATTCTTCAAATAACTGTTGGTTGTTAAAGTTATACAAATAACTGCGGAGTTCGTTGTTTTTTTCTTTCATTATTTTCACAATGGTTTGGGTAGATTCGTCTATTTCAAGTGCGTAACACTCCACAAAATCAAAAATTATTTTCCCATTGTGATCAAATACAGCGAGTTCTTTTTTATCATTTCTTACCAGATAATATTCAATAAATTTATACCCTGAAGTGGGGCCTCCTTCTCTGGGAGGCAATATTTTGCGGGCTTTGTCATGCAGTACATAAATGTTGTGGTAGATGGAATCAATGAGCAATTTGCCGGATTTAGACATTACACCAAATTTGTTTCCGGCAGCATTGAAAATTTTATTGGTATGAACAGAATTTTGAGACCCGCACGAAAGAGCTAAAAACAGAAAAGCAAAAATCAGATATCTAGTCATTCTTAAATTTTTATACGTATACAAAAGTGCTTTATTGGGTGTTTTGTAAGGGGACATACTTTGATCCCGGCATTTAGCAACACCTATTTTAACTATTAAAGTTTTTTCCAAAACACAATTTTATCTTCACCCTCACTCCAAAAGTCTCTGATAACAGCCTCCCTGGTATAATCCATTTTCGCATAGAAATGATTGGCGGCTTGCTGTGCCGGATGCGAAGAGGTTTCTACAATGAGGATTCTTCCCTCTTTTTGTTTTAGCAATTGTTCAATATACTGCATCATTTCCCCGGCAATTCCTCTGCCCTGAAATTCCTTTTTCACACCAAGGGTAAGTAAATTATAAGTACCCACGGTGAGTTTTTCCGGAATGCAGTAGCCGATTGCTATTGGTGTATTTTTTTCTACATAAGTAAACCAGATATCTTCTGTGTCTGGATTGTTGAAGTAATCAGCCATCATTTCATCCAAATATTCCGAGGGGAAAAGTTCACTTGAATCGACCACTTCTTTCAAATGAGTAACATCGGTATTTATGACGGGTCTTATTTTTTCACTCATTTTTAGTAGGTAACATTTGTTTGATTGCAAAGGTATTAAATCTCAGTTTTTTGTACTGTTTTTTATCAAGGCCTGATGGTAATTTTATGTATGGTCGCTACCTTTTTTCCTTTTGTGAGACCAGGCGTAAATTTCAGTTCTTTGATCATATTGGTGATGGCATTGAGGGTTTCGAGATCTGTAAACCCGATATGGTTTTTAATGGGATCAAAGAGGTAATCATCACCACCCTGGTTCATGATTTCATATCTGTTGCTTTGGCCCTCCAGGAAGTCGTAGTACCAGAACACTTTTTGATTGGTGTAGATATTGACTGCCTCTCCGGTAGGGGTTATTTGGAAATAGATCTCCAGTGGCAGATTTTTGTCGGGGTATACAAATCGGGTACTGAATTTTTCTTTAAACAATAGATTAATGATGGCGCCAATTTCTGTGGATTGGTTCAGTTTGGGAAGATCGTCAAGATCTGATAAGGCGACGCCACCCACTTTTTGGGCAAAATCGAGTCGAATTTTTTGATTATCTCTCACCACTGTATAAATAGAATCCAGCTGGCCGTTTGGGGATTTGCCGAGGGTCTTGCTGTAGGCCAGGTAGAGGATGTTGCGACTTAAGATATGTCCCAGGCGGCTTTGTTTTTCTGCTATTTCTTTGGGCTGGAAGCTGGGAATAAAATTGAGAAAGACAAAATCTGTAGTGGTGTTGAGCGTGGTGTCCTGGCTACTTTCATCCATCATAAACATTTTAAATAGTTGTTTGTAATTGTGTGATTGGATGGTGAGCGGAAATCTTAAGCTGATGTCTTTAAATGCCATCTTGTACAGCGTTATATTGGCGGGCATATCGTATTGACTTACTGTTTCCTTGACTGTAAGTTCTTCCTTATTACAAGATATGGAAATGAATTTTTTATGTTCTTTTTCGGGGTAGAAGTCGTAGTTGGCCAATTCTTTTCCTACTTCATTGATGCTGTCAATGGATAGTGACAGGTCAATTTGGGCATAACCATTTACTGATAAGGAAATGAGCAGGGTAAGTCCTGTCATAAATTTGAAAAGTAGATTGCGAAGTAGGTAGGATGCCTGAAAGGAATAAATTAATGAAACCTGAATACCGCTGCATGAAACGATCGTGTCAATTTCACTTTGAACATTTCTAGACACACTAATAGTTTTACTTTTAAAAATCATTGATTTATTTGTTAAATCATAATGTTCTGACTCCTTTTCGAATTAAAATATTTTTTGTACAAATGTCTTTATTGTTTCAATAACCAATTGATTAATTCATCATTGTCTACAATGCTCCAGGAATGGGGATGTCTTTTTTGATCGGGTTTTCTGTATCCTTTGTTGTGGGTTATAATGAGTTCTGCCTTTTGATTTCCCAATCTAGTGAGTTCATTGATCATGGCAGAGCAAGTGGTGGCATTCATGCTGCTGAGGTCTGCATTTCGCTCTTTTAGCCACCAACTAACATCAGGTTCTGTGTAGATGCGCAGAGGGGTGTTTATCAGTTTTTTGATGGCATTTTGGGTGGTGTCTGAAAAAGAGTAGGGTGATAGTTGGTAGTACCGGTTCAGATGGGTCGAAGGAGTGCCACCGGTTTCCTTTTCAAGTCTTGCTATCATATAAATATTTTCCTGAGAGGCTTCTTTTTCTTTTGAAAGTCGGATGTCTCTTTTTGCTGAATTGTAAAATCTTTCAAAATCGAGTGGGGGGTCAATAGCAAAGACTGCAGAGGGTTTTGTGCTTGCATTTTCAGCGTATTGAATGGCGCAGCTTCCACCGATTGAAAAGCCCCCAACAAAATATTTTTGACCCTCGAGCTTATTTTTAGTGACAACGTCTTTGATGATGGTAGCTAAGGCAAGTTGGCTGAGGCTGTCAGTGCCCAATGATAAAACACCATCCTGAAAGGTAGGAATGACGGTCAATATTTGATTTTGGGCCAGTTTAATAGGCAGGTCGGTTTGCTGCATGACTTTTTCAGCCGATTCACCAAAGCCCGGCATTAACATCATATATCCTAACCAGGGAAGCTTGTTCGGATAAAAAATGGTATAACAATAGGAACTTGAATCAGTTTTGTCAAGATAAAATTTCTCAATTTTAGGTAGGTCGGTGGTTTGGGCGAAACTGTAAATAGTAGATAAAATAAAGAAGAATAGAATTAAAAATTTTGACATTGAATGTAGTGGTTTCAAGAATTGTCTATACTATGAAATTGTCTGTTAAATTTTCATTGATAGCAGTCTGGATCATTTTATTTATACTTATTTTATTAATTGTGCTTTCCTTTTTAATAGATTGTTATTCAAATATAGTCGATTATAAACGTTTCATGCACATTTTAATCAATATGGAATTTGACTGTAAATTTAACATGGCCTTCCTGATATTAACTCAGTATGGGAGTCGATATAAAAATCTATGAAAAGGTGGAAAGCGAAACAAAATTTAAATTAAGTCTTATTCTTGACTTAAGAACAGAATTATATTTGGAAGTTTATAGTAAGAGATGTGGATGATATTGACCACTAAAACTAAGGTCCCAAGCTGGTCATAAAGGTAGGATACCTCTATTGGTAGCCAATTCCGTGGCTTCAAGAAATTTTTGATGGCGGGTGGAGTGAAAACTTTGAAAGCTGTCAGGATTACTCTCCGACAGCTTTCTAAATTTAGCGAATTGTTTGTTAATCGGTTACATCAACCAATTCCCAAAGTTCCTGGGATGAAAGATCTCTGAGTTCTCTCAACTTGGCATTTAGTACATTAATATCTTCTTTGGGATACACTTTTTTATACTCATCTGCCAGACTTGTTTTGCCGCTTGCCCATGAAAGTGCCTGATCTAAGGTAGAAAAGCTGAAAGAGACAGTGTAATTGTTCTCACTTCCTACATTGGTGGCATAGGTGCGTTTCCAGACATTAAATCCTTTTATTTTACCTGCTTTGACACATTCATCGATTACCGGCTTGAGGGTTTCCAATAATTTTTCATAGGCATCATGGCTACCTGGTTTTACTTTAATAAGATTTAGTTGTACGTATTCACCGGGAAGAATGTTAATGCCTGTACCCAATCTAAAGGTATACAAATCGGTTGCTGTAATGGTGCGGTTATTGCCTAATGAGGTTAAAAAATCGCTGATTTCTTTTACGCTCAATTCTCTAACCCCAGAATCCCAAGTGCCTTCTGCTTTCATTTCCACGCCACTTGGAAAAACGGAAAGGGTGGCGTAGTCATAGTCGACATCCATACCACGGGGATAGACTCTTCTATACAGCTGCCATGAGTTAATAGTTTTATTGGCTTTGCGGGCATTGGCCAATCTTTTTGAAGTTTTCATGTCGATCAAAAAGCTTTCGTTCATGTGAGGTTTGATTTTAACGAAATTCACCTCACCGTAAGGGTTCTGCGCCTGACATGCATTGAAATTGGACGAAAAGGTAGTTAATACAACTACCATTAAGGTCATAATAAGTGTTTTCATTGTAAGTGATTTATATTGTTTATTAAAAAATGCAAGTATTTTACCATGATTCACCAGACCATAAAGTGGTGAATAATGGGTCGGATACTACTTTCTTTTTTCATTGGGAGGAATGATGTTTTTGAAAAAAGTGTGATACAAAGCTATGGGCAGACGAAGGGTGGGAGATAGGACAATTCAACTGAAAGTGAGGAAAATTCTTGTATTTATAGGGTAAATTATGATCGGTGGTAGTAAAAATTGATCATCCCTACGGGGTTCGGTCTGGCGTGAGCGCTGGTTTTTTGTAACATCGAAACCCCTTCGGGGTTTAAGTATGTCACCCCTACGGGGTTCCGTTTGGCGCCTTCGATTTTGGGTTGTAATATATTAACCCCTATGGGGTTGGTGATGTCACCCCTACGGGGTTCGATAGGGGAACGGTTC
>CALMSX010000077.1 GCA_937872515.1 uncultured Bacteroidota bacterium
TATTGGTGGAAATCGATGGTACAGATGCACGAAAACATCGTTGGGATTGATGCGGCCATCTTCATGCACCCAAAGACATGGAAGGCATCAGGACACGTAGATGCCTTTAACGATCCGTTGGTGGACAACAAGGACTCCAAAAAACGATACAGGGCTGATCAGTTGATTGAAGGATATGCAGAAAAAATTGAGGCCAAGATTCAGAAAGACGTTGACAAGGCGAAAGAAAAATTTGGCGAAAGTTTCGACGAAACAATGTACAGGGCCACCAACCCCAGGGTTTTGGAAAGGCAGCAGGAAATAGATGCCGTACTCAAAAGAATGAACGATGCTTTGAGAGACGGCAACATGGAAGATTTGGGCGCCCTCATCAATGAGTGTGGTATAACCTGTGAGGTGAGTGGTTCCAAAAACTGGACAGAAGTCAGGCAGTTTAACCTGATGTTTAACACCCAGCTCGGCAACATTGCAGGAGAAGAAAGCAAGCTGTATCTAAGACCAGAGACCGCTCAGGGCATTTTTGTCAACTTTCTCAATGTCCAAAAATCAACCCGCCAAAAAATACCATTTGGTATCGCCCAAATTGGCAAGGCCTTTAGAAACGAGATCGTTGCCCGACAGTTTATCTTCCGTATGAGGGAGTTTGAGCAGATGGAAATGCAGTTTTTCATCAGACCGGGAGAAGAGATGCAATGGTATGAATACTGGAAGGAAACCCGTATGAAGTGGCACCTTGCCCTGGGAACGCCAGCGTCGAAGTTGCGTTTTCACGATCACGACAACCTGGCGCATTACGCCAATGCAGCGGTAGACATACAGTTTGATTTTCCTTTTGGTTTCAGAGAGCTCGAAGGCATCCACAGCAGAACCGATTTTGACCTTACCGAGCACCAGAAACTTTCCGGGAAAAAGTTGCAGTACTTTGATCCTGAACTCAACGAAAACTATGTGCCCTTTGTGGTGGAAACATCCATTGGCTGCGATCGTATGTTTTTGGCCATGATCAGCCAGGCGCTCAAAGAAGAAAAGGTGCCGGATGCCGATGGCAACGAGTCTACCAGAGAGGTACTCAAACTCCACCCCGCCCTGGCTCCGGTAAAAGTGGCGGTGCTTCCTCTTTTGAAAAACAAAGAAGAGCTGACCAGTGCAGCAACAGAGGTTTTCAATACCTTAAAAAAACACTTTAATTGCCAGTACGACGAAAAAGATGCCATTGGTCGCCGATACAGGAGACAAGATGCCATTGGCACTCCGTATTGTGTAACCATCGACTTTGATACCCTGGAAAACAATACCGTAACCATCCGGGACCGGGATACCCTGGAACAGGAAAGGGTAAAAATAGAAGACCTGGCGGCCAAGATAGGGCCAAGGGTTAATATGGCAAGTATCTTATGACAGACAAAAGACCTCCTCACAAAGGGGGTCTTTTTATTTTAGCTTTCTAAGCAGAAATTTGAGCGTTTTGCCATCGTTGCTGAAGGGATCGATAAAGGAATCTACATACTCATATCCCTGTTGGGCCAATAAGTTGAGAACCTCGAGCAGGCTGTTGAAAACCACCTCCCTGCCATTGACATCAGAAATTCGGGTCTCACTACTTGCCAAAGACTTGTTGACCTGACCATATTCCAGTTCTACCCTTACTTTATCGCTTAAAAACTGTTGTGAAGCGTGGATCGTTATATATTCAACACCAAGAGAATCAATTAATTGCTTATTGACATAGTAGCGAGGGTTCTCCTGAGCCGAAGCCGGAATAAAAGAAAGTATCCCAAAAAGAAGGGCGGCAAAAAAGTAACGATTCATAATTTTTAGAATGGATATATCAACAAAAACGCAACCCAATACCCAAAAAAAATTTATCTTTGCGCTCGCTTAATGCAGGTCCTATAGCTCAGCCGGTTAGAGCACCTGACTCATAATCAGGTGGTCCTAGGTTCAAGTCCTAGTGGGACCAC
>CALMSX010000078.1 GCA_937872515.1 uncultured Bacteroidota bacterium
GGAGTTCCTGTGCTTAAAGTTGATACATGTATGATGCTAGACAAGTCAACAGTACAATTGTCATTTAATACTCCGCCTGCATTGATGAAGTCAACAAATCCAACCAATGGATCTGAAACATCTTCTATACAAGCCACTCTTTCAGTTGGAGGACACAAAATAACAGGTGCAATGGTGTCTATAACTGTTACATCAAAAGTACAAGCTACGGTGTCAGGACCAGGATTTGTATAGGTAACTGTATAAGTTCCGATAGCAAAGTTGGCTTGTTGAACACCTGCTGCATATCCTTCATTTACTGCTCCACCCAAATCAACATCCAATTCAATAACGTTACAATTGTCGTTGATGGTTGGTGCTACCCATACAAATGAGATATCACATTCTAACACATAAAGTGTTGTATCTGTAGGACAGTTTACAACTTGTGCTGCACCTGGGCCAGTAACAGCCACTGTTGCTGAAGCAGTTGTTGTACATCCATTATTATCAGTCACTGTAACTGTGTAAGCTCCAGCTGCCAATCCGGTTGCAATTGCCGTTGTCTGGCCATTGCTCCAAGAATAGGTATATCCTGGAGTTCCACCAACAGGTACTACTGTTGCGGTTCCGTCTTCAGCACCTGTACATGATTCATTTGTTGAGCTTGCAGTAGCAGTTAACAAGGCAGGTTCGCCTACTGTAACTGCAACAGAATCTCTACATGATTGTGAATCTTCAACTACCAACATATAAGTTCCTGCTGGTGCATTGAATACTGGTGAAGGTTGACCGTCGTTAGGGAAGTCAATGAAATAAGTATAACCCGGTGTTCCACCACTTGCATTTCCTGTAATTGTACCATTACCACCATTACAATCAGCATCATCAGATGTTGCTGAAACTTGTAAAGCTGTAGGTTCTGTTACTGTGAACTGGGTAGTTGCAGTACAACCGTTTTCATCTTCAACATCAACTGTATAAGTATCTGCAGGTAATTCATCGAAGAAGAAACCAAAATCGGTTTGTGTCAAAGTCAATGAAGAACCTGTCAATGTTACATTGTAACCTGCGATTGCAGGTGTTCCACCAGTAATGGTAGCAAAAGCAGTTCCGGTGCTGTCACCGTTACAAGATACGTTGGTTACAATCAGACCTTGTATTTGAATTGCTGTAGGCTCTCCTACTACCAACAAGGTGTCAATTGCACAACCTGCACCATCGGTTGCAGTTACATGGTAAGTTCCGGCAGACAAGCCAGAAGTACCAACCGGATTGCCATCACCATCTTCCCAGCTAAGAGTTACCATTGGTGTTCCGCCTGTTACATTTGCTGAAACAGAACCATCGCTGCCTCCGTTGCATGATACATCTTGTGCAGTTGCACTTGACCATGCCATAGCAGGACTAACATAAATTGTTTTGCTTGCAGAATTGCTACAGCCGTTTGCATCTGTTACTACTACTGAGTAAGTGGTAGTTGCAGTTACATTAACAGTAATGGCAGCTGTGTTAGCACCATTAGACCAAGCATATGTTCCACCACCTGATGCAGTAAGGGTTACGGCGTCACCGCCACAAACCAAGGTATCAGTTGCACTAATGGTCACTACCGGAAGAGGATTAACTACCACTGTTGCAGAAGCGCTATCGGTACAACCATTTCCATCTGTAACTACAACAGTATAAGATGTAGTAGCAACTGGAGATACCGTTATACCTGGCGTTACTGCCATGGTTGACCATGAGTAAGTAGCGCCGCCGCTAGCCGTTAAAGTAGTATTTTGACCTACACAGATTTCCAGATCACCAGAAATACTTGCTGTAGGTAAAGTCCATGTATTAAGTGCAAAACTACTTACAGCAAAACAACCATTCATATCCTCCACTCTTACCCAAATAACTTGGTTATCAACACCTGTATAAGTACCTGGTGAAGGAATATCACCTGTACCTGCAGTTGCATCTGATTGAGAAACGTGGAATGAAATGGTACCTGAAGTAGTAGGCACTGCATTATTTAAATTGAAGATACCAACTGCACCACCCTGAACGCTTTCACAAGTGTTTAAGGCAAGTGGTTCGCCACCGGCAAATGTTGGATTTGGATTTACACTGATAGTTGCAGCTTCAGTATCGGTGCAACCGTTAACATCGGTTACCGTCACCGTGTAAGTTGTCATTACAACCGGTGAAACGGTGATGGATGGTGTCACTGCGCTATTTGACCACAAATAGGAAGCACCTCCTGTAGCTGTCAATGTAGCAGAGGCTCCGCTGCAAATAGTTGCAGACGAAGGAGTAATTACTGCAGTTGGAAGTGGATTAACGATCACTTCTACACTTTCTGTGTCCGTACATCCATTACCATTGGTAACGGTTACAGTGTAAGTGGTTGTTACCGCTGGACTAACTGTAATACCAGGTGTCGCAGCCATGTTTGACCAAACATAAGAACTTCCACCACTTGCAGTAAGGGTAGTAGATTCTCCCGCACAAAGTTCATCATCACCAGAAATGCTTGCTGTAGGAAGTGGGTTAACTGTCAAGATAATGCTTTCGATTGTGTAACAACCGTTAACACCTGTCAATCTTACCCAGATTTCCTGTCCATTGTTTCCAGTATAAGAACCAGCATTTGGAATTGCTCCAATTCCTGCTTCTGCATCAGATGCACTTACATGGTAGCTAATAGTACCTGAAGTGGTTGGAACGCTGTTGGCAAGATTAAAGATTCCCTGCTGTCCGTTTGCAACGGTAGCACAAGCTGCTAAATCTGCCGGCTCACCTGCAGCAAAACTTGGTACAGGATTAACAGTGAATGTGTAAGTTGTACTATCTGCACAACCTTCCGCATTGATTACTTTTAATTTTATAGTTAATGCATTTGTATTATCTGTTTGAGCAGTCAATACAGCATTTTGAGTATTTGCATTTGCCAATGAAGCATTACCAGGTGATGCGCTAACAATAGACCACTCATAAGTAAAGGTAGATGGTGGCAAGTTAGTAGCATTTCCTAAAAGGGTACGCTCTTCTCCCTGACAAAGGGTATTATCTCCATTTGGATTCAAGCTAACCAATGGCTTGTTGTTTACCACAACACTAACCACAAAAGGAGTACCTGCGCATCCAAAGGTGCTGGTTGGTGTAACTGTATAATTAACTGTTAATGGGAAATTGAAAATATTTGTCACATTATCAGTCAATGTTGCACCTGATCCTGTATCACCCACTGCTGCACCAACTGCAAATGGAGCTGGTGACATAGAAGTAATCTGCCAGTTGAAAGTGACAGGCTCAAGATCATCGTCAGATGGATCTGGATAAGCACCCAGGTTGGTCAGATTTTCATTCAGATCATAGTTAAAAGTAACACCTGAACAAGCTGTTTCTGTACTACCCGCACCTACTGGCTCAGGATAAACAGGAACTTTAACCTGGAAGGTATCACCGGCACATGAACCCGTTGCCACTGAAGTAATAGGAATGATCCTATATCTTAGTGTATCGTGTAAACTGGTTACATTGTTGAAGTTATCATTGTTGATGATCGCTCTATTGATACCAGCAAAAACACCCGTATTTGAAACATTAAATGGATAGTTGCCTACGTTTGACGAGTTAACTGTTCCAAGCGGAGTAGCCAATGGATCGGCAGCACCATTTACGGTGATTGAACCAGGAACACTTAAACTTGCCCATCTGTAAGTTGCAATCGCAACCGGTGTATTGGTTGGGTTGGTTGGCAAAGTACTTGAACCACCTACGTTTACATCAGAGCATGCAGCTGCCGCAGCAAAGCTGTTGACAACAGGCTCAGGTCTGATGGTAGCAGTTACGGTAAAGGTAGCTCCCACACAACCATCTGCAGAAACTGGTTCTACAGTATAGGTTACGGTTTGAATTGCATTTGTTTTGTTTTCCCAAACATCATTTGCTAGAGCAGAGGCAGCCATGCCCATAGTTCCTGCTGTTTCAACAGTTGCTCTTGGGGTAATGCCACCTGGGTTTGCAATTGAAATCAAGTTATAGGTAAGAACTCCTAAACCTGGGTCGCCATTATAGTTAACACCAAATGCTACATCTGAACAAATAGGGCCTACTGGTTGATTGGCTACTACAGGTTCCGGATTTACGGTAACCGTTACGGTAAATGGATCACCTAAACATCCAGCTCCACTTACTGGAACAACAGTATATATAACATTTACTGGTGCATCAGTGGTATTGGTCCAGGCATCATCAGCAATTTCGCTGTTTGAGAAGCCAGTACCTGTAGTTGGACTACCTGCACTTGCAGTCAATCCATTTGGATTGATATTGGTAATATTATAAGATACAGCCGATGGACCATCAACATCATCTCCAAGAGTTACTCCAGTAACCTCATCACTACAAACTGTTGTAGTTTGGGGGGCAACTATTGGTTCTGGATTGATAGGAACGGTCAAAGTGAAAGTTGAACCTTCACATGATGAAGCTGCATTAAAGGTTGTAATGGTATAAACTACATTTACAACTGCATTGGTGGTATTGGTCAAAGTTTCTGACAAGGTAGCTGATGTACCTGGTCCTGGATTGTATGCTCCTCCAGTAGCTGCACCATAATTTGCAGTGTAGCTGAAGGTTGAAGGAACCATGTTATCTATGTATGACTGTAGGTTAAATGAGAAATTAACATCTGAACAAACTGCTGGTTCAGTTACATCATCAGCCATTGGATCCAAAGGCATGATTCTGAAGGTCACAGAACAAGTTGATGTATTTAAAGCACAATCTGTAACTGTCAAAGTTCTGGTTGATAGGTTGTTGACACCATCCGTGTTGCCTGAATCATCACAATCAAAGAATGTGTCATCAAGGCTGAAAGTAACCGCAACACCACAATTGTCAGTAGAACCGGCACCTAAAGCATCAACTTCAGCAGGAGAAAGGGTATATTGACCCACTCCATTTAAAGTTACAGTTACATTAGAAATTGGACAAACTGCTGTAGGAGCTACATTGTCTTCAACTGTATATGTATATACCCAATTGTGATTATTTCCTTCACAATCGGTATAGGTCCAAGTATAAGTTCTGATGCCTTCACAAGCAGGTTCACCACTATCCACAGGACCTGTTGGGGTCAAAGTGACACCACAATTGTCCATTACTGTTGGTGGGGTTGGAACCAAATCTGAATCATCATGGCAGCCAACAATTGATCCATCGTTTGGAGGCATCATGAAATCTTCATATTCAATGGTATAGGTATAAACCCAAGGATGATTATTTCCTTCGCAATCTGTATAAGTCCAAGTGTAAGTTCTTGTGCCTTCACATGTTGGTTTCATAGAAACAACTGGCCCTGTTGGAGTCAGTGTAACACCACAATTATCCATAACTGTTGGAGGTGTTGGAACTACATCTGTATCATCAGGACAATCTACAGTTAAACTGCCATTAGCTGGAACTGTAAAATCTTCGTATTCGATGGTATAGGTATAAACCCAAGGATGATTATTTCCTTCGCAATCTGTATAAGTCCAAGTGTAAGTTCTTGTGCCTTCACATGTTGGTTTCATAGAAACAACTGGCCCTGTTGGAGTCAGTGTAACACCACAATTATCCACAACTGTTGGAGGTGTTGGAACTACATCTGTATCATCTGGACAATCTACAGTCAAACCTCCATTTGCAGGAAGAGTGAAATCTTCGTATTCAATTGTATAGGTATAAACCCAGTCATGGGTATTGCCTTCACAATCTGTGTAGGTCCATGTATAAGTTCTGGTGCCCTCACAAGTAGGTTTTACAGTAACTACTGGTCCTGTAGGTGTCAAAGTAACACCACAATTGTCCATAACTGTTGGAGGTGTAGGTACTACATCTGTATCATCAGGACAATCTACAGTTAAGCCGCTGTTAGCAGGCATTGAAAAATCTAAATATTCTATTGTGTATGTATATACCCAATCGTGGGTATTGCCTTCACAATCTGTAAATGTATAGGTATAAGTTCTGTCACCTTCACATGTAGGTTTAACAGAAATTACCGGCAATGATGGCGTAAGCACAACACCACAATTGTCCATAACAGTTGGTACCATCGGCGCCACGTCTGTATCATCCGGACAATCGACGGTGATAGAACCAGCAGCTGGTAAAGTGAAGTCTTGATATTCTACTGTGTAGGTATAAACCCAGTCGTGTGTATTACCTTCACAATCAGTATATGTATAAGTATAGGTTCTGTCACCTTCACAAGTTGGAATTGCGCTTACTACTGCAGGAGCAGGTGTAAGAACATTACCACAATTGTCTGTAACAACAGGAAGCATTGGAGCTACATTGGTTGCAACTGGACATGCAACTGTCGTACCTGCATTAGCCGGCATTGTGAAATCTTCATACTCTACAGTATATGTATAAACCCAGGTCACTGGAGGATTGAATCCATCTGACCAACTGTAGGTATGTGTTACTGTACCTTCGCACAATGGAGCTGCGCTGATCATAATGGTAGGTACCAAGGGAGAAGTACAGTTGTCTTCTACCGTTGGAACATCCATTGGAGCTACAAGTGCATCTGCAGGACAATCTACTGTTGAAGAGGTTGCATACATATTAGGTACCATCACCGGAGCCTCATCATCCACTACCGTAACTGTAAAGCTACAAGTAGAAGTGTTGGTCGCTAAATCGGTAGCCTGATAAACAACTGTAGAAATTCCTACATTTACAAACGTTCCAATTGGAGGGCCACTGGTTTGAACTACGTTTACACCCGGACAGTTGTCCGAAACTGTAAATGCGCTCCATTGTACAGTAGCACCACAGTCACCTGATATGTTATCATCACCACCTGATGACTGCACCGTAATGTTAGGTGGACAATTCAAAATAGGTGGATCATTATCTTGTACCGTAACATTGTATGTACAAGTAGCTGTGTTACCAGCACCATCTGTTACCAGGTATTCAACAGCATTCACACCAGCCGGTAATACAACAGGACTACCTACCATATATCCGGGAAGCGCATTTACAGAAATTGTGGTTATCGTAGGAGTACCACAGTTATCCGTTAGAGTAGCTAACGCCTGAATATTAAATGGTGATGTACACTGGTTGGCTGGATTGGTAAATATCGTTGTGTTGGCCGGACAAGCAATCGTTGGTGCTGTAATATCCGGATTACATGGATCTTTTACGTTTACAACAACTGTATTACCCACAACTGACCATGACCAAACTAAGTTAACACTTGGATTGGCCCCTGGAATTGAAGGGAAAGCTGTAGATGCAAAAACGCCCGTAATACCTCCCGCAGCCGTCAAAACTACATAATCGTTTCCAGCTGCTGTATTGGGCTTGACAAATCCTGTTAAGGTATCAATGTCCAAAACACCACCCAGAATTGCCCCCCCGGGTGTAACCTGAAGTTGGTCATGCCCTGTGCAGGGAGTAGTAGTAACGACTTCAATGAGCAAGGTACCTCCACCAGATTGGTCGAAGCTACCTACGGTCATACACCCTTGAGCGTTGACCTTTGCACTAGGAAGTACAAATAGGAAAACGGCCAGTAAGAACGGAGCCGTCAAACCATGTAGTATTCTTTTCATTATTAAAGGTTTTTTAAATGCCTGATTATGTAATTGAATCTTGGTCATATAACTATGAGATTATGTACTGATAGAAGACAAAAACACCTGAGGGACAAAGTGTTGATTCACCACTTGGGGTGAAAAAAGAACAGGTTCTCGAAGCAGGTTTTCTCGTCATTGGTTAAATATATATAACAGATTTTTTTTTACAAAATCTGCCTAATTGGGCAAAGTTAATCAAAATAACTGACTAACTGTACCTTATTTTGTTTAAAAATTTACATTAAGTTTTAGGTCTTGAAAATCAACAATATATAATAAATTTAACTAAAGTGTTCTCTTTTCTTAGTACTTTTGAAGTTTTAGCCTCTTAAATTAAAGCGGCTGAAATATATCAAATAGGTCTTTCTTTTATTTTCAAATGGCAATTCATGTTTTAAAATGACAATTTTTGGCTTGTTATCCCTTTTTTTATTGTGCTTTAAATGGCAGATATCCTGTTTTTTAAAGATGTAATCAATTAAAACCGATCTGTTGTTTAAAACAAGCTGAATGAGCCCAAACAAGTGGGTCTGTTTAAAACCCTATTCATTAGTTACATTCTGTTGTCATCCTTTTTATTGCATCTGTATAACCAAGTAAAAATCTTCAATTTCTACTAAATACAAAAATAAAGCCAATAATTCGTATTAAATAATATATTTATATAAAAAAATATGTAAATATTATTTATTAAAATTCAATTTTTTATACATTGTAAAAAACTCAATTTAAATTCTTAATGCTGGAATTATAGGCATAAAGTTAATTAACGCATTGGAAAAAGAGTAAGGGTTTACCCCCAAAATCCAATTAAATCACATAAACCACTGCATATGTTGCGATAAAAGCAGGTTTTGAATAAAATTCAATCCAAAACCTGCTTTTTAGACAATAGACTTTTCGATCCGTTTAATTCATTTTAAATAAATCAATTGCCTGGTTGAACGGTTCCCATACTGGTATTGACAAGATTTCCATCAAAAAATCCTGTTCCTTTATAGATCCCATTATTAATAAAGGTTCCTCCATCCAATTTCAAGGTACCGATATTTGTAACAGTTCCAATATTGGTTAATGAGGTGCCTGTATTAACTACCAATTTTTTACCCAATGCTATATTGACGGAAGCTGCATTTACATTTCCGGCAACAATATGAATCTCATGTAGATTGGCAATACTTGCATCCAGGGCCGTTTGAAGATCACAATAATTGACCAGGGTAGTCGTATTGATGATTGCGTAACCCGCGGCACAACCATTGCACGAATTGGCAACAGGCTGAAAACCAGGTGTGCCCGACATGTCATCTGTTCCATTGGTAAGGAAAAATTCATAGTCTACTACACCTAACATTAATGAGGCAATGTTGGTAATCCCTCCCCACCAATTGCAATCAGCGTTGATTGTATTTCCCCCACTATTGTTGGCTCCGAATCCCGAAGCATTACCATTCATTAATATGCTGTTGTCGTGCGCTTCAATGGTATTTGCCCCTGGAATATTACCTGTCATTAAAGCGTACACATTGTGGGTGCTACTTGCAGGATGGGTAATAAAGTTATTGCTTGCAGTGACATTTGCACCTCGTTGGGCAAGAATGGTAAACCCTTCATTACCACCAATACCCCATGGGGCATCTCCATTATTGGTGAAAGTACAGGCATCGATACTTGTGGTAACATAACCTCTTGAATCAACACCTCTGTTATGATTACTGGTAATTACACATTGTGCAATATTGACAGTTTGTACAGAAATCCCTCCTGTACTGAAGTCACCTAAGTAAACAGCTGCACCGGAAGCACTAATGCTTCCTGTACCAACAATGGTATCATTACTAATGCTTAAAACCAAGCCAGTTAACGGAACCGTTGTTCCTGCTGTAAAAGTATATACCCCTGCATGGAAGTTGTAAGCTGGCAAGGTAGGATGGTCACCTGCAAAACCGCTCATGTGCATGCCGGTAATGGTTACATTGCTGGGGGCAAGTGGGCCTCCCAGGGTATTTACTACTGCAATGCCTTGCAATACCCCAGTTATGGTTCCATTTGAAATGACACCAGGGGCTATGGTGGCGTTACCATAAACCACATAACCATAAAATCCGTCGGTCACCGTGTTGTTATTTAAAGTGACACCGATACTTCCTGAAGCTCCGGCCAAAAGTACACCCATGGTTGGGGTTGGGCCCGCTGCGGTTTGAGTAGTAAGGTCAATACAATTATTTTCGACGGTCAAAGTATTTCCAGGAGATGTGCTTATCCCTGCAACATTGACGCCGATAGCATCAGCCTCGATCTTATTATTTATAATGGTCAAGTTGGTATAAGTGGATGCCGCAACAGCCGTACTGCCTGATATTTCCAACCCGTTTAATGTTACTCCATTCGAGGCAATGGTAATGGCTGTTCCACTTCCACCATCAATTGTGGTTTCAGCTACCCTGGAAGGACTGCATCCATTTACTCCCTGATTGGCACCTAAAAGGGTCAGGGCCTTACTAACTGTTATATTCTCATTGAATGTTCCTGCGCTAATTACCAAAGTATGCCCATTAAGTGTATTCACATCATCAATGGCAGATTGGAGGGTGCAAAATGTTTCAAGTGTGGTGGTATTGGTAACATTCGAAGAGCATCTGGTTAAAACCACATCATTGCCATCTCCACCAGTGTAGTTTATTTCAAAGATATAGGGCCCTGAATTTACAAAAGTTCCCTGAGCAAAAACACCGCTTACCAAATCCATACCATCATTGTCAATGATCAAAAATTGTTGACCAACAGGTGGAGTGTACATTCCAACATTTACAATGAGGTTAGCGCCTCCCAGTGTTACAGTTCCTGTGACCTGGACCTGATCAAACAAAGAGCAAGCTGTATTGCCTTCAATTTCAATTTCAAGCGCATCACCGGAATTTAAAATCATTCCTGTTACACCAACGCAGCCTGGGCTTGACCCGGGCACAACCGTCAAATCCTTTCCTGTAGCATCTATCGGTTCTGGGTAAGTTCCACTTTCAATATTGAGCTTATCGCCAGTCATTGCTGCGGCAGTATTGCCTCTTGCAATGGTTTCATCAGAAAGTCCAGTACCAGGTGCAGATACATATAGATTGGCGCCATTAATTCTAATGACTCCAGATGAAAGATTGTCGAGCGCACCATACATTTTATCAGTAATTCTGAAGTAATTGCTTTCATCATAAGTATCTGAACTAACATTGATGGAAGTTGCACCTAAATTTTCGATAAAATAGGAATCACCTGCAAACTGATTGGTACCTCCACTGGTGATAACAGAACCTGCCACCACCTGAATATCTCGATTGTTATCTACCCCTCCATCAAACACATTGGCTGTAAATTGAGCCTTACCATTTGACTGAACTAGAGCGGCAATATAGTTTCCGGTTAATGTATTACCTGAAACAACAACTGGATTTTGAGCAGAAAAATTACTTCCTGCTATCCACTGCATACCCAGATTTGCCCCATTCACAATATTGTTGGCGTAAGTCACAGTTGAGCCGGGACCTGAATGCGAAGTCACCCTGAAACCCCTTTGCAGATTGAGGGCAGGATCATTTCCGGGAGCCAGATTATTAAACTGGTTACCTGAAATATTTATATTACTGTTATGAGCATGACCATTGTCCCAGATACCAATGATAACCTGAGGATTGGCAGATTGAGAATTCAGAACATTGATCACATTGCCTGTTATATTTAAGCCATCATATACAGCCCCTCCACTTGTGTTGGATTGCATGCCGATACTGGATGAAAAGTTGGCCCCGTTACTGATTCCGTCGCCTGCTATATTAAATACATTATTGGAAATGGTTTGATTGGTTCCAAAGGCATAGTGCAAGCCAATATTTTGATTCACATCGGCAGGTGCAACAGTAGCATTCAAATCTGTTGCCATATTGAATACATTGTTATTGATGGTTGTGTTGCTGAATGCATCGGTGCCACCTGCTCCAAAAAACATACCTATCGGCAAATCGAATTGATTAAAGGTAAGATTAGAAATGGTCCATCCCTGATTGTCACCACCATCAAAATAAAATACACCTTCCAAATTGACACCCGCCAGGTCACCTGGACCATCAATTGATGCGGATCCAAGTCCTCCAGGAGCAGTGAACGTCACGTTGTTAATGTTTGCTGGCATAATCAAAGAATAGTCATCTCCGGTGCTGACAGTATTATCATTACCCAAAACCCATGCTGCTGCTGCATTGGCTTCAACCCAATCAAAACTTCCGAACAAATTCACCTGCTTTCCATTGCTCAGTAAGTCAACTGCATTTCTTAACCTTGTGTAATCATTGTTGACAGCTGAGGGGGTTGCAATATCAGTTACATGGATATGATTGGCTTTTACTGTAACAAAACCATATATCTGATTATCAATTTTATGACTGATCAAATCTTCAATTGCAAAAAGTTGGGCATCAGATGCTCCGGTAGAATTAACTCCATTGTATACATTACCACCTGTTGCATTAATATTATTTGTTCCTCCATAGCCCTGATCAACACCGGCAGAGTTAAAAGTCCGTTGAATGCTGATTACCTGTTCTGTAGCTGAGAGATTATTACCTGTCAATACAATATCGGCTGCGGCATCGTGCACAAATCCTGTTTTAACACCAGACACAGTATTGTTTGTGAATTGCATGGCAGTTGAAGTAGAAGAATTGCCTGCATACTGCAGTCCATTGACTGCCCACCAATTCATTGGATCTGTTATGCTGTTTCCATTAATAATATTGTTGGTAACCACTCCCCCATTTGATGAAGCTCTAATGGTTTCTGCAGCTATACCTTGCCATCTAACCGGGCCTGTAGGATTAGCAGGTGGGGCAACGGCATTTATAGTATTACCTGAAATGTTCCAGGCAGTAGCATTGTTTTCGGCATAATTGTAATATATACCTGTTTTCCATACATTGAAAGTATTACCTGATACCACAGGGGCAATCACATTTTGTTGAACCTGATAGGGCTGAATCTGAATACCTGAACGAACATTTGTTATTGTATTATTGGTAATGGCACCCGTTGTTCCCTGGATATACATGCCATAGCCATAACCAATCTGGGTGAGGTCATGAATGTGCTCAAATTTATTTTGGGTTACTATTATGTCCTTATAATGAGGAGAAGCCAAGCCACCGCCGGCAAAAAAGCCCATGGTTGTTGCGTTGTCGATTACATTGTTTCTAAATGTTACATTACTGCCCTCTGAATAAACACATTGGCCTTTTTCCAAATTTAAACCCGCGTATGCATAACCACTAATACCCGGATTATCTCCACTCACTCTAAAACCATCAAAAGTTACATTGTTGGCTGCTATGTAAACCACCTCTGTCCATGGATCTCCTGGCATCAGATTGACCTCAGGCACAATTAATGCCTCTGGTCCGCGAACTGCGTTTCCGTTGACCCCAAAATTAGGTCCTCTTAGTTCTACAGATTTATTGATAATAACATGTTCAGCATAAGTACCTGCACTCACTGTAATGACATCACCAGTCTGGGTAAGAGGATCATCAATGGCATCCTGAATGGTACAATAATATAAAGTCGTATTGGTATTGTAAACCGAATTTCCTGATAAACAGCCACTGCATGAACCTGCTACTGGCTGAAAGCCTGTAGTCACCATATCATCATCAGTGCCATCAACCAAGTAGGCTTGAAAATCAATATTTGCAGAACCTGGTCCCAGGATATCTGGTTGTCCTCCCGGTGGAACTGCTGCACCGCCATAAGCAACGGGTATTTGGCCCGCATATCCGGGTTCTGTACTATTGGCTGTACTTACAAAGGGCAAGGTGTTTCCAAACCAATTGCATTCAAAATTTTTCATGTTGGTTGTTCCGGGAGTTGGAAGACTGCCTCCTGCTTGTCTGTCCACTACCTGTCCATACCAGTTTCCAAATATGGTATTGTCATTAAAATTGCTGTTTAACGCCGATTGAACAGGTACGTTACTTCCCCCGCTGGCATCCAGAAATAGTACACCAACGGTCCAGTTGTCTGAAATTTCATTTTCGATAAGTTGGGTATTATCGGTTTGATTTCTAAAAAGCAGGCCGGTTCTGTTGAATGTAATAATATTGTTGTGAATATTGTTACCCGTACTATTGTTTACATCAATCCCTGTGCGATTACCCGTTATTTTACAATTTCTAATTTCTGCACTTACGGTAAGACCTTGGATTGCGACTCCTCCTCCATTGTTTATATTGGGATTGTTCCAATCCGTTGTATTGTTTCCTTCTCTTGTTATGGTCACCCCATCAACTACTACTCCTGTTGAGCCTACTAAAACAGTGGATCCCTGTCCTCCTATGGGTCCGCTGATGGTGGTAGAGTTATATCCTGCTCCCTGTACGGTCACTCCTTTATTAATATTGACATCTTCAACATAAGTTGTGGCAACCAGGGACAAGGTATGGCCTGCCAGGGTTTGGGCATCATTGATCGCAGTTTGTATGGAACAAAAAACCTCACTTGTATTGGTATTGGTTACAAGACCTGTACCAACGCCTATGTTTCTATAATTATCAGTAAAAGCAGAAACGATGTTGCCGGTGATCACATTATTACATGTCATGGGTGAGTTACCCCTGCCAAAATACAAATCAGCTACATTGGATTGATCCGCGTCTGCCGGATAATTGGATGGATTCTGCTGTTGCAATATTCCTACATCACAAGCTGATACATTGTTTCCTGTTACCGAATGATTAATTCCTTCTACAACTATACCAAAGCCTTCGCTGCTTGAAGACTGGGTCCAGCCTGAAACATTGTTGCCTGATATAGTTACACCATTGGGGACATCAACATTTCCAGCTAAAACACTTCTTCTTAATATGGCAATTCCTGCCCTGTCGCGCAAGTCAGCATTGGCTGAAACCATGTTAACCGTATTTCCTGAAACTGTTACACCTCCTGCTGGGTTTTTTATTTCAATGCCAAATCTTCCTCCACCTGAAATCATGTTGTTTGATATCAGGTTGCTGCCTATGGTAGCGTTTAATCCGTTAATCCCAAGACCATTGTCTCCAGTACCGATATCCAAAGTATTGTTGGATATTGTAACCGCCGATGCTGTTCCATCCTGCAATTCTATGCCACAACAACTGTTATTGATCACTGTATTGCCTGAAATATTAATATTGGTTTTAAAGCCATTCCAGATTACAACACCTCTTGCAGAGCCACCATTGTTTTGAACCAAACAGTTGGTAATGGAAACATTGTCTACAGGACCATTGGCATAGAAACCGGATGCTGTAGGATTATTGAGCATGGCAACATTGGTAACGGTTAAATTATCATTACCACCGACACCATAAATACCGGCGTGGGTATTGCCAGAAGAGCCTGTGAAATCCTGAACAGTTAAATTACGAATTGTGACATTGGTCACATTTACATTAATCACTATTCCTGAACCGGGAGAAGGCAGCCCTGTGCCATCAATTACATAGAGGGTCTTATCTGAGGTAGCACCCTGTAATGTGAGGCTTTTGGTAATTACCACATTTTCTGAGTAGGAGCCTGCGTTGAGCTGTAGAACATCGCCAGGGTTAGCACTATTAATGGCATCCTGAATTGTAGCGTGTGATGTTATCTGGGTGAGGTTATCCACCATAGGCATCAAAACCCTATCAGAAATTTCATTAGCTGTATTAAATTCCGAAATACTGGAATTAGCAGAACAGTTCCCATCTGTTGAATAAAAAAATATACTAATTAAAAAAAAGTGAAAAAAAATTCCTTTTTTCAAAAAAGCAGGCCATTTTTCATTAGAAAAACTTAAGTCACGTACAAAATTTAACGCATGGTTAAAAGGTTCATTCTTCATTTCAGTTACTTTTCATCATTTTTAAGAAAAAATATGTAATCAACAATAATAATTCGACTTATACATTCAGATTTTTCTACTTTATATAACTTTTGTTATATAAGACACAAATATCTGTTGTAACAATTAAAAACTGTCAACTTACAATATTTACCAAATATACAAAAACCGTGCACACTTTATACTACCCCCCAAAGTTAAGACAACAAATCTAGTCAATTAGTTAAATTTTC
>CALMSX010000079.1 GCA_937872515.1 uncultured Bacteroidota bacterium
CCACATGTTTTAGGGTTTAGGGTAGAACCTTGTCAAGGCATTTTATGAGACAACATATCCCCTATCCCCTAGTCCCTAGCCCCTATATCATGCACTAGCTGACAAAACGCCCTAACCCCCAAACCAAAACCACGCTCATCGATGTAAAAATCAGGGGTGTGGTGGGGGGCTACATCCATCATACTTGTATTGGGGTCTCTGCCGCCGAGGAAAAAGAAAAAGGAGGGCACTTCTTTGGCATAGAAGGCAAAGTCTTCGGCTCCGGTTGAAGCCACGGTGACGCGCACCTTGTCTTCGCCGGCTACTTTTTCGAGACTGCCGATGACTTGGGCTGTAAGTTTGGGATCGTTGTAGGTAATGGGGTAGCCGGGGGTGATGATCACCTCAGCGGTGGCGCCGGCACTTTCTGCTATGTTGGTGGCGGTGAGGTGGATTTTGTTGTGAATGGAGGCTCTCATGTCACCATTTAGGGTGCGGATGGTGCCTATCATGGTAAGGTCTTCGGGGATGATGTTGTTGCGCACGCCGGCATTGATTTGGGCAATGGTAACAACGGCAGCTTCTTTGGTAAGGTCGGCTTGACGGCTGATGATGGTTTGCAGGCCCATGATGATTTGAGCGCCTACCACCACGGGATCTACGCCGGCCCAGGGGCGTGAGCCGTGGGTTTGTTTGCCCTTTACTTTTATCTCCAGTCTGTCTGACGCAGCCATGATACCTTCGGACTTGTATTGGAGCATATCGGCGCTCAGGCTGGCCGCGATGTGGAGGCCAAACATGGTTTGAATGCCGTATTTTTTGATCAGGCCTTCTTTGATGAGCAGCTCGGCCCCACCTTCTTCACCCACAGGGGCACCTTCTTCTGCGGGTTGGAACACAAAGACAATTTTGCCGGTAAATAAATTTTTGTGTTTTGTCATCACATGGGCGGTGGCCAGCAGGATGGCAATATGGGCATCGTGACCACAGGCATGCATCACACCCACGGTTTTGCCTTCATAGCTGGTTTCTACTTTTGAAGCAAAATCAATTTTAACCCGTTCTTTGACCGGTAAGGCATCGATGTCGGCCCTCAGTCCTACCACAGGGCCCGGTTTGCCGGTATCGAGCAGGGCAATGACACCCGTTTTGGCGGCACCTTTTTCTATGGGCAGGCCCAACACACTCAATTCCTGGACGATAAAGTCCATGGTTTTAAATTCACGGTTGGAGAGCTCGGGATTGGCGTGGAGGTGGCGTCTCCAATCAATCATTTTTTGTTCGATGGCTTTGACGGAAGCATTGATTTCACTTTCAAAAGAGCCCTGTGCAAAGGCAAATGATGCGGTGAATAAAACCATTAGTGTGATAAATAGTCGTTGCATGCGATGAATTGATTTTATCAAAGATAAAAAAAACAAGCCATGTAGGCTATTTGTACAAAAAGCGGTGGCTCTATCCCGCCCAGCCCTCACGGTCGAGTGTTCTGTAATGGATGGCTTCGGCCAGGTGTTCAATCTTGATGTCTTCGCTTCCGGCGAGGTCGGCAATGGTTCTGGCTACTTTCAGGATGCGGTCATAAGCACGGGCTGAAAGCTGGAGTTTTTCCATGGCGGTTTTGAGCAATAGATTGCCGGCCTGGTTTAAGGCACACACTTCTCTGAGCAGGGGTCCTGACATCTGCGCATTGGCAAAAACTTCGGGCAGGTCATCAAAGCGGGTGGACTGGATTTCACGGGCCTTGATGATGCGGGTTCTGATGGTTTCACTCGATTCTCCTTTGACGGCTTCATTGGAGAGGTCGTCATAACTTACAGGGGTCACTTCCACATGGAGGTCTATTCTGTCGAGCAGGGGACCGGATACCCGCGACAAGTATTTTTTGACCACACCGGGACCGCAGACACACTCTTTTTGTGGGTGGTTGTAGTATCCGCAGGGGCAGGGATTCATGGCCGCTATCAGCATAAAACTGGCCGGGTAGTCAACCGTAGATTTGGCCCTGGAGATGGTCACTTTGCGGGACTCCATGGGCTGGCGCATGACTTCCAAGACGGCTCTTTTAAACTCGGGTAGCTCATCTAAAAATAAGACACCGTGGTGGGCCAGTGAGATTTCGCCCGGTGATGGGTTGGAGCCGCCTCCTACCAGGGCTACATCGCTGATGGTGTGGTGGGGCGATCGGAAGGGTCGTACGGTGACCAGTGAAGTGTTGGGTCCCAGTTGTCCGGCTACAGAATGGATCTTTGTGGTTTCGAGGGCTTCGTTGATGGTTAAGGGGGGGAGAATCGACGAAAGCCTTTTGGCCAGCATGGTTTTGCCGGCTCCCGGAGGTCCGATCAAAATTACATTGTGGCCACCTGCCGCCGCAATTTCCAGGGCCCGTTTGATGTTTTCCTGGCCCTTGACATCGCTGAAGTCAACGGGGTATTTGCCTTTTTCCTCTTCAAACAATTCACGGGTATTGTGCATTTCCGGATAGATGGTCAGGGTGCCGTTGAGGAAATCTACCACTTGTCTTAGATTGCTGACCCCATATACGGGCAGGTCGCTCACAATAGCAGCTTCTCTGGCATTTTGTTTGGGCAGGATCAGGCCTTTAAATTTTTCTTTTCTGGCCTGGATGGCAATGGGCAGGGCCCCTTTAACCGCCCGCAATTCACCGTCGAGCGACAATTCACCCATGATGACATACCGATCCAGCTCATTGTTGATGATGGTGCCCAGGGCCGCTAAGATGCCAACAGCGATAGAGAGGTCGTAAGAAGAACCCTCTTTTCGGATATCGGCGGGGGCAAGATTGACCACCATAAAAATGCGGGGAAAGGGGATGTTGTTGTTGCGGATGGCGGATTCGATTCTGGAAAATCCTTCCCTGACAGCGTTGTCGGGGAGGCCCACCAATTGATAATAAGGCTTTCCTTCCGGGGGTTTTCCGCCCGTGTTTACTTCAACGGTCACAGTGGTAGCCTCCACACCGTGAACTGTACTTGCGTTCGTTTTTGCCAACATAGTGTTCGAATTAAAATGCAAAGTTAATACATTCCGAAATATGCCGTGGCGGGAAAATGTACCTACCTAAAAAAGACCCATTTCTACCCAAATTTGGGTATTTTAAAAATGACAATCTATCCAAACACAAAACCCATTAACAAAAATGAAGATATAAAAAACATCAGATAATCAATACCAAACGGATGACGCTATTGAGTATATATGTACTGCTATAATATGAAGGGTTGATAAGAGGTAAGTACACATATGATGAAAAAATGGCATGGCATCATTTGTGGAATAGAAGTAATACCAAAACCAACCAAAACTCATGAACACACATTACGAAGGCCTTTACAAGGACAGTCGTTTTTTGCTGGCTGTATTTTTCTTCGGGGCATTACTCAGTTACCTGTTAAGCTCAATTTAGAGCTTAACAGGTTTATTTCAGCCAAAAAGTACAGAGGGAAAGCGTATTTTTACCAAAACAAAATTACCTTTAACTACATTTATCAGGATTAATCAGTGATTTCCCTATTCAGAAGAAATATTTTTATCAACAGTATTTTACTGCTGCCCTATCTTTTTCTTATCAGAATTAAGACGCTGGTAGAACCCACCTCTACGGTAACAGATGAATTGGATGGCACCTTGCCCGCAGCACTGTTGAATGGTTTACAGGGAGAAGGTTTCAGCCAATCCATTGTTTCGATCTTTATTCTTTTTATCGATGCCTTATTGATCAACAGGCTGGTCATCAAAAGCCACATAGGAAGGGAAAACAACCTGGTGAGTGGAATGATATTTGCCCTCTTGGCTTCGATTTTGACACAAAACCTGGGCCTGAGTGCCGAATTGATGGCTACCCCCTGGATCATACTTTCACTGCAGGCCATTTTTAATTGTTACAACAACATCAAATCTGCCGACGACATTTTTTTAGCGGGCTTTTATATGTCGCTTGCTTCCTTGTTTTATGCACCACTGCTCTTGTTGCTGATATTCACTTTTACGGCCCTGATGATCATGCGATCGTTTACCGGCATAGAGCGCACACAACACCTGGCCGGTTGGATAATTCCCTATTTTTTGGTGAGCAGTGTGGAATATTATCTAGATCTGCCAAGCACCTTAAGATTCACTTCTTTTTTACAGGGCTTTGGCTTTTTTGGCGTATTGGCAAAAGGCATGAACATTTCTGCCTTACTGGTTTTAGCGGGTCTGCTGATCATTTTGCTATGGGCGCTTATTAACTTTGGCAATTTTCTTGGGAAAAAGGTGATAGCAGCCCAAAAAAGAATCAGTATTTTGTATTGGTTTCTTTTGTTTGTGGGAATAATAGCCTTTAGCCAGGCCCATGTAGATTATCCCCTTATTTTATTGTTTAATATTCCCATATCCATCTTTGCCACCTTTAGTTTAATGGATATGAAAAACAGGATCTGGCCGGAATTGATTCACCTTTCGTTGATCTTACTTCTGGTCATCATCCACCTGGATCTGATTAAACTGGCCTGATAGCCGGAAAATCCTTACTTATTCAAATAATTTTTTTCGAAAAACGCCCTGTATTTAGAGTGGGTTTTGTCCTGCATCATCTTGCGATAATTGCGGGTAGTAATGGGCAGGATTTCAAAACCGGCAATGGCAGGAGGGATGAACAGGTCTCTGCTTTTTTGCACTCCTTCGTAATACCTCATGGCTTTGGCGCTGTTGTCAAAACTTCTTACCAGGATGAGCTGGGTTTTTTCTTCTTTGCTCAAAATGTTTTCTCCCAGCTGCAGATTTTCGATTCCGTGAAATTGTTTGTTGTAGTCTGAAACGGCAATTTTGGCGTTTTCAAAGGGCTCTGAATCTCCTGTTAAAATGATAACAGCCACATAATGCCTGGAGTCGTTTTCCAGTTCGTATGTTTTATCTACCTCTTTGGGGTCCACCTGGTCAAAGGCGGTTGCGTCGCCCACCAAAAAGCGCATGATTTCTTTTGCCTTTAATTCTTCCGGTGTTTTTGGATACCGCACTACCACTTCCTTGAGTGCGTTGATGTAGGCGTCTTTTCCTTGTGTGGCGCCCAAGCACATGGCATTGAGCAACGAAAATTTGGCCATCAGTTTATTTTCTTTTCCAAAGGCGTCGATGGCATTTTGAATTCTACCGGATACTTTATCGTATTGGCCTTTCTGAAAAAGATCATAACTCTGGTCATAATACAAGTCCAGTCTTTTGGCATCAGCTGACAAGGCTGCCAGGTAATTGGCATCGCTGGCAATTTTGGTAAATTTATCATCCGGATACTTGCTCAATAGCAGGGCCTTGTACTTGTCTGCCATAGCGGTATTGTTGAGATCTGTATAATTGAGATACAGGTAATAATACACTTCCGCTTCGTTTTCGTTTCCGGGATAATCCTGGATCAGTTTTTCCAAAACATCGATTGAAAGCTGGTATTCCTGAATTTTATCGCGGTAATCTTTTCCCAGGCCATAAAGGGCCTTTCTCATTTCGGTACGGTACTGTTCTTTCTGGAAAGAATTTAAAGGCACATCGGCCATGATGCGTTTGTATTCAGCATCGGTAACGTCTGCAGATTCGTTTGCGCCTGCATTTTGTTCTGCCACCGGATCGGTGTCGGCCTGGTTGTAACTTTTATTTGACCTACGCCAGTTGTCTTCAGATTTGCGACTGCCCCAGGTATTTTTAAAACTATTTTTTCCGGCTTCAACGGCAGAAAGACTGTAGGCAAAAAAGTTGCTAAAGCCACTGCCCGTTCCCTTGGATGGATTGGTAAACAAACCTTGTTTGGCACCGACACTTTGTTCTTCGGCCTTGCCCGCTTTTCTCTCTGCTTCCAGTCTGCGTTTGGCAATTTTTTTAAGCTCATCGGTTGACAATTCACCCATGGCCAGCAAGCTGTCTAATCTTTCAACGATTTGGGCATTTTTGGCGATAGAGCTTAGATTTTCTGCCATGTTTTTGACATAAAAATACCGCTCATCGGTTTTGGGCAGGTTGATCAGGGTAGAGTCAAAGTAGACTTTTGATTTTTGGTAAATCTTTTCATCGAGGTGAAGGGTAGCGAGGTAGTACGCGGTTTCGGTTTTTAGTGAAACGTTGTTATTGTTGTTTTTGGAGCTTTCGAGGAAGTATTCTTTTGCCTTGGCCTTGTCTGTAGGTAAAACAGTTTCTCCCAGAGAAAAATAGATTTGATCTCTGAACTCCCGGTACTTGTCTTCTTTTAAAAACTTTTCCAATTGTCTGACCGTTGCTTCCGGGCCGCCGTTGGATTTGGCTGCCAGGGTAGTGGCATAGGCCAGTTCTGACATAAACTTGAGTTTAAAATCTTTTGCATTGTTTTTTGCCTTCAAAAAGTAATCAGAGGCCACGGCAGGGTTTTTTCTTAAGCGGTGGATTTGTCCTGCTATGTAGGCATAACGCGCCTTGTCATTTTTGCGGCCGTTTCCTTCGATGGCTTTGTCGAGATAGACCAAAGCGGGCTCATAGTCTTTTTGTTTGATCATAAGATCGGCCATGGCTGGATTGATTTCATCCAAAACTTCTTCTTTGATTCCCGGTGTTTTTTCCAGGTTTTTGAGCAAAAACTCAGCGTTTGAATACTGTTCGGTGCGGGTATAGGTTTTTGCCAACCAAACCAGACCTTCGCTATAGGACGTATTGTCTTTCTTGTCCTTTTTGGCCTGTGGCGCAGTTTCAGGGGCCTCTACGACCTCTTCCTCTGTTTTCTTCACTGAGGGCTGCTCTGCTGGTTTATTGATGTTAGAGGGCCCTGTTGGCGTTGTTTTATTTGCCGGCTGGTTGGTCAGCGAGTCGGTTTTGACTTCGGTTTTGGTCTTGGTTGTCCTTTTGCCGCGTTTTTTCTGTTTTTCTCTTTCTTTCTTTTCCTGTTCTCTTTGTTTATCTCTGGCTTTTTTCTCTTCTTCTCTCTTCTTTTTGAGGTCTTTTTTGACCTCTTCTTTTGCCTTTTTTTCCTCTTCCCTGTCCTTGGCTACAATTTCTTTTGCCGCTTCTCTTTTTTTCTTTTCTTCTTCTCTTTTGGCCTCAGATTCTGCTTTTTTCTGTTTAGAAGACATCTTTTTTTTCTGAAAATTTCTTCCGTAGGGGTTTACGGGGTTAAAATCTTCTTCAAAATACTCCAGGGTTTCTAAAGCTCTTTCGTAATCTTGTTTGAGGTATTGTGCTTTGGCCATCAGCACATAACAATTGTCAACCCAGTCGCCCGGCTCGTGGATGGCGGCTACTCTGGTAAGTTTTTCGATGGCCTTGTCCAGATCGGCATTGACAATTTTGGGGTCGGGAACAGCGATATAATCGTAAACTTCGAGGATTTTGGAGTAGTTGTCGTTGTTTTTTTCACGCAAAGTGAGCAAACTGGCCTCATAGAGTTCGTTGGCATTGAAGTACCCATTGTACTCAGAAGTTACATTGTGATAAAACTTGCCAACTTTTGAGACCTCATTTTTTCGCTTTCTGGATACACACCCAGATGTAAAAACCATAGCCACAATGAGCAGGGCTGAAACAACCCCCAAAAAGCGATTACTCCTCATTTAATAATTATTAACAGTACTATTAGTGTATTTATAACTAATTTTGCGCAAAATTATTTTATTTTTCTGAAAAACAATGCATAATGTCCGTGGAGGAGGGTACTAAAAGATCATTGTTAGAGCGACTTCAGGACAATTACAGGCTTGTAATTCTGGATGATGACGACCTGAGAGAGGTTACATCCTTTAGTTTTTCCCTATTAATTGTTTACATTTTACTCAGTTCTGTAATGGTGCTACTCACCGTTATGGTGGTGTCTTTTATTGTATTTACACCTGTAAAAAGATGGATTCCGGGATATGGAGAAATAAAAGAAAATTCCGAATTTGTAGAGCTCACGCGCAGGATTGACGAATTGGAAAAGCAAGTTCAGGCCCACGACACCTATACGATGGGCTTAAAAAACATGCTCAAATCCATTGAAAATGCAGAAGTAGAACAGGCCTCTAAGTCTCCTCAGCCGCTGAAAAACAGCGATGTGGTAGAATCTATGAAAACCAGGGCCCTTGACCACCTGGTATTCGCTTCTCCGCTTTCAGGCAGCATTAGTGCAGAATATGACCCCAGCCGTGAGCACCTGGGCACGGACATCATAGCGCCCAAAGGAACGGCCGTAAAATCGGTGATGGAGGGCATTGTACTCAGTGCGGAGTGGTCTGTGGAGTCTGGAAACTCGGTTTTAATCCAGCATCCGCGAAACATTGTATCGGTGTACAAACACAATTCTGCCATTTTGGTAAAACCGGGGCAAAAAGTACAAACGGGGCAGGCCGTTGCCATTATTGGCAATTCAGGCGAAATGTCAAGCGGGCCCCACCTTCATTTTGAGCTTTGGTACGACGGACAACCCGTAAACCCCAAAAACTACATTTCATTCAATTAAAAACAGCGAGAAAACAAATCATGAGTTCATTACAATCCCTTACAGACGAACAAGGAAATGCACTAAGTCCGGTACTTGGCAGTGATGTAAAAAATTACCTGATCGATATTGATGGCACCATTTGCGATGATGTGCCCAATGAAGAGCCAGAAAGAATGGTAACCTGCACACCTTATCCCGATGCCCTGGAAATCATCAACAAATGGTACGATGAAGGCCACATCATCACCTTTTTCTCATCCAGAACGGAAGAGCACAGGGCTATCACCGAAACCTGGCTCAACCAACATGGCTTTAAATACCACGGCATTTTGTTGTGTAAGCCAAGGGGGGGCAATTATCACTGGATTGACAATCACCTGGTGAAAGCTACCCGATTTAAGGGCAAGTTTACAGATCTGGTGAAAGCTACCGCGGAGATTGAGGTTTTTCAAAGCTAAATAGCCGGAAACTAATAACGGAAGGCGCCTTCCAGGTTGATTTTGGATAAAAAGGTATCGGATTTGATCTTTTTACCCGCCAGTATGCCAGTGGCTTTGGTACAAATTTCTTCTGCCAAATGAGAGTTGTCGCACAAGGCAAACATGGAAGGTCCTGCCCCGCTGATGGAAAAGCCCAGGCAGCCGGTTTTTAGGGCCATCTCCTTTAACTCATAAAATCCCGGGATCAGGGCTGCACGCTGAGGCTCGATGATCAGATCTTCAAGAGACCGCCTCATCATGTCAAAATCTGCTGTGTACATTGACGAAATAAAGCCGGCCAGGTTTCCACTTTGACGAATAACGGTTTTCAGGCTTACATCCGGGGCCAGGATGGCCCGTGAATCTCTGGTAAGCACCGTAATATGCGGATAAATGACCGCCACAAAAAGTCCGGGCGGCACGTGAATTTTTTTGAAATCGAGGGTTTCATTGTCCCTGATCATGATGAGGCCTCCTAACAAAGAGGGGGCAACATTGTCGGCATGGAAGGCACCATCGGCGATCTGCTCACCTTCGACCGCAAACCTTAATATATCCGCCTTAGAAAGCCCTGTTTTGAGGTAGGAATTGACAGCGAAGACCCCACCTGCCGCGCTGGCGGCTGAAGATCCCAGGCCGCTTCCGAAGGGCATTTTTTTATGGATTTCCATTTCGATGGGGCAGTCTTCTTCGCCCAAATGCTGGAGCAGCCTAAGGGCCGCGTAGCCGGCTGTATTTTTGGCTACATCCAGGGGAAGTTTGTTTTGAGCACCGGTAATGGTAGTAATGCGGAGCCCTTTTTCTTTGCCGGGCCGCACAATGATTTCGTCTCCGGGTTTTTCCAGGGCAAAACCAAGGATGTCAAACCCTACGGCTACATTGGCAACAGAAGCGGGTGCAAATACTTTAATGGAAGCTGACATAAAAATAATTCTGGGACAAAAGTAGGCTTAAGGCTGCAATTGCCGATAGCTTTCAATGGCTTTGTTTTCTGCATCCCTCATTTTCTGCACATCTTCCTCTTTTTTATCCCCAAAACCAATCAGGTGAAGCAGGCCGTGGGCGATGACCCGAAGTAATTCCTGTTTTTCATCGCCTTCTGAAAACTGGGCGGCATTTTCCTTTACACGCTCCAGGCTGATAAATATATCACTTTCCACCGTTGCCCCTTGCTGGTAGGGAAAGGTAATGATGTCGGTATAGTCATCGTGTTGCAGGTATTCCTGGTTGATGTTGAGCAGGTATTCGTCGGAACAAAAAATATAGTTGAGCTGGGCAATGGTAGACCCGTGGTCACTGGCCAGTTTTTCTAACCAGGTTTGGGTCAATGCAGGATCAAAATAAGCCGGTAAAACGGCATCTTCTTCGTGAAATAAAACCGTTTCTTCCATCAGGCCAGATTGAAGTAGATTTCCACCGTACTTCCGTTGTTTTTATAGGCCACCTTATCTGCGAGGGCATTGATGATAAAAACGCCACGTCCGCCACAACATTCAATTTTTTCAGGAGAGGTGGGATCGGGGATGGTTTGTGGATCAAAGCCGTTGCCCTGGTCTATGATGGAAAAAGAAATTCCCGTTTTGCTGTGCTTACAATTGACCTGTACTTCTTTACTGGCATCTGATTTATTGCCATGAATAATGGCGTTGTTTACGGCCTCTGTAAGACTGATGAGAATGTCCGGAAATTTGGATGCACAAAGTTGGTTTTCCAATAATAAATCCTGAAGGTATTCTTCAAGCACGGTAATACTTGTGGGTGAAGAAGAAAGTTTTATTGTTTTCTTTACCATTGTATTATTTTGATTTGAGCGCCTTGTAATAGTCGTCAACCAATTGGCGATAATGTGCTTTCAACGAAGGAGAAACGGTTTTGTACAAAGCAGCTTCCGCCTGTCGTTTTTTGAGGTATTCCTGTAAGGCGGGTGGAACAGGCCTCAATTTGTCTTCTCCTGTTTCTGCCTTTCTTTTATCATCTAATTCGCGTTGTCTTTCTGCTTTTTCTGCTTCCAGCAATCGGGTAAGGATGTCTTTTTGGCGGGCCAATGATTCGCCATTGAGCCTCTTGTTCACCAGGTCGGTTTCAACCTTGTCCATTTGATTGAGGATGTCCTGTAAGCCACTATCCCCTTTGCCTTGTTCCTGCTTTTCTTTTTGCAGGTCTTGCAATGCCTTTCTCAGTGCGGCCTGGCGGGCAGCGGCTTCAGCAAAATCTTTGGCGCTTCCCTTTTTGCCCTGCTTCATATTGTCAGACATCTTCTGGAGGTCTTCGTTCAGGCCTTGCTGGCCTTCTGTAATTTTATCTGTTGGCACCTTACCGCCCGATTTTCCCTGACCCTTACCACCCGGCTTGTTGCACATCTGACTGCCCGGCATGGATCCGCTCATTTGTTGCTGCATGTCTTTCATGGATTCACTCAGCATAAGGGCCAGGTCATTGAGGTTGGTCATAGTCCGCCTTTGGTTGTCAATGGCCCGGTTGCTTTGTCTTTCTTCCAGTTGTTCGATGCTGTGGTTGAGGTTGTATTTTATCTCGGTTACTTTTTCGGTTACAAAACTTTCAATCTTGTCGACCCTCATAGCCAGGGCGGTGAGGCTGTCTTCAATAACGGCAAAATCACCTTTAATTTTAAATTGTTGTTTTACCAGATCTACAAAACGGGGTGTAGTTGTAGGGGTAGAGCCAATGTCTTTTGACAATCGTTCCTGATCATAAGAAACGGTTACCAGGTTTTCTAACAGCTGCCTAATGGTTTTGATGTCTTCGGCCTGTTGGTCCATCTCTCCACCCTCCATATTCATCTCCAGGTCCTTGCCCATTTTTTTCATCTTTTTGGCCGCGTCCTTTTGCTTTTTAGCTGCTTTTTTATTGTCACCGGATTTACTATTCAGCTCCTTCTTGCTGTCGTTCATATCATTTTTGATATCCTCCATTTTTTCTTTATTGTCGTCGCCCAGCTCTTTGGGAGGAGACAATTCTTTGTTCTTTTTTTCGAGCTCGTCCATCTTTTTTTCGAGCTCGTCCATCTTTTTATTGAGTTCTTCCTGTTCCTTTTTAAGCTCTTCTTTGGGGGCGCTTTCTTTTTCTGTTTTGTTGGCCAGCTCTTCTTGTTTATCTGCCAGCTTATCCAATTCTTTGATTTGTTCTTTCACTTCTTTTTCCATCTCCAGCTGTTTGTACAACTCAAGCAGACGTTTCATGTCTTTGTTGGAATTTTCGTTGTTCATTTCAAACTGGTCCATCATTTGCATGGCATCCTCTTTTTCGAGGTCCTGCATCAGCTCCTGGATCTTATCCATCAGTTCTTTTTGCTCGGGGCTGATGGCTTCTTTCATCAGCTCCTGCATGCGTTCCTGTTTTTCTTTTACCTCTGGATCCGGCTCCTGGAATTCTTCCTGATTTTTCAGGTTTTCATCCATTTTTTTCTTGCTTTCTTCCAGCTTGTTTTGCAATTCTTTTTGCTGTTCCAACAGCTTTTCGAGTTCTTTTTTACTTTGCCAGTCCAATTGTTTTTCCTGGAGCAGTTTTTCCTTCATTTTGCGGAAGTTCTCCTGCATTTTTTCCAGGTCCTTTATGGATTTTTCCAGGTTGTCTTTGATCTGTTCCTCGTTTTCGTTTTCCAGCTTTTTAAATTCTTCAAAAGTGGGTTTATTGTAACTCAGAATACCCGTCTTGCTCTTTTTGCTTCCATTGATCATATCGTTGTCGGCAACTTCAAAAAAGTAGGTCAAATTATCACCCGGTTCAACCCCTAATTTATTTAAATCAATGTTGTACTCATAGGCAATTTCTTTGCCTTCGGCCTTTGGTACCCTTACCATCATCTCGGGCATGGATTTGCCATTTTGTTTTATCAGGGTGTAGTGGAAGGTAAGATTTTGAATGCCGTAATCATCTGAGGCATTACCGGCAAAATAAACGAAGTTTCTATCGTTGCTATCAATAAATTCTTCTACGGAGATGGTAGGGAACTGATCTTTGATAACATTGATGGAATAATTAACAGAATCGGGTATTGGCAAACGGTCATTGGCATAGAGGACCTGATAGCTGTGATCCTTGTTGATGCTTTTTCTGAATTGAAATCTGGTGGCTTCTTTTTGTTCGGCTTTTATGGCTTTATCGGCATCAAATTTTAATAAAAGAAGATCCGTATTTTGGGTGTTAAAATTCCAAGTGACCACAGTGCCCTCCGGTATCATCAGATCTCCCAGATTGGTCAATTGTTCTCTGGTTCTTCCGGTATGGGCCGGATAATTGAGGCTTACCGTAAAATCAGAAAGACCTGGTTTAGGAATAACTTTCAGTATTTTGGTTTCACTGGTCACGGATCCGGAAATGATTCGAAACGAAACATCTTTTTGGACATTTCTGAACAAAAAGGAAAAATGGTCTTTATCTAATTTTTCTGCCTTGTATTGAAAACCATCAATTTCCACAGAAACGTCGTTGGGAAGCACTTTTCCGCTGATGGCAACATCGAGGTTAAAATCTTCATATTGGGGCACTTCCAATATTTGTTTGCCCAATTCAAAGGAGAAAGGTGCTGCTTTTGCAAATTCTTTTCCGTTGTTGACAATCCGATATGTTGAATCTGTGATCACCGATGGCGCGGCGAACAATAGGAAAATCAATAAAAGAAAGGGAGGAAGAGCGTATCTGAGATACTTTCTGTTTTTACTTAGGTCGATGGCCGCTTTGAAGGGAACCAGCTTGATGGATTCTGTTTTTTGCTCGATACCGGCAAACAAAAGTTCCTTGTTTTCCATTGCCTCGGCCTGTTTTCTCAGGTTCAGCACATTGAGCAACTTATCTTCTACATTGTTGAAGTGATCTCCAATGATTTTGGCAGCCTCTTCATGGCTTATGGTTTTGCCCAATTTGAAGTAGTGGAACAGGGGCAGGAGCACCCATGAATAAGCAGCCCCTAGCAAAACGGCAATGAAGCCAAAAAACAGGATCTTTCTGCCCAGGGTGCCAAAATACAGGTAGTATTCCAAAATACTGAAAGCCAGAAACAAAAACAACACAGTACCCACTGTGTATAGTGCTCCTCTGATCAGTTGGTTGAGATAAAATTTACGAATAAATTGATCTAATTTCTGAATCAGCAAGCTATAATTCTGATGTAAATCCATACGATGTTTCTGTTCCGACCTGTTACAACAAATATCAGGCCTAAATAATTCCATAAATTGTTAACAAATATTGCCTGATTTTCAGGCAATAAAACCGAATTGACACAGTGTTGCTGCCAACCGGCTGCATTCAAAGTGTAAAGGTATTGGATTTTATAACACCTGTCAATAGCTAAGGTTTTAGACAAATTGGTTTTGAAAACCAGGTAATTACACATTTGTGGATATTTTTCATCCGGAATTGTACCTTTGCGCCTTTGAAAGGCACAAAAAAGATGAATTATTGGTGGTTGATGTTGTTTCTCGTTGTTGAGTTAGAAGCTCAGCACAGTTTGAGAAAATTGCCCCATCCGGTAAATACTGCCTACTACAATGAAATCTGCCCGGTATTTGCCCTCGATGAAAAGACCCTGTTTTACACAAGGGTGGGGAGCCCGGCCTTCAACAAGACCCTGATCTATGACAATCAGGACCTGCACACCACACTTTCTACTGATGCCTATTTTGACCGCCTGGCCGCCATTTTTTCTCAAATTGCAGGAAGGCAGATTCCGGATCCGGTCAATACCAGTTACAATCAGGACATCCACATTGCTTTGGTGGAAAAGGATACACTGCGATTTGCCTACCATCCCGGATATCCGCTCAATAATGCCCTGCCCAACAGCATTTGTTCTGTAACCACCGACTCCTCTTCATTTGTAGTAATCAATCGCTTTGAGACCAAAGGAGGGATGAGAGAAGGATTTAGCCTGGTTCACATTTCGGATTCTTATGAAAGCAGCTTTCCGGAGGCCATCACCATTGAGGGATTTAATAAGAGTGCCCATGAGGTCAATCTAACCCTTTCGCCCGATCAGCAGTTTTTGATTTTGGCCGTAGCTGAAAAGATAGGAGAGCAAAAAGATATGTATGTCTGTGAGCGCATAGACAGCATGCATTACAGCAAGCCACTGCCCTTGTGGAGGATCAATACCCAATGGGATGAATCTACACCCTATATCAGCAGAGATGGGCAAAAGCTGTTTTTTGCATCAGACAGGCCCGGAGGCAGGGGAGCCAAAGATATTTATGTGAGTGAAAGGCAAAACAGTTCGCCCTATCAATGGCTGGAACCCAAAGGATTGGGAGCCCCGGTCAACAGTTCTTTTAATGAGTCGCATCCGTATGTTTTTAAAGACAATGACAGGATTTATTTCACCTCAGACCGGGACGGAAACAGCGACATCTTTACAGCCAGGCTCAACCGAAGTGCCGGCATGGGTAAAATCAAGCTGCAAATAGAGGCTTATAAGGAGGACGGCAGCCGGTTTCCGGCGGAGATTTCATGGGGCAGCGCCCTGGATGGTGATACCATTGAGTGGAAGGGCTATTTCAGGTCGAGAGATGGCCGGCACACCATAGAAATAGAAGAAAATAAGCCTTTTTACATAGTAGCAGAAAACAGAGGACTGCGCACCGCAATGGAGGTCATTGAAGTACAGGACCTGATTGATGCGGGAAGCCGGGAAGCGGTGGTAAGACTGACCCTTAAACCAAAGGAAAAACAGCAGACGGCACAAATGCAGTCTACAACAGAAGAAGAATCTATTTTATCAATGGATTTGAAGCCGGGGTCAACCACTGTTTTGCACCATATTTATTTTGAAAAAGCAACCGCCTTTGTGAGGCCGGAGTCGATGGTGAACATCCGAAAACTGGCCAAGGCACTGATGCGGCAGCCTGCCATCAGAATTGTGATTGAAGGGCATACCGACAATGTTGGTAACAAAAATGATTTGATGCAACTTTCTAAAAACAGGGCAGATACCATCCGATCATTGCTGATTCAGGAAGGGGTGGAGCCAGAGAGGGTAGAAACCAAAGGATATGGAGCAACCCGGCCGGTTACAGATAATTCGACAGAAGAAAAAAAGCAGCAAAACAGGCGGGTAGAAATCAGGGTACTCTGATTTACAGATATACAAAATAGGCAATGGTCATAGCAACTGTACCCATTAAAAAACCTGAATAAATTTGTTTCAGGGTGTGGGCTTTTAACCACAGTCTGCATGTAGCTACCCATCCAGAAATCAGCAGGAGGAAGATCAATACTACATTGGTGTCGAGGATTAAGCTGTGTGAATAACCCCAGGGCAAGACCACATCTTCAAAGGCATATCGGTTTTTCATCAAAAAGAAAGCAGTGGTTAAAGCACCCATGCCAATGGTATGCAAGCTTACTTTTAAGAACAGGGTAAAAAAGAATCCAAAAAACAAGGCGATGCTGGCACCGAGCATGAAAAAGCTAAGGTATTCAGGAACCAGGCTGTTGTTTTTGAGATTGAGAAAAACCCAGATGTAAAACAGACCGGTAACGATGAGGGGGCCCACCCTTTCTTTTTTATCGCGCATCTGGATGGAGTCAATCAGCTTCAGGCCCTTCATCAAAAAAATGGCAACACCCGGAAACAAAATGGTAGAGGTGAGCAATGAAAAAATAATGAGGAAGGAGGAGTGCCGATCAGAGAAATCCAAAAAAACAGGATTCACCCAATAGACCAGCAACAAAAAATATGCTGCCAGAAACAGAGGATGAAAAAGATAGGAAAAAAAACTTGCGGCCAGTCTCATGTTGGAAGGATTAACCCATCAATGATTTGGCGGCTTCGTCTAACAGGGTTCTACTTTGGGTGGTGCTTGGGGTTTGAGCATAAATTCTCAAGACCGGCTCTGTACCACTGGCTCTCACCATGATCCATTCATCATCATTGAGGTAAAATTTATAACCATCAATGGTTTCTGTACGCACTACCGGTCGGCTACCAATCATCTTCACTTCACCCTCTTTGCACTTGCGCATGACTTCGTCTTTGATGGCGTTGGTGATGTGGTGATCATCTCTTTCAAAAGAGAAACTACCTACTTTTTCATAAACTTCTGCAATCAGTTGTTTGATTGATTTTCCGGTGACAGCCATAAATTCCATGATGAGGATGCCCATCCAGACACCATCTCTTTCGGGTATGTGGCCTTTTACAGCCAAACCGCCGGACTCTTCACCACCCACCAAAACATCTTCATGGGTCATAATTTCTGCAATGTACTTAAAGCCAATCTTGGTCACCTCACATTCAAGACCATAGAGCTCGGCCAGTTTTTTCATTTTATCGGTCACTGAAAAAGTAATGACCACCTTGCCTGTCATTTTTTTATACTCAAACATGTAGTAGAGTAGTAAAAGCAGGATGTGGTGTGAATCAACAAACCTGCCATCTTCGTCAAAGAGTCCGATTCTGTCGGCATCACCGTCATTGGCAAGTCCCAGGTTATAATCGTTGTTGGCAATGATGCCAGCAATTTCTTTCAGATTTTTTTCAATGGGTTCCGGAGCCTGTCCCATAAAGGAAGGATTGAAGTCGCAATGGAGCAGCAGTGCATCCGGGAATAGTTTGCGAATGACATTTTGACCTGCGCCGTACATGCCATCATAGGCCAGTTTGAGTCCGGAAGACTTGATTTTGTCGAGGTCAAAATTGGCTTTGACGTGTTCGATGTACATTTGTTCGAGGTCGAGGTAGTCGATAAGCCCCTTGTCTCTCAGCTCACTTACAGAAGGTAGGTTAGACAGGCTGGTTTCCGGCACCAGTGATTCAACTTCTTCAATATCTGAAGGTATGGTGGGGCCACCATAGGAAGATTTTAGCTTATATCCGTTGTAGGAGGGTGGATTGTGGGATGCGGTGATGACAACACCGAGATCGCTGCCGGTTTTTACCACACCCAAAGAAACCATAGGTGTAGAAACAAAATCCGGAGAAAGGAAGACTTTAATGCCATAATTGCCAAAAACGGTGGCAGATACTTCTGAAAACATACGACCTCCAAAGCGGCAATCATAACCTATTACCACCTTGGTCATTTTCTTTTTGAGCATCCATTGGGCCGTGGCTTCAGATATGCGCTCCACATTGGCAACGGTGTATTCTTGTGCAATGATGGCCCTCCATCCATCTGTTCCAAACTTAATTACTGACATAAGTCTAAATTTTATTTACAAATGTAACGAAAAAAAGATCTATTTTGATGAGATAAAGAACATTTGCATGAGTGGAATTTAATGTTTTTAATCACATTATTATAATTCAGGTAAACCGTTTAAATTGACGAAATTTACCTCAATAAACGCACAAAAGCATGAGTTTATTCGAAAAGGTTGTGTCATCGCTTCATTTAACGAAGGAAGAAGAATTGGTCTTTGTTGGGCAACAGGTGGATATTGGTAGTCCCAATATCTATGGAGGTCATGTATTGGCACAGGCATTAAGGGCTGCCCGACTTTGTGTGGATCCTGAAAAAAGGATTCATTCTTTGCACGGTTATTTTCTGCACCCCGGCAGTCACAGTGAGCCGGTAGTTTATAAGGTGGAGCCGATCAAACAGGGAAGAAGTTTTGGTGTGATGCGTGTGGTAGCCAGTCAGCGCGAACGAACGATCTTTATTATGTCGGCCTCTTTTCACGTGGCAGAAAAAGGCATAGAACACCAAAGCCCAATGCCCAATGTAGTATCGCCCGATCAACTCAAGCCGTTTTCTAAAATATTCTCAGAATTTGCGGAAAAATTTGGCATCCAGGCAAGGGGAATATTATCATCGGATGGACCCTTTATTTTTCATCCTCTTGAATACTACGATCCTTTTCATCCCGGCATCAGGGCACCACGGCAACACCTGTGGTTTAAGCCCAATGGCCTGTTAGCCGATGACAGTCTTTTGCACCACGAGTTGCTGGCTTATATTTCTGATTTTAATTTGTTGATCACCTCGTTATTGCCCCACAATCTTTCTTTTTTTACAACACCGTTAAAGATTGCCAGTCTGGACCACGCCATGTGGTTTCATGACGATGTGCAGATCAATGACTGGATGTTGTACGAAGTAGAGAGTCCCAGGGCAGCTGGAGGCAGGGCTTTTTGTACCGGCAGAATTTTTTCTTCCAATGGCAAGCTGATCGCCTCTGTCACCCAGGAAGGGCTGGTGCGCAAACTGTAAACAGTTATTGTTTGTAGCTTACCCTGTAAATGCAATTGGCATAGTCATCGCTGATCAGGATGGTACCATCTAAAAGCAATTGAATATCTACAGGCCTACCCCACACTTCTTTTTTATCCTTGCTCAGCCAGCCGGTAATAAAGGGTTGCATAGATATGAATTGACCGCTGGCATTGGTTTTTACTAGTTGGACGTCATAACCAGATTTTTCCGTTCTGTTCCACGAGCCGTGTCGTGCAATCAGGAAGGCTTCATTGTAAGGTTCGGGCAACTGAGGAGAACGAATATACCTTATACCCAAAGGAGCCGTATGCGCCCCCATTTTGGCAACGGGAGCTGTGTATTTGCTGCAATCCTGGCCCTTTCCAAATTCAGGATCGGGGAGTGAACCTTCATGACAAAAGGGGTAGCCAAAGTGCATAAAATCTTTGGGGGCATGATTCAATTCACAGTTGGGCATGTCATCGCCCATCATGTCTCTGCCATTGTCAGTAAACCAAAGCTCTTTGGTATCCGGGTGCCAGGTGAAGCCAACCGTATTTCTGATACCGCGCTGTACTACCTCAAGATTTTTGCCGTTGGTATCAATGCGGGTCAGCGATGCATAAGGGTCGTCAGACTTACAGATATTGCAGGGAGCACCTACCGGCACATATAATTTTCCATCGGGACCAAAGGCAATAAACTTCCACCCGTGGTGTTTTTCTGTTGGGAATTTATCGTAGACCACTTCCGGTTTTCCCGGATTTTCGAGGTGACTTTCGATGTTTTTAAAACGCAGGATTCTATTGATTTCTGCCACGTACAAATGGCCATCTTTGAAGGCAACGCCATTGGGTGAATTACCGCCACGGTAGATGATGTATTTTTTTTCTGCTACCTTATCTCCATCCTCATCTCTGAGGGCATACACCTTGTCTTCATCTTTTGTACCCACAAATAAGGTGTTGCCAGGGCTCATACACATGGATCGGGCGCCGGTAATGCTATCTGCAAAAACAGAAATGGTAAAACCTTTTGGCAACTCAAGTTTTTCCAACGGAAGAGCGCTGTATTCGGTTGACAGCGGTGTTTTAAGAGGAGGGTTGATGCCCAGTTTAAATTTCAAAAAGTAGGCCAGGCCACCTATGGCCAGGGCTGCTGCTACAAAATAAAGAAATTTTTTCATGTTGAAAATTGAAGAGTTACGTCAGCCAAAGTACTATAAATTTAGCCAAAAAAAAAGAGGGTGACATAAAACCACCCTCCGTCTATTAAAATTGAGTAATGCTTTGCTTGGTTATTAACAATCTCCAAATTCTCTTTGGTAATATCGAATGATGGAATTGATGTCTTTATCAACCTCCAGCTCTGGGGCTAGCTCGAAGATTAGTCGGTGCATGGCAAAATCTTCTTCAAACGCTTCTGTGAGGATTTCCAGACCTTCTTTTTTTCTTTTCATAAAAAACAAGGTAATGGCTCTGCAGTAAAGCAAGTCAGCGCCAAAGGTATGCTCATCGGCCTCATCTAAAATTTGAAGGGCTTCGTCGTATAAGCCAAGACGGATGACAAAGCAGGCGTATTCTCTCCAGTAAAGAGAATCTTCCATACAAACTTTAGTTGCTTTGTGGAAGTTGATGGTTGCTTTGTTGTAATCTTCAACCTGAACATAGGCTTTTGCCAGGGAGAGGAAAAATTCTTCGCGACTGTCGTCGATGTCGATGGCTTTCAGGTAAGCATTGATGGCACTGTACCAACTGCCCGATTTGGCATAGCTTTCACCGAGTAAAAAATAAATCTCTTCGTTGTGTGCTTCGATGCGAAGCGCTTTGAGAAGGGTCATTTTGGCTTCGGCAATTTTTTCCAGCTGGAGGTAACAAGATGCAATGTTGACCATAAAGTCACATTCCGGACCGAAACGGTTGTTGGCGTCAATGTAAATTTCAAGCGCCTTTTTTACTTTACCTTCCTGCAAACAAATTTCTGCGCATTCCAGGTAACCCAATTCAAAAGACGGATTGATGATAAACGAGTATTCCAATGCTTCGATGGCTTTGTCATATTCCCAGTTAAAAGAATAAGACAGGCCAAGGTTGTACCAGGCCAGGTGGTTGTAAGGATTTTCGTCTATGATGGCTTTGTGAAAAGCTATGCTGTTTTCATATTCTCTTGACAAGTCAACAGCCACCCAAAATCTTTCCAATGCTTCTGCATTGCCTGAATCAATTTTAAGAGCGCTTTTTAAGCTGTTGTACATTGCCTTGTACTCTTTTGATGCTTCAAAGAAGTAGCTTTCAGCAATGTAATAATCAATGAGGTCACCATCTAAGCAGGAAGCTTTGAGGTCGTCGAGGATAACTTTTGCGTCTTTCGTATTTTTTCTAACACAATGCGCCTTGATTCTGAGCAGCGAAATTTCTTTTTCATAGGGGGCAACATTTTCGGCATCCTTCAATTGAGAAAGACACTGATCAATTTTGTTGTCAGCTAAAAATAAACGTGCTTTGATCAGGTAAAAATCGGAACGGTATGGGAATTGTTCGAGGGCTACATCTACGACTTCCATTGCTTTTTCAATCTGGAATTCGCTTTCATAATATTCAATTAACTGGTAGATAGTTTTCTCCTCGACATAATCTATGTTGCCTTGCTCAAATTTGGATTCGAAATCCGAAACCAGATTGATGAGTTGAAGGTCTCGTTTTATTTTGTGTTCCATAAAGTCTGTTCTACTATCTAAGGATTATAAGTTCTGCACGAAGATAGATAAATATTTATCACAGCCTAAAACTTGTAAACCCTTTTTTTTCCACATTGTGCAAGCATTATGATAAAACATAATTTTTCCCAATGACTTGAATATCAGCTTTATATTTCATATTAATATATATAAACAAGTTTTTAAAAATTTATAAATCATATTTTAATGTATGGTATAAATTTGATAGATGTGATGCAAAAAAAGAATAAAAAAGCTTGAATTTTCCTTTAGAATGGGCAAAATTGGCATAGGAAGTGGATAAAAATATTATTCGTGGTTTTGTATAAAGTTGATAACTTGCTTGCGATTAGAGAATATACAGCTTACAAATGGACACGTGGGAACTAGATTTTGAGTGGCTTCAGTTGCGGCATAAAATAGGCCAAAGCATGGGGAGAACCGAATTACCTGACCTTCAGGCGATCTTATTTTTGATTGGAATTCAAGAGCTCGGATGGTGGGAAGGCAAAACATTTTCGAAAGAAGAGAAGCAGGATCTCATGCATGTAGCGGTATGTACCTTACTTGAACCAGACGGATACTTTGAATTTGTGGGAAGAGATCAGGACGGTTGGCCGCATTGGAATCGGATTAGGGCTTTTGAATACCAGGGCGTTGAAACACAAGAAAGGGTGTTGATGGGCAAAATTTTGAGGTATTTTGAGGCCGTTTTCGAAAAGGAAAAGTAAAAGATGTTCGATCTTGTACAATAACCAATAAAAAAAGCTAATAATACCTTTAAATCATAGGAATTTGCTATTTTTGCCATCCCCCCGGTGAGACATATCCGCTAACAGGATAACATATTAACAGCTTATAATGAAGTTTTTTAATTTTTTCACTCAGGAACTGGCCGTCGATCTAGGCACCGCCAACACCCTGATCATACAAAACGATAAGGTAGTGATAGACGAGCCTTCTATCGTTGCTATCAACAGAATTACCAATGAAACCATAGCTGTGGGTAACCGGGCCATGCAAATGCATGAAAAAACCCACGAGAACATTAAAACGATCAGACCGCTTAAAGACGGAGTGATTGCTGACTTTCAGGCAGCAGAAGCCCTCATTCAGGGCCTGATCAATATGATTGGAGAAAAACGAAAATTTTTCACCCACCTCAAAATGGTGATTTGTATTCCGTCTGGTATTACTGAGGTTGAAAAAAGAGCTGTTTTTGATTCTGCCGACCACGTGGATTCCAAAGAAACTTATCTGATTCATGAACCCATGGCAGCAGCACTGGGCATTGGTCTGGATGTAGAAGAACCCATCGGAAACATGATCATTGATATTGGAGGAGGTACAACAGAAATTGCTGTTATCGCCTTGTCCGGAATTGTGACCGATCAGTCCATCAGAGTAGCCGGCGACGAGTTTACCAATGACATCATTGATTACATGAAAAGGAAACACAACCTTTTAATTGGTGAACGCACGGCAGAACAAATTAAAATCAATGTTGGTTCTGCCATTCAGGACCTCACAGATGCTCCACCCAAATATCCTGTAAACGGCAGAGATATGTTGACGGGCATTCCTAAACAAGTATTTACTACCCACTCAGAAGTTGCGGAAGCACTTGATAAATCTATTACCAAAATAGAAGAAGCGGTTCTCAAGGCGTTGGAAGACACACCACCGGAATTGGCTTCTGATATCTACAAGACCGGCATCTACCTGACAGGTGGTGGGGCTTTGTTGCGTGGCCTGGCAAAGAGGATTTCTGGAAAAACCAAACTAGCGGTTCATGTTGCAGAAGACCCATTGAGGGCTGTAGTAAGGGGCACCGGCATGGCGCTTAAAAACTCACATCGATATTCCTTCCTGATTGACAGGCGAAGCATTTAAAATGAGGCAATTTTGCCTTTTGTTGGTTCTTTTTTTTGTGATTACTTCCTGTGATCCGCAAAAAGATACTGCTAACCCTGCAACAGAAATTACACCCAATAAGGTAACAAAGTCGAATAAGGCAGATAAAAATGCGGAAGAAACAACCGTAGTTGAAAAAAAGTCAGAAGCTGTAAAGACAGAAACTACAAAGGAAGTAGACGTCAATGACGAAAACTTTAAAGAAATCACCTCAGAGCAAGGCATCCTGCTCGACATCAAATACGCCACCAAAGACAATTTTACCAAAAAAGTGATTTATCCATGTGGCCGCTGCTACCTTAGACCCGGGGTTGCCAAAAAAATTGAAGCAGCCCACCAGTGGTTAAAAATTGAACACAAGAAAGGTTTAAAAATGTTTGATTGCTACCGGCCAAGACCCGCGCAGCAAAGGCTGTGGGATGTAGTGCCCAATCCTGATTACGTTACCCCTCCTGCCAAAGGCTCGATGCACAACCGTGGACTTGCGGTGGATCTTACCCTTGTAGATTTAAATGGCAAAGAACTCAACATGGGGACACCCTATGATTTTTTTGGCAAAGAAGCCCATACAGACAATACCCAATTGCCAGCAGCGGTGTTGGAAAACAGAAGGCTGTTGAAGCAGGCAATGACCGCGCAGGGTTTTTCCGGGATAAGGACAGAGTGGTGGCATTTTTCCATCAACGATTCAGCCCCCCTTTCAGATTGGGAATGGCCTTGCAAAGAATAAGCAAACATGAAATGTAGTATAATAACCATCGGAGATGAAATTCTGATCGGGCAGATTGTGGATACCAACTCTTCCTGGATGGCTGCTCAACTCAATTTATTGGGCATCGATGTTGTAGAAATGCGATCAGTTGGCGATGACTTGGATCAGATGGTTGCCGTATTAAAGGAAGCCTTACTTCAATCTGACCTGGTCTTGGTTACCGGCGGACTCGGGCCCACCAAGGATGATATTACCAAGTCGGCCATCTGTAAGCTATATGGTGTTGGTCTTACGTTTTCAGAAACAACCCGCGACCATATTACCGCTATTTATGCAAAATTTGGTCGGGCGTTTACCACCGCACACGAACCACAATGTTACATGCCGGACAATGCCATTCTGCTACACAACAGCATGGGCACAGCACCGGGCATGCTCATAGAAGATGAACGGGGCATGCTGGTTTCCATGCCGGGTGTTCCTTATGAAATGAAGGCCATCTTTACAGAAGAGTTATTGCCCAGGTTGAATGAGCGCAAAAGCGAATTGTTCATCCAACACAGCACCATAATGACGGTAGGTGAGGGAGAAACTGTAATCGCGGATAAAATAGAACCCCTGCTTACAGAAATGCCTTCCTTCATTAAACTTGCCTACTTACCGTCATTGGGCTCCGTGCGGCTTAGATTGACCGGTAAACATGCCAATAAAAAGCAGTTGGAAGAGGCCCTTAAGCATTATACCGAAATCATGGCCCGGGAATTGGGAGACCTTGCCTATGGATATAACGACCTGAGTCTCGAAGCCCACCTTTTAGCATTGTTGGGGGAAAAAGGCTTGTGGCTGGGTACAGCAGAAAGTTGCACAGGTGGCTATCTGGCCCACCGCCTCACTTCTGTGGCCGGCAGTTCATCTTATTTTAAAGGAGGATATATACCCTACAGCAATGAGTGCAAAACCAAGTGGTTGGGAGTTGCCGAAGCACTTTTTGTCAACCACGGCGCAGTTAGTCAGGAGGTTGTGGAGGCCATGGTAACGGGCCTGCTGGAAAAGATGGGTTGTGATGTGGGTGTGGCCATATCCGGAATAGCGGGACCTGGAGGGGGTACACCTGAAAAACCGGTGGGTACCATTTGGATAGCCGTAGGCAATGCCGACCAAAAAGTGTCAAGACTGATTAAAGCCAGTAAAGACAGGAGTAAAAACATAGAATATGCTGCCGTAGTAGCGATGAATATGATCCGAAGGTTTGTATTAAAGTATTACGCCTAAAAGATTTTTTCGAAAAACTTTTTTACCTGCGACTTTCTTTTCCAAAGCACATACTTGAGTGAAATGGCTGAATCTGCGGTAAGTTTCTGGCCGGTATACGTTTTACTCATCACATACTGAGGAATGTAATCAACCGAAACACTGATGCGGCCAAGGGTTAGCTCTGCACCCATTACACCGGATACACCACTCAGTCTGGCAGGTGTCGGATAATCATCTTTTGCCACTTCATTGGATCGCACAAAACCTCCTCCACCCAGGAAAAAGTTAAACCTCCTGGAAATGATTCCATAATGACTTCTGGCCTGGAGCGATACGTATTTATGACCGGCAAACAAGCCATCGCTGGCAGAAAGGTCAAGCGTAGTGTGGTTGGCCACTCTTTGTACCAATGAAAATCCCAACTCTTCACCCAAACGAAAGCCAAAAGCGGTATTATAGCTCTGACCGTATGTGGTAAGACCAGTGCACAAAATGACAAAGGAAAAAAGGAAAATGCGCAATCTCAATTTTTACTGTTTAACGTAAAAAAAGCAGATTTAGTATGTTTTTAAGAAATATTACTTTCTTCTCCTGGGCTTCTTTTTCATAGAGTCATCTTCCAGGGTTTCCTCTTCCTTGCCTCCAAAAACAAATCTGCCTCCAATTCCAACTGTAATCAGGTCAACCGCACTGGATGAAAAATTGGAAAGTTGGTAGTAGCCAAGGTCAAAACCAAACTTGTTTTTTCTGCCGAACAGAACTCCTGTATTACCCCCATAATAATGGATGGTGGTAGAAAGGTCTGCAGCGGCAAACTGGAAAATGTATCTGGGTGTCAGGTACCAGGTAAATTTTTCACTGGGGTGCACACTAAAATACAGGGGTACCTGGGCATTCCACAAGCTGCTGACCAATCCAAAAGTACCTATATCGGCACCAATTCCGAGTGCAGTCTGCGATTGGCGATCTCCCAGAATCTGGTATTTGGAAGTCAGAGAAAAATTGAGGTTGGTATTGAGTTTCACACCCACGTCCAGCTTATCAGTGGCTCCGTATTTACCTGCAATTTCGATGTTGGGGAAGAAAAAATTATCCAGGACTTCCTCGTCGTCGAAGAAAAAATCAGGCGATTGTGACAGGTTGAGTGAACCCGTCATTTCAAAAGCTTCTTCGCCCAATGAGCGACCATCCTGGTAGCCGGTCAAACTTGCACAAGAAGAAACGATAACAATAGATAAAGCAGCAAATAAAAACTTGAAAAATTTCATATGTAAAAAGGTTAGATTATTTGTCAAAAAACAGGGCTGCAATAGACCTGTATTCGTGGGTGTTTCTAATGGCTTTGGCAAATAGTTGTGCACAGGAAAGCACCTTAATTTTATCAGAATGTTGTTTTAAAGGAATGGTATCCGTGGTTATAATTTCGGTCATCTTTGAATTGTTGATGTTCTCATAGGCATTGCCCGACAATACAGGGTGGGTACAAAAAGCCCTGACACTGTTGGCTCCTTTTTCGATGAGGGCATCGGCTGCCTTACACATGGTGCCTGCTGTATCAACAAGGTCATCAATCATAATTACATCCGCTCCTTTTACATCACCGATAACGGTAATGGCAGAAACTTCGTTGGCCTTCCTTCTTTCTTTGTCACAAATCACGAGGTCTTTGCCAAAAAACTTGGCATAAGCGCGGGCTCTTTTAACACCACCCACATCCGGTGAGGCAAAAATGACATTGGTAAGGTCTTGCTGCTGGAGGTATGGCATAAAGATGGCTTCACTTTTGAGGTGATCTACCGGGATATCAAAAAAGCCCTGGATTTGATCGGCGTGGAGGTCCATGGTCATGATTCTATCGGCTCCCGCTGCTTCCAATAAGTTGGCTATGAGCTTAGAAGAAATGGGCACCCTGGGCTTATCCTTTCTGTCTTGTCTGGCATAACCAAAATAGGGGATTACAGCGGTTATATATCCTGCACTGGCTCTTTTGGCCGCATCAATCATCAACAAAAGCTCCAATATGTTGTCAGAAGGGCCAAAAGTTGAAGAAATGAAAAACAGGTAGGCACCCCTTACAGATTCATTGATTTCAATGCGCATTTCTCCATCGCTAAAAGTACGGATGTCACAATCACTGAGGGGATAACCATAATAATCAGAAATTTTTTCCGCCAGGTATTTTGACTTGGATCCGGAAAGCAGTTTTATGTCAGGCATAGGAGGATAGGTTCTATTTGCCCTCAAAAGTAAAAAAAACCCTAAAAACAAAGACTACATCCAGTGTCTTTTGTCAATTTCAATTTTAAATAGGACGTAGTTGGACATAATTAGAGCGGTTTCTCTTGGAATAAAAGGAATGCTTTCACTGCCCGAGGCATTAAAAAGGGTGAGGTTCACCAGGTCTTTTCTCCTTTGAAATGGATTTTGTGAGATTTTTAAACTTTGGGTTTTAAAAATAGGAGAAACTACGTGCTTGTCGCCAAAGGCTCCACCTTTCAGGTAAATCCACTCCGTGTTGTAGCTGTAGGCCAATTTTTTATAACCCAAATAACTCATGACCATTAAAAAAGCAACCAAAACCACGATGCCGTATATGGCTGTATAATTTTTAAACAAGAACGAAATAGAGATTGCGATAAGCCCAAGGATCAGTGAGAAAAAATAACTGCGGTACAAATAAGATTTGTCAACTTTTGAAAATGTAAACAGGTCGGGCGACCATGAAGGGAAAACATATTGACAAATCTGCATGATGTGGCGATAGCTGCAACCGGGAACAATGATGGATTCTTTACTTTCTACGGTCTTGCTGGATGCCTGTTTCAACTTCAGATCGTGAATACCCATCACTTTTTTCAATAAGTTGTCAGACCATGAAACGGTTTGAATCTTGTGATCAAGGGCTGAAATGGTTTTGGAGTTCAAAAGGCCCTGGCTGATTTTAAACCCGTTGCCGGATCGCGAAAGATGGAGGTTGTAGTATTTAAATACCGTTCTGAATAGTGAAATGATCAAAGAGACCAGGATAAAAAAGCCGATGCCCAGTAAAAAAAGATTGATGCTGAAAGCCGGTTTTTCTACTTCTTCAATATAATCTTCAGCATTGATGCCGACCTCTTGCAAATTGGCATAAATCCACCACATAAAAACCAGGATCAAACCCCCGGATCTGAGGTGATTTTCCATTAAACCTGCTTTGATTAAATCAGGAATATCAAGGCTGAAAATGACCTCTTCACGCTTAGGCATTTGAGTATCAAAAACCATTGAATGTTCTTTGTTGCCCAATAAAATATTCCTCAAAGCCTCTGCCTTCGGGTTGTCAATGGCAGCCAATTCCAACTCTTTTTCACCCGAACCTGCGGTATCAATTTTTAACCGTTTAACATGAAATAACTTGTGGATGAGGTTTTCTTCAAAATTGATGGTCTGGATGCGTTCGATTGGAATTGAGAGTTTTTTCTTTCCCAGGATGCCGGAATGGACAACGAGCTCATTATTGGCAATGTAATAGAAGCTGCGAAAGTGGTTTATTATGGAATAAACCATTGAAATAAATGAAATGGAGCAAATAAAAACAACAAAATATGTGCCGTAGTCGCTTCCCTTTTTGCCCATTACTACAAAGACAAAAAAAGGAAGGGCTATCTGCCTGAATAAGACCTTAAGCGTCTTAAGAATGACCAATAAAATGGCAATCGTGGATTGACGCTGGGGCGAATCAAAATCAAAGTGTGGAGTCGACATCGCCTTCATTGATCTCTGCGTTTTTGGACATGATGAATGACTTGATGTCGGCAGCCTGACCAGGGGTAAGTCCATCTATTTCAATGTCAGACGAAGAACCACCGGCGGTAAATAACTGCAGGCTGGCCAGATCAAAGATTCTGTCAATAGGCCCCTGATTGATCTCGAGGTGCTGAATGCGCGTAAAGGGAATGACCATCCAGGATTTCCAAAGCCAACCATCCCTGTACAGAATGTCGTGCGACCTCAGGGCATAACCACGAAACTTAAAGGCTTTAATTTCTGCCAAAGTAAGAAAGCCAAACAAGATCAACACACCCAACAAGGCAAATATAAAATAAGGTTTGACCTCTTCGACCAGGAACGACAAAACGGTGACCCCTGCCAGGACGAATAAAAAGATGATGCCCACCACAATGAGGTTGACATACAGGTGAGAAGTCTGCAGAGGTTCATACACTACTTCTTCCATCTTTGGCAAATTCAGGCTCTGCACCTGATCATTGTAAAAGGAGGTTTCCTCTGATATTGGTTCTTGGTTTTCCATATTATTTACCATATTCTGTTACCTGTTGCCAAACCCGAAAAAGGTTTTTATAACAGATTTTTTCAATGTCATTTTCTGAATATCCGCGATGCAGGAGGCTGGCTATCAAATTGGGATAATCGGCAACATCCTTGAGGCCATTGGGCAAGCTATCACCCACTCCATCAAAATCTGAACCTAGTCCTACATGGTCTATTCCTGCCAAAGATACAATGTGATCGATATGATCAGCTACTTTTTCGACATCTGCGTAAATACGGGGGTTTTGTTTTCGGAATACATCTACCCAGTGCTTTGCTTCGGCAGATTCCGGATCCCACCCTTTCCTTTTTATAACATTGTTGATGATGGTTTCATTGTTTTTATTGGTTTGGGTGACTCCCCCATCCACAAAGTCAGATCCAAAATTGACCATAATGACACCCCCATTTCCTTTGATAGCGGTGATCAGGGTATCAGACATGTTTCTTTCGAAACCGGGTGTAAATTTTCTGGCAGAGCTGTGAGAGGCAATTACGGGCATTTGAGTGGCTTTCATCACATCCCAAAAACTGGAATCAGAGATATGAGAAACATCGATCATGATGCCGGTTTCATTCATTTTTTTAACTACCTCATAACCAAAGGGACTAAGTCCATTCCAGGGTCTCAGGGTATCGTACGAAGAATCACAGATGGCATTGCTTTTGGCGTGGGTGAGGGTAATGTAACTTATGCCCCTTGCTTTAAAATAGGAAAGGTCTGTTAATTGGCCAATCGGTGACCCATTTTCCATTCCCATGGGCAGGGCTATTTTTCCCTGCTTAAAGGCCTGTACCACATCTTCCGGCTTTTTGGCCATTTCAAAATATTGGGGGTGGGCAAGGGCAATGCCTTCAATCATGTCAATCAGAGAATCTGCCAAAATTTTTCCACCTAACTGGTTGTAGCTGGAGGGAATAAAAATAGACATGAAAGGGGCAGAAAGACCTCCTTTTTTGGCCCTTCGAAAATCAAAGTCGCCCTGGTCAGAATCCAGGGGTATGCCCAAGTACTCCTTTTCAAAGCGGAAGTTTTTTACTTTTAACCGATAAGGCAGGTCCACGTGACCATCGGCAATGATGAATTGATGTGCAAGTTTGTCTGCCTGTTTAAAACGAGGATGTTTTGCACTGCAAGAGCATACAGCAATTAAAAGGCAGCAAACAAACCAGTGGTACATAGAGGTTAATTTATTTCAAAAATACTCAGATAATCGAAAAAACAGCGCCTGCTTTGCATTTGAGCCTAATAAGAGGTGTTTTTAGCTTAAAACTTTGTTAAAATACGGGTATGGGATGACCAAAACAACGTACATTCGTTTCAGAATTAAAATGCATTGTATGGCTTTCAGAATTGCCTTATGCCTGGCTGCGATCCTCTATCTTTTGCCCCTTCATGGGCAGAAAAAAAACAATGAAGGTCAACCCATCCAGTTTTCAGGTAAAGTAGTAGGACCCGATGAAAATGGCAACATTATGCCATTGCCGTATACAACGATTGCCATTAAAGGTACCAGCAGGGGCTCCGTTTCAGATTATGAGGGTTTTTTTTCACTGGTGGCCTTAAAAGGCGAAACGGTAATTTTTTCCAGAATAGGATTTAAGGATGTAGAATTTACTTTACCCGACACACTTTCCTCTTCTTATTACACCTGGATCCAGATCATGTCTGAAGACAACGTCTGGTTGGATGAGGTGGTCATTTATCCATGGCCTTCGAGAGAGCATTTTAAACATGAGTTTTTGGCCATCGACATAAGCAATGAACTCAGAGAACAGGCCCAGGCCAATATTGCCAATGAGGTTATGACCAAAATGAGGCATACGGTTTCGGTTGATGGCAAAGAAGCCTCCTCTGTATACATGCGGCAACAAGCCGAAGAATATAAGTACATAGGCCAGTACAAGCCCCAAAAGATATTTGATATCATGGCCTGGAAAAGATTCATAGAGGCCTGGAAAAGAGGGGACTTTAAAAAGAAAAAAAAGAAAGACTAACCAATACAAGTTTTTATCCACAAATGCACAAGAAGCAAGGATGGATTCGTTAAGTTTGTAAAATGAAAATCCATTCATTTTCCAGGGTGTTGGCCTTACCTCTCGTTATACTTGCCGGGTATTACCTATATCTATTGTTTCAGCCGGGGGTAAGCAATACTGTTTATATATTTATTCCGGTTATCTTACTCACCTTTTTGTATGTCTTTCACGGCCAGATCGATTATTGGTGGATGCAAAAAAACACGCCGGAACTGGATGTCAAAATAAAGGAGTGGCTTTCCACCTACCTTCCCTATTATACAAATTACAGCGAAATTCGAAGGAAAGAATTTGAAAAAAGATTGGTCTTGTATGTGGAGGCAAGGTCATTTCAAAGTGTGGGCACTACCGAACTGCGCCCGGTGCCATTTGATCTCAAAAACATCATTGCGTCGCAGGCAATTCGATTGACCATTGCCCAAAAGGATTTTTTAATGGGTGACATGGACAGGATCTTTTTGTATAAACACCCCTTCCCCTCACCCAAACACCCATTTTTGCACACTGTTGAGGTAGATTCGGAAGATGGGGTGTTGATTTTTTCCAGCGAACAAGGCTTGCCGGGAATCGTCAACCCATCAATGTATTACAACATAATATTGCACGGCTACATCCAGGCTTATCTGGCTCTCCACCCCAAGCTGACGCTTAAAGAAACAGAGGCCATTGGCTGGGATGAACTAGAAAAAACAGAGGGCATCAACAGCAATTTAATCATTAAAACCTGTGGTTTTGAAGACCTAGATTTGAGAGTGGTTAACATTGTGGCATTTTTTGAATTTTCTGAACGATATGCCGATATGTTTCCTAAAGCTTATGAAGAGCTGTGTCGTATTTTTGGCCAAAAACCGGTAAGTCGTGACCTACATTTCTAGTACGACCACGCCCATTGGCAGGCTGATTTTTGAAGCCGGTGATGAGGCACTTACCTCCATTACGATTGGCACGGGTGTCATTGAAGAAAGGCCGAATGCTGTTATAATGGAAGCAATCAGGCAGGTTCAGGCTTATTTCAAAGGAAGTACAACCACATTTGACCTTCCCCTTGATTTTGGGGATGCCACCCCGTTTCAGGTGAAGGTGTGGAAGGAGCTTATGAATATACCTTTTGGCACCACGATATCCTATTTGCAGCTGGCCCAAAAAGTGGGAACTGAAAAACATACCAGGGCGGTGGGCCTTGCCAATGGAAAAAACCCTTTGCCCATTGTGGTTCCCTGCCACAGAGTAATTGGCAGCGATCGTTCATTGACCGGCTATGCGTTGGGATTGAAAACAAAACTTTTTTTACTCAACCACGAAACCCCGGGTGCATTTGTGGTTCAAGCCAGCTTGTTTTAGGATGGCATGGGTGGTTTTTCTCATGGGTGTAAGTGGATGTGGAAAAACCACCATTGGCAAATTACTTTCAGAATCCACTGGACTACCCTTTTATGATGGTGATGATTATCACCCGTCACACAACATAGAAAAAATGAGTCGGGGAGTGCCCCTAAATGATGAAGACAGAAGGCCATGGCTGGAAGCCCTCCACCAAATTGCCAGAGAGTCGATAAGAGACCGGGGATGTATTATAGCCTGTTCGGCTTTAAAAACGGGTTACAGGCAAATTTTGGCCAACGGCATAGAAACCAAGGCCAAATGGTATTGGTTGGATGGCAGCCGGATAATGCTGAGTCAGAGAATGAAGAACAGAAAACACTTTATGCCGGCCACCCTGCTTGACAGCCAGTTTGCTGCATTAGAAGCACCGGCCAATGCACTTCGGCTGGATATAAAGGTTAAACCACAAACAATCGTAGATATTATAAATAAAGATATGGAAAAAAAGGAATTCGGTATAATGGGCATGGGCGTAATGGGCAGGAGCATAGCCCGCAACTTTGCCAACAAGGGAATCGGACTGTCTTTGTTCAACAGGCATGTAAGCCAGGTCGAAGTAAAGGTGGCACAAAAAACCATTCAACAATATGTTGAGTTAAATAATTGTTGGGGCTTTGATAAAATTCCTGATTTTGTCAATTCACTTTCCCGTCCCCGCAAAATATTGCTAATGGTAGATGCCGGCAAAGCAGTAGATGAGATCTTGGAAAAACTAATGCCAAATTTGCAAAAGGGAGATATGGTCATGGACGGAGGCAATTCTCATTTTGCAGATACAGAGCGGAGAATGGCGACCTGTAAAAAAAGTGGCATTTTATACATGGGTGTAGGTATTTCCGGGGGAGAAAAGGGAGCCCTTGAAGGCCCGGCCATTATGCCCGGGGGAGATCAACAGGCGTATTCACTTGTGAAGCCTTATCTTGAAAACATAGCAGCAGAAAACCCGCTTGGTCAAAAGTGCTGTACTTACATTGGCCCGGGAGGGGCCGGCCATTATGTAAAAATGATTCACAATGGCATTGAATATGCAGAAATGCAACTACTGAGTGAAATCTATGGCATTTTAAGGTATGGTTTACACCAAAGCCCTGGAGAAATCAGCAAAATTTTTGCCAAGTGGAACCATAAAAAAAATGCGTCCTATCTTCTTGAAATATCAGGCCAGGTATTAAAAGTAAAATCGGATGATGGCTGGATGATCGACAAAATCCTTGATAGTGCCGGAAGCAAGGGTACAGGAGGTTGGGCGGCTCTGGATGCCATTGAGAGAGGTCACCCTTTTTCTACCATGACGGCTGCCCTGTTTGCCAGGTATTTGTCTTCAGATTGGAAGTGGCGGCGCAACTTTTCGAAACAAATGGCTTTTCCAAAATCAAAAGAAGTAAACGATATAACTATTAAAGACTTAGAATCGGGTTTGTACCTGGCCAGATTGATCAATCACCACCTGGGCTTTCAGCAAATTTTAGAGGCAAGCAAAAAAAATGGCTGGGATGTTGACCTCACTTCGCTGGCCGCTGTTTGGACCAATGGCTGCATCATCAGATCCCGGTTAATGGAAGACCTGGTCAATGTATTTCGAACTGAAAAATTGTTATTGAACCACGAACAAATACAGGATAAAATAAGAAAGCACAGGAAGGCACTTATAAAAACGGTTCAAACGGGCCTGGCCTGCGGTCAGGACATGTCGTGTTTTAGTGCAGCGATCAATTTTTTAAACGGGGCCGGTCATCCTACAGGCACTGCCTCACTTATTCAGGCGCAAAGAGATTTTTTCGGTGCGCATACCTTCAAATGGATGGACGACCCTGAGGGAAGATCGGTTCATTATGCATGGGCAAAGGAGTAATTAAGCCGAGCGTTTTACTCCAAATGGGCCTGGATGGCGGTTTCTACGGCAAGTTTTAAGGAAGCATAATTATTCGCCGACATTCTGGCAAGTGGTAACCTCACTTCGTTGGTACAAAAACCAAGGATTTCCATGGCCGACTTGATGCCAACCGGATTGCCTTCAATGTAAAGCCATTTGTGCAGGTCGTAGGTTTGAAAATTGAGTTGGCGGGCTTTCACATAATCTTCTGCAAGGGCAGCACGGATCATACCCGAGAAAGAAGAAGGAAAGGCGTTGGCCATTACAGAGATGACTCCCTGGCCACCACAGGCCACCATGGGCAGGGCTATTTCATCATCACCACTGGTTACAAAAAAGTGAGCGGGTCTGTTTTTTATGATTCTTGTGGCTTGTATAAGGTCACCGGAAGCTTCTTTGATCCCAATAAATTTGGCACTGGTTTCGGCCAATCTCAGGGTTGTTTCCCATTCCATATTGGACCTGGTTCTGCCGGGAACATTGTATAAGATAATGGGTCTTGGACATACCTCTGCCAGGGCCATATAATGCTGGAAAATACCTTCCTGTGAGGGTTTGACATAGGCCGGGCTGGACGACAAAACAGCGTCGATGCCCGTAAAATCAAAAGATTTGACATATCGGCAAAGGTCTTTGGTATTGTTGCCAGCAAAGTTGCCGGCTACAATGGGCACCCGCCCTTTGACCACCTCAATTACATGGTCCAGTACTTGTCTTGATTCAGCTGCATCCAGGGTAGCGGTTTCGCCAGTGCTGCCCAGTGCTACGATGTATTCAACGCCACCTCCAATAACATGTTCAACGATATTGCTCATGGCCGGAAAATCAATTTCTCCGTTTTTGAAAGGGGTAATGATGGCTACGCCGGTGCCGGTATATTTATTTTCCATGAGAAGAAAGTTTATCAATCCAGGTATCAATGAGTTGCACCTGCTTTAAAGCATCACAAGGCTCGTCATCAATAGTAAGGTCTAAATAGGGTTCGATCCCCGTTTTGTAGGTGCCCGTTTTAAATGCTGCACTACAATTGGAAAGAATAAGATTTTGATGGGGCTCAAAAGATGTGCACAGATAATATACGCGAGTATAATCGAAGCCAAGAAAGGATTTTATGTTGTCATTCAAGGCATAACCACCCCACTTAATTTCTTTGCTATGATAAAAAAGGTAATTTTCTTCTGATAGAGGTTTTTGGTCTAAAAAAACCAAAAAAACCAGGTTCTCTGCTTCCACACCTTTTTTGCGGAAATATTGACGTATGGGCTCTATGAGTTCAACAGCCGTGTGATCCACCAAAACGCCAATGGTTTTTTTACTGATGTGCAAAACCAATTGAGCGTAAGTAGATTTTGCCCTTTCAAATAACCATTTTTTTATCCAGTTCAATGCTGATTTCCTTACTGTTGGGCAAAGATAAAATTAATCTGGTAAAACTGCCGTTCAAAAAAAGGTTAAATCTTATGCAACCACAGATCAGCGATGGCTTCTTTGAAGGCGGGGAATTTGAAATCAAAGCCATTTTCCAGCAAAACCACAGGAAAAACGCGGGTGCTGTCTAAAACTACGTGTGACATTTCACCCAGCACCATTTTCAGCAGGAAGGCCGGTGCGGGTGCTGTCCAGGTAAAAAAGGGAAGTGCCTGTGCTATTTGTCTGGTCATGGTTTTATTGTCAATGGGCTGTGGAGATACAGCATTGATGATGCCACTTAATTGGTCTTGTTGAAGGGTCTTCAAAAACACCTGACAAAGATCATCGATATGAATCCATGAAACCATTTGTTTGCCGCTACCAAAGTAGCTTAGCATTCGCATCCATTTGACGTTCATCAACATTTTGGGAAGGGCTCCTCCGCGGGTAGATAAAACCACGCCAATTCTGATAATCGCTTTCTTTTTGGCAGAGATGGTACTATGGGCAGATTCCCAGAGTTCAGCGGAGTTAGACAAAAATCCGGAACCGGGAGAACTCTTTTCATCCAGCAATTCCATAGCCCTGTCGCCATAGTATCCAATGGCTGAGGCGCCGATATAAATTTCTGGAACATGGTTGATGGTTTGCAGCCAGGTATTGATACACAGAGTTGCTTGCGTTCTGGATTGAATGATTTCATTTTTTCTTTTGCCTGACCACCTTTGATCCGCAATGCCCGCTCCCGCCAGGTTGATGATGATGTCGGGTTTTAGCGTTCCTGCTTCAATCATTCCTTCTTCGGGCTTCCATACCAGGTACTTGATCTTGCCATTATCTGCCAAAGGTCTTCTGCTAAGGATATAGACCTGAAAATCTCCGGCCAGTAATTGAGACAGTCTCTTTCCTATCAATCCGGTGCCTCCGGCAATAAATACGGTTTTCATAAGTAAACTCTTGTAAGTATACAACAGAAAAAGACCCTATGTGTTTAATAAAAAAAATCCGGTCAACTCTATTGCTGACCGGATTACAAAGACCTTCTATAATACTAATTTTTTACCCTCTGCAGGCTTCTTTGATAGCCCTCAGCTCTTCGGCTGAATTTACTGTCTGGACAGTGCCATCTTCAAGAGTGATAGTGATAGGAAAAACAAACTGAGGTTTTTTTCCTGTTCCTTTGAGTGATTTCAATAGTTCTTTCAAAGCCGCCTGATCTGCAAGGGCTACTTCACCATTTGCGGTAGTGACGGTCAATGGAAAATTGATGGTAAAACAAGGCTTGCCATGGCCGCCGTGACCTGGACCGTGACCTCCTTTTCCGGGGCCGTGACCTGGGCCACCTCCATCCTGAACACAACCGGCAATTAAGGCCTTGAGGTCTTCAGCAGAAGTAATTTCAACGATGGTGCCATCTTCAGTTGTTACCGAATAAGGAAATTGAATTTTAGGTCTGCCCTTTACTTCAGGGTTGTTTTCTCTCCAGGCTTTAAAAGCAGCCTTCATTTCATCATACGATGCTACTTCTTGAGTGGTAGAGTCAGCAAATACAACTGTAACGGGGAATATGATTTCAAAACAGCCATTTTTACCAGTTCTGGTTTCAGTGCAAATTTCATCCAGGGCATTGTTGACAAAATTTTCTGTTTCGGTTGTACTATCATCTTTAGTACATGCGGTAAAGGAAATTGTAAATAACATCAGTGCGAAAGCAATCGGCAGAAAAAATCTGTACTTCATAATTTACTTTTAATAGTTATTGAATATTTGTAGGTATGATGCATTTTGATTTGTTTTGTACTCAATAAATGAAAAATATTTTTTAAATGGACCAGGCAAAATTGTGGCAACGCTTAAAACAAGGCGATAAATCCAGCCTGGAATCGATCTATGAACAAAACATTGAGGTGCTGTTTCAATTTAGCAAAAAGCTCTGTCAGGACGAAGAAAGAGCCATGGATCACATCCATGATTTATTTGTCTACATATGGGAAAACAGAGCTAAGCTGGGCGATCCGGCGGTCATTAGGGCCTATTTGCTGAAATCACTCCGAAATCGAATTATTGATGATTTCAGGAAGTCATCAAAATTTAGGACGGGGTCGGATTCTGCCGAAGTTCAGGGTTCTGATCTTTCAAGAGAAGAAGAAATGATAGCCTTTGAGACCGAAACCGGGGTGAGTCAAAAGCTTCAAAAGGCCATGAAAGAATTAACAGACAGGCAACGCGAAATTATTTTTCTGAAGTATAGTAAAAACCTGTCATATGAAGAAATAGGCGAAATTTTGGGCATCAATTACCAGTCTATTCGCAATTTGACCCACCGGGCAGTTAGTGAATTGCGAAAGGCGATGATGCTAATTGTAGGTTTTTTGTTAAATCTGGCTATATTTTTAATCCATAAATGAGTACAATACAACAAGGTGTCCGTTTTATATAAAAAACTGACATGCTAAGGTTTATAAGTATGTTTTGCACGATCTTATTCATATCATCCTGTGGAAAGGATATGGTTGAAGTGTCCGTAGATGAGGCCTTGCTGCCCTATTTTGAGACTTTTCAAACAGAGGCGGTGGAAAGAGGTGTTGCCTTTGATGTTGAAACTTCCAACATTTCAGGTATTATTACCAATATTGCGGGCAACAACGTTATTGCTCAGTGCACCCACAATGTAAATGAGCCGTCGAAGGTAACTGTAGACATTGACTACTGGAATCAGGCATCTGAACAGGAAAAGGAGTTTTATATTTTTCATGAATTGGGTCATTGTTTTCTAAAAAGAGGGCACGACGACTCAAAAGATACAGGTGGAAATTGTTTGAGTATAATGCATTCCAGCGCGGATGCATGTAAGTTTGTATACAACGGATCCTCCAGAGACAGTTATCTGGATGAGCTCTTTGTTAAATAGATATTCCATGGAAAACGAATACCATACATTTAGTATTGAAGACTTTGTTGCTGACGAAGCCTTTATTGCCTGGGTAAAATCCAATAAAAACCCTGGTTTTTGGGAGGATTGGCTTGCTGCCAACCCACAAAAAAGAGAAATGCTTGAAGAGGCTAAAAAGTTGGTTTTAGAGATCTCACACGATGCAGACCCAATGGCAGAGCAAGATAAAACCAGGTTGTGGAAAAGAATAGATAAATCTATAACCCCGGTCGCCACCTTAAGGAGATTGTACCTAACAGCGGCAGTTGCTGCAGCCTGCTTCCTTATTTTTTATGTAGCCATATTTAATAATGAGGAATCGACATTTCTTTTTGCCAACCAGCAAAAAGAAAATGTAGAACACGTTTTACCGGACCAGTCAATTGTAGTTTTGGCACCAGGATCAAAAGTAACATACAACGACAAAAATTTTGTGGATCAAAGGACCCTTCAATTGGTTGGAAAAGCTTTTTTTGAGGTCGAAAAAGGCAGTCCGTTTACTGTAAGTTCAGCATACGGAAAGGTAGAAGTACTGGGTACCAGCTTTGATGTCGACGCTCAGAATGATGGTTTTAAAGTAAGGTGTTTTACAGGAAAGGTAAGGGTAGAATATAAAAAGAAGTCAACCCTTCTACTACCAGGCGAAGAGACCGATTTTGCCCAGGCATCGCAATTCAAAACTTATTTTAACATACCGGATGACCAGGAACCTGAATGGATGAGGTCAGAAGTTAAATTCGATAAAACCAATCTCAAAGAAGTCATTGCCACTCTTGAAAAAACGTATAAGGTTACGGTTGAGGTTGATGAAGCATTGATTGAGAGCATTCAACATACTGGGATTTTTATTCAGGATGACATAGAAAAGGCTCTGATGAGTATTACCTGGCCCCATCATTTGCTTTTTGAGATGGAGGGCGACGTGGTTAAAATTTATAAAAAAGTTGATTAAACGTATTCAGCATACCATTTGGGTGATTTTTCTGTTGGCTACCTCATCAATGGTAGCCCAGGAAAAAATGTCATTGGATCATTTTGTTGAACACCTATCCAAAAAATACAAAATCGAAGTTGCCATTGATCCGACGCTATTGAAGGAATATCAAATTGATCCACAGGGACTGGATGAAAAAAATGTAGTCCAGTCTCTCGCACCCATTTTTATAAAGTCAGGCCTTGACTTTTATCAACTGGACGAAAATCAGATCTTATTGAGAAAATCAATCCCGGTAGACAATGACACACAACAAAGGATAAGTGGTAAAATCCTGGATGCCTCCACTCAACAAGCCCTGGCCTTCGCAGCTATTTATACTACCGATTTAACAAACGGCACTACCAGTAACGAATCAGGCCTGTTTACGCTGAATGTAAATAACAGTTTATCTGATACCATCGAATTTTCTTATCTAGGGTATAAAAAAATCAGGCTCTCGGTCGAAGAATGTAAGCGAGGAAACATTTTTTTGCAAGCCCAACGCCACACCTTCGAAAACGTTGTAATAGTGGCCAGTGGGAATCATTTTTTGACAGGAATGGCAAGCCATTATCAATCCACCTATCAAAACTATAAGTATTCGGTTAACCCTGCCATCGACATTCACAGAAACCTTCAAAAACTTCCGGGGGTAAGCAAATCGGATAATGCAACAATTGGGATCAGGGGCCAGGGCAGTGATAAAACGTTGACCATGGTGGAAAACATACCGGTAATAAATGCCGGACATTATTACAACCTCATTAGCGGATTAAATGAATTGTATTTTGATGAATTTGTTTTGTTTAAAAATCAATACCCCAGCTCGTTTGGCAACGCCTTAGGAGGAATGGTGCAGTTTTTGTCAAAACCGCAATCCGACTACAAGCTTCGTACAACTTCTAATTTATTGTATTCCGGCCTGGCAACAGACTTAAGGCCACTGCCTTCATTGAGTATAAAGGCCGGAGGGCGGGTATCTTATCTCGACATCAACCAAAAAGGAATATTGGCTTCCAACTTCAACCAACTGAAGTTTGAAACCAACAACAATTCAAACAACGGCATTGTAGCCAGGATGCCAGATGCTTCGTTTTATGACGCCAATATGCAGATAAGATGGGCTTACAACAACAACTCCTATATAGAAATCAATGGCCTGTTAAGCAATGATAAAACACTATTGGACTGGCTCAACAACAGGCAGTTTTTTATTCAGAATCAAAGTGTAACGCTGACCCAGACTTTTTCCAATTTCAGGGAGCTGAACAACAAGGGTCTTTCGATCAAACACAAGGCGGCGCTAAACAACAAGATCAATCTGGTAACCGATGTATATGCTTATCGGTTTTTGGATTCATTTCATTTATCCAATACCAACGTTGATTATTTTAATGGTTCTGAAAATACCATCAGAACAGACTATGTTCATCACCAGCAGATAGGTTTGAATGGGATAAAATCAGCCCTTCAAATCTTACTTTCTGAAAAAATAAATCTCAATACCGGCCTGGATTTTGCTCAAATGGAGTTGAATTTAAATACAACCGAAAACACCAACACCCCACTTTTACTTGACCAGAATGGCAGCCAACTTGCTTTTTTTACAGACGTGTTGTACCAAACCCAAAAATGGAATTTTGCGGCAGGAATCAGAATCAACCGCCCTTCCGGATTCAATGACTTCTACCTCCAACCTCAACTATCTGTGTCATACAAACTTATTCCTGGCTTAGAAGTGAAGTCGAGTATTTCCAGAAGGGTCCAGAACTTTAATCAGTTTGATTTTGAGACAAGATTTGCCCAAAATCTGAAATACTATTATATCAGTGAAAAAGATTTTTTGCCATTGCAGCACAATACATCCTGTATGGTGGGTGGCCGGTATTCCCGCGCCAACTTTATGATCGATGTTGAGTTTTGGCAAAATCAATCTTCGGGCAGTCAGCTGTTTACTACATTGGTCAATGGAGTAAAGCCTGGTGGACCGCCTGCTCCTCCTACCTATGCTTTTTTTGACGGAGAAACCCTGGTGAAGGGCATTGATGTAGCAGCAGCCTATAGCACACCATCACTTAAATACTCATTGGCCTATACCCTGAGTAAGGCCACACAGAAATTTGATGGAATTTATAGAAATTTGATCGTGCCTTCTCCCGATGACAGACGCCACCAGTTGACGGTGGGCTGTGATTACAAAAAGAAGCAGTGGACACTCAACACTTCTCTTTCTTATTTATCAGGAGTTCCCTATCTGAGTTTTGAAAAAAGCAGGGATAAGGGTCCCAAAGACAAGGCATCGCGCCAAGAAATAATTGCTTATTTAAGCCCTTATTTCAGTTGGGATGCAGGAGTAAATTATGAGGTAGACCTTGATAAGTGGAAGCTCAATTTTGGTATAAGTGTGGCCAATCTGACCAATCATACCAACGTCAAATTTTTACAACAGACAGGTGAATTTGATGATAAAAAGAATATGCAGCCCATAATAACAGGCAACCAGGCCCTGATGCTGGGTCGGTTTTTTAACCTTCACATTGGCACCCGATTTTAATAATTGTGATTATCTTTTTAAAATTAATGAATCTGCAGGGTAGTGGGCTTTAATGGTATCCATTTGTGCTTTTGCCCAGGTAATGAGTTTTGATTTTTGATCCTGGGTAAGTTTTGCATCAGGGTGAAGTCCCAGCCAGGTATAAGACTTTAATGGCATCTCTCCTTCTTCTACCATTTCTACAATTTCTTCCAGTTTGTGATTTTGTACAGCAATCCTTCTTATGGTAAACTCAGAAAAATTTAAGTGCTTTTTACCTTCATTGACATGATTACTTAGCCACCAGGCTGCGGGCTGTACATTGGCATACCAGGGATAGGTGGTCTTATTGGAGTGGCAATCGTCGCAGGCTGCCTTGGATATGGCTGCAATTTCTTCCGGAAAAGCATATTTGGTAGAAATATGATGACTTTGATCGTCAGATAGATTTCTTTCTGGTTTAAAGAACTGAATGAAGATCAGCAACACAACAACAATGGTAGCAATTTTTTTCATGTTGATAATTATTGAAATAAAATATCTAAGATAAACAATTGCTCAATATCCGCAGCAGATTTTTTAAAAAACCATCAACGTTGATAAACCAAAAAAGAGTGGTCAAAAAGGTTTTTGTCATCTTTAATTCCCCTTTCCTCGCTCACCAGCTTCCATTGACTGAGATCAAGATCAGGAAAGAAGACATCTCCATCACAATTACAACCTACAAGAGTGAGATAAAGTTGGTCCCAAAGATCCTGTGTTTGATCATAAATCTGACCACCTCCGATGATAAAAACCTCAGATTCTCCCATGTTGTGGGCTGCTTCCAAGGCTTCTTCGATTGATCTTACCACCAGGCAGGAAGAAGCTATAAAAAAGGCATCGCGGGAGATAACAATGTTGGTTCGGTTGGGCAGGGGCCTGCCAATGGATTCAAAACAATTTCTACCCATGATAACGGCATGGCCTACAGTTGTTTTTTTAAAGTATTTTAAATCAGCGGGCAGATACCAGGGAATTTGGTTGCCAGCACCTATCACTCTTTGGTGATTCATTGCCACAATGCAGGAGATTTTCATTTTATTCTTGATAAGAATTGTCAGCTAGTACCTTGATGGCCGTCTTGTCCATCATTCTTTCCTCCCACTGTTTTTTTTCAGGAGAGATTTCTCTTTTAATGTATTTCTCAATCATCAGGCCGGCTATAGGGGTTGCCGTTTCACCACCCCATCCGCCGTGTTCAACGTAAACGGCAATGGCTATTTTGGGATTTTCTCGGGGTGCAAATCCAAAAAATACAGAGTGGTCTTTACCTCTGTTTTGCGAAGTTCCGGTCTTGCCACAGACCGTGATTCCTGGAAGAATAGCGGCCCTTGCGGTACCAGCCTCAACGGCAAGCTGCATACCATCAATGACCGGATCAAAGTACCTATAATCAATCCGGACCTTTCTTTTTGTCCTGAATTTGATGTCAATGGGCTCGGTGGTATTGAGGTATTTTTTAATCAGATGGGGTGGGTAGTAATAACCCCGATTAGCAATCACCGTAGCGAGATTGGCCATCTGAAGAGTAGTCACCTGTAATTCTCCCTGTCCAATACCAATAGAGAGCATATAGGTCGCCTTCCAGCCATTGACTTCTCTTCGGTATAAGCGATCGTAGTATTTTGAATCGGGTACAAAACCTGCTATTTCTGCCGGGTTTTCTACACCTAATTTTTGTCCCAGTCCAAACTCTTTCAAATAAGAAACCAGGGTGTCGAGCCCCATTCCCGGTCTTTTAAAACCGTACTGATTGACAAACTGGCGCATCAGGTGATAGTAATATGAGTTGCATGAATATTGAATGGCTGAGCCGATATTGCTAATGGGTGGATGCGAGTGGCATTTTTGTGCCTTGGATGAAGAAATTTCATAAGCGCCATCGCAGTAAAAAGATGTATTGGGTTGAACAATGCCCTTTTGTAGGGCAATCAATGAAAATACGGGCTTAAAAATGGAGCCGGGAGGATAGTTGGCAATGAGGCTTCTATCCAAAAAGGGGCGATTGATGGTATCTGAAAGAAGGGAGTCAAAGGCAATACTTCTGTTTTTATCGAGGGCGATGCTGTTGGGATCGTACGAGGGTGCACTGACCATGGCCAGGATTTCGCCTGTTGAGGGTTCAATGGCCACAATGGCGCCTCTTCGGCCCTTCATGAGGGCTTCTCCATATTCCTGAAGTTCGAGGTCGAGGCCAGACATCATGTCAAAGCCAGACAAAGCCATGGAATCCAATCGACCATTGTCAAACAAGCCTACCTGCCTGCCCAGGTTGTCTTTGAGTACATAACTGATGCCTTTTTTACCCTTGAGTTTTTTCTCCATTCCCTTTTCCAGACCCGAGATGCCAATATAATCGCCCAGGCTGTATTCACCGGCAGATTTGTTGATGACATTCCAGTTTACTTCACCCAGATAGCCCAGCACATGGGCAGCATTGTGGTGTGGATAGGAACGAATGCTTTTTAATACCGGATAAAAACCGGGGAATTTGTGGAGGTGTTCAAAAAAACGGGCAAATTGTTCGGGCCTGATCTTAGTAAGAAAAGGAAAGGGTACCGATTTGTGGTAAAGTGGATTCTTCCAGTCTTTTTCTAAGTTTTTGATAAAAGTTGTTTTGTCGATGCCCAGCAAAAAACAAAACTCTGCTGTATCCATCTTAGGGTCAATGTTTCGGTAAATAACATTGAGGTCGTACAAGGGGGCATTGGTCACCAGTAGTTTTTCATTCCTGTCCATGACCATTCCCCTGGAAGGGTACAATACGTTTTTATAGAGTGCGGCCTTTTTTGCTTTCTCCTTGTATTTGACATCTAACAATTGCAGGTGGGCCGCTTTAAACAAAAGCATGCATCCGCAGAGGGCAACAAAAATGATGATGTTATTTCTTCTGTTGGCCAGATTGATCATTAATACTTAGGTCTGAAAATGAGTTGGAACAAAACAATGACCGCCATTGATGTAATGAAACTAAAAATGGTGTTCATAAAAATATGGAAAAAGTAAACGAAAGAGAAAGCTTCAACACTAAAATAAAAAAAACAGTGCAGCAACAAAAGTAAGCTGACAAAACTCATAAACCAGCCCAGTCCCATTTTTTGTATGGTTGGATAGTCGTCTGCATTGTATCCTTCAAAGGGTTCCAGAAAACGGAGGATAATACTTTTAATGTAGGCCGTAAAAACCAGGGCGGATGCATGAACACCGGGAGAATTATAAAAACCATCGATTAACATGCCATAGACAAAAGCGATAATCAGTGTTAGCGCTCGGGGGGTTTTCATGGGCAGCATCAAAACGGGCAGAGGATACACCAAAAGATGAATGTAATCAAAGGTACCTATAGAAAGATCTACCCTTCTGCAGACAATGATCTGAAAAAGAAAATAGAGGAGAAATCTCCACAAATTGGCATATACTACCGAACTATTCATTTTGAAGAATTTCTGCTTCCAGTCTTTTTTGTTCTCCCGAAAGACGATTGGCTATGACATAAAGAGCATCCCAGGCAGTGGGATCATTAAACAATTCAACTTCTATGGTATAACTGTTGCTGCCGGGTTCGAGTACCACCGTTTTTACCTTACCCACCTGGATACCTTTTGGGAAGATGGTGGAATAACCACTGGTTATAACGGTATCGCCAACCAACACTGTTTTGTGTTTGGGAATGGACTCAAGGTGCATGATTTTGGGATTTCCCATTTCCCACGTGAGCATGCCGTTGCTGTTGTTTCTTTTTATCAGGCAGCTGATGTTGCTCTGGCTATGGAGAATGCTCATAACGACACTAAAATTCGGACTCACTTTTTTGACAATGCCAACAATGCCATTTTGACTCACCACACCCATATCCGGGGTGATACCCAAATTTTCTCCGGCACAAAGGGTTAGATAGTTGTCGCGGAGCCTGAAATTAGAATTGCATATATCCACCGCAAGAAGTTGGTATTTGGAAGAATCAACATCGAGGGTATCATTGTCATGGAGACTAGAATTGAGGTCGTAATCGATAAATTTTTTGATCAACCTTGCATTTTGTTTGTGCAGGCTGTCATTTTCCATGTCCAGGCGGAGATATTGGTTGACCTTATCAACCCGGGCGTCAATGGAAGTGGAAAAAAGGTTGGCAGAATGCAAAAAGATGCCCTTCTGCTCTCGGTTGTAGTTGATAATAATATAAAAGCAGAGGAATTCCATTGCCAGAAACAGCAAATGGTAGCCAAAACGAAGTAATAATTCAATGGCATTTTTCATCTGAACCCCAAAGATAAGTCATTTTTAAGACATCAAAAACATTATATCTTATTGAATATTAACAACATATATAAGGGCTTGTTGAAAAAGCCAAACAAAATTCGGCAACAATTTCAGAGGTATTTGTTTAATTATCGGATATAAACCCATCACCATGCGACTTTCGGTCTATAGAAGAGCCCATTTTAATGCTGCCCACCGCATCTATAATCCCGCCTGGGATGATGCTAAAAACGAAGCGGTGTTTGGCCTGTGCAATAACCCGTATTTTCATGGACACAATTACGAGCTGGAAGTTTGTGTCACGGGAGAGGTAGATCCCCAAACCGGCTATGTTTATGATCTGGGGAAACTTCAACAAATCATTGAAACGAAAGTGGAGAAAAAACTAGACCATAAAAACCTCAACTTACAGGTCCCTGAATTCCAAACCATGATCCCTTCAGCAGAACACATTTGTTATGTGATCTACACGTGGCTTAGACAACACATCGAAAATGAGTATGACATAAGGGTAAGATTATGGGAAACACCCAGAAACAGCGTTTGTTTCCCGCCAGAAAATCATTAAGGCCAAAGCCATTTGTTGCTTAACTAAGCAGATAGCTATTATTCCTGCCTTTTTACGATGGAAATAGACGTGGTTTCCCCTTTCCTAAGGTTTGACTGCATTTCAACCGGATTATTGCCGGTAAATAAAATCATAGCAGTATTAGGGGCGAATTTTCCCTCATTAACGGCCTCAATCATAAAAACGTTGTTTTCACTACTGAGGATTACATCAATTTTTTTCTTTTGTTTCGTTACTGCAAAATTGGTCAAAATGTTCTTTCCGTTGTGATATAGATTGATGACGTCGCCATCTTCCTTTTCTTTGTCCCAGATTTCAAAACTAACAGTGCTTGACAAATCAAAAATGCTGATGTTTTGAGTAGGCATTAGGTGATTGACCTGCATGCTGTCAAACATAGTAATGGGATTGTATTTTACTTTCATGGTGTCCGGCACTTCTTTCGACTTTTGAATTTTGTTATTGACCTTGCTCAAAAGTTTTTGTACCCTCTCAGAACCTACCAAGGTTATAGTGCCATCTATACATTTAGCCTTGTTTTTAAACATTCCCTTAAAATTGCCATCAATCTTGGGCTTGCTGGATCTCAATTTGACCTTTCCTTCAAAGTTGACAAAACAAAATAAATCGCCGGAAACCGGACTTTTGGTATACACGATGTCTTTTTCCTTGAATACCAGCATATTGGTCTTGCTATCAAAGGTCCCTTCTATTATATTTTTGGTTTCATGGGGTCCGGCTACATCTGTAAGAGAATATCCCGTCAGCTTGCCATTGGTTTCTGTGATTACCAGCTTATAAGTGATTGAGGCTTCGTCCTTTCCGTATAGTTTGATGGCTCCGAAAAACTCATACTTTTCAGCACTCAAAGAGGAAAAAAAGAATAAAAGAGCACTAAAAAGTAGGATATTTTTAATCATTATCTATATTTGTTTTATTATTCCAACAAAATTAAAGCTTATTTATGAAAACAAAAATTCTAGTTCTTTTGCTTTTCGTTTTCGGAGCGATTGGTGTTTCTACGGCTTCATTTCCGGTAAACCCAACAACTTCAAAAACAGAAATTACTGTAAACGACAACAAAACCGCTGATCAAACCATCAGCAAAAACGACGCTGCAAAGAGCCAAACAAGTGTTGAAGAAATGACTTCTCCTGCCGCAGGTGGTGGAAAAAGCCAATTAATCGCTCTTATTTTGGTTATTTTGGTAGGTGGTTTAGGTATCCACAGGTTCTACCTTGGTTACACTACCATCGGTATCATCCAATTGTTGACTGCAGGCGGTTGTGGTATCTGGGCATTGATTGACTTAATTAGAATCATCACTGGTGATCTTAAGCCAAAAGATGGTGAATACGCAGAAAAACTATAATCTGCTATTCAATTAAGGTGTTTTATACAGCCTTAAAAAAATATTTACTTTGGCTGGTAGTGGCGTCTCCTTTTATATTGATGTTGCTACCAGCTGATTTTTTTGATAATGGTACTACCGTTTGCATTTCTCAATCACTGGCAGGTGTTGAATGTTATGGCTGCGGCCTGACCCGGGCAACCATGCATTTGTTGCATTTTGATTTCATCACTGCATGGCACTTCAATAAGCTGGTTTATATTGTAACACCCTTACTATTTCTATTTTGGCTCAAATCTGCTTTCATCGTTTTGGGCAAAACTCCTCCCGGCTTTCTGGCCAAACATTTTTGATTTACCTACATCTTATTAATAAAGCCATCCAGCTGTGCGCGCCACCATTGCAGCTTTTGTATTTTGTTTAGAAGGATGATTGTAGTTCAATCTTGTGGTTATCTTATCTATGCCTATTAAACGGGTGAATAAAAAAAAGAATTGTCAAGTAGGATACTATGTATGCCAGTCTTTCAATCACACCTTGTTATTCCATAAATAAAGATGAAATAAAAAAGCCGGTCCCCTTGTGCAAGAGTACCGGCTTAGTTTAACCTGTTGGTAAAAATTATTTACCTAAGATGTATCTTACAGAGAATGCACCGTAGCCTGACCTGAATCTGCTCAAAGAAGAACCTGGATAATCCCATGAATCAACCAAAACGATGGTTGGAGCCCAGTCAACACTAACGTTTACCGGATATTCTTCAAAAGAATAATCCAAACCAAGAACACCAGATACGCCTAATTCATAGTATGAATCGTAGCCAGCATATCCATAATCCCAGGTTGTGAATGAAGCACCACCACCCCAGTACCATTTCAATCTTTCAACTGATTTGATGGGTTTGTGGATTTCATAGTAAGCACCGGCAGCAATACCACCCCATCTGATACCTCCAAAGATATCAATGGCGCTTTTTTCATTAAGGAATGTTTTGTAGCTGGCTACCAAACCATATCCCAATTTGGCACCAATAGCAGATTTATAATCCTGTGCTTGGGTTCCGGTAAAAAATGCTACTACTAAAAAAGCAGCAAAAAGATGTCTAAGTGTTTTCATGTATACAATCATTTTTAGTTAATAATTAAGATTTGACAGACAAATATATTAATTTTTAATGTCAATTATACTTTTTTCAATCTTATCCCAGCTGTGACTATTCGTATACAACAGGGCTAATAATTACTTATGGCTATTGATTTCCAATAGTTTGAGCAAAGCTTCGCGATAGCCCTCCATGCCTTTGCCGATCACACTGAAGGCACAAACCGGTTTTAAATACGAATGGTGTCTGAATGGCTCACGGTCATAAATGTTGCTTAAATGAACTTCAGCCACCGGTGTGGTAATGGAGGCCACTGCATCTGCCAGCGCCACAGAGGTGTGGGTCAAGCCACCGGCATTCAATACGATGCCCTTTGCGCTAAAACCAAATTCGTGTAACCAATCTATGAGCAGCCCTTCATGATTGCTTTGAAGATAGTGTATTTGCAGGGGTAGAAATTGTTGCCTAAGCTCGGGTAAAAATTTATCAAACGACTGATAACCATAAATTTCAGGCTGTCTAATACCCACCAGGTTTAAGTTGGGTCCGTTGATTATGACAAGGTCTGACATAGATCAGTTGGCAAATTCAGACATGAACTTAATCCTGACCAGACATATTTCTTCCATGGTTATGTCTTCGTCTTTGAGGGCTTTATAGGCATCAGTTATAGAATCAGATTCGGCATCCTGATAGTATTCATAAATTTCTTCAATGATGTCCTGATCCACTTCTTCTTCTATGTAATAATCGAGGTCAATTTTGGTGCCTCCGTCAACAATCAGGTTGAGTTCCTCGAGCAGCTCTTCCATGGATTTACCCACATTGTAGGCTATGTCTTCAAGGGGTAGTTTTTTATCTATGCCCTGAATGATGGTGACCTTGTCTTTACTCTTATTGGCAACCTGGCGAATGAGAATTTCATCGGGTCTCTCTATCTCGTTGTCGTCTACGTATTTTTGGATTAGGGCAATAAAAGGTTTGCCATATTTACCTGCCTTGCCCTGGTTAACTCCTGTAATTTTGAGCATGTCTTCCAGGCTGACTGGATAAAAGGTAGCCATATCCTGGAGCGAAGGCTCCTGGAAGATGATCCAGGGTTGTACGGAGTGTTTTTTGGCTTCTTTTTTTCTGAGCTCCACCAACATCTTCATCAGGGTCTCGTCCAGCACGGTACCGGCACCATCACCCATAGCAATATCATCGCCTTCTGCGTCGCTAAAATCGCGGTTGAGCGGGATGGTGATTGACCATGGTTTTTCTATAAACTGATGGCCGGTTTCTGTAATTCTAAGCAGGCCGTACAGTTCGATGTCTTTTTCAATCAGGTTGTTTAAGATGCCATGCCTGATGATGGAGTGCCAGTATAAATCTTCCTGGTGCTGACCGGCGCCAAAAAGCGGAAGCTTATCAAAACGGAAATCTTTCATCTCCTTGGTGGCCTTACCGGTAACAAACTCAACCACCGTTTTGATGAGAAACTTTTCATTGATTTCAAGTATGGCTTTGATCACAAGGACCATGTCTTTGTTGACCTCTACCTTGTCTTTTGGATTGCGGCAATTGTCGCATTTTTTATCACACTTGGATTCATCATAGGGCTCACCAAAGTAGTGCAACAAAAACTTTCTTCTGCAGGCACTGGTCTCTGAATAGGCGATAATTTCATCCATGAGTTGGGCACCCAGTTCTCTTTCAGAAACGGGCTTGTCTCTCAGGAATTTCTCCAGTTTGAGAATATCTTTGTAAGAATAAAAGGCAAGACACTTGCCCTCCAGGCCATCTCTGCCCCCTCTGCCGGTTTCCTGATAGTAGTTTTCTATACTTTTAGGAATGTCATAGTGGATCACAAACCGCACATCGGGTTTGTCAATGCCCATGCCAAAAGCAATGGTGGCTACAATGACCTCAATTTCTTCCATCAAAAAGTCGTCCTGTACCTTGGTTCTCACCTTGGCATCCAGGCCTGCATGATAGGGTGAGGCTTTTACACCATTTACCTGGAGTATTTTTGCCAGCTCTTCGGTGGTTTTACGGGCCTGAACATAAATAATTCCCGATTTGCCAGGCATTGATTTTACAAACTGCACAATCTCTCTTACGGTTTGGTCCCTGTTGATTTTGGGTCTTATTTCATAAAAAAGGTTGTCTCGGTTAAAGGAGGAAACAAAGATGTTGACCTCCCTCATATTGAGGTTTTTGATGATGTCTGTCTGTACTTTTGGTGTAGCAGTAGCCGTAAGGGCAACCAGTGGAATATCGGTGCCAATGGCACTGATCATGGTGCGAATTCTTCTGTACTCTGGTCTGAAGTCGTGACCCCACTCAGAAATACAGTGTGCCTCATCTATGGCTACAAAAGAAACATTGGTTTGCTGAAAAAATTCAATGTTTTCGTCTTTGGTGAGGGTTTCCGGGGCCACGAACAGCATTTTTGTAGTGCCATTGGTGATGCCTTCCTTGACCTCTCTCATTTGTGTCCTCGTAAGAGAAGAATTGAGAAAAGCCGCCAATTCGTCACTTTGGCTATACCCCCTGATGCTGTCTACCTGGTTTTTCATCAGGGCAATGAGGGGGGAGATAATCAGTGCAGTTCCTGGCAACAAAAGTGCTGGCAGCTGGTAACACAAAGATTTACCACCTCCTGTAGGCATGATCACAAAAGTGTCTTTGCCAGCCATGACGCTTTCTATGATTGCCTTCTGCTCTCCTTTAAATGTGTCAAAGCCAAAGTATTCTTTAAGTGATTTTTCGAGGCTGTGCATCTCTTAATTCAATTATCAACTGCTATTATTTGTAAAACCAATTCCGTTAAAACGGCATGGCTATGTATGATTTTTCAAAAACCCAAAAGCGGTTTTTTACAAATGCCGTCTAAAGTTATCAAAATTTTTAAGCAAAACAGCAAATAAAATAATGAATTTTTATTTTAGATATCGGGGCCACACTGCCTATCTTTGACCATTCCAAGGGACAATAAGAATAAAATTCATTATTACGGCCCCCATTGATACTAAAATACCGCCAATAATTGGAAGCACAGATTTTAAATAGTTTGACCACCACCCTCGAAATTGAAACCGCAACCCTGGCTGCCCTCACTCAATCTATCGGAAGCAACCATGTAAAGGCAGTTGAAATGATGTTTGCCTGTAAGGGTAAAATAGTGGTAACGGGGGTAGGTAAGAGCGCCATCATAGGTCAAAAGTTGGTGGCAACCCTCAATTCTACCGGAAGCAAATCGGTTTTTATGCATGCTGCCGATGCTGTTCATGGAGATCTCGGACAGATTGACAAAGACGACCTTGTTATCAGCCTCTCAAAAAGTGGTGAAACAGCAGAGCTTAAAGTGTTGCTGCCCATTTTAAAATCAATGGGAAACCTCACCATTGCCATGGTGTCTAACGAAGCTTCATTTCTTGCCAGCCAAAGTGACCTGTGCCTGATGTTGCCGGTTGAAAAGGAAGCCGACCCTAACAACCTCGCGCCCACTGCCAGTACCATAGCGCAGCTAGCCATGGGTGATGCCCTGGCCATGGCCTTGCTCAATCTGAGGGGATTTTCTTCTCAGGACTTTGCCCTTCTCCACCCGGGTGGCAATTTGGGCAAGATGTTGTATACCACTGTGGCCGATCTGGCTTATAAAAATGCTTGTCCCAAAGTAACGGCAGCTGCATTGATCAAAGACATAATACTTACCATGACTTCAGGCCGGCTGGGTGCCACTGCTGTGGTTGATGACCACAATCAAATCATTGGCATCATCACCGATGGCGACCTGAGGCGAATGCTAATGAACCAAAACTTCCAGGAAGACATTACGGCCGTCCAGATCATGACCAAAGCACCTAAAACCATTGAAAAATCATCCCTCGCCGTACAAGCAATGGAACAAATGAGGGCGCAATCCATTTCTCAGCTTTTGGTTGCAGATGACCAGGGTTATTGTGGCATTATCCACATGCACGACCTGATCAAAGAAGGTTTTGTTTAGGCTATAAAAATTATATTTTGGAATAATATTTTGCCGTTCGCACACAGGCAACTTAAAATTTTGTAGATGGAGATAACAGTGTGCTCTACCAAATATTATATCGAAAACGCTAAAAAACAAAGGGCAAAGACAGGATTCCATGAAATGTGACCGGGCTAACCAAGGTTATGGCTGCAGAATATATGGCTATATGTCTAATTATCAGCGATATTGAATAAACCATGAAAATTCATGCCCTTGGGTAAAATCAAAATTTAATGTTTTAAAAAGTCAAGTTTGGCTTAATTAATATATTTTTAGCCCCAAATAAAAAAACAAACATGAGTCTACTTTCTAAAGTTTTTGGCGATCACCCTAAAGGATTATACGTGCTATTTGCAACCGAATTTTGGGAAAGATTTTCCTATTACGGAATGCGAGCCATATTTATTCTGTATATGACTACGATGTTATTTAATGGCAATAAAGAAATTGCCTCTGAAATTTATGGTAGTTATACAGGCCTGGTTTATCTCACACCGCTAATTGGTGGTTATGTAGCAGACCGCTATTGGGGCAATCGAAAGTCAATCTTTATAGGGGGCTTACTCATGGCACTCGGACAGTTTCTTATGTTTTTCAGTGCGTCATTTGCCACTACCAACAATGGGCTGGCCATCACCTTTATGTGGTCGGGTCTTGCCTTCCTTATTTTTGGAAACGGTTTTTTCAAACCCAATATTTCCACCATGGTAGGTCAGCTTTATGTTGCTACAGATGCAAGAAAAGATTCTGCTTATACCATCTTTTACATGGGCATCAACGCTGGTGCGTTTTTGTCTCCACTCATTTGTGGTTACCTGGGTGAAAACATCGATTTCAAATGGGGCTTTCTGGCTGCGGGTATTGGTATGTTGTTGAGTTTGGTCATTTTTTATTTTCAAAAAGACAAACACGTGGTGGGCCCTACAGGGGTACAGCTGGGTGTAAATCCCAATAAACAAAACGATTCAGAAAGTAAGGACACCGGATCAGGATTTACCGGAACCCAACTTGGCGTTTTATTTGGAGGCATCGCTTTGATGTTCAGCATCTTTTATTTTGGCCTGCACCTCGATATTTGGGGCTCCTTGATTTATGGTATGACAGTGGTGGCACCTATGACTGTAATTACAGACAGTTCTCTGAGCAAGGTTGAAAAAGACAGGTTGTGGGTAATCATCATCATTATGATGTTTGTGATCTTTTTCTGGATGTGTTTTGAACAAGCGGGAGCATCATTGACATTTTTTGCCAATGAGCAGACCAACAGAAACATCATGGGTTGGGAAATGCCGGCCTCATGGTTCCAGAGCTTTAATGCAGGATTTATCATTTTGTTAGCTCCGTTCTTTTCTAATATGTGGACAAAGTTGGGCAATAGTGGTAAAGACATTGCCATTCCGTATAAGCAAGCCATTGGCCTTGGTTTATTGGCCCTGGGCTTTTTATTTATATCATTTGGTACCAACAACATACCAGCTGCAGGGGCCAGCATCATTTGGTTGGGCGGCTTGTACTTGCTCCACACCATTGGTGAGTTGTTCCTGAGCCCTATTGGTCTTTCTATGGTCAACAAACTTACCCCGGGCAGGTTTACCTCTTTGATGATGGGTGTATTTTTCCTTGCCATTGCAACCGGAAACAAGCTGGCCGGATACATGAGCTCATTGTATCCAGATCCTGCCAATCAGGCTACACCTCCATCTATTTTTGGCATTACCATTGACAATCTGAATACCTACTTCTTAGTATTTGTTGGTTTTGCAGGCCTGGCTTCCGTTATATTATTGCTGGTCAGCCCAATGTTGAAAAAAATGATGCACGGTCTGAATTGATGTAAGAGAACATACCTTTTTTGATATACAGAATTACTATTGCAAAATCCAATGAATAATGACAGCGGAAACAAATGATTTTTTTAAAAGTAAGGTATTAGGACATCCGGCAGGACTATTTGTTTTGTTTTTCACAGAGATGTGGGAGCGTTTTTCTTATTATGGCATGCGCTCTTTGCTGGTGCTTTTCCTTACCTCATCATTGGTTGATGGTGGATGGGCATGGGAAAGAAAAACGGCCTTAGCCCTATATGGCACTTACACTTCCATGGTTTACCTTACACCCATCATTGGTGGATTTGTAGCCGATCGTTTTTTGGGTTCACGCAATACAGTCTTGCTCGGTGCCTTTATCATGGCACTGGGCCATGCTTCTATGGCGCTGGAGACACCCGCCTTTATGTACATTGGTTTGCTCTGTCTTGTTTTTGGAAATGGCTTTTTTAAGCCCAATATGACTTCTATTGTTTCACAATTGTACAAAGACCACAGTGAGAAAAAAGACGCCGCGTATACTATATTTTACATGGGGGTCAATTCCGGCGCCTTCCTGGGCATGATGCTGTGTGGATACATTGGTGAAAAAGTAGACTGGAGTTACGGCTTTGGTTTGGCAGGTATCTTTATGTTTTTGGGCCTGATTATGTTTTATTACTTCCAGGGCATCTTTGGTGATGTAGGGTTGAAACCCCTTGTGGCCGCCAACGAAGTCAACAAAACAGATGCTACCCTCACCGGTGACGGAGACAAACGAAATCCATTTTTAAAGGTTGACCTGGTCCTGATAGCCCTGGCTGCGGTCATTGCCCTGGTATGGGTAATCAATGACCCTATGTCAAAGATCTATGGCTACAATGTATTTGGCAGCTCAGAGAATGCAGACTATGTGATCCTCGGTGGTGTTATTTTGTTTGTTGTCATTCTTTTTTCCAGACTGGTAAGGTACAGCGAAATCACCAGAGACAAGCTGGTAGCCCTCTGCATGATAGCCTTCTTTTACATGCTCTTTTGGGCCGCCTTTGAACAGGCCGGCGGTTCTATGAACATCTTTGCCAAAGATTATGTAGACCGCAGTTTGACAGGAGGTTTTGCCACTACATTTAAAGTCATCAATACCCTGCTTACGGTGGTACCACTTGCCATCATTACATGGGTACTCACCAAGTTGTCGCGCATCACGTTTGCCAAATATGGCATTGCCAATATTGTTTTGCTCACCAGCTTTGGTGTGGTGTGGGCCATCGTAGTTTGGATGTTGAACAGGGAATACAGCATAGAAGGTACAGAGGTTCAGGCTTCTTGGTTCCAAATCCTCAATTCCTTTTTTATCATAACCCTCGCTCCTATGTTTACCAAACTTTGGGAGAGCAAATTCAATCCACCCGTAGCCATCAAATATGCCATGGGTCTGTCGTTTTTGGGCATTGGCTTTTACTCCTTGTCGTACGGTGCTTCTGCAATACCGGCAGGGGCGCAGACAGCATCCGTGAGTATGATCTGGTTGGTAGCGGCATATTTGTTTCACACCATGGGAGAACTCTGTATCTCACCGGTAGGCCTGGCCAATGTGAGCAAGCTGGCACCCGCCAGAATGATATCTATTATGTTTGGTGTGTGGTACCTATCTATTGCCATTGGCAATAAAATAGCCGGAAAAATGGGGGGTGAAATGGATACCATCTCACAAGAAAGTGGCATGGGTCATTTCTTTTGGATCTTTACTGTAGTTCCTTTGGGTGCTGCGGTGCTGGTGGCCGTTCTTCACCCAGTGTTTAAAAAACTGATGCATGGCGTCAAATGATATAAGTCAGACAGCGGAAACAGCTTTAAACCAAATCCGCAATTTTAAGGGCCAATACCCCAAACAACTTTGGTACCTGTTTTTTTCGGAAATGTGGGAGCGCTTTTGTTTCTATGGCATGAGGGGTATGCTGGTCATTTTTATGGTCAACCAGTTGATGCTCGATGCCACCCAGGCCAACTTACAGTATGGTGCCACCCAGGCTTTTGTATATGCGTTTACTTTTATTGGAGGCTTGTTTGCAGATAAGATCCTGGGCTATCGAAAATCACTTTACTGGGGAGGTTTATTGATGATAGCAGGCAGTTTGATCCTGGCCATAGACCCTATCAGATTTTTCTTTTTTGGCATTAGCTTTACCATTGTAGGTACCGGTTTTTTCAAACCCAATATTTCTACCATGGTAGGTACACTGTACCACGAAGGTGATCCAAGGCGGGATGCCGGTTTTTCACTATTTTATGCAGGTATCAACCTGGGAGCCCTCATCGGAGGCTACCTCTGTGTGGCCGTAGGCAAAGGAGAAATGCTTTCTTTCATTGTGCCTGCCCACCTAACCTGGAACGTGGCCTTTGGATTTGCAGCCGTGGTTATGATCATCAGCTTGCTTACGTTTATGTTTACCCAAAAGAGCATGGGCGAAATCGGCGTTTCTCCTCTCTTACACCTTCCTCAGGTAAAGCGGAGGAACATTGAAATACTGACCTATGTTGGATCTCTGCTCATCATTCCTCTTATCATGACCATGGTGGCCAAAACGGCATATACAGATCTGTTTATGTACATCATTGGTCCTGCTACCCTTATTTACCTGGCCTATGAAATGCGTGGTTTTTCGGTATCCGAGCGGAAAAAATTGTTGGCGGCTCTGGTATTTATCTTTTTCTCTATCATTTTTTGGGCCTTCTTTGAGCAAAGCGGCGGATCGCTAAGTCTTTTTGCAGAAAAAAACCTGGATAAAAATCTGGTGGGCATGAGCCTCGACCCCAATGGGGTCAACAACTCTGCCAATTCCCTATTTGTCATCTTGTTTGCAGCTTTGTTGGGTGTGGTGTGGATCGCTCTGGCTAAAAAAGGCTGGGAGCCCAATACCCTGGTAAAATTTGGACTTGGCTTTCTATTTCTGGCGGCTGGATTTTATGTGTTTTATACCACACAGTTTTTTGCCAATGACCAGGGGGTCACTTCCCTTAATGTATTTACCCTGGGCTGGCTGGTCATCACTTTCGGTGAACTCTGCCTTTCACCGATAGGTATGTCAATTATGACCAAATTGTCGCCGGTCAAATTGCAGGCCATCATGATGGGCATGTGGTTTCTGGCAAGTGCCTATGGTCAGTATTTTGCCGGCATCCTGGGTGCCAACATTGCAGAGGCTTCAGCCAATGCCAGCAACATGGAGCAATTGGTTACTTATACCCAGGGCTACAGACAGCTGGCTTTGTACGCCCTCATTGCAGGTGTTGTGCTTCTCGTCATTTCTCCTTTTGTGAGAAAACTAATGCAAGAGGTAAAATAATATTTTACCAATTTCTTTTGTAACTCAATACCGGGATCAAGCCTAGCTGGGCTTCGATGTAAGGTCCGTCTGGTCCCTGTCTCAAGTATCCATCGTTTAGTCTGTTGGCCACGTTTTGAATGTCGAGCGATAACATGGATTTTTTCCAGGTATAGTTGAGCCGAGCATCCCATCTGATATAGGGAGAGAAGCGCTGTTGGGGTGCTGAGGAATAGTCTCTGGTATTGAGGTGGCTATCGTTTTTAATGTTAAAATAATATTGCCCACCCCTGTAATGGCAAGACAAAGAAAGGCTGAGTGTGCCAGAACCAAGGGACATTTTTTTGCCCACATTGCTGTTGCCCATCCAGCCAAAATCATTTTCGGCGTGTTGCCAATTTTCATTTTCCTTGTTTTTGTACTTAGTGCTCAGCCAGCTGTGATTGAGGTTCAACCACCAGCCTTTGCCTGCATCAAAATCAACCATCATACTGATGCCTTCTGACTTGCCCAGGCCGGAGCTGTTCAAAGTGCCGCTAACATTAAAATCAAAACCATGGAGGTAATTGTATTGAAGGGAGTCTGCCGCTAAATGGTAAAGGCCATGATAAAAGGCAGAAAGGCTGGACCTGAATCTGGCTGTGGTTATTTTGTAATCCAGCATATAATTTAAACTCCTGGCTCCCTTCAAGTCATAGGGACCTTGTTGCAAGCCGAAACCGGCATTTTTGGTGAAAGAGGCTTTGAAACTATGGCTGCCCATCAAATATTCTAAGCCAAGACCAGGTAAGAGGTCCAGGTTTTTCTGATAAAGGATGCCCAACTCCGGACTGAGTCGAAGCCGCGGTGTAAGGTCCAGGCTTTTAAATGTATTGATCAGTAAAGAATTGTTTGTTTGATTTTGGTAGATGGGGGAGAAGGCTGCCGTAACTTGTTCAAAGTTGAGGTGGTCATACATAAACCTGGCTTCTATATGGTAGCCTTGGGGGGTATGGAGGGTTGATTTTGCGGTAAATTTTCGATTTACGTTGTCAAAGCGGTCATCTACAAAAATCCTGCTGTTGTCGGGAAGGGATACATTGCCAAAGGCGGTTCTTTTATCATGGCGTTGAGAAAAAGAAAGACCAAAGTCCAATTGATAGCCACCATCAAAGTCTTGCTCCACAAGCCATTGGCTTGTAATGTTATTGGAGGTATAATGGATGTTTTGTCCGTCTTTAAAAGTGAGATAAGGTTCGTCCTGCGGATTGTGCTGATTGTCACTTCTACCAGCAGCCAATAATACGGTGGATTTGAAATTATTGCTTCTACCGGAGATGCCTGCCACCAAATCATCAAAACGAATGGCTTCATTGCCGAGGGCGACTCCAAAATCATCGAGCAGGCCGGTAAAAGAATACCGATAGTTGACAAAGGCATGGGTATCGTCTTTCCACTTTTTATGCAGGCCCGCTTCCAGGCCCAGTACACTAAGTTGGAGGTAATTTTGTCGGTCTGATGAGGCTTGCAAATCTGCAATTCCACCTAACGCCCATGAGCGTTGACCGGTCAGGGCAGGAGAAATAAACTGAAAACCATCGAGCACATTGGCACTAAACATATTGACTCCTCCGGCCGAAGGACTGGCCAGGTCGCTGAGGGTACCAGCGTTGCTGAGGTGGTTGGGATTGACAATGTCGAGCCCATTCAAACGCCAATTAGTAAGATGGGAGGGAAGACCGTGATACAGAATGCCATTGGCCTGGTCATTGGCCATAGCGATGCCCGGGAAATGCAGCAGTACCCTCGAAGGGTCATCAAAGCCACCGGGCAGTCGTTTGAAATCAGCAGTTTTTAGGTGGATGAGCTGACTGCCAATGCTTTTTTTAGAAATAAAAACAACGGTATCGGCTGTGATCACCAGGTTGGAATCATTTTGGGCGTTCAAGCCAAGCCAGGACGATAGATACCATACAACTGAAAAACTAAAAAGGAAAAAAGGCTTAAATGGCATAGAACAAAGTTGTATAAAAATCAAATTGAGCCCAAATCTATCAAATTTGTGCCTTCTAACAAGTGTCTTACCTCAAGATCTTCGTCCTGGATGTGGTGGATCAAGAGCTGACAAGCAGCTTTTCCGATCTGATAGCCCGAATGAAAGATGTGACTCACCGGCGGAAATAGGAAGTGGGGAGAGGTACCATCGCTGATGGCAACAATGCTGAGGTCTTTCGGAATTTGTAAGCCCATTTTAAGGAAATGGTTCATGCCGTGGACCAGGAGCTCATCGGTCATAAAAAAGAGACCGTCGTAGTGGGTGCAGCTAGTTTTTTCAGTGAGCAGTGAGCGGGCGTGCTGGATGTTTCTGATTTTGAGATAGGCATGTTCTGTTTCCGGAACACCGTGGTCTTCAAGGGCTGCAATGAAGCCCTTAAAACGGTCTTTGGTAATTGAAAGGTTTTCGTGGCCAAAAACCCCCAAAACATTTTTTCTTCCCCTTTGGAGGATGGCGCTGGTGGCTGTATAAGCGGCATCAAAACCATCGATGGTGACAGTGGGATAATCGTTGCTGGTCATTACCTTATCCAACAGGACAACGGGAATTTTACTGTCCTTCAATATTTTGAGATGACTCAAAGAACCAGTATCATCACTGAGTGAAATGAGCACCCCTTCCACCACCCAGCTGAGACAGTATTTGATAATTTCGGCTTCGGTTTCATGTTGGTTACCCGACTGGAAGATAATTAACTTATACCCTTGAGCGTCAGCATATTGCTGAATTCCCTTGATGAGATCCGGGATAAAAAAACGGTTGAATTCCGGCAGGATGAGGGCAATCATCCGGGTGTTTTTTTTGCGAAAAAAACGGGCATGGAGGTTGGGCAGATAGTTGAATTTTGTGGCCACCTCCTTGACCCTGGTTTTGGTTTCCTCGCTGATATCGGGGTGGTCTGCCAGGGCCCTGGAAACGGTTGAAACCGAGACAGACAACATTTTGGCAATGTCCTTAATGGTGATCTTGTTCATATCTCAAAGGTAAGTCTCATTTTATTAACAGCAAACGTTTGCGCAAACGTTTGCACTTATTTTTAATTTGTTAACATTTAAATAATACCTATCATTGCTAATCCAATAGTAGGGATAGGAAATATCATAAAAACAAGAATATTAAAAAATTAATATTACCTAAAACAGTCAGGAAGCGAATATTAATTTTATAACGTTATGTTAAAATTAATGTCCGTGCGACAATATTTTCTATAACTTTTTGGAAAACAAAGTTTTACGAGAGGCATTACCAACACGCAAGTGTTTTATGAATAACTTTCTATTTAACTAAATCAAAATCGTCAAAGCCACATGAAGAGAACATTAACACAACTTATGTTTCTTTTGGTATTTGTCTTGGGGGCTTCCTCTATGTATGCGCAGCGTACCGTATCAGGTAAAGTAACCGACGGCAAAACCGGTGACCCTTTAATTGGGGCCAACATCTTGGTAAAGGGCACCTCTAATGGTACCATTACCGACCTCGATGGTATGTATTCCCTCAGCGTAGCTGAAGGATCTACCCTCGTTTTTTCTTACACAGGATATGCCAACCAGGAAGTTGTTGTTGGAACATCCGGCAATATCGACATTGCCCTAGCAGAAGGTTCTGTTTTGGATGAAGTTGTGATCGTAGGTTACGGTTCACAGAAAAAGAGAGACGTTACCGGTTCGGTAGCTTCACTCAAAGAAAAAGACTTCAACCAGGGAATCGTAACATCCGCTGACCAGTTGTTGCAAAACAGGGTTGCGGGTGTAAACATTATTAACAACAGCGGTCAGCCGGGAGGTCAGGCAACTGTTAAAATCCGTGGTAACAACTCCATCAGAGCTGGTGCCAATCCATTGTATGTTATCGATGGTGTGCCTTTGGACGGACGTACTGCCAAAGCGGGCCTTTTGGCAACAGACATAGGTGCTATTGCAAATTCCAACCCATTGAACTTCCTTAACCCTTCAGACATTGCCAACATTGATGTATTAAAAGATGCATCATCAGCCGCTATTTATGGATCAAGGGCTTCCAATGGTGTCATTTTGATTACTACAAAGAAGGCAAAAGCAGGTGCACCTAAAGTAGATTTTGGTGTTAGTCTCGGTACCAGTTCAGTTCTTAAAAAGTACGATGTACTAACAGCTGATGAATACAGAGGTGCTTTGACCAAATATGGTCTTACATCAGGTGATGGCAAAGGAAATGTGGATGCATTCGACCAAATTACCAGAAGTGGTATTACCCAAAATTATAATGTTTCAATAGGTGGTGGATCTGAGACAGCAACTTATCGCTTTTCAGGTGGATACCAGAACATTGAAGGTATCATTAAAGATTCAGGTTTGAAAAGGTATACCGCCTCTTTCAACTCTAATTTCAAAATGTTGGATGGCAAAATAGGAATTGATGCCTTGTTGATTGCCAGCCAGACCATTGAAGACATTGCACCAATTTCTACCAATGCCGGTTTTACAGGAAACCTGATTGCGCAGGCATTGCAGTGGAATCCTACCATTCCGCTTACTACAGCAAATGGCGATTTCACTACAGCTAAAAACAATCCTCTGGTAGGAGAAACCACCATCAACCCTCTAAATCTTTTAGATGGTCAATATGAATTGGCAAAAACAACAACTACACTTGCCAATATCTCTCCTTATTGGAACATTACTGATAACCTCGTTTACCGTTACCGTTTGGGTATCAATTATGGTGTAGGTAATACCAGAGGAAATATTTCTGGTAATGTAAACGTGCAAGGAATTACTGACTTAGGTTGGGCAGGCTTTGCCAATAATGAATTGCTTTCTACCATTCATTCACATACCCTCACTTACAACAAACCCATTTCTGATGACTTGGCTTTTGATTTTGTTGGAGGTTATGAGTATCAAAAGTTTGATTTCAGTGGTTATGCTTTGGCTGGTAGAGGCTTTGCCGTTCCAGATAACGACAATACCAACGCAATTCAGAATTCAAGCAATGCCAACAAACGTTTTATTTCTTATGCAGATCCTATCAGTGAGCTTCAATCCTATTTTGGAAGAGCTAACTTTGGATACAAAGGAAAGTACAACTTGACAGCAACTTTGAGAGCGGATGGTTCTTCTAAATTTGGAGAAAACAACCAATACGGTATTTTCCCATCTATCGGTGCATCTTGGAACATCAAGTCAGAAGACTTTTTGGCAGACAACGACAACATCAGCGACTTGAAACTTCGTTTGGGTTGGGGTAAAACCGGAAACCAGGAATTCCCTGCAGGTTCTGCTCAGGAAAGATATGCTCTTACAGAAAACGGCGGTTCTATTCTTGAGAACGTAGCCAATCCTGATTTGAAGTGGGAGTCATCAACGACCCTTAACTTCGGTTTGGACTTTGGTATTATGAACAACAGAATTACCGGTAGTATTGATTACTACAACAGGGTAACCAATGACCTGTTGTTGGATCCATCTGTATCTGAGCCTGGTCCTGCCGTAAGGGCATGGAAAAACATCGATGGCGAAGTAGCCAATACAGGTGTGGAAATCGGCTTGAATGCACAAATCATCAACAAAGAAAACCTTGTATGGACCTTGGGTGGAAACATTTCATTCCTCAACAATGAATTCAGAAATTACACAGGCCCCCCCATTCTTACCGGTGACCTTTTCGGACAAGGATCTTCAGGAGCCTACGTTCAGGAAATGAAAAACGGATATCCTTTGAATACCTTCTTTGTAAGAGAATATTTGGGATTGGATGAGACCGGAAACAGCAAGTACACCGATGGCGGTGATACTTTTGTGGCTGGAGGAGATCCAAATGCCAATGTAATCGTGGGTATTTCAACTGGTCTTGACTTGGGCAAATTGAGCTTTAACATGAACTGGAATGGTGCTTATGGTCACCAGTTGTTCAACAACACGGCCATGTCTGTATTGCCTATTGGTAACTTGGGTAGCAGAAACATCGATGCCAGCTTATTGGAAGGTGATATCAAAGAAAGCATTGCCAACCCAATCACTTCTTCTTCCAGATACATTGAAGATGGTGACTTTATCAAATTGGCCAACGCTACACTTTCTTACAATTTAGGTAAGGTTTCCAAGCTTTCAAACGTTAGACTGTCATTGACTGGTCAAAACCTATTGATTATAACTGACTACAGTGGCTTTGATCCTGAAGTAAATACAGTTAACCTGAGAAATGGTGTACCTTCATCAGGTATCGAATACATCCCGTATCCATCAGCCAAATCATTCATTTTTGGACTTAATGTTTCATTCTAATAAAAAAAATCATATCATCATGAAATACAAAATAATCTTATTGTTGATGGTGGGCTTCAGCTTTCAGACCTGTACCGATCTGAAAGAAGAACTGAGGGAAGACCTGACAAAAGATCAAGCATCTCAGCTTGTAAAAGTAGATGCCTTATTGCAGGCAGCCTACGATGGTTTAAAGACACCTTATCAGGATCAATCCAGATTTTGGGCAGCTCAGGAGCACACTACAGATGCAGCCATGGGCCCTACCCGAGGACCAGACTGGGATGACAACGGTATCTGGAGGTCATTGCACGCTCATACATGGACAGCAGACCACTCATTTTTGACAAGTACCTTCAGTGAATTGTTGCAGGTAGTTTATTCAACTACCAATTTGTTGCAATTTGACCCTACCCCACAGCAAGCTGCGGAAGCAAGGTACCTGAGAGCATATGTTATGTTGTCTGTATTGGATGGATGGGGCCAGGTGCCTTTCCGCGATGCAGGTTCCTCATTGCTTGAAGATGCACAGGTTTTAGGCCCTCAGGAAGTAGTTGACTTTGTGGTATCAGAAATGGATGCCATCATCAATGACCTGCCTGCTGCTCCTGCTAACCGTGCCAATAAAGATGCAGCACGTGTTTTGAAAATGAAAGCCCTGCTTAACAAAGGAGCTTTCCTCAACAGAGAGACACCTACCTTTGCTGCAGCTGACATGAATGCAGTGGCTAGTATTGCAGATCAGATCATTGGATCAGGCAAATACCAGTTGACAGACAACTATTTTGATAACTTCGCTCCCAACAACGATGTTGTGGGTAAAGAAAACATCTGGACTGCTGAAAACGTAGGTGGTGTTTCTTCAGGCAACGTTAGATCAAGATGGTTCTGTACCCTGCACTACAACCAAAATCCTTCAGGTTGGAATGGCTTTACTACTTTAGGTGACCTTTATGCTTCATTTGAAGACAGTGATATGAGGAAAAAAAGTTCATACACCGGTATGACTGATGTATCTGGTATCAATGCAGGTTTCCTTTTTGGACAGCAGTTCAACGAAAAAGGAGAGGCACTTAAAGACAGAAAAGGCAATCCACTTTCATTCACCAAAGAAGTAGCCATCAAAGAATCTGGCGACAATCTTGAAATCACAGGTATCAGGGTTATCAAATACCCTATCGATTACAAGAGTGGTGACAACTGCGACAATGACTATGTATATTACAGGTATGCAGATGTATTGTTGATGAAAGCAGAAGCATTGTTGCGCACAGGCAACGCCGCTGGTGCCCTTGACATCGTAAATCAAATTAGAACGAAGAGAGGTGCATCTCCGCTTGCTGCTCTCACGACAGACAATTTATTAGCGGAAAGAGGTAGAGAATTGTATTGGGAAGGACACAGGAGAACAGACCTGATCCGTTTCGGTAAGTACTTAGCTGCATGGGAAGAAAAATCAGCTTCCGGCAAAGAAAGACTATTGTTCCCAATTCCAACTCAATCTCTTGCTTCAAATCCAAATTTGCAGCAGAATCCTGGCTATTAATGGTTAAAAATTCTAATTTTACGGGGGAGCGTTTTGCTCCCCTTTTTTGTTTAAACCCACTACATTGAAACGGCTTTTTTTACTCCTCGTACCTTTTGCCCTGCTGTTGTCTTGTTCAAAAGACCAGCAAAATCCTTCAAAATCTACCGGCAAAACCCTGTTCTCCCTGCTCGATGCCAGCCAAACAGGTATAGATTTTAACAATAAAGTAGAAAACACTGAAAAGTTCAACATTTTTAATTATCGCAATTTTTACAATGGCGGGGGTGTTGCGATTGGCGACATCAACAACGACGGACTTTCAGATGTTTTTATGACCGCTAATAGGACGGCCAATAAACTCTACCTTAATAAAGGAAAGATGAAATTTGAAGACATCTCTTCCAAAGCTTTTGCAGATACTTCACGACATTGGAGTACCGGTGTGGTGATGGTAGATATCAATAGTGACGGCTGGCTTGATATTTATGTATGTAATGCAGGCTTTCAATCAGGTATAGAAACCGCCAATCAACTTTTTATCAACAACAAAGACCTTACCTTCACCGAGCAGGCAGCACAATATGGCCTCGACGATAAAGGCTACACCACCCACGCAGCTTTTTTTGATTATGACAAAGACGGCGACCTCGATGCCTATATTCTCAACAACAGCTTTATACCGGTCAACACCCTCAACTATTCCAACAAACGCGAACAAAGAGCCGAAGACTGGGGAGTCAAAGACTTCCTGAAAGGAGGAGGGGATAAGTTGCTCCGCAATGACAATGGCAAGTTTACCGATGTTAGCCAAAAAGCAGGCGTCTACGGCAGCCTTATCGGTTTTGGACTGGGCATCTCTGTAGGTGATGTCAATGGTGATTTGTGGCCCGATATCTACATCAGCAATGACTTTTATGAAAAAGACTACCTCTACATCAACCAGAAAAATGGCAGCTTCAAAGAAGAACTCGAACAAAGAATGGGTCACATCAGTCTTTCTTCTATGGGCTCAGACATGGCAGACATCAACAACGACGGAAGGCTCGATATTTTTGCAACCGACATGCTTCCTTCGGAAGATGTAAGATTAAAAAGAACCACCTCTTTTGAAAGCAACGATCTTTTTAACCTGAAACTTTCAAAAGGTTTTTATAACCAATATATTCAAAACACTTTACAGCTCAACAGTGGAGATGGTCATTTTACCGAAATTGCCAATATGGCAGGAACGGAAGCATCTGACTGGAGTTGGGGGGCCCTTATTTTTGATGCCGACAACGATGGATGGCAAGACCTCCTGGTTTGTAATGGAATTTACAAAGATGTGATCGACCAGGATTTTATTGACTTTTTTGCCAATGAAGTAATGCAAAAAATGGTATTAAGCGGCAAAAAACAGAAGCTGGATACCGTTGTAGGCCTGATGCCTTCTACGCCCATACCCAACAAAATGTTTCGCAATATGGGCGACCTGCAATACCAGGATGTAGCAACTGACTGGGGTCTGGATCAGCCTGGTTTTTCCAACGGCGCTGCCTATGGAGATTTAGACAATGACGGAGACCTTGATCTGATTGTCAACAATGTCAATGGTCCCAGCTTTGTCTATCAAAACAATGCCAACCAAAGTGCCCAACATTTTTCTGTGCGATTAAAAGGTCAAAGTCCCAATACATTTGCCATCGGAGCCAGGGTAGAGGTCTATACCAAAGATCAAAGCTATACCAAAGAAATCATGCCTTCCCGCGGCTTTCAATCTTCGGTAGATTATACCCAGGTATTTGGCCTTGGTAAAAACACGGTTGTGGATTCAATGGTGGTCTACTGGCCGGATGCAACCAGGCAAGTATGGATGAAGCCAGCAATGAATCAGGTATTGGTGGCTGAGATGTCGACCCAACGCACCAAGGTTACTATGCCTATCTCTAAAGGACAGGCAATTTTCCAGCAAGTGGCATTGCCGGGCAAATGGAAACACAAGGAAGACGAACACGTAGATTTTTATTATGAAAGAGGCCTGCATGAAATGCTCAGCAAGGAAGGACCGCCCATTGCAGCAGCAGATCTCAATAAAGATGGCATTGACGAAATCTTCGTTGGTGCTGCATCCGGACAACGCCCCGTATTATACTGGTCGGCAGGTACAGGATTTAAGGCTGACACTACCACTTTTTCATACACCGATTTTGAAGATACCGCAGCCGCCTTTTTTGATGCTGACGGCGACGGTGATCTCGACTTGTTTGTAGGGTCAGGAGGCAATCACCATCCACCCCTGACCCGTGAAATGCAGGATAGGGTCTACCTCAATAATGCCAATCAATTTACCCTGTCTACAAGGGCCCTGCCTGTCAATGGCATGAATACCTCCGTTTGTATTCCGATAGATTACGACGCAGATGGCGACACTGACTTGTTTGTAGGAAGTCGCTCATATCCGCAACAATACGGCACCGCGCCCGATAACTATCTCTACGAAAACAACGGAAAGGGTAGCTTCCAGAATGTCGCAAAAACGGTTTGTCCTGACCTGGCCAATGCAGGCTTTGTAACCAGCGCAACCCTGGTTGACCTGGATGGCGATAAAAACAATGAATTGGTAGTTGCTTATGCATGGGGAGAGATTCAGGCATTTTCCTTTAAGGGAAAAAAGGGAAACAAACTCTCTTCTTTGCTACCCAAAGGTTACTCTGGAATGTGGTCATATGTCTCACATGCCGACCTGGATAATGATGGCGATCAGGACCTGGTCTGTGGCAACATGGGTTTAAACTCCGGCTTATCTGAATATCCGCTGACCCTATGGGTGGGCGATTTTGATGCCAATAAAACAGTAGATAAAATCATCAGTCGCCAAATCAATGACCGAAACTGTCCGGTGATGATGAAAAGAGAGTTTATGGAACAGCTGCCCTCTCTTAAAAAGAACAGCTTAAAGCACGAAGAATTTGCCCATAAAACCATTGAAGACCTGCTTCCTGCTGATATGAGAAAGAAAGCACTGACCTGGAAAGCCGACTACTTTGGTTCAGTGGTAATGATCAACAAAGGAAAAATGCAGTTTGATGTCAAACCCTTGCCCAGAATGTTCCAAACCTCTCATATGAGCGGTGCTGTACTGGTAGATGTCAACAAAGATGGTTTTACAGATATCATACCCATAGGCAACAGATCGGTATACGCACCACAGTTTGGTCGCCTTGATGGCTACTGTGGCGATGTCATCATCAATGACAAAGGAGTCGCCTTTGGCCGCCTCCCTGCCAGGGAAACAGGTTTGGACCTCAGAGGTGATGCCCGTGCAGCCTACCTGATCAAGGGCAAAAAAACCCCAACGTTTATGGTCACATTCAACAACAGCCAAGCAAAATTGTATGCGCAACGATAATATACGCCCATTAAAAAAATATTGGGGCTTGTTTTTTTTCTTGATTCTTTTTTCATGCAAAAAGGAAGAAAAGACCGAAGCCAAGTTCACCCTGCTCACCGGCGATCAAACAGGTTTGGACTTTGATAACAAGCTCGACCTCACCACTCAAATGAACATTTTTAAATACATGTATTTTTACAATGGCGGGGGTGTAGGCATTGCCGACTTTAATAACGATGGCAAAAAAGACATATTTTTTACCGGCAATATGGTTGAAAATGAAATGTTTCTCAATGAAGGGGATTTTAAGTTTAAAGATGTAACCAATAAAACAGGCATCAAAAAGGACGCTGCCTGGTCAAATGGGGTGAGTGTGGTGGACATCAATAACGATGGCATGATGGACCTGTACATTAGCCAGGTGGGCTCCTTTGATATGTTTAAGGGACACAACCAGCTCTATGTGTGCAAGTCTATCGAAAATGGCATACCCGTATACGAAGAACAATCAGCTAAGTACGGCCTAGACCTCGTGGGCTACGGTACCCAGGCGGTATTTTTTGACTACGATCTGGATGGTGATCTAGACATGTACCAACTCAACCACTCCACCCACAACAACGGTACCTTTGGCCAGAGGTCTTCTTTTTTAGGTACCTTTCATGAGCAGTCGGGTGATAAGTTGATGAGAAACGACAACAACCACTTTACCAATGTGACCAAAACTTCAGGCATTCATTCTTCCGTTATCGGTTATGGTTTAGGAGTAGTGGCCAGCGATGTGAATCTTGATGGTTATCCGGATTTGTACATCGGCAACGATTTTCATGAGAATGACTACCTGTATATCAACCAAAAAAACGGGACATTTAAAGATGTCACCGAAGAGCAACTCATGCACACAAGCAGGTTCTCAATGGGTGTGGATGCGGCAGACCTCAACAACGACGGCTTCAATGAAATCATTTCCCTCGATATGTTGCCTGAGAGACCTGATATCCTCAAGAGATCAGAAAACGATGAAGACATCAGCCTCTTTAAGTTTAAACTCGATTACGGTTACAACTATCAGTACTCACGCAACGCACTACAACTCAACAATGGCAATGGCAGCTACAGCGAGATTGCTATGTATAGTGGTATTCACGCCACCGACTGGTCTTGGTCTCCCTTGTTTTTTGACATGGATCAGGATGGTAAACAAGATTTGTTTATCTCCAATGGCATACCCAAACGAATGAATGATCTGGATTACATTAATTTTGTTTCCGACCAGGATTGGCAGTGGAAGACCAGCCACAACGTGCTCAGTCAGCAGGAGCTTGACCTCATTGCCAAGATACCGGAGCTAAAGCTGGAAAATAAAATTTACCTTCAATCCAACGCTCTTCAATTTTTGGATAAGAGCAATGCTGTTAACAATGTGCTGCCCTCATACAGCAGTGGGGCTGCGTATGCAGACTTTGACAACGATGGCGACCTGGATGTAGTGGTCAACAATATCAATGAAAAACCATTTATCTATAAAAATGAAAAGAAAAAGACGCCTCAAAACGCGGCTGCTTTAAGGATCCAACTGAAGGGCCCTGCCGGTAATATCAATGCGATCGGCAGCCGACTCATCGTTAAGGCAGGATCTACACAGTTTTTTGCAGAACAATATGCAGTGCGTGGTTTTCAGTCCAGCAGTCAGGAAGATGTAATCATAGCTACCGGCCAACTGAAAGCCGACTCACTATGGGTGATCTGGCCTGATCAATCGTACACAGTGACATCTGTGGGCAAAGACAGCCTCTTTAAGCTAGCTTACCAAAGTGGCTTGCCGAAGTTTGATTACAGCCGGCTAAACAAAACAAATGAATCTGCACAAAAGGTATGGACAGAGGTTGCGGCCACTGCAGGACTTAATTACCGCCATAAGGAAAATCCCTACATAGAATTTCACCGTGAACCCCTGGTGCCCTTTAGCTGCGGTGAAGACGGCCCTGCTGCTTGTGTGGGAGATGTCAATGGTGATCAGCGAGAAGATATATTTTTTGGTGCCTCTAAAACCTTTAAGCCCGAGCTCTACCTCCAGCAAGCCAATGGCAGATTTGTCAAGAGCCCTCAAAAAGCCCTCGATGCGGATTCAACCTATGAAGACACCGATGCTTTATGGGTAGATGTCAACAAAGATGGTCATCTGGATTTAGTTGTGGCCAGCGGTGGCAATGAATACTCACTTAAAAACGATTACATGAGGCCGCGGCTTTATCTCAATGATGGAAAGGGTAACTTTTCCAAGACGGCCGATGCGCTGGGTCAGGTAAAACTCAATGCCTCAACCGTAAAAACCGGCGACCTCAACAAGGATGGCCATGCCGATTTGATTTTCTTTGGCAGGTCTGTTCCCTATCAATATGGAGCCTTTGCCTCATCCTATATTTTGATCAATAAGGGCAATGGTACCTTTGAAGATAAGACTAATGAATTGGCTCCTGAGTTTAAAGACCTGGGCCTCGTCACCGCAGCAGAAGTGACAGATATGGATGGCGATAATGACCTCGACATCGTAGCTGCCTGCGAATGGGATGGAATCAAACTGTTTACCAACGAAGGCGGTAAATGGAAATCCTCTATGCTCTACAGCGGTCACGGCTGGTGGTCGTCACTGATCATCTCAGATTTGGATGGCGACGGCGACCCCGATGTATTGGCGGGTAATCAGGGACTTAATACCCGAATGAAGGCAAGCCCCGAAAAACCGGTACGCATGTATTATGCCGATATGGACAACAATGGCACCAAAGAGCAAATTGTAACTTATTATATTGGTGATAGAGAGATACCACTTGCCAACAAAACAGAATTGGAAAAGAAATTGCCTCCGGTTAAGAAAAAGTTTCTGAAGGCCAGCGATTTTGCCAAGGCAGATCTCAAAGATATCCTTTCTTTTTACGACCTCAAAAAGGCACAAAAAATGGAAGCAGATCAATTTGCCAATATGGTTATTTATCAGCAAGCCAAGGGTCAATACAGCGCTTCTGCCCTGCCTTCCAATATGCAATACGCTCCGTTGACAGCTGCTGCCAGCCTGGGTAAAAATGAATGGCTGATTGGTATGAACAAGTACAACAGCAATGTACAGATTGGTCGGTATGATGCGGATTTTGGTGGCATCCTTACCATCACAGGAAAAGAGCCAAAGTACCAACACCTGCCTGGCTTATTGCTGAAAGGGGCAATCAAAAAAATCCTACCCATTCAGGTCAATGGCAAGACGCAGTACCTAATTGTTAAAAACAACGACTCCTGTGCCTTGCTTGCCCGTTGAATAGGATCACGGTAGCCAGGGTGAGGTAAAAGTAAAGGTAGCGCCATCAAACAGGCCCTTATCAGAAAGTTTGAGCCGGGGTATTACCAGCAAGGCCATAAAAGAGAGCGTCATAAACGGAGCAGCTAAGGCAGAGCCCAGCTCCTTTTTGGCAAAAACATCGATGGCCTGGTAGTCGGTAGCCACCTTGTAGCCATCTTCGTTACTCATCAAACCCGCCACTGGTAAAGCCAGTTGGTGGACATCTTTGTTATAAGTAGCCACCACACCTCCTTTGCAGCTGACCACCGCATTGATGGCATCTACAAGGTCTTCATCACTTACACCCACTGCAATGATGTTGTGCGAATCATGGGCAACAGAAGAAGCAATGGCCCCCCGCGCAAGTCCAAAGCCATGGATAATGGCAACAGCCGGCGTGGCTTGGGTATATCTATTGTACACCACCAGCTTGAGGAGGTCGTTTTGGGCATCACTTATAAATTCTGAAGGCCCTTCCTGCCAGTCTGCCAGCAGTTCCTGGGTTATGAGCTGACCTCCCGTGGCATGGATCGCACGCAGTTGTGAGGTACCGTCAGGCACGACCAACCTGATTTGGTCTACGGTGATGGCCTGGGCATTGAAATAGTTGACCACCTTGCTTTGTGGCAGGGGGAGCAGACTAACACCATCACGAGCCACACAGCCACCACTGAGGTAAGTGGCAGCAACCTCGAAATCGATCAAATCTTTTACTACAATAAAGTCGGCCGGGTCGCCTTCGCGCAGCAGGCCAATGGGCAATTGGTAGTGTTTTACCGGGTGGACACAGGCCATATACAGGGCATCAAACAAGGGCAGGTCAAATTCTTTGATCGCTCTTTTGACCAGCACGTTGATGTGACCCAGGACCAACTCGTCCGGGTGTTTGTCATCAGAACAAAACATCATGTGTTGGCTATGATCTATGGCCAGAGGCATCAAGGCATTGAAGTTTTTGGCAGCACTGCCCTCCCTCACCAAAATTTTAACACCGAGACCCAGCTTTTCTGCTGCCTCATCGGTTTGGTAACATTCGTGGTCGGTAGAGATGCCGTAAGCAAAGTATTTTTGAGCATCACCGCCCCGAAGGCCGGGAGCATGGCCATCAATAGGCTTGCCGCTTTTGGTAGCAGCCATCAGTTTTTTGATTACTTCTTCATCTTCATAAATTACACCCGGATAATTCATCATTTCTGCCAGGTAATAGATGTCGGGTCGGGCCATTAATTGGGCTATTTGGTCGCTGTCTATGGTCGCTCCTGCTGTTTCAAAAGCAGTAGCCGGTACACAGGAAGGGGCGCCAAAGGCAAAATGAAAGGGACTTTGGGCCGCATCTTCCAGCATGTATTCCACGCCTGCCTGACCCAATACATTGCCAATTTCATGGGGATCAGAGACCGTGCCTACGGTGCCATGCACCACCGCCAAACGGGCAAAATGAGCCGGCGTTAGCATCGAACTTTCGATGTGGACGTGTGCATCTACAAAGCCGGGCATGATATAGGGCTTGTTTTTCTGTTCCTGGTCAAGGGCGTCGATCCTTACTATTTTACCTTCATCCCACCACAAATGCCCATAATAAATTTGGCGCTTAAATACATCTACAATGTTTCCTTCTATGTTCATCATCTTCACTAAAATTTGGAGATTGAATTACAAGATGTAATTTAATCAAAGTATGCCAATTATTCAGTTGACCTGGGTCATTGGGCGTGAAACATTTCACGAAGAAGGCGTAACTTCGTGGTTCATAAACTTAAGATCAAATGCAAAAGGTATATATTTTATCCGCGTTGAGAACACCCATGGGCAGTTTTGGTGGTGCACTTTCTTCTTTCTCTGCTACCCAGTTGGGATCAGTAGCCATTAAAGCTGCGGTTGAAAAATCAGGCATCAACCCATCAGATGTTGATGAAGTGTTTTTTGGCAATGTTTGCCAGGCCAACAATGGTCAGGCCCCTGCCAGACAAGCAGCACTTGGAGCCGGCCTGGATAAAAAAGTACCCTGTACCACGGTCAACAAGGTTTGTGCTTCAGGTATGAAATCGGTCATGTTTGGTGCCCAGTCTATCCAATTGGGACAAAACCAGGTGGTGGTAGCAGGAGGTATGGAAAGCATGAGCAACATCCCTTACTACCTGCCAAAGGTGAGATGGGGATTGAAATATGGTGGAGGTGAGCTGGTAGATGGTCTGCAAAAAGATGGACTTACCGATGCCTACAACCATCAGGCCATGGGTACCTGCGCAGATGCCACCGCTACCAAGTTTAACATCAGCAGAGAAGAACAGGATCGTTATGCCATTCAATCGTACCAGCGTGCAGCAGATGCTACCAAGGCCGGTAAATTCAAAAATGAAATCTGCCCTGTTGCCATACCACAGAAAAAGGGAGACCCAGTGATGATGGCGGAGGATGAAGAATACAAAAACGTGATGTTTGATAAGATTCCCGGGCTCAGACCCGCCTTCTCAAAAGACGGAACTGTAACGGCTGCCAACGCTTCTACCATGAACGACGGGGCTGCCGCCCTGGTTTTGGCCAGCGAAGAATATGTGACCAAAAACGGACTTACACCCCTCGCAGAAATAGTGTCTTATGCAGACGCAGCGCAAGAACCGGAGTGGTTTACTACAGCACCTACGCTGGCAGCTCCAATCGCCCTTAAAAGAGCAGGATTATCCATCGGTGACATCGACTTTTTTGAGGTCAACGAAGCTTTTGCGGTGGTTACAATGGCCTTTAACCAAACCATGGGTGTGGATGAATCTAAGGTCAATGTCAATGGAGGTGCAGTTGCCCTGGGCCATCCACTGGGAGCTTCTGGAGCCAGGATCATTACAACCCTTTACCACGTTTTGGCAGAAAACAATGGTACTTACGGCCTCGCTACCCTTTGCAATGGGGGCGGAGGAGCCAGTGCCATTATCATCAAAAAACTGTAATTGCGCTTACTTTAAATCGATGGTGCCGGCATCGCTGTTTTCAAGCATGCCGCCACTAGCCAATCGTATGTCCTTACCCTGGATGTTCTCAATGGTAATTTGACCCGAGTTACTGAACATGCCCAGATTATCAATGCCATACAGGCCATTGGTAGCGTGGTTGTTCAGGATAGAAATGATGCCATTGTTGGTAATCTCACCTGCCGCCTGATTTCTGATGGCAGTGCTGCCACTATTGGTTATGGTTAGCATTGATGAACTGTTGATCAACAAACTTCCACTATTGGTAAAGGCCGTACCCGAGGTATTGAGCGGGTTGGAGATACTGATATTGCCATAACACAAGATATCACCCGCATTGATCAGCACCCCCTTGTCCTGGAGGTTTAGGTTGCCATTGTTTTGAATCAACAGGGTTACATTGGCGCCCAGATTGATCGATGAAGCCCGTGCCGTGGTGCCATTGGTAATGGTGATGGTATAAGCCAATGCCGGATTGATAACCACGTTGTGACAAGGCTGGGGTACAATGCCGGTGCTCCAGTTGGTAGCCACATTCCAGTTTCCATTGGTACCAATCCATGTATTGGTTACATCGGGTATGTTTTCATCCACACTGCTATCACAGTCATTGTCTTTGCCATCGCAAATTTCCGGAGCGCCGGGATAACTCATATTGTCATCGTCGAGGCAGTCCTGGCTACCGGCACAGAAACCGTCGTTGTCAAAGTCGCCACCGTAGCCCGTGAGGCAAAAGTCGCTATAGTTGCCGCCACCGGGTAAAAGGGGGTTGAGTTCCAATCGAAGGGATGCACCTCTCAGACAAAAATCGTTGTAAGCATTAGGTATGCAGCCGCTGAAGTTGTTGTCATTGAGCCAAAGCACCGAGATGGGTGGAATCACCAAAAAGGCGGGCAGGGTTCCTGCAAAATTATTGTTGTCGAGATAAAGGGTTCTGAGGTTGGGTGCATCACCAAAGGAGGAGGGAATGGCTCCGCTAAAATTGTTGTTGCCCAGATCTACGTACTCTAGCAAGGGCAGGTCGTCCAAAAAGTTGGGCAGGGTTCCGGAAAAGTTGTTGCTGTATAAATTTAGGCGGGTTAGCTGGGTCAAAGCGGTGAGGGCAGAAGGAATGGTACCGCTTAGGTTATTGGAACCCAGGTTGATGGCACTTACCCTGCCGGCGCTGGTACAAACTACGCCAAACCAGGTGCATACATTGCAGTTGGAGGCATAATTGATCCAGCCTGTTTTATTGGTCCACGATGCTCCGTTGGTGCTGTTGTAAAAACTGACCAGGGCCGGATAGTCGGGATGACAAGGTACCGATGCATCGTAAGCGCAGATACCAAATTCGCCGTAGTCGTTGGTAGCGGGTACATCTTTGGGGGTTACTCTGATGAGGATGGTCTCTCCGGGTGTGCGCCCCGTGAGTAAGAGCTGGGCATGAATACCTGCACCAGTATTATCATCGCAGCCAATGGCGGTCAAAGCGCCGCAGCTGCCGGCATAGGCCTGGATGACCATATCGGTAAAGCCACCAGATACCTGGCTGGTCTCGATGGTCAGTGAGCCGGATGAGGGCACGATGGCAGAGAACCATACATCGGTGCTATAGGCCTGGCTCACGCATGCAAAGCCGGGAGTATTGGCTGACTGGGTGCCGTAGTCGTTGTCAAAGGTTCTGGGATTGCAACCCTGACCTAGTGTAAGGGGAATGGCGTCTACACATTCGTCGTTGTTGGGACCCAGGGTACTACAGCTGGTGCCGGTAAAACAAGTAGCATTGACAAAGTTTAAAAACAGCTGATTGCCCACAATAGGACCAAAGCCAGTGGTGAGGTTGATGCCCTGGCCTGCGAGGTCGCTACAAAAGCTCATGATGGTGCCATTGGCCCCTGGCAAGATCGGAGACGTCGCATTAAAGCAATTGCTACCTTCCGGTGTTTTACCGGTGTTGGCGGCTATCACATTGCCACAGTCGTCGATCTGGGTGTTGACCCCATTCCATACGCAGGCATGGGTGTGCCGAAGACCAAGCACGTGGCCGAGTTCGTGAGAAACATTCTGGATGTTGTAGGGGTAGTTCATAATGCTGCCGGCCATGCCACAGGTAAGGGCAGCAGGACCCGGATAGGTGGTTATGGGATTGCAAAATCCGCCGATGCCGTAACTGATGCCGCCGGCAAAGTCTTTGGTACTCAGAAGGTAGCCCACCTTGCCTGAAAGTCCGATGCTGATGAGTCGGTTGACAAAGGCTGTACGCATGGAGGTAACTCCGGTGGCCGCTGTGTATACATCACTTGTGTTCCAAATGAATACCTGCGATACGATGATGGGTACATTGTAATCATTGTATATAGTAGCTACGTTGCTAAAAATATTGGTCATCCAGCTTTGGGTATTGGGTGTGCTGGAGCCATTGTCAAGATAGGAGGAATAATCACACTCCACGTAGAGTTCCAGACAATCGGCATAGGAATTGCGCGGGTCCTGGTTATTTTCTCTCATGTCCTCCTCATCGTCTGTATGACAAAGCGCCTGCGCCTTTTGAGGAGCCACAACCAGCCTTAGGGCCATGGAATTTTTATCCTTGTGTACTTCAAATTGTTGATGTTCGTCTGAAACAAAAAGGGTCATTTGATCCTCACTGATGCAAAGTGTTACATGTGAATCTTCTGGCGACTTAACCTTACCCCTGTAGGTGATGATGGTTGGTAGATCCAAGATCTCACCGGTAGCCAACTCCATTTTGGCATCACGGGAAAACAGCTCAAAACGTTCCAGCAACAGGTGGTAGGTCTTGCCTTCCAGTGTCAGGCTCAGGTCTGCCATCCTGGGTTTCTGCCCAAACAGCAGCTGTTGACAATCCTCAGATAAAACGGCAGTCTGGTGATTATCGAAAAACAAGGGCTGGGCGGTCAGCTCAATGGCATGAACCTTCGGTTGGGCTACCTTTTTTTTCAAATCTGTTGAGTAAGAAGTCTGTGCCGACACCTGAATCAAAGACAGTAAAAGGAAGGAGCAAAGAGTGAGAAGTCTTTTCATAAAGTCTAAATTAACAATATTTTCAAGAATTAAAACACAATGGATATAGTACTTACGATATACAGACAATCTTCCCTACTCAAAGACCTGAATCAAAGTCTCAGAAAATAAAGGTTTGATTCAACAAAGTCCCGAAAAATTCATAAAACCCAGTCTCTCACGCTCTTTTAGTGTCGCATTCCCGACCAAAATAGGTAAAACAAAAAATAAAAGAATAAAATTTTGTTAAAAAGACATTAAGGCCTTGCAAAACATATTTAATTCGCTTAAATTTGCATTGTGAAAAATTAAAAGAAAACTACAGTTTAATATTTTGTTTCTATTTACCGTATTTAATTCTGTTTAATCGGCATTTATTTGAAACAGTTGAAATTTTATTCTGTGTTTATATTAAAACTGATTTAAAATTTTGAGTAATGAAAAGTTTGTTATACCAACTCCTGGTAGAAAAAAATGTAAGGTCTAAAGTAGATATGATACGCCAGAAAAACTTGCTGGGAGAGATCATTGAAAAGGATTCTTTGCAAGCCGATTACAACCCCAAAACGGCGAGGCACAGATCGTTAAAAAACATCAACGCTAAGTTGATCCAATTTTAGGAAAGCAACGCTTAGGCGTATAAGTTTTTATCATAGTTTTTTAGTTGTTAGATTAAAAGCTGTCTTTTGCAAAAGAGACGGCTTTTTTTTTGAAGGAAACCGGGAACGGAGCAACAGAGCATCCGACCCCGGATGCTCTGAAGCCAGGTTACCAAAAAAAAAGGGATCAAGTACAACTTGATCCCTTTTTTTCTCTATCGGTTACTGGTAATTATCCGATGGCGTTTACATACTTCATCAACTTGCTCTTCAAGTTAGAAGCTTTGTTTTTGTGCCAAGTGTTTTTCTTTGCCAGCTTATCGACCATGGCAACTACTTTAGGTAGATACTTTACAGCTTCCGCCTTATCTTCCAAAGACCTTAATTTTGCAATTGCGGTCCTCGCAGATTTTTTGTAATACCTGTTCCTCAATCGGATAACAAGGTCTTGCCTGATTCTCTTCTTAGATGACTTATGGTTTGCCATTGATCTTAAATTTATAAATTGGAGCGCAAAGATAGGTGTAAATACGCACTAAACCAAAATTTTATGCAAAAAAACGCATTACAATCTTACCTTATCCGAATACTGTTCTGAATCAAACAGAAAACTCGCTACTCTTTTTTTATTTTTTGTTATAAATACCATGTTTTTTTGGTCTGAATGCAGTTCAGTCAAAATATTATTTTTGATGCTTAACTCCTGTACCGAACCACTGATCGGGTACTCCAGGTAGCAATAAAAGGCAATTTGATCGTCCGACAGCTCTTTGCCAATAAAGGTGGGCTTTAGACTTTTACCACCCGCTGTCAGGGTACAGTGTTGCTCAAGGTAGTGGGCTATCGCCTCATCTGCCTGCACCACCTCGTTGTGTTGACCCAGCTTTAAGGCCTTGTGCCCTGATTTGACCAGCGACTTCTCCAGATCGTCAATAAACAGGTGTACTGTCACCTGCACGGATGAAGATTGGGTGTCGTAGTTGACCTCTGTACGACTCACGTGGATGTCGTGCAGGGTTGAGCTTGCGGCAACTCCGGGTGTCAATGACACCCAAAGTTGACTGACCAAAAGAAAGAGGGTGGTAAGGGCCATTAATACCTGTAGTATTCTGGTTTAAACGGTCCTTCTACTTTTACCCCAATGTAGTTGGCCTGCTCATCTGATAAGGTCTCCAACTCCACTCCAATTTTGGCAAGGTGTAGTCTGGCTACTTTTTCATCCAGGTGCTTAGGCAGGGTGTAAACCTCGTTTTTATAGCTTGCACTGTTAGACCACAGTTCCAACTGAGCCAGGGTCTGGTTGGTAAAGCTATTGGACATCACAAAGGATGGGTGTCCGGTGGCACATCCCAGGTTGACCAAACGGCCTTCTGCCAGGATGATGATGTCTTTGCCATTCAGGGTATACTTGTCAACCTGAGGCTTGATCTCTACTTTGGTGTCGGCATAATTTTCTTTCAACCACGCCATATCGATCTCATTGTCGAAGTGGCCGATGTTACACACGATGGCCTTGTCTTTCATTTTCAGAAAGTGTTCTCCCCTTACGATAGACTTGTTACCGGTAGCTGTCACAACAATGTCAGCTTCGGTTAGGGCATTTTCCAATCTTTTTACTGCAAAGCCGTCCATGGCTGCCTGAAGGGCACAGATGGGGTCGATTTCGGTAACGATGACCCTACAGCCTGCTCCCCTCAAAGATGCAGCAGAACCCTTGCCTACGTCGCCGTAACCACAAACAACGGCTACCTTACCGGCCATCATGATGTCGGTGGCCCTTCTGATAGAGTCTACCAGTGATTCTTTACATCCGTACTTGTTGTCAAACTTAGATTTGGTGACAGAATCGTTTACGTTGATTGCAGGCATTGGCAAGGTGCCATTTTTCATGCGCTCGTACAAACGGTGAACACCAGTGGTGGTTTCTTCTGACAAACCTTTGATATCAGCGATCAATTCAGGAAAACGATCAAAAACCATGTTGGTCAAATCGCCGCCATCGTCGAGGATCATATTGAGGGGTTGACCTCCTTCAAAGGCGTGAAGGGTTTGCTCAATACACCAGTCAAATTCTTCTTCGTTCATGCCCTTCCAAGCAAATACCGGAATACCGGCAGCAGCGATGGCTGCAGCAGCGTGGTCCTGGGTTGAAAATATATTACATGAGGACCACGACACCTGAGCTCCCAATTCAACCAGGGTCTCAATCAATACCGCTGTCTGGATGGTCATGTGCAGGCAGCCGGCTATCCTTGCTCCTTTCAGGGGCTTGCTCTCTCCGTACTCTGCTCTAAGTGCCATCAGGCCCGGCATCTCTGCCTCTGCCAGTTCAATTTCTTTCCTGCCCCATGCGGCCAGGTTGATGTCTTTTACTTTATAGCTCAGTTGTTTTTCAGCTGTTGTCATTTGATAATTTTTAACTTTTTTCAGGCTGCAAAGGTAGAAAATAAAATACCTTTTATGCCGCCATATTATCACAACAGTTTGTTAAAACTTTGGTTTTCAAGGCAACAACTTTTTTACCCGGAACCGGGTCTACCAATGATTACCAACCCTGTGTGCAGACCCATCTATCGGTTGCGATTGCGGGCCTTATTGATGATGTTACTCATCACCTCCTGCCTGAATTGTTTTTCTACCCAAAGTAGTTTTGCCACCTTACGGTCGGGCAAGAGGGTCTTAAACTTATCGATGTACCTGCGCTCCAGCTGGATTTCTTTCTCGCGGATATCAAAGTGTCTTGTGATGTAGAGCTGGGCTTCCTTGTCGGTAATATCGTCTCCAAAATCCGATTTTTTCTCTGCCATCAGGCTGGCCCTCTCGGCTTCCATTTGGTTGTAAACGGGCCAGAATTTTTCTGACTCATCGGGTGTAAGCGCCAGCTTCTCGGTGACAAATGCAATTTTGAGCGACTTTATCCGCTCTTCCAGCGCCTCGCGGCGTTTGCCCACCTGGCCAAAAACCATTGAGCCGATCAGCAAAAAACTTAATACTATTGAGGTCTTTTTCATTTCTATAAAACTAAAATGATTCTTTACATAATTTCATTGAGGTACTCCAATTCTTCATCGGTCATGATGTCTTGCAACAACTGCTCATCCTCACCAAGGCCTTCGATCTCGGGCAGCTCTCCGGTGTTGACAGCTTCCAACTCCTGTAGCAACCACAAGTCTTCTTCTGAATTAAACGACTGGATCAAATGGTTGACATCATCGTGGCTCAGCTCGGTACCAAATTTTTGGCTCATCGATGCATAATTGTTTTTTTCTTCTCCCATAACACCTGCCGGAAGTACAAACTTCAGCATTACAGCAAGGGCCACCACCATCACAGCGGCTACTGATATCCAACGAAGGTTTCGCATAATCACCATCTTTCCAGATGCTGGCTTCACCTCGATTTTTTCCATCACCATGGTCGACAAACCTTCAAAATAGCCATCAGGCACACTTGCATGGTTTTTTTTGCCCATGGCCTCGGCCACCCTGATCTGAGCCATTACCTCATCTTCCAGTTGGCTGAAATAGCCGGCAGGTGGGGCTTCAAAGCGGTTTTTATATCGCAGTGACTCCATTTTTTTGTCCAAATTTTCTCTTTCTTCCATCTTCTACCTTTTTAGGCCAACAACACGGCTTCTATTTTTTTTACGGCGTGGTGGTAAGAAGCCTTTAACGCACCCACCGAGGTATCCAAAATTTGAGACATGTCTTGATAACTCATCTCATCATAATACCTCATATTAAATACAATTCTCTGTTTTTCGGGCAAACCTTCCAGGGCTATTGCCAACTTTTGCAGCGCCTTGTCCTCGTCAAAGTCGTGGTCAAGAGCAGATTCATTGCCCGTGTGAAAATCCTCCAGCACCAGGGTGCTCTTGTTTTTTTTGTTTTTAAGGTGGGTCAGTGCCTCGTTGGTAGCTATGCGGTACAGCCATGTAAACAGGCTCGACCTGCCCTCAAAGTTGTCAAAGCCTCGGTAGGCCTTGATAAAGGTGTTTTGCAACACATCATCCGTATCTTCGTGGCTTTCCACCATGCGGCGAATGTGCCAGTACACTTTTTCCTGGTACTTATGCATCAACAACCGGAAACCCTGCTCGAGGGTTGCTCCGTTTCGTAGCATTTCTACGATTTTGTCGTCTTCAGCATGCACCATTTACTTCTGGATTGTGGTATTTTGACCTCTAATTTGGCCAAAGGTTTAATTTACACCTTACGTGTATCACTAAGTTTTTGGATAAAAAGCAGGGTCTTTTCCTCCCGGCTCTCGTACATGGGCAAAAATATTTCATTTTCGCACACATTTTCAATGCAGTATGAGTGGTTTTTATAAATAAACTGATCGTATGTATCGTCATAGCCCCTTACCATCACCAGCAGCTCTGCCGTCTGCTCCCTCAGCTCATCGAGGCTCTTGTGGTAAAAAGGACTCTTTTCATCAATGATGTGGATGAGGGTCCAGTTGAGTGGAAACAGGTAAATAAAGTCCAACTCCAGGTGTAGTCGCTGAAACTTGCGCCTGCGTTGGCCATCTACTTCCTCCAGCCATGTCATGTTGAGTGAGGCTTCCATGTTGATCAGTGTATTCACCCCTGCATTCACCAGCCTCAATTGTAGTGATTTTTGGTCGCCATAGGGCGCCAATACCACCTTATCAGCATAACGGATCTTCACCGGTGCCTTTGAAAATCGAAAAATGAGCAAGCCTGTACCTAATGCATAACAAGTTAGCCCAATCAGGGAATTGAACGAAGAAACCACATTGGTGAAATGGTCTTGCGGATTGAGGTAGCCATAGCCCACAGTGGTAAACGTCTGAATGCTGAAATAATAGCAGTGCATAAAATCTTCCCAGCCCCCCGCAGGCTTGCCACTCAGGTGTTCGATGCCATGGCTGAAATACAACGAAGCAAACACGCCGTTGAGCAGTAGAAACACACCTATCAGCTCCAGGATAAATGTATGCCAGGGCAGGTTTACCAGGTGCTCAAAGGGTTTTACCGCCTCACCACCTACTCTTTTGATGTTAAAGCTGCCATCCTCATTCACCAACCTCGCCCTGGCAGATATTTTATTGCCAAAGCCCATGTTTTCAGCCAGTGGTCCTATGTGTTTATCTTTCATGATTTGTTAAATCTTTTGGCGAATTGCAATTCGTTTGTATTCCATTATTGAATAGGGCAAAGATCAATCAGCCTGTATAGAGCCAAAAGATAAATATAAGGAAAATTGAGATGTGGAGGGGTGAGGTTGATCTTAAGGGTGGAGCTATGGGAATGATCTTTTGCAGCCAGGTAAAGGAGGCTTTTTTGGGGAGGTTGGAATGGAAAGATTTTTTTGAGGCTGGGATTGGGGTTGAAAAATCATTTTGGGGAAGGATTGGGGCGGAAAAATCATTTTGGGGAAGGGTTAGGGCGGAAAAATCTTTTTGGGGAAGGATTGGGGCGAATTGCAATTCGCCCGTACTTAGAATGATGCTTTCGTAATAATTGCGTTGCCAAATTTTATAATTTAAAGATTTGATTTTTTCAATATGGATGAGAAGATCTTTTTGGGGCAGGATTGGGGCGGAAAAATCATTTTGGGGCAGGATTGGGGCGAATTGCAATTCGCCCGTACGTTCTTCTATTGAAAGGATAAGATCTTTTATTTTTTTAATGGTAGAAATTTTATAGCCTCTTATGATGGAGCCTATTGTTTGGGAGGGAGATTGAAATGGATGGATTGTGCCATCGCTTTTTTGGCCTTTTGAAAAAATGATTTCAATAATGCCGTGCATGTGATCAGGCATGATGATAAATTCGTGAAGCCTAATATTATCTCTGATTTCGGCAGTATTTTGCCATTCTTTAAAGGCGATTTCGCCAAAAGGATTCAATTTCATTTCTGCATTTTCAATGTGTCCAAAAATCAAATTCCGATTTTGGAGGCACAATGTAATAAAGTACAATCCGGCCTGTGAATAATCATATCTTTTTAATCGTATGGATCGTCTGTGGTGTAAATTTGGGTTGTAAATTTTCATAGTATATAATTTTTCATTCTACAATTTGGTAATTGGGCTGAGGGAATGTGGTGTTTTCCAGATCCTCATATTCGGGGTATAATTAATTATCACATCAAAACAAATTTTTCCCCAATTTTGGTTCCCAAGTGCTATTTTTCTGTTTGAATTTTTTTGTCCAGGTTGGATAGGAAATGAGTGATGTGGGTTTTAAATCGAATGTTGTCTTAATTTTGAATTTCTCTATCTGCGGTTATTTTTGAATGGAATTGATATTTTAAAATTTTTTCACCACAAAGCCCACAATGGAATTCACAAAGATCACAAAGATGAGGACTCTTTTTTTATTCAGCTCGCCAAACCTTAATTCCCTCAATTCCATTAATGTTTCAAAAATTACCGGGCACCCTCAAAATGGACGATTTATAATATTTTAATGCGGTTTGTACCTGATTGCTTACTTTTGGTTGGTTAACTCCAAAATGAAAGTCCTTTATATTTGTCTGATGATAATGGGTTGTAGTGGTCACGCCACTGCCCAGGCCTTTCGTTTGTTTACCATGCGCGAAGGACTCAGCCAAATGAAAATTACGGCTCTGCACATAGATAAAAGGGGCTATTTGTGGATTGGCACCAGAAATGGACTCAATAAATTTGATGGAGAAAAATTTACGGTCTTCACCGAACAGGATGGCTTGCTGCACAACCGTATACATGGCATCGATGAAGATACCTCGGGCAATTTGGTGATCTTAACGTACAATGGACTCTCCCTTTATAACGGTCAAAAATTTTCATCCTATCCCCAACCGTTCACCAGCGTTTTGTTTGATCTGGCGGTGGATCACACCAATACAATCTGGATCTGTGAACGATATGCCAACCCGACACTTTATGCATTTAGAAAGGGAATATATAAACCCGTATTAAAAAACATGGGCAGCCTCCGGTTTCAGTACGACAAAACAAATCGGGAAAAATGGGTAACCAATGGGGGCAAGGTTTTCCGTTTGTCTGATGACTCCTTACACCTTGTGTCGAATGGTGGTTATTTTTTTTATCCTACCTCAGGTGATGTTTCACAAAGGCCTTACTTTGTCAAGGACGATGCTCAAGGCCCTAGCAAAAGACTGTTGTATTATGCGAAAGGCGATTCGCTGGTACCTGTAGCTATCAGCCTGGAGGTGGACACCAAGCCTAAAATAAGAGATCTGGCCAACAATCATATATGGAATTCTGTCCGAAATCAGCTTGATCTCCCCGATATAGGCAGTGGAAGGGTGGTTTTCCGCAATGAATTTCCGATTACAAATGATGTGGTAAGGGATGCAGCTGATCAATTTTGGATTGGTTCAGAAAATGGGCTGGGGCAGGTTTTCAACAATGCTTTTTCGTCTATACCTGTTTCCGAAATTACCAATGTATGGACCATTATAGAGGATCAAAACAAGGATCTGTGGTTGGGCACCTATGGCAATGGACTTTTTAAAAAATCGAAAACAGGCAACCGCATTTTCAGGGCCAAAGAAGGAAAGGCCCTTCATTATTTTGCAGCCTCTGCCATGGATAAAAAAAGCAGGTTGTATTTTGGAACCAGCCTCGGACTTGAAATCATAGAGGGTAATAAATCGAACTTTGTTTGGCAAAACAAGGCGGTATTTAGCCTTTGTTACGATGCAAAAAGAGATCTCATGTTATTTGGCACCCTTGAAGGGGTGGGAGTATTGGATCCAAAAGGCACCATCCTATTTTATGGCTTGAAGGAGGGACTTCACCCCAACCATTACATTCAAAGCATTGGCATGGACAAAAAAGGTCGGTTTTGGTTGGGCAGTTACTCCGGCTTGAGCCGCCTGGACCTTGAAACCAGTGAGATTAGGAATTATACAAAGGCCAATCATAAGTTGCCAAGCCAGGGTGTCTATTGTAGTTTTTTGGATGCCGATGGACGTTTGTGGCTTGGTGGTGACAATGGCCTTATGTGGTACGATGATAACAAAGACTCCATCCACCTGGTCAGCAGCCATGTAGTGCAAAGCATGGTAAAATCCATCATCGATCTCAATACAAAACAACTTTTGATAGCCACCAAAGATGGTCTCTTTCTTTTTGATAGATCAAAGTACCTAGACAAAGGCCATAAGGCGTTTAGCATCCTTAATATATCCAATGGTTATCCCGGCATCGATCCAGGGTTTAACGCTTTCTGCAAAGATGCATTGGAAAAGATCTGGATATGTTCCTCCCTTTCAGTAGATCAATTGGATCCGTCTGAATTAAAACTAAAGGACCAAGGCCTAAAGGTAAACATCACCCATGTCAATACCCGGCCCTTGCCTTTTCAGCACAACATGAGGACGTGGATGATGCCGGAGGGGATTTCCAACGTAGTGATTAGATTTGATGCCATTGGGTTTACCAGACCCCTTCACACAAAGTTTCAGTACCGGCTAAATAAGGGGCCTTGGACCAATTGGATGGAACAAAATGAAGCCATCCTCAACGACCTAAGGGACGGGTCGTATCTTTTTGAAGTGAGAGCAGGACCCTCAGATGAGGAAGCAGCTGCTGCATTTACGGATCAAATTCTTTTTGTGATTCAATTGCCTTTTTACAAGAGGGGCTGGTTTCCGCCCCTGGCCATTGGGCTTACTCTTTTTTTTATTCTACTCAGTGTTTTGTATTTTATCCGTCAGCGAAGGGCTGAAAAACAATACAAAAAACAACTCAATGAAGCCCGGTATTTGAGGTCACAACTCTTATTATCCCAATTGAATCCTCACTTTATTTTTAATGTTTTGGCCAACATACAAAATAAGATTATTTTTAATCGAAAAGAAGAAGCCAGCAATGCGATTGTTAGTTTATCTAAATTGCTTCGCAACTTTCTTCAGACCTCATACAGAAGCTCAGATGCCAACAGCGCCCACCTCGAATCAGAAATATTGTTGTCGACAGAAATTGAATTGCTCAAGGCCTACATCGATTTTGAAAAAGAAAAATCAAATCACCATTTCGAATACCATATTGAACATAAGGAATCGTTTTATCCTGAAAACCATACCTTACCTCCTTTATTGATCCAACCTTTTGTAGAAAATGCCATCAAACATGGGCTCCTTTTGCAAGAGAAAAAAGGTAATCTTTGGCTTAGGTTTAACGAAAAAGATGGACATTTGATTTGTGAAGTAGAAGATGATGGCGTTGGAATAGAAAAAGCCTTGCAGATGCAAAAAGAAGCTTTTGTAACCCATGTTTCACTGGGATCCAAGATCGTCAAAGAGAGGGTCCAGATACTCAACGAATTGGGGTATCAGATATCTATTGAAACCATTTCAAGGTTGCCCCATGGCACCCTTATTATTATAAAAATTAAAGAATGACATCACCAATTTTCATAGCCATTGTTGAAGATAATGAGGACAATATTGAGATCCTTAACCATTCTCTTTCACAATTATCCATTCCTGTCCACATCACAGGTATTGCCAAAAGTGGCGAAGAAGCGTTAGCTCTTTTGTCAGATCGCAAAGTACAATTGGCATTCCTTGATATTCAACTGAAAAACACTACGATATTTACCGTATTGGAAAAATTATTTAATGAGGGTCAGGCGCTACCGGAATTGGTTTTTATTTCAGCACATGGCAGTTTCGAAAATGCCTTAAAAGCAATTCAATACGCATGTTTGGATTTTGTTACCAAACCTTTTAATATCCAGGATATTGAAAATGCCATACAGCGATTTCTGACTAAAAAAACCACATCCTCCCATCATCAACAAACTGAACTGGGCTTTCTCCTGCATTTACTAAAAAATGACATCCATGCCCCAAAATCTATTGCCATCCCTTTGAGCAGAGGCGTTATTGAATTGGTCGAACTGTCCACTATTGTTTATTTTGAAGCCGACGAAAATGTTTCTATCATCTATCTGACGAATAATCATAAACTGCACTCCAGTAAAAACTTTGGCCATTACCTTGGTTTGTTATCAGATAAAAAAGAGTTTGTACAGATCAGTAAAAGTTGCCTCGTAAACCTAACCCACGTCAAGCAATACAACCATCAGGATAAATCTCTCAAACTGAAAAGCAATGATAGCTTAGTGGTCTCCCATAGATTCAGTAAAAGCCTGCATAAATATTTATTAAACAATCAAAAGGATTTGGTAAATGAAGGCATGTTTGATTTTCTGAAAGGTTTGTTCAAATCATAAATTTCTTACTTTGACAATAACTACTGATTCAGGTTTTAATGGCCTGAGCCATTAGTCCTTTTGTTACTGCCCAATATTAATAGTGCATTATAATTAATTTCGCCTTAAGCCTGACTTAAAAGCCTATGAAATTGAAGAGGTGTCTAATTTTCTTACCTTTTTATTCCATTATCGAAACTAATTATACGCTTATCCTAAAAATCGCTACGCTTGTTATTTCTCTTCTCCCTTTAATAACCAACTTTTTTAGTTTTATGGAAAATTAAATCATAAAGGATGCAGCTAAAATTTCTATCATTAATGGTTGGTGGCTTTGCCCTATTTTATATTTCGGGTTGTAAGAAGCACGATAATGAATGTGATAGTTTTTACGCAAAAATCAACCAAGTTGGAATCGATGAACTTGAAGTAGTGGATGTTAATGGACAAGGGACTTATGCTTATAAATGGTCAAATGGTGTCGGTAATTTTCCCAAAATAAAAGCAGAGCTGTCCGGTAAATACTCGGTTACAGTGACTGATCTAATCACTTCTTGTGAAACTTCAACCTATTATGATTTTAAGGCGAGTTCAAAAACATCTTGCGGATCGGATACCACTGTCACGGATGCCGATGGCAATAGTTACAAAGTAGTGAGTATCGGAAATCAATGCTGGATGGCATCAAACTTGTTAGTAAGCGCGGGTATTCCTCAGGTTAAGGATAGTGCAACCTGGGTTTCTACAACTTCTCCAGCCTGGTGCAATTACAATAATACCTCTAATTCCTCAATAGGAAAATTGTATAACTGGTATGCAGTTCAATCAGGAAAACTTTGCCCTTCAGGATGGCATATCCCTACCTATGCAGATTGGCAGGTGTTGGAAAACTTCCTGGGCAACGAGCCTGCCGGGAAAATGAAATCTACCGCCGGATGGGACAGCCCAAATACCGCTGCTAGCAATAGTTCTGGATTCAATGCATTGCCTGCCGGTTATCGCGTGTGGCTGGACAGTCACTTTATAGGATTGGGCCAAACTGCAGGATTCTGGACTTCAACACAATCAAATTCTATGGCACGTTTTATTGCACTGACTTATGACAGTGGTTGGTTTACTAACCTTACAGCCTCTTCAAAACAAGGCTATTCATGTCGATGCATTAAAGACTAATAGAGATGAGGATTTATCATAAATTAAATATAAACTAATGAGTGACAAAGTAAAAATGGCAGAATGGAAAAATTTTGGAAATCCAGATGAAATTCGGGAATTTCCGAAAGGAAGGCTTGAATTGATTCATATCGGAGGAGCCACCATAGGTCGGGGTATTTTTGAACCAGGATGGCGTTGGGCCACCTCTGTTCAACCACTCGTAAATACCCATAGTTGTGAAGCACCTCATTTTCAGTATCATGTTTCAGGCATACTGAGGGTTAAAATGGATGATGGCTCTGAATTTGACTGCATGCCGGGAGATGTGTCCCTCTTGCCTTCAGGTCACGACGCCTGGACAGTAGGAGATGAACCGGCCATAGTAGTTGATTTTCAAGGAATGATTGATTATGCCAAACAACTGTGAACTGTTATTAAATTGGGTATAAGCCCAATTTATCTACTATTTACCTATCTTATATTAGAAATGAATTCAAAGTTAGACTCATGGTAACTTATTGGTTTTGTCTCCATGGGCAAAAATCTTTTGAAGAATTAAAATGACCCTGTCATCGTTGAGAAATTCCTTTTTTCTCTGTTATATATTCAAAATATTTTGATATTTTATTAAACCCAGATTATGCATTGGACTTTGTTACGAAACAAAATTATATAAAAAGCTGTGAAGCTCAGAATTATTCTCCCGCAGATGTAGCTAATGCTACATTGAGGACAGAAAAATGAGAACAGAAACAGATATCAAGTAGAATTTTCTTGAAGTAAATTTCTAATGCGATATCTGGGTTAAACTAAGCTTAAACCATAGCTCAAATAAGCATCTTTTTGAACGCTTATCCAGCATTTTGATACGGTTATTACCTTTCTAAACCATAGCTTTAAATATACCTATATTTTTACCCTAACAGACAAAAAATATTAATGGTGGATATGATCATTGGGAGCATGTTTCCATTCCAATAAAAATTATATTACTCTATACACTAAAAAACTTCATCATGATGGTAACAAGAAGATTTACCTTTTTTATTTTTTGGCTAATCTTAGCATGTTTTCAAAGCTGTGATTCATCAGACTCTGAACTTTGTGGTGTAAGTAAACGGTGGGTTTCCAATCTGGGAACGGAACCAAAAATCGAAAAGTTAGATCCATTATCCGGAAATCGCATTTTTACCTTCGAAGATTACAATGTACCAACAGATATTTGTTCCGATGATGTTTCTAAAATAGAATTTAATATCGGATTTTTTACTTTACCGGTACCCCAAGGCGTTAAAGCATATGGTAAGGCTTATTGGAGCACATACGAAAAAGAAATACCACTCCAACCTGACGATAATTATATAGAAAATTTTTCCATAAAACAAGCCTTTCCTGGAAAAGCAGGTAAAGTCAATTTTCAAATTATATTTGAATTTCCTACCCAGGGTTCATTGGCAGCAGACAAGGCTTACTTTTCTACCGTCGTAAAATCATGTACGATCTATTACGACTATTTTCAGCACATATAAAATTTTTAAAATAAAATTTGTCCAGGCTTACTTTCATGAAAATTTAAAAAAACACAAAATATCCAGCTTAAACCTTAAAGTTAAAATTATTTGCAGTGATTAAAATTTAAGTCATGAAATCTTATAAAGTATTATTTATTATTTGCGCCATAGGGCTGTTTAATTCCTGTGACCTTTTTGATGATTCTCCCTGCGGTGAAAAACAAACCATGGATATATATTTGCTTGGATCTTCTATACTTGAATCGACTACCAATGTTTATTATAGTTATATGGATGGCAATAACAGATTGTTCCAATGGAGTAAATTGGCTGAACAGGACTGTGCCTTAGAGCATGTAAAATTTGAAGCAAGAGTAGCTTTATTGGATGAAACTACATCAGGGATAAATGCAAGGTCCCGAATCAGTTGGCTTTTTTTCTTTGAAGAGCAGGTTGAACTTAAAAAATCAGGAAAAGATTTAAAAGGCAATGGAGAAGCCGGATTAAAACAGGCTTTTGACCCGGAGCGAGGTTGGTTTTCTGGAGCGGTTGAAGTATATTTTCCAACCAAAGGAAGTTATAAGTTGGATACCGAATTTTTATTAGAAAATGTTATTTCTGTAGAATTAAAAGCTAATTACAGGGCCTTCCCCAATTATTACACTATTAACATTTCAATGCTTTCATAATTCTATTTTAATGCAATACAAAGCTTATTATATCTTATTATTAATTTTTTATTTTGGTAGCTTTCACAATTATGTAAAAGGGCAAACCGATAATAATTGGAAGATATGGATTAAAACCGACCCTTGCTCCGGTCGTCATGACTGGATTTCTGTTGCCAAAGAAAATCCTACCTCCTATGGCTTAAATTTTTATGAGCTTGCCAATTTTTTATTTCCAAATGTAAAATGTACCACTTTTGGATGTTCTTTCAGCGATGCTACTATAGTAGCCAATAATCTTAAATTTGCAGATGAATTTTTCGATTATTGTTGCAGAGATTATTCAGTTTGGGAAAATTCAACTACCAAAGCGCGGTCGGTTGTTTTGGGCAATTACAGCACCGCAGGCTTCGGTTGGAACTTTATTAAAGGTGATCTTTGCTGTGAAGAAGCCGAGTTGTTGTCTGGTGTAGCTGGAGCTTGTAGCGGTCAAGGTGGTAATCAGAATAATGGAAACAATGGCTCAGGAGATTGGAAAGTATGGATCAAAACCAGCCCTTGCGCCGGACGTCACGACTGGGTATCGGTTGCAAAGGATAATCCCACCTCATTTGGGTTAAATTATTATGAAGTGGCCAACACTATTTTTCCACAAGCCTCATGCACTACCTTTGGATGCAACTTTTCAGATGCAACGACAGTGGCCAACTCTTTAAAAACTTCAGATGTTTTTTTCAGATATTGTTGTAGGGATTATTCAGTTTGGGAAAACAGCCAAACAAGGGCAAGAACCATTGTTGTTGGAAAACTTAGTACAGGAGGCTTTGGTTGGACCTTGGTAAAGTCTGATCTGTGTTGTGAAGAAGCTGAAACCTTGTCAGGGATTTCAAATGCCTGCAGCGGAAGAGATAAAATTAATTGCTGGCCCAATAGTTATGGGGCATGGAATCCTCAGACCCAACGGATGGAGTGTTTTTGTAATCCCGGCACAATTTGGGACGCCACTCAAAATGCCTGTGTTCCAACACCTGTTGATTGCTCTGGTTATGCCAATTCTGAAACCCGATGGGATCCTGCCTCCAATCAATATTTATGTTATTGTAAACAAGGATTTGAATGGAATACTACAAGAACTGCCTGCATACCCCAAAATACCATACCGGATTGTAATGCCTACTATAAGAATTCATATGCTGCCTGGGACAATGCCAGCAACCAATATCTATGTTATTGCAACATTGGCTATGTTTGGAATGCAGCAAGGACCGAGTGCATCCCGAGTGGGGGCCAGCAAGATGAGCCGGTGGTAAATCCACAGCAAAAAAAGAACGGGGAGTGCAACATCCAGTACAAGAGTGGAGCCAACGAAGCAGAGCAATATACCATTGACGTAAAAAGGAACTTTGGCAGCTTAAATTTTGCCTATGAGACCTATTCGGTCAAGGATAGAATTCACATCTATCACGGGGGAATAAAAGTTTTTGATAGTGGCTGTGTTGGTGCCAATGGTTCTCAGACCCTTAACTTAAATGGGGCTTCCAGTATTTTCACCATCATCGTAGATCCAAAATGTGACCAGGATCAATCCGATACCTCGTGGAATTTTACATTGGGCTGTCCCAATTGAGGGTTAGTCTGAAGGAGGATCATATAAACTATTGTAAGCAGCATTTGAGGCAAATGGTATGCGGATATAATAGAGCAGTGAATTAATATTTTAACTTTTTAAATTTAATAAATGAAATATTTATACTTTACAATTTCCCTCTTTGCCGGTCTTTTTGTCTCGGGCTGCGACTTACTGGACGATTCACCCTGCGGGACCAAGGAAACTTTGGACATTTATCGCCTTGGGAGCTCAATTGTGGATACAACAGGCGGCGTTTTTAATCATTACACTGAAGGTGGCAATATTGTGTTTCAATGGAGTGAGTTGGTAGAAAATGTTTGCGCAGAAGAGCATGTAAAAGCCAATGCAAGAGTTGCCTTGTTGGATGAGACCACTACAGGTATTAGTGCCAGAGCTAATATCAGCTGGCAGTTTTTATTTGAAGAAAAAATAGCGATGACAAAAACAGGATCTGATATCAAGGGCAATGGCGAGGCGGGGTTAAAACAAGTTTTTGGTACCGAACCTGGATGGTTTGTAGCCGCGGTTGAGGTTTTTTTTCCTAGTAAAGGCAGTTTCGCACTGGACACGGCCTTTCTTAAAAAGAATGTTATTTCGGTTGAACTAATGGCGAATTACAGGAAGCATTGATTTAAGATTTGGTTTCAGACAAAGAGTGCTACATTCTAAATTCCTCTGAGACCAAGAAAAACGAAATGAATTGAAAGACGTTTTATTCACCAAGTGAGAGTTTGGTGCGTGTAGTGGGTAAAAATGTGTCTTTTTACCATAAAGGTCACAAAGGTCACAAGGGTTACACTAAGGTCATTGTGTGTTACACCAAGGTCACAATGGGCTGAAATCTCTTGTGACATACTTATCTCTATATCCTATTTTCCTCTAGGTTTAAAAAATGCAATTTTCAGCAAAGATAAGCGTCTAATTAAGTAAGATAAATAAAAGGTTGAACTACTTTAGCTGATAAAAGCATAGCGTCTGAAGTGATAGAAATATTGAGGAAAAAAACTAATTTTATGATTTTCCCAGTGTATATTTTCCCTTGTTGTAAATCAACCTGCGCTCTGGCGTTTTACCAATGAGATTCAAAAAATTTTCGTACTCTATTTTATCCAGGTCATAATTTTTGGTTTGGGTGTTTTTGGTGAAATAGAGACTTACATCATATTGATGTTCGCTACCATTTGAGAAAACCACAAAAAGAAATTCCGCTTTATTTTTTTCTAGCCAGGACATTAAGTTGATATATACCATGGATTTTTTTTCCTTCTGTTTCTTTTGTCCAAGTTCAGGGCTAATAAGTCTGATGGGAATATTTTCAATGATTGCAGGCAGCTCAATATCTGGAAAATCATCTTCTTGTCCATAAACATGTTTTCCAAAAAAAAGGGTATCAAATGAGGGCTTGTCCAGCTGATATGCTGCTTTTATAAATTCGGATATGGCTTTGGTATAAAGATGCTGGAGTTCTGAATTCTCGGCAAACGATGGCTTAGCTGCTTTTGTGATGGGATATACCCCGTTATCTAATTCCTGATAAGATTCAACATTTTCAGTAAGCAATTTTTTATCCACAGGATTGAAGCAGGTGATGAGGACCACAAACAATGAAAAGTATATTGATGACATAAACTACCTATTTTGAATTCTATATTTAAAGAGTTGATCTAACTTCTTTTCATTGGTCATGCCAAACATTTCTTTTACTTATTCCTTTGGAAGCTAAGGGTTCCCAATTCTTCATGATTTTTATGGTGTTATACTTATGCAATTTTTACAATTCTTGCTCCCTTGCACAAAGGGTATTCGTTGATAAAGGGTGCTATGGATTTGTACATGACATCAAAGGAGTCCCCATAAAAATAAAGACCGGTTTCTTTTTCACCTTGCCAATATCTTACTAGCTCTGACTTGTCACTGATCAAACGTTTTATTTCTTCTACCACAAAATTTGAATCGCAGTTTTTATATACATCATCCTCCAGATTTTCTCCATCCAAATATAGTGCAAGTCCTTCTTTTTGACCAAACGGCCACTTCTCCCCGGTTTTTTCTATTGTTAGTACCGACCCTTTGGGAGCTCCATTACTTTCGAGCTTATCTATGATCATTTTTATTTGACGATCATTCAAGGAATCAGTATTTATGCAGATTTCTAAATCACAGTATTCAATTTCACCTGATGCATGTTGCATCGTGCCCCCACCCGTTAACTCTCCGATACCCTCAGCTTGAAGAAATTCTTCGAGGGGGTCACCATAAATTTCCCCTCTGTCAATCGGCATAAGCTTGTCATTTAGGGTGACAACGATATAACTTTCATCAGACGGGCTTTTTTTCGTTTTGGCCATTCCTAGTAATTTTTTCAAAAAGTTCATGATGTGTAATTTGGGCTATTGTGATAATTAGACAATCTATTTTCTTTTTGTTTAAACCAGAATCTCTGGTCAGGTTAAAAAAGGCACGGGTGCTTTAATGCGATTACTTTTTAAGATAAAAAGCATTAAAAACAACTACTATTCTATTTTACAAAATTAAATCAATGGCCCAGTAAATAATTTTCATTTCGTCTTTTTAATCTTTAATTAACACAGTTTTACTAAGTGCAAAATATTATATGGAATTAAATAATGCAGGCTAGCAAAACAGAATAATGTTTGGATATAGTTGATTTATTGAAGGTGTATTTAACAAAATTTTATTTTTGGATGGGTTATGTCCAAGCATGGAAATTTTGTCTTAGTTCTTTCTATGATTTAAAATAATCCTCTTTTTATCAATTGTAAAAGTTTTCATGTGCTCTTGGTAGGCCATATTAATCAAAAAAAATGTCAATTGTTTTTATGTGTTAACGACTTTGATTATTTATAAAAACAAGGTTACATATCAGTATTAGATGTTTCTAAATCCAGCAGAAATTTTTTTCTCCATATTCCCCCGCCATATCCTGTTAATTGTCCGTCGGCACCAATGACTCGGTGACAGGGAATTAAAATTGAAATTCGATTCATGCCATTGGCATTGGCCACAGCCCTCACACTGTCCGGACTATCGATGGAAAGAGCCTGATCTTTGTAGGATCGGGTTGTACCATATGGTATCGTTTTTAAAGCAGACCACACCCTGTTTTGAAACTCACTGCCAGGACTAAACAGAGGGGTAGTAAAGACCATTAATTGTTTTTGAAAATACTGATTGAGTTCTTTTTCAAGGGTGATGAAGTGGGGATTTTGACCCAGCACAATCGTGGCATTTAGCAACCTGGCAAGTGTTTTTAATTCTGTTTCCAGCATTTTTCTGTCAGAGAACTCCAATAGGCAAATGCCCTGACTAGTGGCGCAGGCGATCATAGTGCCAAGAGGGGTTTCTATTCTTGTGAGGTCTATGATGGTTTTATCTTTTCCTTTTTTAGGTGAAACACCGAATACAGATTTAAAACTGTCACCAAACCATCTCAGCGATTCAAAACCACTTTCAAATGCAGTATCTGTAACAGACTCACCGCCATGAATTTTTTTAAATGCTGTATTAATTCTAAACATTCGTTGGTAAGCCTGAAAAGTAATGCCATGATTTTTTAAAAACCACCTTCTGATCTGGTGAGGGTCAATGCCCCTTTTTCTTAAATCCTGGTCTTTTATCTTTACAGACGGATGTAGATAAAGTTCATTTATTATTTGTTGAAAATGGTCGGGTGTTTGGTTAAGTTTTTCTAGCGGATAACAAACTTTACAGGGTCTGTATCCTTTTAAAATACAATCTTTGGTGGTCTTCAAAAATTCAACATTTTCAAACTTGGGCTTTCGGGCCGTACAAGAAGGTCTGCAAAAAATGCCGGTTGTTTTTACAGCTGTAAAAAACAGACCTTCAAAAGAAACGTCCTTATTGACGATGGCCCGGTACATGATTTCAGGGGTAAGTTCCATTTTTAAAATAGTGGGTGAAAAGACTGCTGGATTAAAATCTGATTTATTGTTTTTTCCATGGTATCGTAAATTTTGGTAAACACCCAATTTCCCATGCTGATGCGTTTTACACCCCAACGTGCTAAAACTTCGAAATCTGGCAGATCCGGCATACACATCACATTGATGGGTAGATGGGTGCAGGATACCACAGTGCGAATGTCGTCATCACGGCTTATGCCGGGTAAAAAAATGCCATCTGCGCCTGCTTTTTCATATTGATCAATTCTCTCTATGGCCAAAGTAAGGGCATTGTCATGTTGCATCAAAAAAGCATCACACCTTACATTTACAAACACATTTATGTTTTCATTTTTCAAACTAGAGGTGATTTTATGAAGCAATATAGAAAAAGAATTTCCATCCGATAATTTTCTCGCTCCATTTTCAACCTTGGAATCTTCGAGATTGATACCCACCACCCCCATTTTATGAAGTGTCCTAATATTTTCTACTATTTCTTGGGATGTTTCACCGTAACCTCCCTCCAGATCAACGGATAAAGGGAGGCTGGTGCTTTTGATTATTCTCTCTATCTGATACAGAAGCTCACCAAAGGATAGCTGCTGACCATCCTCATATCCCAGAGAATTGGCTATGGCAGCGCTGGAGGTGCCCAGGGCCTGAAATCCTGATTTTTCAAAAGCCCGAACACTTTGTACGTTCCAAACATTGCCCAATAACAAAGGCTTGTCTTGATGATGTAATTGATTAAAAGCCGAATAGGATGGCATAATAGTGTCAATTTCTGACAAAGGTAGACCAACTCAGGATGGCCCAGCAACCGAAAAATTGACAAGTATTTTTAAAGATTCTATGAAGCTTAAAATGGTTCTTCAATAGCGATGCTTACTTATATAATTTGATTTACACGGAAACTATTGTTTTGGGAATTAAAACCCATGGCCATTTTTTTTATTTTTTGGAATAGATTAAAAAAACATCTTCCCAATCTCCACCAAGCCTGGATGATCTCCGTGTATACAAACGGTATCGGACATCATAGAATGCCTGTTGCCATGAATATCAAAAACATAACCACTGCACAAAGCTTCATACTGTTTTTTAACCTGCTCAGGATCTGTGATTACCGCTCCTGCTACATTGCGGTCAACAAGACTCAAATCGGTCTGGTAGGCCCTGTCAGCAAAACTCTCTCGTTTCACAGGCAAGTTTTCTGCCACACAGATTTTTTCCAGCACAGAGTCGGGCATTGTCAATACGGTGAGGTCGGCAGATACTTTTTTGACGGCATGGACCATGGCCAATGCTTCTTTTTCCTGCACACAACTGGCGTTGTACAAGGCACCGTGGGCTTTGACATGATTCAGTTTGGTACCCATTGACTCACACAAGCCCTTAAGAGTTGCGATCTGGTAAAAGATACAAGAAACCAAATCATCAAACTCCATCTGCATATACCGCCTGCCAAAACCCTGAAGGTCGGGAAAGGAGGGATGGGCTCCTACTTTAATGCCATTGTTTTTCATTAACTCTAAGGTGGTGATGATGGAGGTATAATCACCGGCATGAAACCCACATGCCACGTTGGCCAAAGTAGCCAAACGAGTAATGGGTTGCTCGTCAAATAAACGGTAGCGACCGAAGTTTTCTCCGCAATCAATGTTGATGGGTAAGGCTGTCATGAGATCAAACTTATAATGGTTTTAATGGCCAGGGCCAGACTAACCAAAAGAACAAAAAATCCTCCGAGATTGTATAGCAGGGTATTTCTGCTGTTTTTCATGAGACTTCGGTCATTTAACAGCCAGAGTATAAATATAATAAAAACAGGTAACAACAAACCATTGATCACCTGTGCCGTTTTAATGACCCAAAGGTTGTTTACCTGGGTGATGGCCACATAGGCCCCAATAAATACCACTGATACCGAGATGGCAGCACCTACTTTTTTTTGTGGTCTGAAAAAACAATTCCAAAGTCCGGATGCGACACTGCCGGCAGCCATAGGGGCAGTGAGGGCAGAACTGAGTCCCGCCGCAAAAAGTCCAATGCCCAGCAGAATGAGCGACCAACTGCCGATGGCATTTTGTAAAACGGCTGCCATATCGACCGCATTATTGATGTCCATGCCCAGGGCTTTATTTCCTACAATTACAATAGCCATACTTATTAAACCACCCACAAAAATAGAAAATGCCCCTTCTTTTCTGAGAGCAGGAAGGTCCGCCACCGGGGCATTAAATAAAAGGGAGGAGTGTAAAAACAAATTATAAGGTACTACTGTGGTTCCGACCAGACCCAGGGCCAACATGAGTTGGCCGTCTTCCAGCGTTGGCAGCAAAAGGCCTTTGATAAGGGAAACGGCATCAGGACAAAAATATAAGGCCATGGCTAAAAAAGATATACTCATGGCCAAAACCATCAATCCCAGCATGTTTTTAAACCTTTTGCTGTTACTGGTCAGTAAGACCATAATACAAAACATGGCCACAAAAAAGCAAACCCAAGCGATCTTCCAGGAAGGAAAGATAAAGTTGATTCCCAAACTGGTTCCTGCCAGGTTCCCACTTTGGTAGGCCGAGTTGCCAACAATAATGGCCACAAAAATAAATATGGCCATCATCCTTTGAGTCAACGGATTTTTGATTTGATGAAGGATCAATGTCTCCAGTGTTTGTTGACTTTGCAAGGCCAGCCTCACCACCATGTCTTGCAATAAAATGGTGGCAAAGGTGGAAAATAACAAGGCCCAAAGCAGGGAAACCCCGCTTGTAACACCTGCCATCAAACACAGGGTTACAGTGCCCGGACCAATGAAAGCACCGGTAATGACAACGCCAGGGCCGGGTTTGAGATAGGAAGGAAGATTGAGTTTCATAAGCCTAAGATACAACGCCTCCCTTAAATGGAACAACAAGCCATCTCACTTCGATAAACTCTTTTCCACAAAAGCGGGCTATATTTGCGGCAAATTTCAGAAAATGGCCGCATTATTCACCATTAAGGATGTCAGTTATTCTATCCAGCAAGTCTTGTCAGCATTGGAAGATCCCCAATTGCAACTAAAGTTGGATGGAGGACTGGCCAAAAAACTGGATGCCAACCGCAAATTTCTTGAACATAAGATCAGCCAAAAAGATGCCGTTTATTATGGCATAAACACGGGATTTGGCTCCCTATGCAATATAAAAATTGGATCGCACGAACTGTCTGAACTACAATTGAACCTGGTGCGATCTCATGCATGCGGCACTGGCCCCCAGGTGGATCCCGAAATCTGTAAGCTCATTTTTTTATTAAAAATCATCAATCTGAGCAAGGCTTATTCCGGGGTGCGCAAATCATTGGTATTGCATATGATTCACCTATTTAATGAAGGCATGGTGCCCGTTCTCTATGAGCAAGGCTCCCTGGGCGCATCCGGAGATCTGGCACCATTGGCGCATTTAAGTCTGATGCTGATAGGTGAAGGCCAATGTTATTTTAAGGGCAAAATGATGGATACTCCAAAGGCTTTTAAAGCCATCGATGCCCACCCTTATACGCTGGGCGCCAAGGAAGGATTGGCCCTGCTCAATGGAACACAATTTACTTTGGCCCATGCCATCACGGGGGTAGATGCAGCCATTAAGGCATTGGATTATGGCAATCGCATTGCCGCCGTTTCGCTCGAGGCTTTTGGATGCAGCACCGATCCATTTCACCCTCTGATTGGTAAAATCAGAAACCACCAGGGTCAATCGACCGTAGCCGCTGAGGTGTTAAGCCTGCTCAAGGGTAGCAAACTAACAGGCAATAAAAAATACAGCGTTCAGGATCCTTATTCATTTAGGTGTATTCCGCAAGTGCATGGGGCCTCTCATACGGCCATTGCCCATGTAAAAGAGGTGGTTGAAAATGAATTGAATGCCATTACCGACAATCCCAATGTTGCCCATGAAGAAGACCTCATTCTTTCTGCGGGAAATTTCCACGCCCAAAACCTGGGCCTGGTGATTGACTATTTGTGCATTGCCTTGGCTGAACTGGGCAATATTGCTGAAAGAAGGATTTTTCAGCTCATCCACGGCGAGAGAGGCCTGCCACCCTACCTCACACCCAATCCCGGACTCTCTTCGGGTATGATGATTGCCCAATATACAGCCGCCTCAGTGGTTAGCCAGAACAAGCAGCTGTGTTCACCCAGTTCGGTAGACAGCATCGTTTCAAGCAGGGGACAGGAAGACCATGTTAGCATGGCAGCCAACGGAGCCACCCGATTGCTTAGGGTTAGTGAAAACCTAAATACGGTTGTGGCCATTGAGGCAATTGTTGCCTTTCAGGCCCTTGATTTCAGGGAAGTGGAGAAGGCGGGTAAAAAAACCAAAGAGTTGTATGCCCAATTTCGAGGCCAAATACCGACTCTTGAGGCCGACAGGGTGCTTCATTACGACATTATGAAGGCCAAAAAATTACTTAAATCATTGATCTGAAACAGGTTAAATGATAAAATATTTTAAATACAGCCTGTCTTGTGCAGGCTGCGTTGGAAATATTTAATTTTGTCTGCCTTTTTGGGATCAAATCAAGGAAAGTCAACCTTTTTTGGGTCGCGGGAAGGAATAAAATTAACTCTTAGAAAATAAATAGAAATCAGATTTAGCCCATGTTTCAAAAAGTAAATATTTACCTGTTTTTTCTGCTGGTCTTTCTTACATCCTGTGCCAAACCTATGGCCAGTTTTATGGTCAACACCAAGGACAATACAGCACCGGCCAAGGTAAATTTTGACAACCAGTCGAAAAAGGCAGAAACGTATTTATGGGACTTTGGAGATGGTACAACCTCCACCGAGATTTCACCTAAACACAAATACATTACCTCAGGAAAATATACTGTAAAATTAACAGCCACAAAGGGCAAGAAAACACACACCATGGAAAAAGAACTGATATTTGAAGCTCCGCACGACTGCCTGATAGAAATGGAAACGACACTGGGTTCTATCACAATAAAATTACACGACAGTACTCCTCAACATAGGGATAACTTTATAAAATTGGCAGAAACAGAATACTACGACAACATGCTGTTTCACCGCGTAATCAATGGCTTTATGATCCAGGGAGGAGATCCCGACAGCAAGAATGCAAAAAAGGGTCAACGTTTAGGCGTTGGAGGACCAGGATATACCGTGCCGGCTGAATTTGTTGATGGATTGATTCACATCAAAGGAGCTTTGTCGGCTGCCAGACAGGGAGATGCAGTGAATCCGGAAAAAAGATCATCCGGTTCTCAATTTTACCTGGTGCAAGGGAAGCCACTCAGTGCAGCGCAATTGGATCAAATGGAGTGGCAGAAAGGTTATAAATATACCGCCGAACAGCGTGAAATCCTGACTACCCAGGGCGGTACTCCATTTTTAGATAAAGATTATACCGTATTTGGCCAAATCGTTAAAGGATTGGACATCATCGACAAAATTGCTGCTGTTCAAACGGATGGTGCAGACCGACCATTGGAAGATGTGAAGATTTTAAAAGTAAGGGTAATTAAATAAACAGACCATGATAACAGAAGGTATCCTTGGTATTGATGTAGGCGCAACGGGCATTAAAGGTGCCATAGTAGATCCAAAAACCGGAAAATTGCTTACGGAAAGGATGAAAATCAAAACGCCTAAACCGGCAACCCCGGAAGCTGTACTTTTGGTCATCAAAGAACTCAAAAGAAAGCTGAAGTATGGAGGTGAAAAGATAGGCATAGGCTTTCCATCTGTAGTAAAAGATGGTTGTGTACTCAGTGCTGCCAACATCGACAAATCCTGGCTGGCGTATCCCATTGTAGACAGGTACAGCAAAGCTTTTAGAAAGCACGTATTTGTGATCAATGATGCTGATGCGGCGGGCCTGGCTGAAATGAAGTTTGGCAGGGGGAAGAAGAAAAAGGGTTTTGTTATTTTTTTAACCCTTGGTACGGGCATCGGATCTGCTCCCTTTAAAGATGGAAAATTGCTGGCCAATACTGAATTTGGTCACCTGAAATACAAAACATCGGTGGCTGAAAAGTATGCTTCCAACAGTGCAAGGGAGACCAAAAAACTGTCCTGGAAGGTATGGGGTGCAGAACTCAATGAATACCTCAAAATGCTCGACTTTTACCTTTCTCCCGACATGTTTATCATTGGTGGGGGCGTAAGTAAAGACTTTGTTTCCTACAAAAATTACCTCACCCTTAAAACACCGGTTGAACCTGCTTCTTTGCAGAATGCTGCCGGAGTCATTGGGGCTGCTATGGCAGCCGCTGATGAAATGTACGTATAAAATAACTGCGATTGCAAACGTATACCATTAAAACCGAACGATTCGAAGGTCCTTTTGACCTGTTGTTGTTCTTCATCGAAAGAGATGAATTGGACATCAATGACATTCCTATTGCCAAAATCACTGACGATTTTTTATCTTATATCAAAGAACTGGAGACCCTCAACATTGATGTAGCCAGTGAATTTATTCTGGTAGCAGCCACCCTGATGCGTATCAAGGCAAAGATGCTGATCCCGCGCAAGGAGCTGGATGAGTTGGGCAATGAGATTGACCCCAGAGAGGAACTGGCTCAACGCTTGCTGGAATACAAACGTTTTAAAGAGGTGGTAGATGATTTTGCCTCTCTTGAAGACATTCGATTGTCTAGGCACCACAGAGGCGATGCTGCCACAGAACTAAAGATGATTGCAGGAAAGGCCCTGGTAGATTTAGAACTGGAGTCATTGTCATTGTACAAGCTGCTGCTAACCTTCCAAAAAATCATGGAGCGGTTTGAGCAACAGCAAAACAAGCCGATACACACCATAGTAAAGTATGGTTATACCATAGAAAACCAGCAACTTTACATCCTCGATTCCATAAGAACCAAAGAAAGGGTCGACTTTGCCGGCTTGTTTGAAAATGCTGAAAACAGGATCCATGCATTGGTGACTTTTTTAGCTTTATTGGAATTGCTCAACCTCCAGCAGGTTCAAATTTTGCAAGGTGAAGGCATCAATAATTTCTGGGTTTACCCGGGAGCAGCAGATGGTAACAACCCTGAACCGGTTGAAGACTAATAGATAAAACCCTTACACTGGTCGAAAATAAAATTGGCACTGATCTGAAATTAACAGCCAAAGCCTAAATTTCACTTACCTTAGTGTGGAAATTTGTTGCCGTGGAATTTACAGAAAACATCAAGGAGGCGCTTACATCGATCAAAAACAACTTATTGAGGTCGCTGCTTACCCTGCTCATCATTGCAGTGGGCATAACCTGCCTGGTAGGCATTCTGACTGCCATTGACGCCATCTTGTTTTCAATGAGCGACAATTTCAACCGAATGGGAGCTAACACTTTTAGGATACGACCAGCCGATGAGACTATAAAGACAACCAAGGATGGTAAAAAACAGGTTGAATCTCCGTCCATTACCTTTGAGCAGGCAGTGGAGTTTAAAGACAAGTTCAGGTATAGTGGGGCCCATGTTTCAATTGAAACAAGATGTGAATCGGGCGCCACCATAAAGTGGGGAGAAGAAAAAACAAACCCCAATGTGAATGTTTTTGGCATTGACGAAAATTACTTTACCACCTCCTCCCTTGAATTAGAAATGGGCAGGAACTTTTCGATCAATGAAAACAATAAGGTAATCCTGGGAGCTGACATCGTAAAAAAACTTTTTGATGACAAGCCTGAAAAAGCGTTGGGGAAATCCATTTCTGTTAATTCAGATCGCTATGAAGTCATTGGTGTACTAAAGAAAAAGGGTAGTGGCTCCGGAGGAGGGGGCGACAGGGTTGTTTATATACCCTTACTTCCTGCCAAATTCAGATATGGATTTGCCGATAAAAACTATAGTGTGAGTATCGCTATGTCGAATGCCACCATGGTAGATGCAGCCATCAATAAAGCCACCGGTATTATGCGCAATATCCGGAAACTGAGTGCCCTGGATCAAAACGATTTTGAAATTCGAAAGAGTGACTCCATCCTGCAGAAATTAAAGGAAATGACATCTACCCTGAGGTTGAGTACGGTCATCATTGCCATGCTAACCCTATTGGGAGCCTCCATTGGTTTGATGAACATCATGTTGGTCTCCGTTACGGAGCGCACCAAAGAAATTGGGGTCAGAAAGGCCCTTGGAGCTACCAGCAATAACATCCTGATCCAGTTTCTGACCGAGGCCATCGTTATTTGCCTGTTAGGTGGGGTGGTAGGCATCGTCCTGGGCATTGGCATGGGTTATGGTATTACCCTCATCATTAAAGGTCGGTTTTTCATACCCTGGGCCTGGATTACCCTTGGCATCATAGTATGCATTGTGGTGGGTATTGTGTCAGGTCTATACCCGGCACTCAAGGCAGCTAAGTTGGATCCCATCGAGGCTCTGCGTTACGAATAAACGATAGACGAGTCCAGGATTTATTTGCTTAATATTGTGGTAGCAATGATGTAGTTCAGCACCATGAAAAGAAGGACATTCAACAAGGGATTACAAGCCTCCTTACTCAGTTTGGGTTTGGCCCCCGTTCAATCTATGCAAGCAACAAATTATTCCCTGAAAACACCGGTTGCATTAAATCCCGGAGATAAGGTGGGCTTAATTGCCCCGGCAGGCCCTGTAGCTGCAGAAAAGGTAGTCAATGCCATTGCCAATATGCAAAACCTGGGACTGGTACCGGTTTACAATGATATTGCCCTGAAAAAACAAGGTTATTTTTCTGCCAGTGACCAGGAGCGGCTCGACGACCTCCATTACATGTTTGCCAATAAAGAAATCAAAGGCATCTGGTGCCTGAGAGGGGGCTACGGCTGCACCCGAATCTTGCCGCACATCAACTATGATTTGGTTCGAAAAAATCCGAAGGTATTGGTTGGTTATAGCGACATTACAGCCCTGCACCATGCTTTTTACAAAGAAGCAGGCCTTAAAACCTATCATGGCCCGGTAGCTTCCAGCCAAATCTTTAGTGCTTTTACCGCAGATAATCTCCGGCAAGTCTTTTTCAGTGACCAAAAAGAGGTAGAAATTCTGTCTCATGAACAAGAAGATGAAACCTATCGCCAACCTGCTCTTACTTTATACAGCGGACAGGCCGAGGGTAGACTTACGGGTGGGAACCTGACCCTTTTGTCTGCTATGGCAGGCACCTCATTTGCTCCCAGCTATAAGAATAAGATAGTATTCATGGAAGAAATTGGTGAAAAGCCCTACCGCATCGACCGCATGTTTACCCAATTGCTGCAAGCCACCGATATCAAAAAAGCCCGCGGAATAATATTTGGTTTGTTCCATGATTGTCAGCCAAAACCAGAAGAAAATTCCTTTACTTTAATGGAAACAATACAGGATTTCGTTGAAAAAGTGAAAATTCCTGCCATTTATGGTTTTCCCATCGGCCATGTTCCTGACATGGTAACTTTGCCAATGGATGCCATTGCTACCCTTAATGCAGATCATAATAGTGTAGTTTACAAGCGATAAGAAATACAAGTATTGATAATGTATTTTTTGTCGTAAGTCTTTCATAATTAATAAGATTTAACATTGAATTTACGCCGATTCGTTAGGTAAAACGGCGTGAATTGGTTAATTTTGTGTTCGTTTAATAACCAACCGACTCATGAGCAGAACCAAAATTCTATTGGCAGGGCTATTGTGTTTGATTTATTCATTGAATATCAAGGCACAAACTCCCCAAACCCTCCCATTTTCCCAAAACTGGGCTACTACTTCTCTGATTACCACCAACAATGTTTGGACCGGAGTACCCGGCATCATTGGCTACCGTGGTGATGACATTACCACCACCACAGGGGTTGACCCACAAACCTTGTTGGGCGAAGGTACCGTCACAGTCAACGTTACCGCCAACCAGACCAACCCCAACACCAATACAGCCGGGGGTGTAGCAGAATTTGAAATTACGGATCCTGTTGTTGCTCTTCAGGGCTCAGGAACAGCCGATGCCCCCAACATAATTATTTCTTTGAACACTACCTGTATGGCTTCCATTCTGGTAAGCTACGACTTAAGAGACATTGATGGCTCAACAGACAATGCCATCCAGGCGGTAGCTCTTCAGTACAGAATTGGCAATACAGGCAATTTTACCAATGTGCCGGCCGGCTTTGTATCGGATGCCACCACAGGACCCAGCCTAGCCACCCTGGTTACTGCCGTTTCAGCCACCCTGCCCTCTGCCTGTGACAACCAGGCCCTGGTTCAGGTCAGGATTATTACCTCTAATGCTGTAGGCAATGATGAATGGGTTGGTATTGACAATATCAATATAACAGGTACTGCTACCGGACCAACAGCCGCTGTAATTTCAGGAGATGGTAGTTTTTGTGGAGAAGGCAATACAGCCGATATTCCTTTGATTGTTACCATTACAGGCGGTGTGGCGCCAGATTCTGTAATCATCACAGACGGCACCACCAATTATGCCTTTAATTCTTATATGAGTGGAAGCCCCATTTCTTTGGTGGTTAACTCAACAACAACCTTTACACTGGTGTCGGTCAAAGACAGCAACGGATGCCCTGTTGCTCCCGCCAACCTTACTGGAGCTGCAGTAGTTACCATCACTACCTGTGGACCTTGCGACCTCAGTTCAACCGGCTTGCTCGATGTACACTGCGAAAACAACAACGAAACTTCATCCAATACGGATGATTATATTTGGTTTACCCTGGATCCAACAGGTGTTAATTTAGGTAATCAGGGTTACAATGTATCGGTTTCATCCGGTACGGTTTTATTAAATGGTAATACACCGGCCACCAATGTTCCTTATGGCAGTCCATCATTTTTCCGACTTCAGGCTGGATCAGCCGGAGCCGGTAATGTGGCGCTGACAGTTACGGATTCACAAAATGGCTCTGCGTGTACAGTCGTGGAAGTTGTGGAAGATCCAGGGGCTTGTTCACAACAAGAGCCTACAGTAACCGTTACCATCACCGACCCCTGTTCTTGTAACAACGATGCATCACTGGCTGGAAATGACGGAACCTTTGGCGAAGAAATAACAGTAACCGGACCTGCAGGTGCCTTGGTTACGGCGGTTTGTACAGGATGTATTGGCTTGCCCAATTTATCATTCACAGAAGTTACACCCGGCACTTATGTAAGTAGCTTTACCCATCTTGACAATGTAGGATATAAAGCCTATATCAGCATTGATGGCTTACTGGAAGATTCCATTACCAATATCTGCGCCTACCCGGATGTATTTGTAGACAATTTGGGTCCCTTCCTCAACTGTGCAGGTCAAGGCGCTGTAACACTTACAGCAGACATTTCTGGAGATGGGGGTACGGGCACTTATAACTGGTCAGGATCCGGAGTAACCGGTAGCTCATTCAATCCTTCCGGTTTGCCGGCAGGGCCTACTACCATCACACTGGCGTATGAGGGAGAAGACATCGGAAATGTATCTTTGGATGGTATTACACCGGCCTATCCGGGTTGTATTCAAACAGATACCGCCCAGTTTATCATCAACAATGGTGCTCCGGTAAACGAAGGCCAGGGCGGCAGTGTATGCTCCAACAGTTCCTTCCAGTTGTCAGCAACAGGAACTGGTACCTGGTCAGGAGGAGCCGGAAGTTTCAATAACGCAGCTTTGCCCAATGCCACCTATAGTCCTGCTCCTTCCGAAGTGGGGACTACCGTAATTCTTACCTGGACAGTTGCAGGTGCATGTCAGCCCAATTTTGATACAGTATGGGTCTCTGTTATTGCATTGCCAACCGTTAATGCCGGTTCTGATATTTCAGCTTGTTTTGGACCTGTCAACCTTTCTGCCATGGCCAATGTACCTGGTACCTGGTCGGGAGGCAGCGGCACCTTTGCCAACGCGGCAAGCCCAATGACCACATATACTCCGACAGCAGCACAGGAAGGAACCACCTTTAACCTCACCTATACAGTTTCCAATTCTTGCGGTGCCACCAATGATGCCGTAAGTGTTACCTATCCTGCCAATCAGGCTCAATTTCAGTACAATCCAAATGTTTTGTGTACCAATGGTGCACCTTTGTCTCCAAGTCACAATGCCTTTGGAAGAAACGGAACTTACTCCTACACGCCCATCAGTGGCAGTGGTCCACTTTCAATTAATACAGTAAGTGGGGTTATTACTCCGGCTACCAGCGGCGCAGGTGTTTATAAAATTACCAATACAATTCCTGCCTCAACAACAGGACCTTCACTCATCATAACCGGTATCTTAGACGGACCCCTTACTGGCGGTCTACCTAAGTTCATCGAGTTGTATGCCATCCAGGCAATCCCCAACTTAAGTGTTTTTGGACTCGAAAACGCGAGTAATGGAGCTGCTTCTGCTGGCGTGCCGGATTATGTATTTCCAGCAGTTGCCATTCCGGCAGGTGACTTTTTTTATGTAGCTTCAGAAACTACCGGCTTTACCCAATGGATGGGCTTCGCTCCTGATTTTGTAAATGGTGTAGCCAATAACAATGGAGACGATGCTGTTTTGTTGTACCAAAATGGGGCTGTTGTAGATGCTTATGGAGTGGTTGGCGTAGATGGAACAGGCCAATCATGGGAAACCCTCGATGGTTGGGGACATAGAAATTCAGGTAGCTGTCCCAGTTCTGTTTATATTCCCTCCCAGTGGAGTTATAGTGGAATAGATGCACTTGATGACTCAAACGTAACCACAGGAACCAATGCCACCGCTACCCCACCTTACCCAACAGCCAATTTTTCACCCGGTCTTTGTGGTGGATCAGGTGCCTGTGCATTTATGTTCATGGATACAGTTACCATAAGACAATCACCGGTTGTAGATGCAGGTCCGGGCAAGGTAACATGTGGCGTGATGACCGTGGGGCTTTCTGCTACTGGCACAGGAGTTTGGAGCGGAGGACTTGGCAGTTTTTCCAATGTCAATTCTCCCACTTCCAATTATACACCTACAGCAGCAGAGGTAGGTGGAAGCGTGTATCTTTACTATTCAGCTTCTGATGCCATATGTGGTACAGTAAAAGACAGCACTTCCATTACATTTATCCAACCACCGTTGTCGGCACAATTCTCTTATCAGGCCACCGAGTTTTGTCCTGAAGGAGAAAATCCTGTGGTATCTCATACAACAGGGGTAGATGGTATTTACAGCGTTACCCAGGGCAATGCTGCGAATGTAGATTTAGATAATTTAACTGGTGAAATTGATCTAACCAATACCCAGGTAGGCAATTATACCATTACCAATACAGTATATGCATGTGGAAACCTGATAATCACGGGTATCATCGATGGTCCACTTACCGGCGGTCAGCCCAAAGCCATTGAATTGTACGCTCTTGCAGATATCGCTGACCTAAGTGTATACGGCATAGGAGTAGCGAATAACGGAGGTGGTAGTGATGGCATAGAATTTAACTTCCCTGCAGACTTTGTTGCCAAGGGCACCTATATCTATGCTGCAGCCAATGGCATTGACTTTCAAAATTATTTTGGTTTCCCTGCTGATTATCTGGCCTTTGACTTTCAAGTCAACGGAGATGATGCCGTAGAATTATTTTGCAACGGCGATGTGATTGACGTATTTGGTGAAATCAATCAAAGTGGAACCGGCCTTGCATGGGAATACATGGATGGTTGGGTATATAGAAAAAACAATGCCAATATTACCGGCAATTACTTTAATGTAAACGATTGGATTTACGGCGGGGTTAATGTACTAGACAATTCAACTACGAATGCAACTGCTACTAACCCCTTCCCGGTAGGTACTTTTACAACTACTGCAAATCCTGTTTGTCCGCCCAATACCTTTAGTCAGGCTATCCTGATAGGCGACAACAGACTACCAACTGTAGTTTGTCCGCCCAATCAAACCATCATCCTGCCGCCGGGAGATTGTGGACTTTTTGCCCAATTCCCATTACCACAGGTTACAGACAATTGTGGCGGAGATCCGGTTATCAATCAAACAGGAGGACCACTACCAGGTACCTTTGTACACAAAGACGACTCACCTGTAACAGTGACCTTTGAAGTGTTTGACTACTATGGCAATGGCCCTGTTAATTGTTCTTATCAGGTCTTTATTCAGGAATACCCTTACCCAACTACGGCACTTGCTTGTAATAATAGAATCAACCTTTCTTTAGATGAAAATTGCTCTGCCATCGTAGGCGCAGATATGGTATTGGAAGGTGGACCTTATGGCTGTTATGATGACTATGTAGTTACCATAGCCGGTATTACAGGAAATGAAATTACAACTCCGGGCATTTACAACGTTACCGTTTCTGACCCGCAAACAGGCAATAGCTGCTGGGGTGTTATTTATGCAGAAGACAAATTGCCGCCCATTATCAGGTGTGAACAACCTATGTGCGACCTTTTGACCCTCAGTGGTGAATGGGACAGCTCCGACAATGCT
>CALMSX010000080.1 GCA_937872515.1 uncultured Bacteroidota bacterium
GCTTAATGCACCTCAATGCTCTAAATGTTTAAGTAGAAAATACCAATCTCTTCCAAATGAGTAAAGTCTATACATGGGATTCCTTACGAATTACAACCCCACAAAATTTTTTTTACTAATAAACGAGAAAAGTACTTTCTTTTGAAATGCTCTACAAAACTACGTTTTATAGGCACACACATTAAGGTCATTAAGACACATTAAGTATTGTGGAGAGTATCAAATCTTAATGCCACTCAATGCTCTAAATGTTTAAGTAGAAAATACCAATCTCTTCCAAATGAGTAAAGTCTATACATGGGATTCCTTACGAATTACAACCCCACAATTTTTTTTCACTAATAAACGAGAAAAGTACTTTCTTTTAAAATGCACTACAAAACTGCGTTTTATAGGCACACGCATTAAGAGCAATAAGACACATTATGATTTATAGGAGAAAAATTAAGCTTAATGCCACTCAATGCTCTTAATATTCTAAATGGTGGCCAAATCTGCCTTGAAAGAAATTAATAAATACCACAACGGGCAGCTCTTTACGGATTTCAATTACAAATGTCAGCTACCGGACAGCGGTTGCCGGACAGCCGTTGCCGGATACCTCCAATACCTGTCTACTTCTTTACCACATTCAGATTCAACTCCTTCAGCTGCGCATCATGGATGGTAGAAGGAGCATCAATCATCATATCGCGGCCCTGGTTGTTTTTAGGGAAGGCTATGAAATCTCGGATAGAATTGACACCATTGAGCACGGCACAAAGACGGTCAAAACCAAAGGCAATACCACCGTGTGGAGGAGCTCCATATTCGAAGGCACCCAGCAGGAATCCAAACTGGTGTTCCGCCTCCTCTTTAGAGAAACCCAGGAGGTCAAAGTTTTTGGACTGGAGCTCGCGATCGTGGATACGGATCGAGCCACCTCCGATTTCCACCCCGTTGATCACAAGGTCATAGGCATCAGCGCGAAGACTTTTCATGGTCTCGTGGTCGCCGTTCATCATACGTGGGATGTCAGCCAGTTTAGGTGAGGTGAAGGGGTGGTGCATGGCAAAGAAACGCTGAGCATCTTCATCCCATTCCAGGAGCGGAAAGTCGATAACCCAGAGTGGTTTGAATTCGCCCGCCTTCATCAGTCCCATCCTTCGGCCCAGTTCGAGACGGAGCTCGTTGAGCTGTTTTCTTGTTTTTTCGGTTTCACCGCTCAGGATAAACAAAACATCTCCCTGTTTGGCACCCAATTTTTCACCCCAGGCCTGGAGTTGCTCATCCGAATAAAATTTGCCAACCGAAGATTTGATGCCATCGGCTTGAAATTTGACGTATACGAGGCCTTTGGCACCTATTTGAGGCCTTTGTAGCCATTCTGTAAGGTCTTTGATGTCTTTGTTGCTGTAGCTGTCTGCAATGCCCTCAGCGCAGATGCCAACAACCATCTCAGCGCTGTCAAAAACAGAAAAACCGTGGCCCTTGGCTATGTCGTTGAGTTCTACAAACTCCATTCCGAAGCGGAGATCGGGTTTATCACTGCCATATCGCTGCATGGCTTCGTCGTACGACATGCGTGGAAATTCTCCCAGGTCGATGTTGAGGGTGTGTTTAAACAGGTGTTTGGCCAGGCCCTCAAACACGTTGAGGATGTCTTCGATGTGTACAAACGACATCTCGCAGTCGATCTGTGTAAATTCTGGCTGACGATCGGCCCTGAGGTCTTCGTCCCTGAAACACTTTACAATTTGAAAGTACTTGTCAAGACCCGCCACCATCAGGATTTGTTTAAATGTCTGCGGACTTTGGGGCAAAGCATAAAATTCTCCCGGGTTCATGCGCGATGGTACTACAAAGTCTCTCGCACCCTCTGGTGTTGACTTGATGAGGAAGGGCGTCTCCACTTCTATAAAGCCCTGACTGTCGAGGTACTTGCGCGACTCGAGGGCCAGTTTGCTTCTGAAGATGATGTTGTTTTGAACCGGTGTCCTTCTCAGGTCGAGGTATCTGTATTTCATGCGAAGGTCATCACCTCCATCCGTATTGTCTTCGATGGTAAAGGGTGGGGTAGCAGAGACATTGAGTACTTTCAGTGTTGCCGCTTCCACTTCTATGTCTCCAGTGGCCCTGTTGGGGTTCTTGCTGCTACGTTCGCGGACTGTACCGGTAATTTGTACCACAAACTCTCTGCCCAGCTTGCGGGCTTCCTGGCACAATTCTGCATTCTCATCCATGTTGAACACTACCTGGGTGATACCATATCGGTCTCTCAGGTCAAGGAAGGTCATGCCTCCCAAATCTCGGGCCTTTTGCACCCAACCGGAGAGGGTTACCTGGCTTCCTACATCACTGATTCTCAATTGTCCGCAGTCGTGTGTTCTGTACATGGTCTTTTATTTCAGGCTGCAAAGATACGGAAAAAGCAGAAAATGAAAGATGGATTTGTGGGGTATGTAGGTGCGCAAAATCTTGCGCACCTACGTACCCCGATTTCTCTTAAAAATCAACATAAACAAATTCGAAACCCAGGGTTTGTCCTTTTCCATTTGACCCGAAATCAGGGCGTGTCGTTCTTCCCGGCAGCCATCGTTTAGGGTTAGGATGGCCTGGCAATGAACATCATCTGGCTTGGTGGCATGGACCTGGATGGCGATGCAGAGAATCTTATTGAATAGATCTTTGCCTTTACCCAATTCAATTTGATGACAACGAATGCCTTGGGGATAGGGCAGGGCGGTGCCATGCAGCGACAATTGAATGGAGGTGGTCATTTTATGGTAAACATCAATCCTCGCCACCAGGTGTGATTCAGCTTTGCAAATGAAAGTAAACATGATTATTGAGTGCCGGGTACCTTGATGTTGTTGATGTCGAGGCCTGATTTTTGAACATTGAAGTAGTAATTCAGCTTGGCTATGATTTCTGTATTTTGTTGTATGACTTTGTTTATTTGGATAGAATCTGTCAAACAGGAAAGATTTATTTCGGAGCCTCTGATTTGCATTTTTTCCATTTCAATATAGGTTTGTAAATTTTTATCTATGGCTTCCTTTTGGTGAAAGATATCCGGATATAAGCCAAACAAACCGGATAATAATACAAAGAGCAGAAAAAGGCTTTTCACTCCGGCCGATACTTTGGCCCAGCTTTGTTGGGCTATGATGAGGGTGAGAATGCCCACCAGTCCTGTAAATATGGGAAACAGGGTTACATTGGGCATGTAGTTTCGGTACATTACGATCAATAATTGTTTGGAAGCTTCCTGGTAGTTGTCTACCCTGGCGGCGTTTAGCCTTATTTGTCGGTTAAAGGGAGAAGTATCACCACAGAGGTCATGGCTTTGATTTCTGATCTCTTTGTTTTTTTCAAGGTTGGTAAAAAACGAGGTGATCTGTGAACCTGCTTTATAATTGAGCACCATCCAGGTACCGATGGTGACTATGACAATGATAAGCAGGGTTGAAATCTCGATGCCGAGCTCTGTCCATATATCAGATGCTTTTTGACGAAAGGTTGTCATTGGTTTTTTTGGTAAAAGTATAGGATATAGGGCTTGCGGTCAATGTAACTTTAGTTATAGCTTTTAGCTGAGGGTTTACACCTGGTTTTTGGATATTTTTTTTTTTAAATCCAATTTCACCATTACAGTCGTATATCCTTTCAAACACATTCATCAAATTTTAAAAACATGAAAATGAAAAAACTTTTTTTAGCCCTGGGCTTAATGACTTCTGGTATAGTATTACAGGCACAAATGGAACGCACCGTGATGGTGGGTGGAGCCGCCATGTACCCTTCTAAAAACATTGTACAAAATGCGGTCAACTCCAAAGACCATACTACCCTGGTAACGGCGGTAAAGGCAGCTGATCTAGTGGCCACACTCGAGTCAAAGGGACCCTTTACAGTCTTTGCTCCCACCAATGATGCTTTTGATAAGCTGCCGAAAGGTACAGTAGAATCTTTGGTAAAACCAGAGAACAAGAAGGACCTCACCACCATCCTTACCTACCATGTGGTAGCAGGTATTTACGACAGTAAGATGATCATGAAGGAAATGACCAAAAACATGGGTAAGCTGGAACTCTCAACCGTACAGGGAGGTAAGCTAACGTTGATGATGGTGGGCAAAGATCTGGTAGTAGCTGACCAAAAGGGAAATAAGTCAAAAGTGACCATCAAAGATGTATACCAAAGCAATGGTGTCATCCACGTCATAGACACAGTAGTGATGCCTTAGTGGGCTTACAGTGAATTAGTCAAGGCCGGTGGTTGCAAAACCATCGGCCTTTTTTATAGCTAAAAAATGATTGCCGATATTTTCCTTTTCCATTTTGGGTGGACAAAAAAAAAGCCGATCCCAAACGGAACCGGCTTTTTTATATCGTTGACCTACTTTTATTTTACCTCGTGTTGAGGCATTTTATAGGTGTCTTTGCTTTCTGACATCTTATAAGGCTGACTTTCGATGGTGTGAGGCCTCATGGAGAACAAAGCTGTGTGATTATTGATATTGATGTGTGGTGCAATGACCAGTGATACAATCGACATCAACTTGATCAGGATGTTCATTGATGGACCTGAAGTGTCTTTGAATGGATCACCTACTGTGTCTCCTGTCACCGCTGCTTTGTGGTGAGAAGAGCCTTTGTAGTGAATTTCACCATTGATTTCAGCTCCTTTTTCAAATGATTTTTTTGCATTGTCCCAAGCTCCACCTGCGTTGTTTTGGAAGATACCCATCAAAACACCCGAAACAGTAACACCGGCCAGACAACCACCCAGTACTTCCGGACCGAAGGTAAAACCTACAATCACAGGAACTATCAAAGCAATTAGTCCGGGTGCCATCATTTCTTTCAGAGATGCCTGGGTTGAAATGTCTACACACTTGTCGTATTCAGGTTTTGCTGTACCTTCCATGATGCCTGGAATTTCGCGGAACTGACGTCTTACCTCTTCCACCATTTTCATGGCAGCCCTTCCTACTGCTGCGATAGCAAGGGAAGAGAAGATATAAGGAATCACACTACCAATAAACAAGCCGGCTAAAACGTCGGCCTTATAGATATCAATAGAGGTAATGCCGGTCAATCCAACAAAGGCTGCAAACAAGGCAAGGGCTGTCAAGGCCGCAGATGCAATGGCAAATCCTTTACCGGTAGCAGCAGTGGTATTACCAACAGCATCCAGAATGTCGGTACGTTCTCTTACTTCTTTGGGCAATTCGCTCATCTCGGCAATACCACCTGCGTTGTCTGCAATAGGTCCAAAGGCGTCGATGGCCAACTGCATTGCGGTGGTAGCCATCATACCGGCTGCGGCAATAGCCACACCGTACAAGCCGGCAAGGAAGTAAGAAATAAAGATACCGGCACCCAAAACGATCATAGGCACCAGGGTAGATTCCATACCTACAGAAAGTCCGCCAATGATGTTCGTAGCGTGACCAGTAGAAGATTGTTGTACGATGGAACTTACCGGCCTTTTACCAATGGCGGTATAGTACTCAGTAATCCAGGATATAATGGCGCCAACAACCAACCCAAGGATGATGGCAAAATATACATTGAGATTGGTAAAGCTTACCCCTCTGATTTCCATTTGGGCAGGCATGTAAGTCATTACAATGGGGTATGAAACTACGGCTGTCATTAAGATGGCCGACCAGTTACCCATGTTTAAGGCGTTTTGCACATCACCCTTTTCATCTTTAATCGTTACGAAAAAAGTAGAAACGGCTGAAAACAACAAGCCCAATCCTGCAAGAAACATAGGTAAAAGGATAGGAGCCATACCTCCAACGTTGTCGTTGGAAATGATTTCTCTTCCCAATACCATGGTAGCAAGGATGGTGGCCACAAAGGAACCAAATAAGTCAGCGCCCATACCGGCTACGTCTCCTACGTTGTCACCAACGTTGTCGGCAATGGTAGCAGGGTTGCGCGGATCATCTTCAGGAATACCGGCTTCTACCTTACCCACAAGGTCAGCCCCAACATCGGCAGCTTTGGTATAGATACCACCACCAACTCGGGCAAACAAGGCAATGGATTCAGCTCCCAATGAGAAGCCAGCCAATACCTCCAGGGCTTTTTCCATAGGTAAGCCGTTGACATCACCTGAATCGCCCACAAACATGTTGTAAAAAATAATGAACAGGATGCTGAGTCCCATTACTGCCAAGCCGGCTACACCCAGTCCCATAACCGTGCCACCTGTAAAAGCAACTTTCAGTGCTTGTTTCAGACTGGTTCTGGCTGCTTGTGCTGTACGTACGTTGGCTTTTGTGGCAATGTTCATACCTACATATCCTGCAAAAGCAGAAGTCACAGCACCGATGATGAAAGCAACACCGATCAACCAGTGTGAACTTTCAACCAGGGTACCAGACCATGCAAGGATGACAGAAACCACAGACCCAAAAATAAATAAGACCCTCCATTCTGCTTTTAAGAAGGCCAATGATCCGTCTGCAATCGCGGATGCTATTTCCTGCATTTTTCCTGTACCGGCGTCCTGGGCTACTACCCACCGCGCTTTCCACATCATAAAAATCAGTCCAATGAGCCCCATTAAAGGCACAAAGTAAATTTCATTGTTTTGCATAATGTTTTGCTTAATTTGGTCAATTGCAATTCCCGACCCGAATCCCCCGGGTCAAATAGGCCACAAAAGTAAAGAAAAACAAGGAAAAGCCTATCATTACAAGCAATTATCATGGTCATTTTCTATTTTTTTTGTTGTGTTTTGACTTCCTATCCCCTTGTCGCAATAAGGATCATGGAGTGAAAAATAACAAATGCCAAATATAATTTTGTATTCCTTGGGTTAAATAGTGGAATATTATTTTGTTTTGCTCGTAAAAATGACCTTGTCCCCAAATATTTGTTGGTGGAATACTACGGCTTTTTAGCAATACCTACATACCCGCGTAAGACATGACAAGTTCCCAGATGCTCCGTTCCCTACACCGGTGCCCGGCAAAGGGACAAGTACCCCGAACCCCGGTCAATATCATTTAACCGGCTTCACCTTGTATCCTTCCTTCCTCAACAGGTGGATCACTCCATTGCTGCCTGCCAGGTGTCCGGCACCGACTGCAAAAAAGGTGGTTTGTAACTTGGCTTGCTGAATGATCTGGGGAATCCAGGTTTTGTTGCGACCATTGAGGAGGATGTCTTCGTAGGGGGCCAGTTCAGAATTTTCTGAAGACATGGTATTTACCATGGCATCGATGTCCTGTGCCTTGTATAGGGACACAAGTTTATCTAACTCGCCATTGTCCTCATCCAGGGTCTTTAAACTTTCTACCAGCATTTTGGCTTGTTCTTTATACGGAATGGAATCAAAAACACTGACCTGAAAGTCGATGGTTTCCAGTCCTCCGGTGGTCATGTTGCGATCCTGGCTGATCTCATAAAACTCCATCTCATAAGATTTGATGGAACCATCTTTGAGTGAATTGGGATTCATATCACTGGTAGCAAAAGCGCTCAAAAACATGGGCTTGATGCGCTCTAAAAAAAAGATTGGCAGGCCCATATCTTTAAAATGATTTTCCACCAGCTGGTATTCTTCTGTGGTAAGCAGCGTTTTGAGGGTTACACCGTCTTTCATGAAGATTTTTCCCATCATACCAAAGAGGGCAGACACATCGCTCATGTCTTTCATGTCGATTTCAAAAACCATGTTTTGACTTGCTTCGATGGCACTTAGGGTTCCTTTGGGAAGGAAGTAATCATCTGAGGGTATCATGTGGATGGTACCATAAAGATAGGAAGGCTGTTTGATGCCCGGCCCACTTATCTCCCAAAGCAGCGACTTTTCAAGGGGGGTATAGGTTTTCTGACTGGTCTTGCAAGAACCAAAACCAAGCAGCAGCAGGCCTAAAAAAGCCCAAATCAGGGATGATCTCATGTGGTAATGTAGTCTATGTATTCAGTTAAACGCCCAAAGGGCAGTGCTTGTTTTACCGGCCACCTTCCCCGTTTTTTTTTGGAACGGTTTTTTTAGGGTCTGTCTTTTTTTTATCCGCAGGCAAAATGGCGTCTGTCGTTTTTTTGTCTTCTTTTTTCTTGTCGTTGTTCTTCTCTATGGGCTGCTCATCCGGCACGCCTTCCAGGATTTCTTCGTTCAGCCCTTCTCCTCCAAGGGTGTCGGTACCAAACCTTTGGTTGAGGATGTCCTTCAGGTTTCTATACCCGTTTTTAACAATGGAATCCCTGAGGGTGCTGTCTTGCATGATTATGGAAAGTGAATCCGGACTAATGGGTATGCGCAGAGGACAGTTGAAAAATGTTCGAATGGTATCTTCCATTTCAAATCGGGTGTCGGTTAGTTTTTTGAGCTTTTTGTCATTGCGGATCTGGTACCAGAATTCTCCCACCACCGGTAAGGCCATGGCAGAACCCTGACCCTGGTTCATGTCTCTAAAACGCACCGCCGGACTAGGTCCACCAACCCACGCACCGGTAACAAGGGTTGGATTGAAGGTGATAAACCACCCGTCAGAATGGTTTTGGGTGGTTCCTGTTTTTCCGGCAAATTCTCCAACTACGCCATAGGCATTTCTAAATTTACTGCCTGTTCCCCTATCAATGACATTCTGCATCATCTTGGTCATTATGGATGCATCTCTTTCACTAACTACATGGGTAGTATCACGGCCGGGGTATTTAATTTTATTTTCTTCTGCACTGTCATAAATAACTTTGCCGTTTCTGTCTGTGATGCGGATAACAGCGGTAGGTTCCGGCCTGATGCCTTTGTTGGCAATGGTACCATACACCTTCATCATGTCGTACAGCATAATATCGGCGGCTCCCAGAGAAATTCCGTATTCGCGTGGCATGGGTGTGGTTATGCCCATGTTTTTGGCCATGTCGATGGTTGCCTGGATGCCCACTTTTTCAATGAGTTTGGCAGCTATGGTGTTGATCGAATACGCCAAGCCTCCCGCCATGGTAACCCAGTCGCCATATACGCCATCTGAGTTGCCGGGGCTCCAGTCTTCAATGGTTACTTTTTCATTGTACATAAAATCGCATGGCATCATGCTGTCGCGCAGGGCGGCTGCATATACAATGGGTTTGAAGGTAGAACCCACCTGCCTTTTAGAAAGGATGTGATCGTATTTAAAATATTTAAAATCGGTGCCACCTACCCATGCTTTGATGTGACCATTGCTGTGGTCCATGGCCATAAAACCGGTGTTGAGCAGTAAAAAATAATGTTTGATACTATCCATCGGTGTCATGATGGTATCGGTATCTCCGCCTCCTTTTTTCCAGGTAAAGACGGTCATCTTAACCGGTTCATTGAAACTTTTTTCGATGGTACTATCGGCTGCTTCTGCTTCTTTGAGTTTGAGGTAGCGCTCGCTTCTCAGCTTTTGTTCTTCCAGCCATTTATCATCGCCCCATGGCTTTTCTTCGGTATACCCTTTCCAGTGTTTGTAAAATTGGTCCTGCAAAAAACTCATATGTTTCTGAACTGCCTTTTCGGCAAACTCCTGCATGCGACTATCGAGGGTGGTATAAATTTTTAAGCCGTCCCGGTACAGATTGTATTTGGTGCCGTCTTCCTTTTGCAGACCTGCCAGGATGCGTGGCATTACGGTGATCCGAAGGTATTCTCTGAAGTAAGCACCAACCCCTTCGGTGCCATCTGCTCCTGTGTACTTGCGGGCGTTGACCGGTTTGTCTTTGATTTTATCGTATTCCTCCTGGCTCAACTTGCCGTTGGCGATGAGAGAAGACACGGTCTTGAGTTCATCAGACTGGAAGGTAAAATTGCTATTGGCTACCATTCTGTTGAGCACCAGGTTCCTTCTTTTTTGAGAATTTTTTGGATTCCTGGTAGGATCAAGTGCCGTTGTGGCCTTCAGCATGCCAATCAGGGTGGCCGCCTCTGCAGCATTGAGTTCTTTGGCTTTTTTATTGTAAAAATACCTGCTCGCCACATTGATGCCATATCGGTCACCTCCAAAGGGTACGGTATTGAGGTAAAGAGCCAGTAATTCTTCTTTGTTGTAGATACTCTCCAGCTTGCTGGATATAATATTTTCTCTGATCTTGTTGATAAGCAGGCTAAGCCCTGGGATGTAATATTTTTTTCGGGGATATAAGTTTTTGGCCAGCTGCTGGGGCAGGGTAGAGCCTCCTCCCAATCCTGATTGATTGGTAGCCAAGCCTTTAAATACCCTCAACATGGAGCGAAGGTCGATGCCGCTGTGTTCAAAAAATCGTTTGTCTTCAACCGCCAACAGGGCAGTGATGACGTAGGGAGAAATGGAGGATAAGCCAATCTCGGTGCGATTTTCGATGTAAAACTTACCAATCAGAACTGAATCCGCGCTGTAGATTTCGGTTGAATTGGAATTCTCTATGTTGCGCAATTCATCGTTATCCGGCATGTGTCCGAAAAGCCCGATCCAGGCAAAAAATACCAAACCAAAGAAAAAGTAAAAGCCATACCTGGCAATATCATACGACCATTGAATGCCATTGGCCAGCATAGGTCGGCTTTCTTTCAACTTTCGGTGCCAAACCCTGATGGGCTCTGTCCATTGGGCATATTTTTCCCTTACAGGCTGCCAATAAGGATTCAGCCTGGCTGCAATGGGCGTCCAATAAGGTGCTATTTTCGCTGCCACCGCTTCTTTAATCAGGGTGTATTTAGAAATCAGCTGCTTCCATCCTTCGTTGATACCGTTAATTGCCATCTTCCTTTTTGGTGTGGAGTGCAAAGTTACAAAATTTCGGGTAACTGGTAACGGCTTACGGCTTACCGCTCACGGCTCACCGCTCACGGCTTACCGCTCACGGCTCACGGCTCACCGCTCACCGCTAACGGTTCACGGCTAACGGTTCACGGTTCACGGCTTACCGCTCATCTACCTGGCTAACGCCAGTTAGACAGGCGGCTTACGGCTCACGGCTCACCGCTCATCTACCTGGCAGAAGCCAGTTAGACAGGTAGCTCCCAATACCACACTAGCGGTGTAGGGGCGGCGTACCGCTAACCGACTACTGTTTACTGCTTAGGGATGATTTTTGTTTGGTGTAGGGGATCTGTTAAATCCGATGCTATTCAAAAATATCGGTGAGATCAAAGGTTAGATCCGGAAAAAGTTGAGGGCATACGAGATCAGGTACCGTATAGGCGCGAATGCGTTGGTATTTTTCATTGTGAAGAAAAAAAACTTCTACCGTTTTATTGGAAGGCTCAATGATCCAATATTCTTTGACACCTGTTTCTTCATAGAGGTCAAATTTATCCTGGAGGTCTTTTTTGGCGGTGTGGGAAGATAAGATTTCTATGATCCAGTCAGGTACGCCAAAACAGCCTTTGTCCTGGATGATGTTGGGGTCGCAAATGACCACAATATCGGGTTGAACTACCTTATCTGATTTCATAAAATCTACCCCTTTCATGGGCAAAATGACATCAAATGGAGCATTAAAAAACTGACAGGGTTTGTTTTTAAAATACTCAAATAGTACTCCACACAAATTTCTGGAGACCTTTTGGTGCAAGCTACCCGGTGCCGGACTCATTCTAAAAATCTTGCCCCGGATGATTTCTACCATTTCATCAAAGTCAAAATTCAAATAATCGGCGTAGGTATAGTTTGTACCATATAAGGCATCCGGTTCTTTTATTTTTGAATCGTTCATCGGTGGACAGGTAAAATTTTATTCAAATATAGTCCTTTTTGGGAAATGTGTCAATGGTCCCTGTCTCGTCTTTGTTGACATTGTAGCGGCGCAAAATTTTGCGTCGCTAAAGTTATTCCAAATGAAGGGTTCCCTTTTTTTGGCTCTGCCAAAACCGTTCAGTTATGTTGCCGGATGCTCCGTTCCCGGTAAGCCGTTGCCGGTAAGCCGTAAGCGGATCCCTACATCGGCTTCGCAGTTATTGGGATCCCTACACAAGTTTACTTGTGTAGGGACTCCGTCTCACCGGTCTTGCTTAGCAAAAACCTTGCGGAGCAGGCCGCTGGTGCGCTGACTGATATCTGTTCGGATACCCAATTCTTTTTCCTTAATGAGGGCAAAGAGGCCATCGAGGGTTTTGGTGGCTACATAGTCGGCAAGGTCGGGATTGACTTTTTCAACCAAAGGAATTTTATTGTATGTATTCACCGCATCAGCATAATAATCGAGTGCTCCAAAAGAATTGAGAGAGTTGACCATTACGGGCTTAAATTCACCATACAGACTCGTGTAGGTGGTTTTGATCAGGTATTGGGTGGCGGCATCTTTTTCACCCATCAGGATGTTGAGGGCATCGGCAAATGTCATTTGTTTGATGGCATTGACAAAGATAGGACCGGCTTTGGTGGCAGCATCTTCTGCAGCCCTATTGATTTTTTTAACGGCCTCTTCTTCTAAATTGGTAAAGCCTGGAATTGACTTTAATTTTGAAGTCACCTTGCGGGCTTCGGGAGGCAATAGAATTTTATAGACGGAAGCATAGTACCCATTTTGAGCTGACAGGGTTTTTACCGACTTGTCTACTCCCAGATCCAGGGCTTCTTTGAGACCTGAGGCTATCTCAGCGTCGGTAAGACCCGCTCCTTCGATGAATTGGCCCAGTTGTTTAGGATCACATGATGTTAAACTAAACAGGATTACTATAAAAGTCCACAATTTCATCATTTCTTTTTTATAGGTAACGGGATAAGTCTACTTTTTGTATCAACGATTATTTACTTAACAAAACTTTACCATTCATCTCTTTGGAAGGGGCCAGGCCCATACAATGCAGGATGGTTGGTGCTACATCTGCCAGGATACCGTTTTGGATGGAGTGGCCAACCGCATCGTTGGCTACATAAATCACTGGAACCGGATTGGTGGTGTGAGCGGTATTGGGGCTGCCATCATCATTGATCATGTAATCAGAATTGCCGTGGTCTGCAATGATGATGAAGCCGTAGCCTTTTTCCAGTCCCATGGGTATGATTTTCCCAAGACATTCATCCACCGTTTCTGCAGCTTTGATGGCAGCTGAAAACACACCTGTGTGACCTACCATATCGGTATTGGCAAAGTTGAGACACACAAAATCAGGAGCGTTGTTTTCAACAAAATCGATAAGTTTATCGGTGATTTCGCGGGCACTCATTTCTGGTTCAAGGTCATAAGTGGCAACCTTGGGAGATGGCACCAGGATCCGAGATTCCTTTTCAAAGGCTTCCTCCCTTCCCCCTGAAAAGAAAAAGCTGACGTGGGGGTATTTTTCGGTCTCTGCTATGCGCAGTTGTGTAAGACCGGCTTCAGCCACTACCTCGCCCAGTGAATGGCTAACGGTGTCTTTCTCAAAAAGCACATCGATGCCCTCAAAGGTTTCGTCATAGCGGGCAAAGGTAATCATATCGATGTTGAGCGGATATAATTCGTATTCTTCTACCGGTTCCTGGGTCAGCACCCGGGTCAGCTGCCGGGGCCTGTCGGTCCGGAAATTGAAAAAGATGACCAGATCCTGGTCTTTGATCCTGGCAGCATTGTCCGCTACTATGACATGGGGCTCAAAAAATTCATCGGTGATGCCTTCATCGTAGCTTTGCTGCAATTGGGCCAGGATGTCGGTGGTTTCGATCCCTTCACCGTACACGAGCAGGTCATAGGCTTTTTTGGTGCGCTCCCATCGGTTGTCGCGGTCCATGGCATAGTACCTGCCTATAGCGGTAGCCAGTTGCACATTGGTGCCAGCTATTTTTTCCTGTAAGGTGGTAAGGTAGCCAAGGCCGGATTTGGGATCGGTATCCCTGCCATCCAAAAAGGCGTGGACAAAGGCATTGGGAATCTCCATGTCCTGACAAAGGGTACAAAGTGCCATCAAATGGTCTATGTGGGAGTGTACCCCTCCATCGCTCACCAACCCCATGAGGTGGATGCTGGCTTTTCGTTTGACGGCCTCTCTCAGCGCCTCATGTAATAGTGGATGAGCGTGCAATTCCCCTTCTCTGACGGCTTTATTGATCCTTGCCAGTTCCTGGTAAATGACCCTTCCGGCCCCTATATTGATGTGTCCAACTTCGCTGTTTCCCATTTGCCCCTCGGGTAAACCCACGTTTTCACCATGGGTGAGTAGGGTGGCATTGGGATATTTTGCCATCAAGGCATCAAAATTTGGGGTCTTGGCCATGGCTATTGCACTCCTCTCTTTTACAGGGCCTATGCCCCAGCCATCGAGGATCAGCAACATCATTTTTTTGTTCATACCAGGATATTTTTCAATTTTCTATGCTTTCACAACGTTAATATACCCGGGATTGAGTTACATTTACAAAAGTAATCCGTCCTTTTGATTATGAAGACAAATGCTCATAAATTATTTGCTGTTCTTGCGATCTGCTTTTCTTTCCTGACTGTTTCTGCCCAGGCACCAACGGATTTTTTCAAATCCATAGGCGATGGCAATTACCAGGCTGTAGCAGCAATGATGGCACAGGACGTTGATGTTTCCATCCTGGATGACGTTCAGTTTGTGTCCGGACGGGAAGCCGCCACCCTGCTTAAAAACTTTGTCCAGGGTATCGGCCTTAAAAAGATCGAAGCCCTGCACAACGGAAGTTCAGCCAAAAACGCCTCTGCCTACAAGTTGGCAAAGCTGGTTTCTGCCCAGGGTTCGTACCGACTTTTTGTGTACACCGAAACCAGTGAAGGTAAATCATGGGTAAAAGAAATCAGGATCGAAAAATTCTAACTTACTTTTTGGGACTTTGTCTGTTCTTTGCGGTACCATCCTGTAGCCGAAAGACAGAAATTTTGCAGTATCGGATACCACCGAAAACGGAGGCCGATCCGCGTTCGCGCATGCCCGAAGGGTGGGTTTCTCCCTGTAGAAATGCATTCAACTATTTGCCATCAGCCGATCATCCTGGCTTTCACCGCATGAAAACAGTGAGAATGGCCTGGCACATGGTAGACAATCTGACAGGCGGCAATAATTTTACCAGAGAACAACTTGGGTACTTGTATTTATTGGTGGAAAATGCCAATTACCGCCTTCGCAACAACAAGCCCATGAGTCTGCCGGTTGGCAATACCACACCTGTCCTTGACCCCCTAATTGAATGGAAGATTAGTCCGAGCAAGGGCTATGAAAGCGAAAATGGTTATTATTTTCACCAACAGGAAAAGCCTCTGTTTTTCCTGAACAAAGGTCCCCAACGATCCGATTACAATGCCGATGTCATCAAAGAGCTGGGCATTGGCCTCGATACCATACTCAATGTTTTTGTCATCCCCTTTCCACCCGATAGCCTCGGCAAACAAAAGTTTAAGATGAATGAATCGGGCATTGCCCTGGGCGCCCACGTCAAGCTGGGGGGCTTGTTTCAAAGCAAAAAGCCCGAATGGGAGTTTGCCACCCTGTTGAGCCATGAAATCGGACACGTTTACGGACTCAGCCACGCCTGGCACAATGACTTTTGTGACGACACCCCAAGCCATGCCAATTGTTGGAATACTACAGGCAGCCCTCCCTGCGAAGGCCCCGTATCCAACAACCTGATGGATTACAACAGTGAGATGATGGCCCTGACCCCCTGTCAAATCGGTAGAATTCACATGAAAATGGCAGACACCCTGGCAGCGCCCCGCAAGTTTGTAGTGCCCTGGTGGTGTGAAAACGACACCAGCAAGACCTATGTCATCTCAGATACCGTATCCTGGTTGGGTGGTCGCGATCTCGATGCCTCAGTGGTCATAGAAAAAGGAGGTAGCCTCAAGGTGTGTTGCAGGCTGGGCATGCCAAAGGGGTCTTCCATTTTGGTAAAAACAGGGGCAACCCTCATCCTTGAAGAAGTGACCCTTCACAACGACTGTGGTGAAAATTGGGAGGGCATCAAAGTGGAGAAAAAAGGCAAAGAATCGGGCATCGTTGTTGAGCAGGGTAGGGTAGTGATCGTAGATGTGAGTCCCGGAAAATAAGAAAGGTCCGGCAGCAGCTGCCAGACCTTGATGTCATTTGTTAATTACAAGTTTATTTTTTGAATAAACCGCCCAAAAGCGATTGGGATCCCATCTGTAGCAGATCGTCCATTACGCTGCCATCACCATCGCGGTCCAAAAGACGGGTGAAGATGCTGCCGGATGATTGCTGTTCTCCGCCGCCCTGCACCGATTTACCGATGAGGTCAATGAGTCCGCCGCCACTGTTTACCTGTTCGTTGTTGCGCATTTTACCGAGCATGCCCAAAACCATAGGAGCAAGAGTGATGAGCAATTGCGTCACTTTTCCACTGTCGAGACCGCTCATTTTACCGATGGCATCAGCGATACCGCCCTGGTTGTTGCCCAAAACGTGATTGAGGATACCGGCACCATTGGTGGTGGGGGTACTGGGTGCCGAAGCACCGCCCATGATAAGGTCGCCAATATTGTCCAGGATACTGCCATCGTGGTCGCGCTCGAGGGCAGACAAAAACGACTGTGCTCCCTGGGGATCTGCAACATTTTTATTGATACCGCTGAGCAATGCCGAAAAGACCCCATTGGCAGCTGCTGCTGTCTGGTCCTTATCTGCACCGATCTGTCCGGCCAATTGTTCGATCATGCCCTCGCCAAGCTGGCCCTGAAGCATTTGTAGTATGTCCATTGTAATAAATAATTGATTGGTTAATTAAAGTGGAAAGATACAGAAAAAACAGTTTGTTGTAGGATTCTTGGGTGGAGAAATGTTTTGCAGTTGCTGGGGGGGGGCGGAGCATATAGCGTGTAGCGCTTAGCGCGGGGCGTTTATGTCAGCGCTCTGCGCTGGGACCTTTCCATTATTTGCGATCAGTAATGAAAAGAATTGAAGCCAGTGGATGACGGCGTAGCGTTTAGCGTAAAGCGCATAGCGCAGTGCATTTATGTTAGCGCTCCGCGCTGGAGCCCTTCCCATTATTTGAGATGAGTAATGAAAAAATTTGCAGCTATTGGGTGACGGCGTAGCGTTTAGCGTTTAGCGCATAGCGCAGTGCATTTATGTTAGCGCTCTGCGCTGGAGCGCTTCTTATTATTTGAGATGAGCAATGAAAAAAATGCAGCTAGTGGGTTACGGCGTAGCGCTTAGCGTAAAGCGCATAGCGCGGTGCATTTATGTTAGCGCTCCGCGCTGGAGCCCTTCCCATTATTTGAGATGAGTAATGAAAAAATTTGCAGCTATTGGGTGACGGCGTAGCGCTTAGCGTAAAGCGCATAGCGCGGTGCATTTATGTAAGCGCTCCGCCGCTCTGCGCTCCGCCGCTCCGCAAATGGACAAGTTCTGTTCCAATTGCAAATAATTTCGAAGGTATCCCTAGATTCAACTTATGTTATTATAATAAATTGCGATTTCGATATTATATTTGGATATTGAAAAACCAAATCAAAACAAAGCACATGAAAATCAAATTATTAATTGCACTATTAATTGCAGTGTTTATCAACTTTTCGCTTACAGCGGTAAACAACCTGATCTTACACACCGTATGGCCGTCCGCTCCATTTTGGTTCATTTTGGTATTTGCCTTGCTGATCGCATTATTGCTCGTTGGGTTTTTATCAAAGGTAGCAAACAACAATGCCAATCCTGAAGCGCCGGGAGTATTGGCTGCCAACAAATGGGTTTGGATGCTCGGCATCTTTGCAGGCGCGTTATTTGGAGCATTTTCCAGTGAGACGCAAAACACCTCCTACGTTCAATTTGATAACGGCACCAACAAAGCAGTAAAACTGTCATTCATAGATAGGACAAAAGATGAAATAAACGTGGTTATTAAGCCGGATAGTGTATTTGAAGCAGAAATGCCTGTGGGCAAAGTAAAATTTAAACTCAATGGCAAGGATCGTGAAATTTTAGCCACCCAGGGAAAAGGATCGATTTTCAACATAGACACTGCCCATACTTATATAAAAACAGAAATTATGTATGGCAAATCAGGTGATGACAAAGGATTTGATCCAAAAATGGAAACCATCCACGAAGAGTTTTTTAAAGTAGATGTCGACTACTACTTTGAAGCCCCCGATCAAATCCTCACCAAAAGAGGTCGAGACAAAACAAAGACTGTTTTGTACAGGATGAAAGATGTATTGAAAGGAAAGATCAAATAGCCCCGTTTTGCGCCTTTCGTTATGAATCGATAAGTATTAAAATGTTTTGCAGTTGCTGGGGAATGGCGGAGCGTATAGCGTTTAGCGCATAGCGCGTTGGGTTTATGTTAGCGCTCTGCGCTGGGGCCTATCCATTATTTGGGATGAGTAATAAAAAAATTTGAAGCCAGTGGGTGACGGCGTAGCGCTTAGCGCTTATGTCAGCACCCCGCCGCTCTGCGCCCTGCCGCTCTGCGCTCTGCCGCCCCGCCGCTCCATCCTAATTTAAAATATACCACCAATCCCATTCCCAGAGAGCTGGTTTAAGTTTTTAACTTAAACCCACTATTAGCTTATCTGCCAATGATCTTAGTGGAAGTTCAATTCTTATTATGATTGCAATGGGTTTGTTATAAATAAACAGCAAAATGTAGGTAAAGAGGACATACATTGAGGATAGCAGTTAGGCCAATACTGATTCGAAGTTGCAAACTTCGAATAGCTCGTAGGAAGAAGGTAGTAATGCAATAGTGAGGAGTTGAAAGTTATTTTAAAAGATGACTCCAATTTTGCTTCCTAATTTTTTCGAGTTATAGAAGTTTGATTCTAAAGATTTTAGCAATGGATTTTTTGGCAATATACTGCAAAATGTAGTCAAGGAGTTTATAAATGGAAGATAGCAATCTTGCCAAGACTGATTCGAAGTTAGACCTGTCTCTTTACATCACATGGGAAACTTCGAATAACTAGTAAACTGCATAAAGTAAGCTGATATTTTTTATAGTACAGGGAGTTTGCCCTTGATCTAAAAGTCCTTGGAACTCTAAACATTATTTGTTAAAACCCAATTGGATCTGACCCATCCCACACAATATCCCCCTCATTTTTTCCGTCTTATACCCACACTCACACTTTTAGGCACGAAATTTGAATATATTATGATTAATCTTAATATGTTTAGTATGAAGTTTTGGTTTAGTTTATCATTGCTGTGCCTTTCTCTGGCGGCCAGAGCTGGGGATCCGGCATTGGTCTATATCCGTACTTATAGTGATATTGTGGTCAAAGAGATGCAGCGCACGGGCATTCCGGCTAGCATCAAGATGGCACAGGCGTTGCTGGAATCTGAGGTGGGCAAGAGTCCGCTGGCGGCCAGGGGCAACAATCACTTTGGCATCAAATGTGGCAAGGATTGGGACGGAGGCACCTATTTTAAGATCGATGACGATACCGATAGTATGGGCGTGTTGATAGAAAGTTGTTTCAGGGCCTTTACCAAAGCAGAAGAATCTTTTGTGGCCCATAGCGAATTTTTGACCGATAGCAGGAAACAACACCGTTATGGCTTTTTATTTGAACTGTATCCGGGCGATTATGAGGCATGGGCCAGAGGGCTTAGTGCGGCCGGTTATGCCACCGATCCGGCTTATCCTGAAAAGTTGATTCGCATCATTAAAAAATACAAGCTGGATACTCTGGATGAGCCACTGCTGGCCTCCTTACCTACCAGGCCTAAACTGCACGTACAGGAAGAGCAGCCGGAGGTAGTAACGGTTTCTGAATTTGAATTGTCAAGACCATCCAGACTCAAAAGCAAAGAGGCTGGTAAAAAGGAACACAACATGTATAAGGTCATCTGGGTCAATGATACCCGAGCCATCCAGGTAACGGCAGATACGGATGTGGAAACGCTGGCGGGTGACCTGCACATGGCGGTTTCCAGGATTACGGCGCACAATGAAATGTTGTTGACGCCTTCTGAATCGATAACCAGGGGCACTACGGTCTACCTCGAAAACAAAAAAAGAGATTACGAAGGTCGCATTACCCATCACGTGGTAAAGGAGGGTGAATCACTGGAATCTATTTCCAATCTCTATGGAATGCAGGCACAGACTTTGTACGTGCTCAATCGCATCGCCAAAGGATATCAGCCCGCGACGGGTGAAACCATAGCCCTCAAAGAAAAGGTAGCGGGAAACCAAAAACCCAAGGTAGTAAAGGCAGGAAAAAAACAGCGTGGACTTCTTTTTTCTCAGTTATGATGCCGAAAAAGAAGTGCCACAGCCACAGGTGCTCGTAGCATTGGGATTGTTAAACTGAAAACCCCTGTTTTGTAAACCATCTACCCAATCAATCTCCATACCTAAGAGGTAAATGGCGTGGGCTTTTTCCATGTAGATGCGGAAGCCGGCTACGGTATATTCTTCGTCTTTTTCCTTTTTTTCATCAAAGCCCAGCACATAGCTGAAACCAGAACAACCTCCGCCTTTGACGCCAACCCTCAAGCCGTATTCAGAAGGCACATTTTGCTCTTCCATAATGCGTTTAAGCTGGCTAATGGCTCCATCAGTAAGTTGAATTGGCTGGATGGTGGTCGTGGTGCTCATTGATTCTTTTTTATGCAAAGTTAGTTGTTAAACACTTTTTTGCCTCCAAAAGTTCTATCTGGGGTTCAAAATCGAAAATCAAAGCTTTTTGAAAAATATTATATTCATTATCAATAAGATACATATATAAGCTTATATTTTTTGGCCGATGCCGCCAAAATATTGCTATTTTTAACTCAAGCAACAAAGTTCCGGTATGACATCAATAGTTTTGGAAATCGTTCGTTACACGGTGCCTTCATTGGTCGTGTTTCTAACCATTTATTTTTTACTCAACCGTCAGTTTAGACAACAAATGTATACCGAGCAACTTCGGTTTGGCAGCAAACGAAGGGAAAAAACGGAGGCTGTAAAAATGCAGGCCTACGAACGATTGATTTTGTTGTGTGAGCGCATTGACCCTCAGCAACTCTTTCTGAGACTAAACACGGGCGAAATGACGGCTCGGGAGATGCAGCAGGCCATGCTGGTAGCCGTGAGTCAGGAATTCACCCATAACTATACCCAACAATTGTACGTATCCGCCAATCTTTGGAAAATCATTGTTTTGTCCAAAGACCAGATAATGGGCATCATATCCGAAACGGCAGCCCAGCTCCAACCCGGTGATCCCGCCGTGAGATTGCTCGAAATGCTGGGCCGGGTAAAAACCGACCTGCAACTGGATCCGTTGGAACAAGCCAAAACAGCCATTAAAAACGAAGCAGACCTCCTTCTGTCATGAACAGGCATTATTGGATATTCATCTTAGCTTCCTTACTAATTGGTCAGAGCTGTCAGCGCAAACAAACTTATTTTGCCTACTACGATGCAAGTGTTTACCGGGTTGATGAAAAACTAAAAAAAGAAGATAGCACCACACTGGCCATGATTGATCCGTATAAAATGAAGCTCGATGAGCAAATGAATGCGGTAATCGGGCAAAATGCAGAAGAGATGGTCAAGGCCAAGCCCGGCTCTCCGCTCACCAATTGGATGGCCGATGCCATGACCGAAAGTTACGAACGCCAGGCCCGTGAAAAGCTTGATTTTGCCGTAGCCAATTATGGTGGTATTCGCATCAATGCAGTGGCTGCCGGAGACCTTACCTTAGGAAAGATGTACGAGATCATGCCTTTTGAAAACCAGCTGGTGGTCATGGACCTCAATGGGGTGCAGGTAAAACAACTGCTCGACCGAATTGCAACTTACGGAGGTTGGCCGGTTTCGGAGGGACTGCAATTTGAAATTCGCGACAGTGCGGCCATTAACATCCTGATTCAAGGGGCACCCTGGAAGCCGGAAGGTAGTTATCGCATTGGCCTGCCCGACTATGTTGCCAATGGAGGAGATGACTGCGATTTTTTGAAACCCCTGCCCAGGGTCAACTCGGGTCTGCTGATAAGAGACCTTCTTATCAGTGATGTGAAAAGGAAAAAAGTTTTAACGCCCAATGGGCAGGTACGAATAAAACAGACACAACCATGACAGGCAGGAGGCAATTCATCAAACAGCTCGGCATGGGGGGTATGTTGCTGGGTGTGCAGCAGTATCCATGGCAAGAGTGGATAGCAGGGGCCGACATCACCCGCATCACCATCCTTCATACCAACGATGTACACAGCAGGATAGAGCCTTTCCCTATGGATGGTTCGCGCAATGCCGGTTTGGGGGGAGCAGCCAGAAGGGCGGCCCTGATCAAACAGGTGAGGAGCGAACAGGAGCATGTGTTGTTGTTTGATTCCGGTGATATCTTTCAAGGCACACCCTATTTCAATTTCTACGGAGGCGAATTAGAGATGAAGTTGATGAAAGAAATGCAGTACGACGCAGCTACCATGGGCAACCACGACTTTGACGGCGGCATAGAAGGTTTTGCCAAACACTGGCCTTCCGGTGGTTTTGATTTGCTGTGTGCCAATTACCAGTTGACCAACACCCCCTTGCAAGGCAAGGCCAAAGATTATATCGTTTACAAAAAGGGCGATATAAAAATAGGTGTTTTTGGCCTGGGCATAGAGTTGGATGGCTTGGTACCCCAGGCCTTGTACAGAGAAACCAGGTACCTGGATCCTATTGTCCACGCCAACAAAATAGCCGGTATTTTGAAAAACGATGAAGGCTGCGACTATGTCATCTGTTTATCGCACCTGGGTTACAAGTACGAAAACAGCAAAGTATCAGATCTGGTGCTGGCAGCGCAGACCAAAGGCATCGACCTCATCCTTGGAGGTCATACCCATACCTTTTTAAAAGAGCCCACTTTGGTGAAGGGCAGCGACGGTAAAGCAGTGGTGATCAACCAGGCCGGATGGGCCGGAATTCAGCTGGGAAGGTTGGATTTGCACTTTGAGCGCAACAAAAAAGGCAGGTGTGTCAGCTGTAAAAATTTAACCGTAGGTTAGATTGTTTGTACCACAAAATGCATAAAGCATTGAAAAATGCATACTAAGACTTGTGGTTTTTTAATATGTGAGAGGAGGCTACGTATTACCAAAAATTGTGTCGAAATTTAGCTTGATTTTTTTGTAGCTTAGCTTTGCAAATGCCAGCGAAAAACACTTTTTTTGTGGCCCTTTTGAAAAGCAGCAAGAGGAAAATCGACCGAAGCAAAGTAAAAGAGAAGTATTTTCGAGAAACTGACTAATTCATTAATGACCCCACGGGCCTGATATTTTTCTTTACAGAAAAATGGGAGGGTACCATGAACATATCGACTGATGTATGGTAAATGACCACAACATAATTTGGAACAACTGTTTAGACATCGTTCGCAAGAATGTCAATCCACAGAGTTACCGCACCTGGTTTGAGCCCATTAAACCTGTAAAGGTACAGGCGGGTGTACTTACCATCCAGGTACCCAATAAATTCTTTTACGAATGGCTGGAAGAAAATTTTGTTGAAGTACTCAGCCTTGCCCTCAAAAAAGAAATGGGGGAGGGTGCCAGGCTGGAATACCAGATCCTGATGGAAAACCACAAGGCAACGGGCAAGGCTATGACCGCTCCGGTGCCGGAATCAGAAGAAGTGAACAGCGAAGAAATTACCAATCCCTTTGTCATTCCCGGCATTAAAAAAACCAAATTTGATCCTCAGCTCAATGAGCGCTACACGTTTGACAACTTTGTAGAAGGCGATTGCAACAAGCTGGCCAGGGCAGCTGGACTCGAGATCGCGGGCAGGCCGGGAACCACATCTTTCAACCCCCTTGTCATCTTTGGCGATACAGGACTTGGCAAGACCCACCTTTCGCAGGCCATTGGCAATGCCATTACCAAAAAGCTGAGCAATAAGCAGGTTCTTTACATCACTACAGAAAGATTTACCAACCAGGTCATCCAGGCCATTAAAAATAACTCGATCAACGATTTTATGAACCACTATCACATGATAGACGTGCTTATCGTTGACGACATCCAGTTTTTGGCCAACAGGCCCAAAACGCAGGAAATATTTTTTAATATTTTCAACCAACTCCACCAAAACGGCAAACAAATCATCCTTACATCAGACAGGGCTCCCAAAGACCTGCAGGATGTTGAAAAGAGATTGATTTCCCGCTTCAAATGGGGACTTACCGCTGATCTGGGTGCGCCGGAATACAAAACAAGGATCGACATATTGAAGGCCAAGATGGAATTGGAGGGCATCACCCTCAGCCAGGAAACTGTGGAATACATCTGTCACCACATTAAGAGCAACATCCGCGAATTGGAGGGAGTGTTGATCTCATTGGTGGCAAGGGCATCGCTCAACAAAAAACGAATCGATCTCGATCTGGCCCGCGAGGTGGTAGGTCAGTTTGTCAGCCAGGAACACAAAGAAATTTCGATCGACAACATCAAAAAACTGGTAGCCGATCACTTTAAGGTACCCGTAGAAAAACTACAGGGCACTACGCGCAAGCGCAGTATTGTACTGGCCCGCCAATTGTCAATGTACCTGGCCAAAAATTATACCTCGGTTTCTCTGAAGACCATAGGCAGCAACTTTGGGGGTAAGGACCACAGCACGGTCTTGTACTCCATTCGTGCTGTACAGGATCTGATGGATACAGACAGTCTGTTTAAAGACACGGTCAACCAATTGGAGAAACAAGTACAACTGAGCCTCACGCCGGCTTAGGTCAATGTTAATGTTTCGCTAACATGAACCATTAAGCTCGTAAAAATTTTAAACAGCCATTTATCTTTGCGCCAAATACAGACCATGAAGTCAACACCAATACTCTTGTTTTTTGTTTTTCTCATTTTTGTTTCTTGTGGAGAAAGCAAAAAAAACGACTACCCGGGTGGTAAGGATGGAGAGCTCAACTGGATCGATATGAAAACGGCGGCCACCATTCCCAATACAGAAAAAAAGATGTATTTTGTGGACGTATATACAGACTGGTGCGGCTGGTGCAAGGTCATGGACAGAAAGACATTTACGGATCCAAAGGTGATCCAGGCACTCAGCGAAAAATACCACGTTGTTAAATTTGATGCCGAGCAACAGGAGCCCATTAACTTCAATGGGCAAACCTATGAGTGGCAGGCTGCCGGAAGAAGTGGAGTAAATATGCTGGCCTTTGCTTTGTTACAAGGTCAACTATCTTATCCATCCTACGTCTTCCTCGATGCAGACCGCAAACCATTTAAAATTGCCAGAGGCTTCATGCCCGCCGATCAGTTCCTTCAGGAATTGGCATCCGTGGGAAAATAAAAAATAGGGACATTAGCTCAGTTGGTTTAGAGCACTACCTTGACAGGGTAGGGGTCACTGGTTCGA
>CALMSX010000081.1 GCA_937872515.1 uncultured Bacteroidota bacterium
TTTGATTGACTTAGCGGAAGCCTTAGAGGTAGAAATATTAAATCACCATGACGCCATGAATGACGCCATCATGTGTGCTAATGCCTATATTAAATTAAGAAATGGCGTAGCCCCGGATACTGATAAAATAACCCCAAAAGAAGCCAAATCTCATTTTGCAGGTCACGAAAATTTGTCAGGAAGTGTGCTTAAACCAGATTTGATCCATGCGAATGCCAACTCTCCCTTTTACAATAAGAAGATCGTATTTACAGGTGTTATGGACAAAATAAGTCGTGAAGAAGCAGCCAAAATCGTAAAAAGTATGGGTGCTGATATAGATACAGGCATAACAAACAGAACACAATACGTGATTGTAGGTGCGGGTGCCGGGCCCGTTAAACTTAGGAAAATAAAAGCATACAATGCAGCAGGAAGTAACATTCAAATGATTTATGAGAGTGAATTTCTGGAAATGATTAAACAAAGGTTATAGCTTTAAAATAAATGACTGATGACAGATCTTGCGCCAAAAGTATCACTCAATTACACCTGCTTGAAAAAAAGTTAACATCACAGAATCCAGGTTATGACTAGACCCCAAAATACTCACTCAAACCTTGAAAAAAATAGATAAGATTTATTAGACCAAACAATAAGATTACACACAGCTCCAAATGGCTTATGTCTTATTGAAAACGGTTATGAAAACATTGTAAATTTGATTACACATAAATCCCACTCTATGTCCTCACTGGAACGGAATATATTTTATCTGGAATTTTATATCTTTACCTAAAAATACGGGGGTAAATACAAAATGTACGACGAATAAATGGAGCTACCAAGATATCAAATAAGTACAAATGAAGATCAAACGGTTTTTTGGTTCACAAGTCATGGTACAAAAGGTGATATAACGAAGATTGTCCTGTTTTCAGAAATGAATGAATCCCAATTGTACAATCTCTCATTGGGTGATTACGACCAAGAATCTGATAAAATTGACTTTGATAGTATTACTAACAATGGAGATAGAGATAAAGTCTTAGCTTCAGTTGCAGACACAGTTTACGCATTTTTCGCTAAGAATCCTGACTGCGTACTCCATTTCAAAGGAAGCGACAAAGGGAGAACAAGGCTTTATCAAATGGCTATTAGTAACTTTATTGAACAGTTATCAGAAGATTTTGATATTTTTGGGAAACTCAATAACAAAATATTGCGTTTTACCAAAGGTATCAATTATGAAGCTTCTTAATACAATTAAAAAAGTAATCGTGAGAGTAGAAGATTTAACAAAAAGAGATTTAAAAAAAAATCCACTGATGGTTAAAGACAAAAGTCTTGACCGATTTAAAAAAGTACAAATCCCTCAACACAAGGTAGACTCAGCGAATGAAATTTCTAAAATGGAAGGTTTTAAAGATTTAGTAAAAGAGAAAATCACTAAACTATAACACAGTAAAGGACAAGAGTTAGCTCTAACGGGACTGATCTTCGTCTATACTAGCAACCAAGCCACATTCCAACCTAAGTACCAAATATGAAATCGAGAAGCCTATAATCCCTCACCTTCTTCCTAGCCCCCATCCTCTATACCTTAATGAAGAACATTGATATATGAACTTTTGGCGACTCACCAACACTACTCCACCCAACCCGATGATATAAAGAGATTGATACTCGGCCAGCCCATTGAGCCTGACTTTGTGCAAGCGCCCACGTTTGAAGGCGACTAGGAAGAAAGGGATGGGAAATAAAATATCCGCAGATTGAACCAACTAATTTGCATCGCTGCGAAATTACACCCAAAACCAAAAGACCAAATATTACAGCCACCCTCCTCTACCCTAATAAATGCTCCTCCGAATGCACCACCTCCTGCCCAAAGCCTGACACCTTTTTGCCATTTTGAAGAAGCAGGTAATACGTATCTAAAAAAACATAAATGCAAAATATTATACCGTCAGACCCCCATAAAAGGCGCAAACACCAAATAAGATTTTACGATCCTCATTTTGCACAAAAAACCAACGCATAACTTTTAAATTGAAGATGAAATAATTACATTTACAGTACCAAATAATACTAATATGGTGAACCCGCTACATGAATGTTTTCAAGAATAATATTGAAGTGAGGCTGAGGCTTGGATGGCTGGATAAGAAAATGTGGTCATTTCAAATGCGTGTTAAAAACGTTTATAGGCGTTTAAATACCAATACTAGAGTGTTTGATAAATGTTTATACACGTTTAAAAATGGTTAATACAATTGAAATTCAACATATTATGCCAATTAATAGGAAAGTGAGTGATAGAGGAGTTATTGCGCATATATAGTTATCGAGAATAAAAAAAGATGAAACAAGAAGAGAAAATTCAAACTGATGATATGGTTATACTTGTTCATGGAACATTTGCATCAACTGAAAAAGGATGGTCATCCATGTATAGTGATTTTATTTTCAAATTATTAAAATTTCATCTGCAAATTAGTGGGCATAATATGAATTATACCACATTTAAATGGAGTGGACAAAACTCGTTATATGAGCGACAAATGGCCGCCATTAACTTAGCAGAAACAATTAATATTAATACTAAGAATCATAAAAGAATACACCTAATAGGGCATAGCCACGGTGGAAATGTTATTCAATATGCTTTACAATCGTATCCAAGGATGATTTCAGGTCTATGGAAACTTAAAGTAGCAAGTTGGACTACAATTGGAACACCGTTCTATAGATTTAAAGGAAATCTAAAGATGAGAGATCATCAAATTCATATTTGGAGTGTTATCAGTTCTATAGTTTTAACATTTATATTCCATTTCAGTTATTTTGGGTTGCGATCGGGCTTTAACTGGGTTACGGGAATTATATTTGCCTTACTAACTGTATTATTTGAAAGAATTTTCGATGCTTATTCAATTCAATATAGAATCGATAGGGTGAACTATGCATGGAAGAAGAATTGGTTTGGCGTTTATTCTAATTATGATGAAGCAATAGTTGGTTTATCCAATAACATAAAGTTTAAAATTCCAAACACCAAAAGGAATTATCCAACTTTGAGTAGTGACTCAAATTTAATAAACCACATAGGGCTAGTACTTAATACAGTAATCTACAATACATTAACAAGGCATATATCTAATCCTATTCTTAACAAACTAATTCTAAAAAAATGTTTAGGAATAGATCGTCCATTTTACTCAGTCAAAAAAGTAGAATTTAAACCACATCATGATGCACCTAATCAACAAATTCCAGAAGATCTAGAAGAAGAATTAATTAAAATAGTTACAGATGACAACAAATTGAAAATTGAATCAATAAGGAGATTATTAAATATAAATAATCAAAATATATTTGAATCTATTTCTTCTTTAGATGAAAAAAATCAACCCAAATTAATGCACTCCATTTATTTTGATAATGACAGAGTTATCTTTGCAATTGCAAATCACATTGCAACACAAAATAAAATATTCAAATCAAAATACTCTCAATAACAATGCACTGGACAAACAGACTCCATATCGGTCGTCCGTCGCCAGTGTCAGCCGTTAGTGGCAAGCATAAAAGATGGCCAACTTAAATGAATAATATGAATTACGGTGAAACTAACGCATACTGGTATCTACGACTAAATGGATTTTTCTTAATCAATAATTTCGTAATTCACAGAACTGATGAAATAGTGCATTCATCGGACATTGACATTCTTGGTATAAGACTACCTTATGTATTTGAAGAAGTAGGAGGACAACCTAATGACTGGGATGAAAGTTTATTGCAGACCTTAAATCCTAACCTAATGACAGGTGTTATTTGCGAAGTAAAAACAGGAGAATTTGATGAAGATTTATTATTCAGAAAAGAGCATCTGCAATACTGTTTAGACAGATTTGGTTTTATGCCCCAACTTTCTAAAAATACTGATCAGATAAATAAAAACAAGAATACTGTCATTGTGTATGACGGTCAGGAATTCCAAATACTTAAACTTTTTGTTTCAAATAAAAAAGCGAATCGACAAGACTTTTTACAATTACGAATTAATCATCTCAGAACATTTATTAAAAACAGAATCAAAAAATACAGTGACAATAAGTGGCAGGATAGACTTTTTTTTTAATCGGATTTTTTAGGTGAACACATAGATAGCTTCTATCACGAGGAGAGTGAATAATTAGCCTTCATCTAACTATGTCCTTTAATATAGATTTCACATCAAAGAAACGAGCAAAAATGCCAGAATGGTACCAAGTGGAATTTCCAAATCATACTTCTTCATTCCCATTTTTTAAACTGACTAATACTGGTCAATGCAGAGAGGTAATTGCAGATGGTGGTTACACCGCTGATCAATTTATAGGTACAGGTATTTTTACATTTGATTACAATATCAATACGTCAACATTAGATTTAGAACTTAAAGACTCTACAACAGTTTACTCTTTACTTCTTCATTTAGTTGACGATAGGCACCCCAGGTCAGAATGCCCATTCTATGGTGAAACCCACCAAACTTATAGCTTATCGTTTCCTCTTTCAGAAATTAAAACCAGGATGAATGAATGCAATTAAATATACAGTAGTGATAACTCTATTTCCAATTCTATTTTACCAATGTGAAGGTAGCAGGTATCATCTGGTTGATGATTTTGGTGTACAGTTAAGCGCATCAGGTGGAACTTGGGAGTTTTATTCACAACTTGAATGCAGTGATAACCCCAAAGCATTTAATGTTAAATCAGTGGAATGGAATGATAATATCATTATTTTTTCTAACGAGAATGAAATAAATAAAATAGAATTTTATATCATTTACTCCCCGAATCAAGTTTTGAAAAGTTGTTTCATTGACAACCTTGTATTAGGTCCCTTAACATTTAATGAAGTTAAATCTTTTAAGGTAAAATATAAAATTGATAATCTGCATATTAAATCATTTAGTCCAAGAAGTAGATAATATAAAAATACGATGTGGTGTTTCCGCTTTGAGATTGGCCTCCTATCTAATAAATCAAATCATTAAGCTAAGTCAGTGTAAGTGACTATTAAAAGCCTATCACAACCAGACAATGAAACTAAACAAATTCCTTTGGAGCAATTATAAAGAAACTGAACAAGGTAAAAAATCAATTGAAATTTTTACGAATGGTACAACAGTTGATATTTTAAGCAACTATTTCAAAAATGATATCAACAAAGACGCCATTGACTTCATTGACGACCTGACAGCGTTTTCTGTAAGTCCCAAACTGCCTTCAGCATTGACAATTGAAAGTGCTGAAAAATTGTTTGATGCAATTATTAAAAATGGATTTTCCTTAAAATTAGAAAATGAAGGCATAGAAGAATTCAAACCAGATGATGGCAATTTTCTTCACATTATTCCAACCATTTCAACATGGTTATTCTACAAGTATCCAGACTTTTTCAAACCCTATTTTTATAGAAGCAAGTTTCAATTGTTGACACAAATTGCAGACACATTTGGTTTTGAATTACCTGAGGTTCCGTTAAAAAGATACAAAGAAGAACGAATTAAATATTATTGGAAACTGTGTGAATTATTCCATAAAATTCAGATAGAAAATGAAATGACAGCTTATGAATTTTGCGCCTTCTTATATGATTTCGCTCCAAAGTACATTCAGGAAAACCAATCAGTAGAAACAAACTTGCCACAAGCGACTCAAGTCTGGCTAGTGGGTGGAGACAAAAGTGGATACGATTTTGAATTTTTAGATAATTATAAAAATGGGAATACTTCGTTTTGGCAGGGCAATGTTGATACACAAAGAGGCGATATAATAATTATGTACTGTCTGGCACCCAGAAGTTATATTCATTCTATTTGGAGAGCAACAAAAAATGGAATTGCTGACCCATTCTTTCATTATTACAGCTCAATATACATCAGCGAAGGAATTAAAGTCAGCCCAATTTCAATACACGAGCTAAAAGCAGATGAGTATTTTGGTAAACACCCATTGGTTAGAAAAAATTTACAAGGTGTAAGTGGCTATTCATTTTCAAGTGAAGACTACAATCAACTTCTTGAATTACTGAAAAAGAAGGGAACATATATAGATGCCTTACCTAAACTTTATAGTCCAACTTTTAATATAAATGACAAATTAGAAATTGAACGAGATGTAGAGATTTACTTGATAGAACCCCTATTAAAGGAACTAGGGTATACTGAAAACCATTGGGAAAGGCAACTTACAGTAAGAATGGGTAGAGGTGAACGAAACTTCCCCGACTATGCTTTCCTTACAAGTAAAGAAAAAAACTATGAAATTGCCAATATGCTTATTGAATCCAAATACTGGATAAAAAATAACAAAGAATTAGAGGAAACATTCAAACAAGTTTATTCCTATGGCTTACGACTTTCTGCTAAAATGTTAGTCATTGCAGATAAAAACGCAATCTGGATTTATGAAAAACAAAATGGAAGTTTTGACAGAACCATATTTGTTAAAAAATATTGGAAAGAACTTGAAATACCTGACGTATTTAATAACATAAAAAAACTGATCGGGCCAAAATAATACTGCTATTATATTCTTAGTTTTCGTGGTACTCCATCCCATCCAGAATATAATGAACGTTTCTCCCCTATTGAGTAGAATTAAGCTATGATTGCAAGCCTCTCCACCCCAAAAATTTTCCCTACCTTCACCCCCACAATCACACACAACCCCCTTTTATGACAGAAGAATACAAAAGATTACTGGAGGCTCAGCTGTGGAACATTGCCAATACGCTGAGGGGAAAGATGAATGCCGATGAGTTTAGGGATTACATCCTGGGCTTTATTTTTTATAAGTACCTGAGTGAGAAGATGAACCATTTTGCAGATGCCATCCTAAAGCAGGATGGGATTCAATTTAGGGACATTACGCCCCGGATGGAGAATGGGGGGGCGTTTATAGAGGCGATCCGGGAGGAGGCACTGGAGAAGCTGGGGTATTTTTTGCGACCGGAGGAGTTGTTTTCGGAGGTAGCTCGACGGGGCATGGGCGAAAATGAGGACGATGTGGACAAGTTTGATGAAAGTAAGACCCATTTTATCCTGGAGGACCTGCAGAAGATATTGATCAATGTGCAGATGAGTACCATGGGCACAGAGAGTGAAGAGGATTATGAAAACCTGTTTGAGGACATGGACCTCAACAGCACCAAGCTGGGTAAGACGGCGGAGGTGAGGAATGCCATCATTGCCAAGGTGCTTACCCACCTGGATAAGATTGATTTTAAGCTATCAGACATCAACGAGGTGGATGTGCTGGGGGATGCGTATGAATACCTCATCGGGCAGTTTGCCAGTGGGGCCGGGAAAAAGGCGGGTGAGTTTTATACGCCGCAACAGGTATCCACCATTTTGGCCAAGCTGGTGACTACGGGCAAACAAAAGCTCAAGTCGGTGTACGACCCTACGTGTGGCTCGGGATCGCTGCTGCTGCGGGTGGCCCGGGAGGTGCAGGATGTGGGCAATTTTTACGGCCAGGAGATGAACCGCACCACGTACAACCTGGCACGAATGAACATGATTTTGCACGGCGTGCATTACCGAAGGTTTGACATTAAGCAAGATGACACCCTGGAGCATCCACAGCACATCGACAAGCAGTTTGAGGCCATTGTGGCCAATCCACCGTTTTCGGCGCAGTGGAGTGCCAATCCGCTGTTTACGAGCGATGACCGGTTTAGCCAATACGGCCGACTGGCACCCAGCAGCAAGGCCGACTTTGCCTTTGTGCAGCACATGATCTACCATTTGGCAGACAACGGCACTATGGCCATCGTACTGCCCCACGGAGCGCTGTTTAGAGGAGGTGCCGAGCAACACATCCGCAGGTACCTGATCGAAAATAAGAATTACCTGGATGCCGTCATTGGTTTGCCTGCCAACATCTTTTATGGCACCAGCATACCTACGTGCATTCTGGTATTCAAAAAGTGCAGGGAAAATCCGGACAACATCTTATTTATCGACGCCAGCCAGCATTTTGAAAAGGTAAAAACCCAAAACGTGCTGCGCAAGGAAGACATCGACCGGATTGTGGATACCTACCGCAATCGCACAGAAATTGCCAAGTACAGCGTAGCTGTAGCGATGCAAAATATTGCATCCAACGACTTTAATCTCAACATACCCCGCTACGTAGACACCTTTGAAGCCGAAGCCGAGATCGACATAGAGGCCATTGCCCGGGAAATCCACGATTTGGACGCCAAAATGGCCCAAACCGACCAAACCATCGCAGGATTTTGCAAGGAATTGGGGATTTCGGCGCCTTTTTGATCGTTTTTAATAAGTATTACCTTTAATTACACAAAGTAACATATAAAATAAGTTATTTTACTTTAATGCACGTAATGTAAAATAAAGAAAAAATTATGTTACTTTTGTAAGAACAACGAGAACATGGAAATAGAAAAATTTAGTGCGGGTAAGCCCATAAAACACCTTACAGGCTATACCTATTTTCTGCCCAATGGCATCAATGAAGAATGGACATGGCAAGACGCAACCATCAATAAACTCATTGAAACAGCTGCCATCAAATTGGGCGAACTTAATTCTTACGCCACGCTTGTACCCAACATAGATTTATTTATACAGCTGCATGTAACCAAGGAAGCCGTAATAAGTAGCCGGATAGAAGGTACCCAAACCAACATGGATGAGGCTTTATTGGACGAGGAAGAAATAAGTCCTGAGCGTAAAAATGACTGGCAGGAGGTTAATAACTACATCACTGCCCTCAACCAGGCCATTGCAGAACTGGAAAAACTGCCCATTTCTACCAGACTGCTTAAACAGACCCATAAAACCTTGTTGCAGAGTGTTCGAGGCGAGCATAAATTGCCGGGAGACTACCGCACCAGTCAAAACTGGATTGGGGGAAATAGTCTTATGGATGCCGTATTTATTCCCCCTCATCATGAGCATGTCTATGACCTGATGGGTGATTTGGAAAAATTCATTCACAATCAGGATATTCATGTACCCGATTTGGTAAAAATAGCCATTGCCCATTACCAATTTGAAACCATCCACCCTTTTTTAGATGGCAACGGAAGAATAGGTCGTTTATTGATCACCTTGTTTTTAATTGATAAAAATATTATGAGCAAGCCGTTGCTGTACCTGTCTACCTATTTTGAAAAAAACAAGAGTCTGTATTACGACAACCTCACCCATGTGAGAACCAAAAACGACATGAAACAATGGCTCAAATATTTTTTAGTAGGCATAGCCGAAACCGCTGAGCAAGCAAGCCAAACGCTATCAGCAGTGATTGCTTTAAAGATGAAATTAGAAACTGAAATTTACCAGTCTTTTGGCAAAAAAAGCAGTAAGGCCAACCTGCTGCTGCAACAACTATTTAAAAAACCCATCATCCACGTAAAACAGGTACAAGCCCTTACAAAAACGAGCTATAAGGCAGCCAATGATTTGGTAAGCGATTTTGTGGCAGCCGGCATCCTCAAAGAAATGACCGGACAAAGTCGCAACCGGGTTTTTGTTTTTGAAAAATACCTGGAATTATTTTAAAAATGACAAAACAAAAAACAAAGAGCAGCACAGCGCCCCACCCCAACTCACCCCAACTCCGTTTCCCTGAGTTTGAGGGGGCGTGGGAGAAGCGGAAGTTGGGGGAGGTAATATTAAGCATAGAATCTGGAACTAGCGTAAATTCAATTGATGAACCAGTATTTGATAAAACAGATTATGCAATTCTTAAAACAAGTTGTATTTCAAAGGGAGAATTTTTTCCAAATGAAAATAAAAAAATAATAGATTCCGAATTATCAAGAGCAATACTTAATCCTACTGAAGATTCTATACTAGTAAGCCGAATGAATACCCCTCAATTAGTCGGTGAAAATGGTTATATAGATAAGTATTATTCCAATTTATTTATCCCCGATAGGCTGTGGCTTTTGAAAACTTGTCCAGATCAGTCAGCTAAGTTTTTAAATTTCATTCTAACCACAAGTAAAATTAGAACCATCATCTCTAATATTGCAACTGGTACGAGTAACAGTATGAAAAATATATCACAACAAAATTATTTATCTATTGAATCGTATTTCCCTATAAAAAGTGAACAAACCAAAATCGCCACCTTCCTCACCGCGGTAGACGAAAAAATCCAGGCCCTCAAAAAGAAAAAGACGCTTTTGGAGTCGTACAAAAAAGGGGTGATGCAGCAGTTGTTTCCATCCACCCACACGGGCCCCAATCCCAGGCTGCGTTTCAAAATTTCCAATGACAAAGGCGAGCTGGTGACCGGGCCGGATTGGGAGGTGAGGAAGTTGGGGGAGGTTACATATAAGACTGATAAGAAAAATAAAGATAAGGAATCATTGCCTGTGTATTCAATTAGTAATGTTAATGGATTTGTTCCACAATCAGAACAATTTGAAGGCATGGACAGCGTCGAAAGAGGCTATGATACAAGTTTGTACAAGATTATTGAAGATAACACTTTTGCATATAATCCCGCAAGAATTAACGTTGGTTCAATTGGATATAGTGGTGAAATAGGACGAGTATTAGTAAGCTCACTATATGTTTGTTTTAAAACAATAGATATCATAGATGATTCATTTTTTAATCATTATTTGTACACACCCCATTTCAAAGATTCTGTACTAAGAAACGGGGAAGGCGGTGTTAGAATATATTTATTTTACGAAAATTTCTCTGAAATTACAATCAATATCCCCACCCTCCCTGAACAGACCCGCATCGCCCAATTCCTATCATCCCTGGATGAAAAAATAAACCAGGTACAGGGTCAGATCGAAAAAACGGAGGCGTGGAAGAAGGGGGTGGTGCAGAGGATGTTTTTGTAGATACGCGATGGGTACGTAGATACGCGATTAATCGCGTATCTACATACCCAAAAAAATGCATTTACATACCGATTAATCGCGTATCTACATACCCAAAAAAACGCATTTACATACCGATTAATCGCGTATCTACATACCCAAAAAAACGCATTTACACACCAATTAATCGCGTATCTACAAAAACAAAAACAATACCGAAACAAATACAAAACCATAATTGAAATAAACCAAACGGCAACCAAATACACGAACGAAAATTAAACACAAAACCCAATCACCCAGAAATGGAAAAATTTCAAAATAAATACCGAATACCCACAAACAGATTGGCAGGTTGGGATTATGGATGGGATGGTGCCTATTTTATAACCATCTGTACCCACACCAGGGAACATTATTTTGGTGGATTTGAAAACACCCTATGGGTGCCGTCTGATTTGGGCCAATTGGCCGAAAAATATTGGAATGAAATTCCGCAAAAATTTCCATTCGTATCATTGGGGGCGTTTGTGGTCATGCCCAACCACGTGCATGGTATTTTGATCATTGATCATGGTGTTATCCCGGCCGATATTGAATTATTACTGGAATCCAATTCCGTCAATTCGAATAAAGGGGGTTTTGCAGGAAATAAAAATCCTATGTTAAATGATAATATTTCCAGAATAATCAGGTGGTATAAAGGGCGATGTTCGTATGAAATGCGTAAATTTCACGCAGATTTTGCATGGCAGACGCGATTTTATGATCATATTATCCGCAATGACGAATCCTACGAAAAAATTACCAATTATATAATCAATAACCCAAATAAATGGGTAGAAGATCGATTTTATGGCACGTCAATCTGAACAAATCCTCGAAGAACAATTAGTGGCCCAGCTGCAAAAGCTGGGATACGCGTATACCATCATAGATGGGGAGAAGGAATTATTGGCCAACCTCAAGGGGCAGCTGGAAAAACACAACGCAGCGGCATTGGTGAGGACGGGCAATGCGCAGCTGACGGATACGGAATTTGAAAAGATATTAAACTTGCTGAACAAGGGCACGGTGTTTGAAAAGGCGAAGACGCTGAGGCAGAAGCAGCATCTGGTGAGGGATAATGGAGAGAACCTCTATTTTGAACTGCTGAATACGGAGCACTGGTGCCAGAATCAATACCAGGTGAGCCACCAGGTGAGGCAGGAGGGCAGCTATAAAAACCGGTATGATGTGACGATACTCATCAATGGGCTACCGCTGGTGCAGATAGAATTGAAACGAAGGGGGCTGGAATTGAAGGAGGCGTTTAACCAGATCAACCGATACCAGCGGCATTCGTTTGGGGCCAATTATGCGTTGTTTCAGTATGTGCAGATTTTTGTGATCAGCAATGGGGTAAATACCAAGTATTACGCCAACAACAGAAACCAGAGTTTTAAGCAGACCTTTTACTGGACGGATGCCCAAAACAAAAGGCTGTCTAACATCTTAAACGGGTTTACGGATGCGTTTTTGGAGCCCTGCCATCTGAGCAAGATGATCTGTAAGTACATTGTGCTGAATGAGGCCTATAAGATACCGATGGTGCTGAGGCCGTACCAGTTTTATGCGGTGGAGGCACTGATTGAGCGGGTCAAAAATTCAACCAAAAACGGATACATCTGGCATACCACGGGATCGGGCAAGACACTTACCAGTTTTAAGGCAAGCCAGATATTGATGGAGCTGCCCCAGGTGCACAAGGTGGTATTTGTGGTGGATAGAAAGGACCTGGATTACCAGACCACCAAAGAATTCAACAGCTTTTTGGAGGGCTGTGTAGATGGTACGGATAATACCCAGAATTTGGTGAAGCAGTTTACCGATACCTACACCGACAAAAAAGGTCAGGCCAAGGCAACCCGGCTCATTGTGACCACCATTCAAAAGCTGAATACCGCCATCAGCAAGTTGAAGTATGAAAAAAAGATGGCCGACCTCAAAGACAAACGCATCATCTTTATATTTGACGAATGCCACCGCAGCCAGTTTGGGGATACCCACAAACGCATCAAAGAATTTTTCAGCAACGCCCAGATGTTTGGGTTTACCGGCACCCCCATCTTTGCTGAAAATGCCGTGGCTGTGTATGGTGAATCATCGCAAGGCAAAAAGACCACCAAAGACCTGTTTCAGGACTGCCTGCACAAATATGTAATCACCGATGCCATCAAAGACGAGAACGTCCTAAAATTTTCTGTGGAATATGTGGGTAGGTATTACCGTAGAGCCGCCAATCTTGGCGGCCCGAATATTACGACAACAGCCCCGGGTACCGAGATCGACATCGAAGTAGAAGACATAGACACCAAAGAATTAATGGAAGATGAAAGCAGGCTGGAAAAAATAACGGACTACATCATCGCGCACCACGGTCGCAAGACCCACAACAGGCAGTTTACGGCCATGTTTTGCATCAGCAATGTGTCTACGCTGATCAAGTATGTAGATTTGTTTAAGAGGAAAAAGGAAGCGGGGCAGCACAACCTCAACATTGCTACGATTTTTAGTTATGGGGTGAATGAAGACGATGCGGACGCCGACGGCGTCTATAATTATGAATTAGGAATTAGGAATGATGAATTAGGGGAGATGAATTATGAATATTCGGAGGCGGCAGAGCCACAGGCGGAATATAAGGTCAACTTACACAGCAGGGATAAGCTGGAGGAATATATACAGGATTACAACCAGTTGTTTGGGGATAATTTTACGACCAAAGATCCGCAGAGTTATTACAACTATTACAATGACATTTCGAAAAAAGTAAAGGAGCGTAAGATTGATATTTTGATGGTAGTGAATATGTTTCTGACGGGCTTTGACAGTCCTACGTTAAACACCCTGTACGTAGATAAAAACCTGCGGTATCACGGACTGATTCAGGCCTATAGTCGCACCAACCGGATTTTGAATGAGCAAAAAAGCCAGGGCAATATTGTAGCGTTTCGCAATTTAAAGAGTCGCACCGATGAGGCCATTACCCTGTTTAGCAATAAGGAGGCCATTGAGGTGATCATCATGAAACCGTATGAAGACTACGCTGCCAGGTTTGATGAGGCTTATGAACACCTTTTAGCGCTGACCCCTACCCCGGGCAGCGTTGACGACTTGGAGAGTGAAGAAGATGAACTGGAATTTATCAAGGCCTTCAGGGAATTGATGCGCATCAAAAACATCCTTGCCGCGTTTTCCGACTTCCAGTGGGAAGACCTGAAAATGGAAGAACAGCAGTTTGAGGATTTTAAGAGTAAGTACCTCGACCTCCATGACAAGGTGAAAAGAGAACACGAAAAAGAAAAAGTATCCATCCTGGAAGACGTAGATTTTGAACTGGAACTCATCCACAGGGATGAAATCAATGTGGCATACATCATCCAGCTCTTGATCCAGTTGAAGGCCAGAAGTCTGGGAGGCAAAAAGGATACAAGTAAGACAGAGCAGGAGATCTTTGGCTTGTTGAACACAGAAACCACCCTGCGCAGCAAGCGGGAGCTGATAGAAAAGTTCATACAGGAGAACCTGCCCGTGATCACAGACATTGACGAGGTTGCGTCTGCTTTTGATCAATTTTGGATAGAAGAAAGACAAAAAGCGTTTCTACAATTGGTAGCCGAAGAAAAGCTTTCCGCAGAAAGGACCGAAAAATTGATTGAAGACTATTTGTTTGCCGAGCGGGAGCCCATTCGCGACGAAGTGCTGGCCCTCATTGAGGGAGCGCCGCCAAGCTTACTGGAGCGCAAAAAATTGGGTGACCGCATCTTACACCGCATCCTGGACTTTGTAGAAACCTTTATCAACGGCATGGCCGGCTAAGCGGGCCACGCATCTGTTTTGTCAATCGCCCTCTGTACAGCCACCATCTGGAGATACCTCCAACCCTTTACTCTTTTCGAGCGAAATGTGGGTCAAAAAACATAGATTTCGCTCATAAACTATCACTTAGTGAGCGAAATGTAGGTCAAAAAACATAGATTTCGCTC
>CALMSX010000082.1 GCA_937872515.1 uncultured Bacteroidota bacterium
GAAAAACCCCGCAACCCCCCATGCCACATAAGACAAGATCCCCTCGGTTTCCGCCCCCCCAAAATTCAGCACCCCCCCCTGCCACAATTACGATCAATCCCGCGGCGGGTCCTTTTATGGTGAGCCTGGATCCAGCAAAAAAACTGACCACCAATCCACCAATGATAGCCGTTAGTACCCCCATTAAAGGTGGAAAATCTGAGGCTTTGGCAATGCCAAGACTCAGGGGTAAGGCCAGTAAAAAGACGATAAAACCGGAAACAGCATCAGCTGAAAAATTTTCTTTGAAGCCCTCCCAGCCATCTTTGGGCATGGAAGATTTAAACATATTATTATTTGTTTGCATATGTATTTAAGATAATTGTGATCAAATAGGGGCAAGCCCCAATTCAAATTTCCACCCCTTCAAAAAAGGGATGATTGTTTGTCACATTATCCTAAATGGTTCCTGAGTTGGCAGTATAGTAAAAAAAGCGGACGAGAAGGAATGTCCTCCGCAAGTTCACAACGATGTTGGATGACCGATGTGATTCCGTGGCTTAAAAAAGCGTAGTTTTGAGAAAACCAGGCTTGAAGATCATGGAGTTGATCTTCATTTTCAGCCTCGACTTCAACTTCTGAAATTTCAATGTATTTGGCACCCTGAATCCCTTTTACGGGATTGCTGTCAGCATGTTTGGTAGGGTGACTGGCGTATTGGGTAAATTCAAATACAGATTTTGAATGGTTGACTAACTTGAGCGTATTGCCAAGTGTCAGAAATAGAGCAAGACTCAATAAGAGCCCCCTGATTACCCTGTGACCGTGTAGATCGTTACTTCTCAAAATCGTGAATCTTTACAAATGTATTACTATTAAATTGGGATTTTGCAATTTTCGTTGATAATAATTTGTTAAGAAACAAATAATGACAATTAAACAGAATATAATTCGGTTGGCTTACTGTCTTTTACATTCCAAAATGAGATTGATTTCCAGGCTGTTACTCCGATGACCTGCCCTGTCTACCAGGTAAAGTTCAAGCGGCAGAGCCTCATCTGCCTGTCCGGGATCCGGGTCGCAAGGATTGACCACACAACATTGGGTATAAAGTTTGACCTTCATTTGGGCAATTATGCCGTTGTTGATGCCTTGTTGTGGAATGGAGGGAAGTATGTAAGAATCATAAGGTTGTTGGGTTCTTTTATCAATAATAAACAAATCCGGCTTTCGGGTATCTTTATCCACATAGCCAATATCTCCATCGCCATCTGTCAGTTTTATGTCAAGTATGACACTGTCTTGATTGACCGATCCCGCTTTCATCTTGTCTTTAGAAACGCCATTTAATGTCAAAGCCGGTATTTCAGAAAGCTCTGGTGCTTTTGCGCAAGAGCAAAATGCCAGGTAGGAAATGAATAAGGTATGTATTAATTTGATTCTCATGTCTATCTCAAAATTACAAGTTTTTTCCAAATTAAACGGTTCCTTCTCCTTCTCTTTGGAAAGTGGTATTTTTGCAGACAAATTTTATTTCATTGACTTTAACCGAAGGAAGGCTTACTGAACAGCTTCTCAAATCTAAGGTGGCCCAAATGCAGCCTTCTGAATTTGATGATTTAGCCAATGAAATTTTTCTTTACCAATACCGCTATAACCCAATTTACCAGCAATTTTGCGATTCCATAACCAAATTAGCTCCCTGGAGGAAACCACCCTTTTATTTACCCATTTCGGCCTTTAAAACCAATATAGTAACTACAGTTGGTGAGCTTCCAACTCACTTTTTTGAGTCCAGTGGTACAACTGGCTCCATCAATTCACGACATTATATTAATGATGTTGGGTTTTACCTGCAAATGTCGATGAAAGGCTTTGAAAATCAATATGGTAGTCTATCAAACTACTGCATTCTGGCCCTTTTGCCTCATTACCTGGAAAGACAACATTCATCGTTGGTGGAAATGGTCAGGTTTTTTATATCGAAAAGTGAAAAACCTCAAAGTGGTTTTTTCCTGAATGAAACCAATATGGTTTACCAAATCTTGCAGGACAATAAAAAAGCAGGTATTCCTACCATCTTATTTGGAGTCAGTTTTGCCTTACTCGATTTTGTAGCTGAATTTCAAATGGATTTTCCTGAACTGATTGTCATGGAAACGGGCGGGATGAAAGGAAGGAGGGAAGAGATGACCCGTGAAGAGCTGCATTTTCATATTAAAAGAGGATTTAATATTCAAAATGTTCATTCTGAATATGGTATGACTGAATTGTTGTCCCAGGCGTGGTCTAAAGGAGATGGCATTTTTACACCATCCCAGACCATGAAAATTTCAATCAGGGAGGCAACAGACCCATTTGAATCAGAAAAGCCGGGCAAAACAGGTGTAATTCACATTATTGATCTGGTCAATATCGATTCTTGTAGTTTTATTGCCACCGAAGACCTGGGAATTGACCTGAAAAACGGAAATTTTTTGGTTCAGGGAAGGCTCGATTTGGCTGATATCAGGGGATGTAACTTAATGATTGCATAGCATCTGGTGAACTTTTTGGTTTTTTCACCATTTAACAATAAATTTGCCTACCAAATTTCGGAGAAATGTCAGAAGTAGCGAGCCCGCCAAAGTCTAAAAAAAGCATTGTCAAATATGACAAAACAACCTACCTCACGTGGTTTGAAACCATGTACAGGGTAAGGAGGTTTGAAGAAAAAACACTATTTGCATACAGTCAACAGAAAATCAGAGGATTCTGTCACGTATACATTGGTCAGGAAGCCATCGCAGGTGCCCTTGCCACCGGCATCAGGCCGGAAGATAAAGTGGTTACAGCCTACAGGCAGCATGGGGTAGCCCTTGCCAGAGGCATGGATTCCAACTCTTGTATGGCAGAGCTCTACGGAAAATCAACCGGCTGTGTGAAAGGAAAAGGGGGCTCAATGCACTTTTTTTCTGCAGCGCACAATTATTTTGGAGGAAATGGCATCGTTGGTGCTCAGATTCCCATAGGTACGGGCATTGGTTTTGCAGAAAAATACAAGGGCACTGACAATTTTTGTGTTACCATGTTTGGTGATGGTGCTGCCCGCCAGGGAGCCCTCCACGAGGCTTTTAATATGGCAATGACATGGAAATTACCGGTTTTGTACATCTGTGAAAACAACAAATATGCCATGGGCACAGCGGTAACCAGAACTTCCAATGTAGTGGACATGGTGAAACTGGGACTTTCTTATGACATGCCTTCTGAACAAGTAGACGGCATGAGTGTGGAAGCTGTTCACGAAGCTTTTTTAAGGGCTGCCAAACACATCAGAGCGGGTCATGGCCCCTATTACCTGGAGATCCAGACATATAGGTATCGCGGTCATTCTGTTTCAGATCCTGCCAAATACAGGAGCAAGGAAGAATTGGAAGAGTACAAAGAACAAGACCCTGTTTTTGTAACCCAGAATAAAATAATCTCGGAAAACATTGCAAGCCAGGAAGAAATTGATGCCATCATTGCCAGAATTGATGCAGAGGTGGATGAGGCCATGGATTTTGCAGAGCAGTCACCTTATCCACTTGGTTCTGAGTTGTATGACGACAACTATGTACAGCAAGATTATCCTTACATCACAGATTAAGTTCAACGGAGGTATTGGGGCCGGATAAATGATATTAAAAGAACTGACATTAGTCAACTTTAAAAATTACAAAGAAGAAAAATTCCGGTTTAAGCACAGGCTGATTACGATATCAGGCGATAATGGTATGGGTAAAACGAATGCCCTCGATGCCATTTATTTTTTGGCCATGGGTAAAAGTTATTTTGTAGGGTCAGACCGTAATCTCATCCACACCGATCAGGAATTTTTTAGAGTTGATGCAAGGCTGGAGGAAGGGGATGAAAAATTTCATCTGGTCATCAAAAACCGACAAGGTCAGGGAAAAGAAATAGAGTTGAATGGAGTTAGAATCGCCCGTCTGGCAGATCACATCGGTTTAGTACCGGTTGTTTTTATTACCCCCGATGATGTACATACGCTTTTATCCGGAAATGAAGAGAGAAGAGTTTTTATCAATAATACGCTGGTCCAGCTCAATCCCCAATATCTTGATGCCCTGGCTATTTACAACAGGAACCTCAAACAAAGAAATGCCTTACTCAAAGACTTTTGGGATAAACAATATTGGGACCAGGATCTGTTGGATGTCATCACAGACGCCATGTCTGCCCCGGCACACTTTATCCATGGGGTGAGGACTTCTCTGATCAATCAGTTCAATCCGGTTTTACAAGAATACTACCAACACATTTCTCAGGGACGAGAAACCGTATCTCTGATTTATTCCTCTCAACTGGATGGCAACAATTTTAAAGATCTTTCAATCAAAAACGGCCAGAAAGACAAAATTACCCAGAGAACATCAGTAGGAATTCACAAAGATGAAATCAATTTTTTTATGAATAACAGGCCATTAAAGGATTTTGCATCTCAGGGGCAATTGAAGTCTTTTATATTTGGTCTTAAGTTGTCACAATACGCTTATTTAAAAGCCCAAACCCATAAAGAACCCATCTTGTTATTGGATGATGTTTTTGACAAGTTGGACCAAGGTAGGGTAGAGCGATTGTTGTCCTTAATGGGGGACACCAATTTTGGACAAATTTTTATTACCGATACCCACATTGGCAGGACGGCTCAATTGATCAATGGGGAGGAAATAGCTGATCACTTTACCATAGCAGGAGGTAAAATCACCAATTGACAATAATTAAAATCTGATAAGGGCGGAAACCAGATCCGGAAATAAGCCCAGTATGAGCAGGGTAATACCAATGAAGCCCATCACCAGCTTGTCCCAGTAGTTGAGAGTGAGATTTAAGTCTACATCACTATCAGGGTTTCTGGAATACATGTTGATGATAAATTTTAAATAGTAGTACATGGCCACCAGTGATCCTATCAATCCTGCCCATATTAAAACATAGTGGCCATTGGTGAAAGCTGCCTTAAGCATAAAAAGTTTAGCATAAAAACCGCCCAGTGGAGGTATTCCTGCCATCGATAAAAGAGCCACCGACATACTCATAGCCAGCCATGGATTTCGTTTGGCCAAACCTTTAAAATCTCCAATACTCCAGTAAAAATCATCATGAATCAGTACCTTATCCAGCACAAAAAAGGCAAGGAATAAGGATAGACTGTACACCACTGAATAGTAAAGCAAGGCGTTTGCTCCTACTTGACCATTTACAATCACCGCCATAAGCATAAAGCCTGCGTGGCCTACGCCGGAATACGCTAATAAACGTTTGGGATTATCTTGCACCGCTCCGATGATATTACCCAACAACATAGAGACGGCACTCATTCCTATGAGTAAGGTTGAATAGATACCTGCTTCTCCGCCAAAAACAAGAAAGAAAAATCGAAATGCGGATGCGATGGCGAAAGTTTTTACAAGAGCAGCCATGTAAACGGTCATGGCATTGGGAGCCCCTTCGTATACATCGGGAGCCCAAAAATGAAAGGGAACAACGGCCATTTTAAAGGCAAATGCAAAAATCAATAAAACCATGCCCACATGAAAAAATATTGGAAAAGTACCTCCTGTTTGAGCTTGCAAAGACATTTGATGTAAGTCGAAGGTTCCTGTTGCGCCATACAAAAAAGCAATGCCAAACAACATAATCCCGCTGGCAAAGGCACCCATCAGAAAATACTTAAAAGCACTTTCATTGGATTTAAGGTTTCGCTTACTTGAGCCTACTAAGACATAAAGAGGGATGGATAAAATTTCCAAACCCAGAAATAACATCACAAGGTTGGTATAACTCAACATCATCACTCCGCCTACCATTGAAAAAGAAAACAAGGCGATATAATCATTTCTAAATTCGTCTTCTCCAATTTTCCTACCAAATCCAAAGGTCCATGTGGCCAGCATCAAACAGGTAGTCAGAATAAAAGCCTGACTAAATCTGTCTTCAACCATCATATTTCCAAACCAGGTAATATCAAGCCCATAGTTGATAAATAGAGAGGCAATACACACCAGGGTGCCCACCCGGAATAACAACGACATGATCCTTGAAAACCCAAGTACTTCTGATACCATTGCCAGTAAACCGATACCTCCAAAGATCATGAGTTGAAGCATATTTTTACTTTTTATTGCAGTTTAGAAAATGATGAAAAAAAGTCCAGCAATGTTGGTTCAAAAACAATTGTCAACAAGGAAGGACCCAATCCAAATATTAAGATCAAAAGAGAACCTACTGCCAGCAAGGCTTTGTTGTTTTGATGAATATCATGAACATTGAATTTATTCTTTCCATGCATCATATGATGATAAGCCCGAAGCATATAAACTGCGCCCAAAATGGTGCCTGTCCCGGCAATAGCAGCCAATATCGGTTGGTATTCAAATAATGCATTTAGCAGAGAAAATTCTCCTGGAAAGCCACTGGTTAAAGGCAGGCCGATGGAGGCCATAATGATCCAAATGAAAAAGCCGGCAAATGCCGGAAGTTGCACCCTCAATCCTCCTAAAGAAGATATTCTGGTTTCGCCTGTTTTGTTGATGATCAGGGCAGCGCAATAGAACAAACCAAGTGTAATGATGCCATGGTTAAACATTTGCTGCATTGCGCCTTCAATTCCGCTAATATTCCATACAAAAATGCCTGCTGCCATCAGCGAAACGTGTGCCATGGAGGACCAGGCCAATAACCTTTTTAATTCGTCTTGTCTCAATGCCATTAAGGATGCATAAACGACTGAAACCACACATAAAATAACCAGCCCGTTTTGATTGATGGTAAATGCCAGTGGGGTCATTGGCACAAGCCACTTTAATAAGCCCCATAAGCCCATTTTACCCATTAGGGTGGACAACAACAAGGTGCCTTGTAAAGGGGCACTCGCATACGTATCTGGTTGCCAGTTGTGAAGGGGAACAATCGGAATTTTGATGGCAAATGCCAAAAACAAGCCCCAGAATACCCATTGCTGGGCTGTAACATCCAGTGAAGCGCCTGCTTGATATAAGTCCTGAATATCCCAACTTCCACTTCCATTCAGGTAGAGGTAAATCAGTGCAGCCAGCATGGCCAAACTTCCGGCAAGGGTATAAAGGAAAAATTTTAAGGTTGTTTTTATTTTATCCCGATCTCCCCATTTTAAACAAATAAAGTAAATAGGTATCAATGAAAATTCCCAAAATGTATAAAACAATAAACCATCCTGGGCCATAAAAACACCATACATGGCGCCGGCCATCCACCAGATGAGGGAATGTAAGTTATGTACCTCATCGATGGCATTTCTGCGAACAACCAAAACAAGGGGTAACAACAATGAAATTAATCCCACCAATACAATCGATAATCCATCTATGGCTACGCTCCACTTTGCTCCTATACTTTGAATCCAGGGCAAGTTGCTGGATAGGCTTGGATGGGATGCACTATCCATAAAATTAAATATAGCCAGTGCTGTAACAATAATTTGAAGAAAGGAAGCCCCCAGTGAAAAACTCCAAACCAGGTTTCTCGGCACAATTCTTACCAGAAGGGCAAAAATCAGAGGGAATAAGATCAGAATATTGGTAAGCATTCCCGTTTATTGAAAGATAAAATAAATTAAAATTAAACTCATGGCCAGCACCATGGCGGTGAAGTAACTACCTACATTGCCATTTTGTATTTTTCTCATCACCAAACCCACTTCCCTTACACTTCGCCCACTCAAAGATGAAATATTATGGAAGATCAATTCGTCAGCCCAGTGCTGTGTGAACCGAGCCAGCCGATCCATGTTTTTGGTTACCACTGTTTCATAGATTTCATCCAGGTAAAATTTATGGGAAGCCCATTTTTCTAACGTGGTGAGTCTTGTTTCTTCTGCCATCAATGATTGGACAGATCCATATTTACGTTTGCTTAAAGCTATTGTTATTACTACTGCTGTCAGGGTAATTACCATAAGTACAATTTCGGTGGTTGCGCTTAAGTGTGGAGCACTCATTACCACAGCAGTTTTTAACTGTTCTTCCAAAAGATTACTAAGTCCCAATGGATGAGCAAAAATGTGTGGCAGACCCAAAAATCCTAAAACAACCGACAAAACCGCCAATACTATCAGGGCAGTCTTCATGCCGGCAGGAGATTCGTGAGCCAGCTTGTCATTTCTTGGTGAGCCATGAAAGGTGAGGAAAAACAACCTGAACATATAAAAGGCAGTCAGTAAGCTGATCAGAAGAGCAATTCCAAAAAAGAGTGGACCTCTGGCTTCATACAAGGTAACCAGTATCAAATCTTTTGAAAAGAAACCCGCAAATGGCGGAATGCCCGAGATGGCTAATGTGGCAATTAAAAAAGTGAGGTAGGTAACCGGCATACTTTTTTTCAAGCCACCCATTTTTAAAATATCTTGCTCACCATGCAAACCATGAATAACGCTACCCGCACCTAAAAACAACAATGCCTTAAAAGCAGCATGGGTTAAAACGTGAAAAACGCCTGCTCCAAAACCACCTGAACCGACAGCAGCAAACATTAGTCCCAATTGACTCACTGTGGAATAAGCCAGAACTTTTTTGATGTCATTTTGATAAACTGCTATCACAGCAGCCAAAAGTGCGGTTGCAAGCCCAGTATATAATACGAGGTCCAAAGCCAGAGGAGCCAATACATACAAAGCGCTGGTGCGGGCCAGTAAGTAGATACCTGCAGTAACCATTGTGGCAGCGTGGATAAGGGCCGAAACAGGGGTTGGGCCCGCCATTGCATCAGGGAGCCATGTAAACAAGGGTAGTTGGGCACTTTTACCCATTGCGCCGATAAAAAATAAAATGCCAATAGCCGTAAGTACTCCTGTATCTGAAAACTGGCTTAACTGAGGAAAAACATCACCAAAACTTAAGCTTCCAAAATGATAGGCCATCAACATGGTACCTAACAAAAAGCCAAGGTCTCCAATGCGATTCATAATAAATGCTTTGTTGGCAGCCTCGCTATAGGTCGAGTTTTGGTACCAAAAACCAATCAGTAAATAGGAACACAAGCCTACTCCTTCCCATCCAACAAACATCAATAGATAATTGGAAGCCATCACCAGCGTAAGCATAAAAAAAATAAACAGGTTGAGATACATAAAATACCTCTTTATTTCTTTATCACCATGCATATAGCCCATACTAAACAAGTGTATCAATGAGCCAATTCCAGTAATGATTAAAACAAATAGACCCGACAAGCCATCCAGATAAAAACTAAAAGGAATACTTACTTTGCCAAAATGAAACCATTCAAACATTGAAAATGTAAGACCTGATTGACAACCGCCGCTTGCGAAAAAAACATAGAGGGCTGTCAGAAAAGAAAACCCTGTTGCGGTATTGGCAATCCATCCAATTCCTTTTTCACCCACCTTGTTGCCAATCAATAGATTGAGGCCGGCACCCAAAAGGGGAAACAACAATATGACTAGAAGTAAATTTTCCATAACCGGGCTTACCATTTCATTTTGTTCAAAATATTAATATCTGTGGTCTCCTGGTTTCTATATACCATCATTAAAATGGCCAGTCCAATGACAACTTCTGCCGCGGCAACTGCCATGATAAAAAATACAAATACTTGGGCCTTTCCATCACCCCACATATTGGAGAATCCCACCATGAGCAAATTGACAGCATTGAGCATTAGCTCTATGCACATAAAAATAATCAGTGCATTTCTTCTCAACATGACACCAACCACCCCTATTCCAAATAGAAGGATAGAAACGATCACATAATGATAAATTGATATGTTGGGCAATATTTCCATTCTTCTTATTTTTTACTTAAAAAGACAGCGCCAATCATGGCAGATAAAAGCAAAATAGATGATAATTCAAAAGGAAGCAGGTAGTCATTAAATAAAACCTTGCCCAATTGATTGACCAGTCCTATGTCAGTGTTTCTGGTTTTTTCAAGGCTGACTTCTGCCGACCTCAAACTAGCAACCAGTACCAGCATAAATATGCCCCCAGAAACGGTAGCAGATATTTTTTGATATTTGGATTTCACGGGTTCAGCATCTTCATTGAGATTCAACATCATAATCACGTATAAAAACAAAACCATAATGGCTCCGGCATACACAATGATGTGGACCATTCCCAAAAATTGGGCATTTAGCAAGAAGTAATGACCCGCAATGGCAAAAAATGTAACTATGAGATATAAAATGCTATGTACCGGATTTTTGGTGGATATCATCATAATTGCACTGAGTATGGCCACAAATGAAAGAAAATAAAACATCATTTCTGTTACCATCACTGCTCTCCTTTTGGGTTGTACAATTGATTGTGTTTGGCTTCTGATTCTCCCATTTTAAACATGGCTACATCAGCAGTTTGTCTTTTAGATACATCGATTCGGGCATCCATTCTTTCCACCAATTTGTCTTTGCCATAGATAAATCCAGCTCTTGCATATTCTGGATTGACAATGGTGTCTGTTAAAAAGATGGCTTCTTTCGGGCAGGCTTCTTCACATAGCCCACAAAAGATACACCGCAGCATGTTGATTTCATATTTAGCGGCATACTTTTCTTCTCTGTACAATGACTCTTCACCGGGTTTCCTTTCAGCAGCATCCATTGTGATGGCTTCAGCCGGACACGCTACAGCACACAAACCGCAGGCAGTGCACCTCTCAGCCCCCGCATTATCCCGTTTTAATACATGATGACCGCGATAGATCGGAGCCATTTCGCGCTTTTCTTCCGGATATTTTACTGTGGCGGGTTTTTTAAACATGTGTTTAAAAGTAATGGCCATGCCGCTAAAGATGGCAGGTAAATAGAGTTTTTCTGCCAAACTCATTTCTCTTTTCACTACTTGTTTAGATCTGTTAGTAAGCATGTTTGTATTTTAAGCGAGGCTACCGTTGGCCCACATTACAAGACCCGTGATAATTATATTTAAAATTGCCAGTGGCAAAAGTATTTTCCAACCTAAATGCAATAATTGATCATACCTGAATCGGGGAATGGTCCAGCGAACCCACATAAAAAGGAAAATAAAAAATACGATCTTTAAAAAGAAAAAGCCAAATTGTAACACTGCAAGCCATGGGCCTTCTAAGCCCAACGCGGCTTGAAAAGGGAGATTGTATCCACCAAAATACAAGGCACTGATTACTGCTGAGGAAACAAACATGTTGATGTATTCAGCAAATAAAAACAAACCAAGCTTCATTGAACTGTACTCTGTGTGATAACCACCGATCAATTCTGTTTCACATTCCGGTAAATCAAATGGGGCTCTGTTGGTCTCAGCAAAGGCACAGATTAAAAATATTAAAAATCCCAGTGGCTGATAAACTACATTGATCCAATCTCCCTGTTGCTGGGTAACAATTTCTCCCAGACTGAGGGTACCTGATTTCATCACCAGGGCCACAATGGCAAGACCCATCGCTATTTCATAACTTATCATTTGAGAACTGGCTCTCAACGCACCCAACAAACTATACTTGTTGTTGGAAGCCCACCCACCGATCATAATCCCATATACACCTATCGACACAACGCTGAAGATGTATAAGATACCGATATTAATATCTGAAACCTGAAAAGTGAGCTGTTGCCCAAAGGCTTCAATCGGCCCTGCCCATGGAATGACCACGCCGGCCATCAAAGCGGTAAGCATGGCGATCGAAGGTCCTAAAACGAAAAGGTATTTACTCGAATTGGTTGGAATTAATTCTTCTTTGGTAAACATTTTAATGCCGTCTGCCAATGGCTGCAAGAGGCCGTAGGGTCCAGCCCTGTCCGGGCCAATCCTGTCTTGCATCAGAGCCGATACTTTTCTTTCTCCATAAGTAGAGTAAGCCGCAACCGTCAGCGCAAGCAAGAATACAAACAATACTAAAATAAATTTTATGAGAATGTAGGTTACCATATTACTCTTGTTCTTTTGAAAAAGGTGAAGAGCCTGGGTTATTTCCTGCATCCGGATTGAGTATTAGCATGCTCAAATCATTTTTCATTTCTGGAGCCAGGTAATGGTTGGCTGAAATGACAGAGTGTTTATCCACTTTTGAGGGTCCCTCAATCACCCAATCTGCAGTTTTTTTCTTTTCAAATCGGCATTCATTGCATATCCATTCTTCTACCTCACCATATTGGTCTTTGCGGGCAGTAACCCTCAGGATATCTTCCCCTTTGTACCAGAGCCTTACTTTACCGCTGCATTTTGGGCACTCTCTGTGGGCATCAACCGGCTTGGTAAACCACACTCTGTTTTTGAATCGGAAGGTCTTGTCTGTCAGTGCACCTACCGGACAGACATCAATTACATTGCCCGAAAAATCGTTGTCAATGGCCTGCTCTATGTATGTGCTGATTTCTGCTACATCGCCCCGGCTGCAAACACCATGAACCCTGCCATCGGTAATTTGTTCGGCGGTCTTTACGCAGCGATAACAAAGTATACAACGATTCATGTGGAGTTTAATCTTATCTCCAATATCTCTTTGTTCGAATTCTCTGCGCTTAAATTCGTAGCGGGTATCCATTTTACCGTGCTCGTAACCCAGATCTTGCAAACTGCACTCTCCTGCCTGATCACAAACAGGACAATCGAGAGGGTGATTGATCAATAAAAATTCCACCACCCCTGCACGAGCCTCTAAAACTTCCGGGGAAGTTTGATTTTTAACCACCATGCCATCCTGGGCCAGGGTTCTGCAACTGGCTACCGGTTTGGGCAAGGCCCTTGGATTTTTTACAGATTCGGCTTCCACTTTGACAATGCAAGTCCTGCAATATCCTCCGGTGTCTTTTAATTTTGAATAATAACACATAGTCGGAGGCACTAGGTCACCTCCTTTGGAACGGGCAGCTTCCAAAATGGTCATGCCCTGGTTAAATTCAATTTTTTGTCCGTCTATGGTTATTTCTGGCATTGCTACTTATTTATGTTTCAAATAGCGGTTCCTGCTATTTTGTACTTTTCATTATAATGACTGATTTTATTTATGGCCATCGGGTCTTTTATATATGCTTCAAATTCAGACCTGAAGTGCCTGATGGCGCTTGCTACCGGCCAGGCAGCTGCATCTCCCAGTGCACAAATGGTCTTGCCTTCAATTTTTGATTGAATATCCCAAAGCAAATCTATATCGGCAAGGGTGCCGTGACCATCAAGTATTTTATGAAGAATTTTTTCCATCCATCCGGTACCTTCTCTGCAAGGACTGCACTGTCCACAGCTCTCGTGGTGGTAGAAACGGGCAAAGGTATGCAGGTTCATTACGATGGAAGCGGTTTCATCCATTACAATAAATCCTCCTGACCCCAGCATGGTGCCGGCCGCAAAGCCTCCTTCTGAAAGGCTCTCATAACTCATCAATCGGGGTTGCCCATCAGGCGTTTGTAAGATCAGGTGTTTGGGTAAAATGGGTACGGAAGATCCTCCAGCCACAACGGCCTTTAATTCATTTCCATTTCTGATGCCACCGCAATAGCTATCGCTATAAATAAATTCTTCTACCGGAAGTCCTAGCTCTATCTCGTAAACGCCCGGCTTATTGATGTGTCCGCTGGCAGATATCAGTTTGGTTCCGGTGCTTTTTTCAGTGCCAAAACTGGCATAATTTTCTCCTCCATGATTTACAATGTAAGGTACAGCGGCAATGGTCTCTACATTGTTAACTACCGTCGGACAGCCATACAATCCGGCTACAGCGGGAAAGGGAGGTTTAATCCTTGGGTTTCCTCTTTTACCTTCCAAACTTTCCAAAAGAGCAGTTTCCTCACCACAGATGTAGGCACCCGCTCCTATGTGCATATACAAATCAAGATTGTATTTTGTATTCAATATGTTTTGTCCCAGCCATCCCGCTTTGTAGGCTTCTTCAATGGCTTTCTCTAAAATTTTATAAAGGTAAAAATACTCGCCGCGTATATAAATATAGGCTTTGTTGACGCCAAGCGCATAGGATGAAACGATCATTCCCTCAATTAACAGATGAGGAATTTTTTCCATCAAATACCGGTCTTTGAAGGTACCAGGTTCTGACTCATCAGCATTACACACCAGGTAGCGAGGTACTCCTTCTGGTTTGGCTAAAAAATTCCACTTGGTACCTGTTTGAAATCCGGCTCCACCTCGGCCCCTCAGTCCAGAGGTAATGACCTCATGCACCACTTCTGCCTCTGTCATGGAAGTCAGTGCTTTCTCAACAGACTGATAGCCTCCGCAGGCACGAAAAGTTTCAATTTTCTCTATACCAGGTACATCAATGTGTTCTAATAATATTTTCTTTCCCTCCTTCATAAGTTCAACAGTAATTACTCATCTTTTCTCCCTGTTGGTAATTTTCCAACAATTCATCCACTTTTTCAAAAGTCAGGTTTTCATGATATTGATCGCCAACCTGCAGCATGGGTGCGGTTCCACAAGATCCCAGGCATTCTACTGCTTTGAGGGTGTATTTTCCGTCTGGAGTGGTTTCTCCGACTTTGATGTTTAGCTTTTTTTCTATGTAGGAGATGATATCATAGGCTCCATTCAGCCAACATGAACTGGTGCGACAAACTTCAATCAAACATTTGCCTCTCGGCTGAAGATTGAACATAGAATAAAAGGAGGCCACTTCAAAAACTTCTATAGCCTGAATGGACAAAATCTCAGCCACGTATTGCATAACCTCTGGACTTAGCCAGCCATCAAATTCTGCTTGTGCCAGGTGCAAAACAGGAATGAGGGCAGACTTATGCCTTCCTTCCGGATAGCGGGCGATGATCTCTCTCACTTTTACCATAGTAGCCTCTGAAAATCTTATTTCTTTCATTTCTCCTTTGCTAGATTTAATTTGGCTATGCATCTAATTCACCTGCAATTACGTTCATGCTACTCAAAGTCAGAATGGCATCAGAAAGCATACTGCCTTTTATCATTTCCGGATATGCCTGATAATAAATAAAACAGGGCCTGCGCAAATGCAATCGGTATGGCGACCGGCCACCATCACTTATCAGGTAAAATCCTACTTCTCCATTTCCACCTTCAACACTGTGATAAACAGTACCACTGGGTACATCGGTTTCTCCCATCACAATCTTAAAATGGTAAATCAAAGCTTCCATTTTATTATATACGTCTTCTTTTGGGGGAAGATAAAAGGCAGGTACATCTGCATGGAAGGGCCCTTCTGGCAGACCTTCTTTGGCTTGTTGAATGATACGGAGACTTTCCTTCATTTCTTCCAGCCTTACCATAAACCGATCGTACGTATCACCATTTTCTCCCACAGGAATGGCAAATTCGAAATCTTCATAACTACTATAGGGTAGGGCAACCCTGACATCATAATCTACCCCAGCCGCACGTAGGTTGGGTCCGGTAAACCCATATTCAAGGGCTCTTTCACCGCTGATAGGACCCACCTTAACGGTGCGATCCATAAATATGCGGTTCCTTTTCACAAGGTTTTCAAATTCTTCTAAGACAGCCGGAAATCCTTTTAAAAACTTATCCAGTTTTTTCCAGGCAGTCATAGTAAAATCCCTCTCCAATCCACCTATCCTGCCCAGGTTGGTGGTAAGCCTGGCCCCGCAGAGCTCCTCATAGATTTCGTAAATAAGCTCTCGCCATTGGAATAAATAGGTGAATCCTGTCAATGCACCTGTATCAACAGCGATTACTGAGTCACAAATGATGTGATCTGAGATTCGGGCCAATTCCATAATAATGACCCTCAAATATTGTGCTCGTTTGGGGATGTCTACCCCGATGAGTTTTTCTACCGTCATGTGCCAACCCAAATTATTGATGGGAGATGAACAGTAGTTCATGCGGTCAGTTAATACGGTGATTTGATTGTAGGGTCTTCTTTCAGCGATTTTTTCAAAAGCTCTGTGAATGTATCCAATGGTCTGCTGTGAATCTTCAATGATCTCACCATTCATAGTCAATACATTTTGGAAAATGCCGTGAGTGGCAGGGTGGGTGGGTCCCAAATTGAGGGTGTTGAGATTTGAAATCTCTTTGTATTCTACCTCAATGCCTTTGTCTTTTAAGTAACTCATGCCCTTATTGCCTTATCTTCCAAAATAGGTGTCATCTTTATCTGTGCGACTATCATCCTCTAATTTGTATTCTTTGCGCATTGGGTGGTAATCCATTTCATCCACGTTGAGAATTCTGGTGAGGTTGGGATGCCCTTCAAATTGTAGCCCATAAAAATCAAATGTCTCTCTTTCCATCCAATTGGCTGCAGCCCACAATGGAGTTACAGAGGCAAAGACGGGGTCATCAGCGGATGCTGAACTGTAGACCCTGATGCGTTCGTTGGTGAAAAGGTTGTGAAGCTGGTACATCACCCAAAACTCATTTTCTTTTTTTTCCGGGAAATGAATGCCACAAAGGGTAGTCAAAAAAGTAAAACCGGTTTCTTTATTCTCTTTTAAGGCTTGCAAGACGCGATAGACCTGGTCACGGCTAACCGTAATTTCAGGAAAATCATATTCAATTTTTATCTCTAAAGTGGGTAAGCCATTAAGACCTTGTAAGCACCTTTTTATTTTATCAACCGTTTGTTGGATATCGACCTGCATCATTGTAAATCGTATTTTAACAACTTTTCCTGGTGAGCAGGGCTGCTTCTTCGGTCAATTCCTTCTTGCTGGACCAATTCCTGAATGCGCAGGATGCCTTCTATCAATTGTTCAGGTCTCGGTGGACAACCCGGAACGTAAACATCTACTGGAATAATTTTATCAATTCCTTGGAGTACGGAGTAGGTATCAAAAACACCACCACTGCTGGCGCAGGCACCCATGGCAATTACCCAGCGGGGTTCTGCCATTTGTTCATATACCTGCCTCAGTACTGGTCCCAGTTTTTTGGCAACAGTACCGGCAACAATTAGTAAATCTGCCTGTCTTGGGGAAAAGCTCAGTCTTTCCATGCCAAATCTGGCAAGGTCATAATTAGAACCCATTGTGGCCATAAACTCAATTCCACAACAAGATGTAGCAAACGGCAGGGGCCATAATGAATTTTTCCTGGCCATTCCCACCAGGTTTTCTAATCGGGTAGCAAAGAAGCCTTGTCCTTCAAAGCCTTCAGGTTGCAGGGCGGGATCGATGGTTATTTTTGTAGACATGTCATCCTTCTTTGATTGTTAATCCCATTTCAGGGCATCCTTTTTGATGATGTAGGCAAAGCCTATCAGCAAGATCGCTACGTAAATAAACATTTCTACCAGCCCCCAGATGCCTAACTGCTTGAAATTGACAGCCCACGGATACATGAAGATCACCTCAATGTCAAAGAGAACAAACAAGATGGCAACCAGAAAATATTTAATGGAAAAAGGAGTTCTGGCATTGCCTACGCTTTCGACACCGCATTCAAATGCCTCATTCTTTACTTCGGTTTTTTTTCTTGGTCCTAATTTATGGGTTACCCAAATGGTAAATACAACAAAGCCCAAGGCTACCAAAAACATAAGAAATATCGGTAGGAACTCGATAATTGAATGGTCTCCCAAAGTAATAAAATTTTGAAGTGCACAAATTTACATATAATAAAACAAATAAATGACTTAAAAAGATGCGAAAAAATCATAAAAATTTTGACACACCTCCTATTTTCCGTTTTGCCGGAATCAATCTATTTTACTTCAATGTGACTTCAAATCCTATGGGCTACCCCAAAAAGGAAATGGCTGTTATTTGTCAGTGGTCAAACTAGCTCCAATAAACCCTCGGTTCATGCGGGCAATGTTTTCAAGGGATATCTCTTTTGGACATTCTGCGCTACAGGCACCTATATTGGAACACATTCCAAAACCTTCTTTGTCCATTTGGGCTACCATTTTCAGGGTGCGGTGTTTGTGTTCTACCTTGCCCTGAGGCAGTAATCCCAAGTGGGATATTTTAGCCGAAGTAAACAACATGGCGGAACCATTGGGACAAGCCGCTACACAGGCGCCACATCCAATACAGGTTGCGGCATCAAACGCTTTTACTGCAACATCTTTTTCAACCGGTATGGAGTTACCATCCACCGCCTGCCCGGTATTCACTGAAATATACCCACCACTTTGGATGATCCTGTCAAAAGCAGACCTGTCAACTACCAGGTCTTTGATGACTGGAAATGCCTTAGCTCTAAATGGTTCTACGGTAATGGTATCACCATCTTTGAATTGACGCATATGCAACTGGCACGTAGTTGTTGCTTTTTGAGGACCATGTGGCTGACCATTGATCACCATGCTACAAGCGCCACAAATTCCCTCTCGGCAGTCATGCTCAAAGGCAACAGGCTCTTTTTTTTCAGTGACCAGCTTTTCATTGAGTACGTCCATCATTTCCAAAAATGACATGTGCTCATTGGCGTCTACCTTATGTGTTTCGAATTTACCGGCATCTTTAGCTGATTTTTGCCTCCAAACTTTTACCGTTAATTTCATGTCTGACATGATCAATCTTTTTTTTGTTGAACGTTGTTTATTTGTAACTCCTTTGAATAAGCTTCACATTTTCAAAAACCAAATCTTCTTTGGTCATCACGGGTTGGTTATCGTCCCATTGCCATGCTGCTACGTAGGTATAATTTTCATCATCTCTTTGTGCTTCGCCTTCCGGAGTCTGAAATTCTTCTCTAAAGTGGCCTCCACAAGATTCGTTGCGCTCAAGGGCATCCAGCATCATCAATTCACCCAATTCCAGAAAGTCGGCAACTCTGTACGCTTTTTCCAGCTCAGGGTTAAATTCATTGGCTTCACCAGGGACAAACACGTCTTTATAAAATTCTTCTCTCAAGGCCCTGATTAACTGTCTTCCCTCTTTTAACCCTTCGGCATGTCTCGACATACCACAAAGATCCCACATGATCTTGCCCAGCTTTCTGTGAAAACTTTCAACCGATTGATTGCCTTTAACATTCATCAACTGGTTAATGCGCTCTCTGGTTTGTTTTTCGGCTTCTTCAAATTCAGGCAGTTTTGTGCTGATTTCCCCCGTCCTGATTTCGTTGGCCAAAAACTGACCAATGGTATAGGGTGCTACAAAATATCCATCTGCCAAGCCTTGCATCAGAGCAGAGGCTCCCAAACGATTGGCCCCGTGGTCTGAAAAATTGGCTTCTCCTAAGGCAAATAAGCCGGGTACATTGGTCTCCAAATTATAGTCCACCCAAAGACCTCCCATGGTATAGTGTACCGCCGGATATATTTTCATTGGGAAGATGTATGGATTTTCTCCGGCAATTTTTTCGTACATCTCAAATAAGTTGCCGTATTTATCAGCCACTACCTGGGTGCCCATTTCTTTGATTTGAGCGGGTGTGGCATCGTTCATACCTCTGGTATTGGCCTCTGCCTTTCCATATCGTTCAATGGCAGAAGAAAAATCAAGATAGACAGCAAGTCCGGTCGGACTCACTCCCAGTCCTTTATCACATTCAACCTTGGCAGCTCTGGAAGCAACATCTCTTGGCACCAAATTGCCAAATGCCGGATACCTCCTTTCCAAATAATAATCGCGGTCTTCTTCTTTGATGTCAAGGGCCGTTTTTTTACCCTCTCTGATGGCTTTGGCATCTTCAAGGTTTTTTGGAACCCATACTCGACCATCGTTCCTCAAGGATTCGGACATCAGGGTAAGTTTCGACTGATAGTCTCCACTCTGAGGAATGCAGGTGGGGTGGATCTGGGTAAAACAAGGATTGGCCATCAAGGCTCCTCTTTTTACAGCACGCCAGGCAGCACTGGTATTGGAACCCATGGCATTGGTAGATAGATAAAAAACATTGCCATAACCCCCTGTTGCCAATAACACACAATGGGCTGAATGCCGTTCTAATTCACCCGTTAATAAATTTCTTGCAATTATGCCTCTTGCCTTTCCATCAACGACAACCAGGTCCATCATTTCATGGCGATTGTACATTTTAACCGCTCCCGTTGAAATTTGCCTGGACAATGCCTGATAGGCACCAATCAACAATTGCTGACCGGTTTGTCCTTTGGCATAAAAGGTTCTCGATACCTGAACACCACCAAATGAACGGTTTTCCAGCAATCCACCATATTCCCTGGCAAAGGGTACTCCCTGCGCCACACATTGATCAATGATCTGAGTACTCACTTCAGCCAACCTGTAAACATTGCCTTCGCGAGCTCTGTAATCGCCTCCCTTAATGGTGTCATAAAACAAACGGTAAACACTGTCACCATCGTTTTGGTAATTTTTGGCAGCATTGATACCTCCCTGGGCTGCAATACTATGGGCTCTTCTCGGACTGTCGTGGAAGGTAAATGCTTTCACCTTATAACCCAGCTCTCCCAAAGTAGCAGCCGCAGCAGCACCGGCGAGTCCCGTTCCTACTACTATCACTTCTATCCTCCTTTTGTTATTGGGGGCTACAAGGGGTACTGTAGATTTGTATTTTTTCCATTTTTCCGATAAGGGTCCTTCTGGTATTTTTGAATCCAATTGCATGATTAGGATCAGATTTTGTGGTTCTTCAAATTATTTGGTGAAATAAAACACCAGGGGTATGATGGCATAAGCCAACGGCACCAGGATGCTAAAGGCGGTACCTATAAACCTGATTATAGGTGAATATTTTGTGTGGTTGATACCAAGGGTCTGGAAGGCACTCGCAAAGCCATGATAAAGGTGGAAGGCCAAAGCCAGCAAGCCAATCAAATAAGCGATTACGATCCAGGTCACTTTGAAGGATTCAGCAACCTTGGTATAAAGGTCTTTTACCTCCATTTCACCAATCATTACCATCCCCGTTTGGCCGGTCTTCATTTTCCACCAGAAATCACCCATGTGAAGCAGGAGGAAGGCAAGTACCAGGATACCCAGCAAGGCCATGTTTCTGGATGCCCAACTGCTATCTCTGTGATTGCTTACAGCATAGGTTGTACCCTTTGCAGCCCTATTTTTAGCCCAAAGCGACAAACCCAATACAAAGTGCATCAAAATAAAAAAGTAATTGCCGTAAGAAATAAACATAATCAGCGGATTATGTGTCATAAAATGGGCATACACATTAAACGATTCTCCACCATCATTTTTCAACAATTGAAGGTTGCCCAACAAGTGTACTTTCAAAAACAAAATGAGAAACAGTCCGGTAAGGCTCATTAATAATTTCTTACCTATCGACGACGTAAGAAAATTGGAAAACCAAGACATATCTGGGAATTTTATTTACGTACAAAACTATGATATAAAGCCATGAAAAAGAAAAGAGTTTTCACCATAGTTTTATTTAGAATCGATCTAATATAAAAGGGTGAAAAATATTATTTCGAAGATCTCCTTTTTAGCAAATATTTCTTGGAAGATTGGAAAAACGCAGCACGGCAGATTTTATTTTGATCATTTTCGACCGACAAAATATTGTGCTGTCCGTGTGCTTAAAATTTACTATTCATACTTTCGCCCGCTCCTGTCCACATTGGTACTGGAGGCCTGTTGGGTACTCATAACCAGCATATCCTGTACATTGACATGTCGGGGTCGGGTAGCAACAAAAAAGATCAGTTCCGCAATGTCTTTTGCATTTAGAGGGGTAACATCTTCATAGATTTTCGCCTTTTCTTCATCGCCATCAAATCTTCTCAGCGAAAATTCAGTATCCTCTACCATACCCGGTGAAATTTGACTTACCCTGACGCCATGGCGGAAAAGATCGTGCCTCATCCCTTTGGTCAAGGCATCAACAGCGTGTTTTGTGGCACAGTAAACGGCACCGTTGGGGTAAACTTCATGTCCGGCAGTCGAACAAATGTTGATGATATGGCCTTTGCCCCTTTTTACCATTCCCGGTGCAATTAGCCGGCTCATGTAGAGCAAGCCTTTCACATTGGCATCTATCATGTATTCCCAATCTTCGGGTCTGCCTTCCTGAATAGGCTCCAAACCCCTGGCTCCTCCTGCATTGTTGATCAGGATGTCAATAATTTCCCAGCCCGCATCAAGACCATCGACAGCTTTTTCACATGCTTGCCGGTCTGTAACATCAAAACACAGGCTCTGTACCTTAGCACCATACTTTGAATTGAGCTTACTTTTTATCAATTCCAGTTGCTCAGCCCTCCTTCCGGTAAGGATTACATTGTAGCCTTTTTTGGCGAAATACTTGGCGGTAGCTTTGCCAATTCCACTGGTAGCTCCGGTAACCATTACCGTTTTGGCCTGCGGGTTATTTGTGATTGATTCCATCTATGGTTGCACTAAGTTCTTTGATAAAAGCTGCATGTTCTTTTGTAGCTGGCCCGTAAAAACCGGAATAGACTTTAACCAACTGGTCATTTTGGTCGACCAACAATAGAGTAGGGTAGGCTTTGATGCCCTCAATCTGGGGTATCAGAGTGGAGGCTGTCTTTTTATCGAAGTGACCCGCCAATAATACCGGGTATTCTATTTTTTTGGCATCCACATAGGTTTTTAATGCTGCCATGGCTTTGACCGGATCTTGGTATCTCTCAAATGCCAATGCAGTCACCATGACCTCCGGGTGAGATTTTTGATATTCCGTCAAAAAGGTGGTAGCATCCATACAATTTGGACACCAGCTGCCCATAATCTCATATACTTTCACCTTTCCTTTGTAGGGATCATTTTGAGTATCTACAGTCTGACCCTTAGTATCCGGTAATACAAAACGAACACCATTTGGCTGGACAATTTTGACCAAATTGAAACCATTGGTCAGGCTGGCATTTTCATCCTTAATACCTTCAAAGCTTTCTCTGTGGTGGGTGCCAGAGCGAAACTCTCCAAGGATGGCGTCCCCTTGCTTTTTCATTTCAAACAAATAGGCATGCGCACCATCAAAACACGACAATGAAGCCTTATCACCACTGACATTTCCTTCCAGAAAACGATAATCTCCTGTTTCTGTCAAAAAAGTACCATACAGCTTGTTTCCTTTTTGAACAAAGTCGCCAATGGCAGGATACTCCTTCTCTGTGCCGGTAGAAAAACTGACTTTGTATCTGCCACTAAAGTCGGCATTGTCATCTACAAAAGGAAGTCTAAAACGACGGTCATCTCCATAAAAGGCCTTAAACTTAATCTTATAGCCATCTCTGTAATTGACATGCCAATAACCCTCCATGAGGCGTTCTTCAAATATGGCTGTAAGGTAGGTATCATATCCATCAAAGCTGGCATAAACGGTATCCTTGGCCGTTGCTTTGTCTCGACCATACCTGATGTTTTTTAATGAGACCCTTTCACTGCCATTGTATACAAGGATTTCAAGACTATCACCGTTGCCATATTTTACTTCAAATGTGAATGGCAATTCACCCGGCACCGCACTGACCTGAGCAATGTCCTTTTTATCTACAGCCATGATCAGTTCCCCATCCAGGTAAAGCACTCCTCTCCATATTCCGGGCGGAAGTTTGTCAAATGTTTGGTGGGGACTCACACATGCCCACAACACCAGGCTGAAATAGAAGACAACCAAAATGGCTGCCAATGTTTTTTTATTTCTGGTCATTTTTTTTTGTTGCTGTCTTTCAATCCCTATTTGCTGGGATGTTAATCTATTACTCACTGCCCTTATCTCCAACAAATTGATCTTCTTTGTGTTTAAATAACACGTTGAAACTGGTAAGACTGCCATAGATCCGTGTAATGTACTGTTGTAAATTAACTTTCTCTTCATCCTCTAGTTTACTGGCATTGATCCTCTGTTCCATCACCCTCAAACGATCTCTCACCATTACAATTTTATGAAAAAATGCTTCAATAGGCATTTCCTTTGGCTTGAGGTTTTTTTCTTCCGGTTGCAAAATCATAACACCTCCTTGCCACCTGTCACCAAGAGGCACCACTTCGGAGATGTCAGACATGGCACGCAAGATTTTTACCAGCGATTTTTCAGCCTCGTTATAAGTTACAGGCTCTTCTGCTTCGAGGGCTTCAATGATTTCCCACCCTCCATATTCTTTGCCAACATGTTTAACCCCATAATGCATAAAACACATTTTGTAGGCGGCAACATCAATTCCAATTACCACTCCATCTCCATAAGCCGGATGTTTTACACGGGATCCTACTCCAAGAACTTGACTCATATACTAAATTTTAAATATTGTTTTGACTTTTTGTTTTTTTCCAAAGTTAAATCTTAGATAATAAATGCCAGCAGGTAAGCCGGTCATGTCAGCTTTATCTGTACCGGGATTGATTTCTTTTACCGGAATTCCACTTGACTGAAAAAGCGTTATTCTGTCTGCCTCAACAGGCAATTTCCAATTGATTTCACCCACAACAGGCAAGGGCCAGAGCACAATTTCACTATCTTTAGTATCCACATCCTGTACTGCAGTAGGCAAAGACTCAAACTCAAAATCCCATACACCCCTTCCGTAAGTAGCAAACCTCGCTGTTTTTAAAGAGGGCAGATATTCTACACTCCAGTAGGTCTGATTGGGAGTGGTTGTTCCTGACAAAGGGTACCATTTGTTTTCATTTGCCAGATATACGTAAGGGCCTGTTTCAGTAGCTGCATATATTAAATTTTCATCTTCATTGGCAGCGATTTGAAATGCCATGGTAGAAGGCATTCCATTGCGCATGGCTTCAAAACTGTTGCCTCCGTTGCGCGAAACATAAACAGGCGCTACAGAACCATAACCACTTCCTGAAAGATATATGATGTTGGGGTCAATGGATGAAGGTAAAATGCAGGAGCCGTACAGATAATGAGCACCGGCAGTCATTTTTTGCTTTAGTGTAAATTGAATACCTCCATCTACAGATTTATAAACGTAACCATTCGTTGTGCTTACAAACCAAATATTGGGATCAAAGGGACTAATTGCTATGGCTGAAATTTCTCCTCCGCTCGCAGCAAAATTAAAGGGCAACTCACTGGCGCTTATTTCGTTGTTTACATACTCAATTTTGAGGATGTGACTTCCTGAGCTGTTGGCATCCACACTACCTCCTGCTACATAAATGATGTCTTTATTGCTGTGTGGATCAACCGCAATTGGAGGAATCCATACCGACTCTCTTTTTGAATTGATTTCGTATCCAACCGTTGGGTTGTTTTGGGTGGTAGGATTGAGATAAAAAGATAAACTACCCCCCGGGTACATGGTCCACATGTGTTTTCCGTTAGCCGTAAACTCAATGTGACCATAATCACCACTAATGTTTTGATAAAAGTCCGCCACGTTTTGATCAATGGCATAACCTCTTTGCAAGCCTTGATCCTGTGCGCCGGCAAACATCCAAAGTGGATCGGAAGGATAGGATCGCACATCATAGTACTGACTCACATGGAGTCCAAACATTGAAATATTTTTTGTGTTAACTCCATAGTCATAGGTAACGCTAATGCCTCCATGATGGCCGATGATGATCACATCTTTATTGTTCTGGTCTTTAAATTCTTTCATAACCATCATATCCGCATGAAGTTTGGTCTGAACCTGCCCATAATATTCCCACCACTCATTGACGACATTCCAGTTTTTACCCCCATTGCCGCTTCGGTAAGCATTGACCTCACCATAAAGAGGTTTCTGTGGATTGGAGGGTGGTACCATCACTGCCATGTCCCACGGACTACTTGGCAAAATCCCAATAACCTGCCAACTTTGGCCCTGGTCTGTGCTTTTGTGAAACTTTAATTCACTATTAAAAACAAAGAGGGTAGTGTCACCGGATGCTACATGACATTGAATGTTGGCCCTACCATCGGTTCCAAAACCAAGAGGCGAGTCAGCTGGGAGCGCCCTCAATTCATTTCCTCCACCGGGTAAGGTATAAATTTTGGTGAGTTCCGCATTGAGCTGCTCAATTAACATCAGGGCGTTTTTATCTGATACGGCACACATGGCTAAATTTCGCCCGTCGCTGGTAGTAAATACTTTTACAATGCTGTACTTTTTGCCATCTTCTGTTTTGTAAAGTATATAATTGTTCGACCATCCTTTTTTTGCGAGCACTAAACTTTCGTTTTGTAAGCGAACGCAGGAATGGATGTGATAACCATCAGCAGCCTGGGCAAAGCCACTGGCTTTTTGCCAGACTTTTCCCTCATCTTCGCTAAAGTAGGGAATGCCTCCTGAAAAGGCCATCAATCTGATCCCATCTTGCATTTCGAAGGCTTCTAAAACATTTCCGTCAAACCGGAGGTCATCATTGACGAGCTCCCAGCTAAACCCACTCAGCCCTCCTCTGAAAATAGGGCCACCGGCACCAATGGCATACAACCAGTCATTGTTTTGGTCGTACCATACATTGACTATCGATCCGGCCTGGTTGGTACTTCCGCGCTCAATCCAGGTACCCCTGATTCTACCTTCTGCCAGATCTTCCACACCATCGCGATCGGCACCTTCCAGTCTGCCAACATAGGCCAGACGATCTTCCTGGTTTTTGATTTCCTGGCTTTGCCAACCGGAATGGGGTCCCCCATGCATCAGCTCAAACCATTTCTGCCTTAACTTGCCTTGTTCTCCTTCTTCTGCATCTTTTTTTACCTCAGTGGGCTGTGGATACTCAGTTTTTTCTGAACAGCTCCACAATAATGAAAGCAAAACTAAGGATGGAATGTGTTTGATTTTTAACATCTGTTTTTTTTTCGCAAGGTATCAATTATGCGTTTTTTTCATTTGCAATTTCCTGCTAAAAATACAATTGTAAACTTAGCCGACAATGCCTTTTTTTCTTTATTTTTTTATTGGTTTTTTACCAAATTTAGCACAAATGGGGCACTTTTCAATTTGATGGGCCTTGGCCGGACAATATTTGCGACCATAAAAGATGATTCTCAAATGCAATTGGTTCCAACTATCTTCTGGAAACAGGGCTTTGAGGTCCTTTTCTGTTTTTACTACATTTTTACCATCGCTTAAGCCCCACCGTTCCGCCAACCTGTGGATATGGGTGTCAACCGGAAAGGCAGGCTGCCCAAAGGCCTGCGACATGACTACCGATGCTGTCTTATGACCTACGCCCGGCAGGGCCTCTAAAGCTTCGATCTGGTCAGGTACCATGCCATTGTACTTTTCAATAAGAATGGCTGAAAGATCGTAAATAGCCTTTGCCTTCCTCGGCGCCAGCCCGCAAGGCCGCACAATGTCTTCAATTTCGGACACAGACAATGCAACCATTTTTTGAGGCGTGTCAGCCCTCTTAAACAAAAGAGGCGTAATTTTATTTACGCGTTCATCTGTACATTGTGCAGATAACAAAACTGCTATTAAAAGAGTATAAGAATCTTTGTGCTCAAGTGGAATGGGTGTTTCGGGAAACAACTCGGCCAGAATGTTGGCAATTTCAATGGCTTTTTCCTTTTTTCTCATTAAAGTGCATTTAAAAAAGCAAGGGTATCCGCTCCATCTGCATAGTCGGTTAAAGCAGGGCGTTGACTTTGCCCCGGTCGAAGGGTATCAAAGTTTGAGATAGGCTCAGCACTTACTACGCATTGAATTTGACCGGCATCTTCTTTTAACCTGTCTGCCAACTGTGAAGGCTCCTTGTAGTATTCATAATGCAGTGATGCTATCCTGGAAGCCAGCCTCTTGTCTTCCAATAGTATTAAACATCCATTGTTTATGTATTGAACCCTGTTTAATAGATACAGTGCAATATTGTAATCAAAATTATTTTTGTATTTGTGGTGTAAAACAATTTCGTTGTATTGATGCAATACTTCCATCAACTGGCCAAAATTATATCCTTCTGGTACAAATATTTTACTGACATTTCGGCATCCCAATCCAAAGTAAGTAAATATGTCTGCACCGAGGGTATAAAGGGTTTCATCGCTCTCCTGTCCTGTCAGTATGGCCACAGAATTGCGATGATTGCGTATAATATTGGGGTATTTGTCAAAGTAGGTGTGAAAATACCTGCCTGTATTATTGGAACCTGTGGCAATTACCGCTTCCATTGACTTGAGCTGTTCGGTGAATTCAAATTGGTATTGAAAATTAGGTTCTATTTCTACCAGTAATTTTAATAAATGCTGGATCAGAACCCTGTCTTTTTCTGATGCTTTGATCAGGGCATAATGACCACTCAGCAGGCAGCTTAGCACATCATGGAAGCCTACAGCAGGTATATTTCCAGCCAGGATCAAACCTATTTTTTTGGGCTCCTTACTAGCTAGACCTTCGTAAGGTTTTACCCATTGGTCCAGCTTAAATTCATCCAGCATGTCTTCGCGGATGGCATTAAGTGCCAGCTGCTGTGATTCAAGGGTAAACCACCCATTTCTGGCTTTGGCTTCTTCCATGACCAATTGCCATTCTGCGTCATCCAGGAAGCGCAATTTTTCACCCAACTGAGCCAATGCTTTAATTCTGGCCGCCAGTGTCAATCTACTCCTCATTTTCGTTCAATGTCTCTTTTCTGCTTTTAACATAACCCCTCCACTTGTCCAAAACATTGGCCATATCAGTTGGTAAAGGGGATTCAAACCTCATTTTTTCGCCTGTTGTAGGGTGTTCAAAACCCAGCACTCTTGCGTGCAGGCCTTGTCGTGACAATATGGTGAAACAGTTTTCTACAAATTGTTTGTATTTCGAAAAAATTGTGCCTTTTAATATTTTATCGCCGCCATATCTTGAGTCATTAAAAAGGGTATTGCCCTTGTACTTCATGTGTACCCTGATTTGGTGGGTTCTGCCTGTCTCTAATACACATTGTACCAAACTTACGTAATACAGCCTTTCCAAAACTTTAAAATGAGTGATGGCATGTTTGCCCTGATCTCCTTCAGGGTAAACGTAAAAACGTTTAGGAAGGGTAGGGTGCCTTCCAATATGACCTGTTATGGTTCCTTCTTCCTGCTCTGGCTCTCCCCATACCAGGGCAACATATTCCCGTTCAATGGTATGGTAAAAAAATTGCCTTGCCAAATGGGTCATGGCATAGTCGGTTTTTGCAATTACCATTAAACCAGAAGTGTCCTTGTCTATTCTGTGCACCAATCCGGGTCTCGATGCGGTATTGCCCTGCATTACGGGAAGCGACTGATCTTTAAAATGATACAACAAAGCATTTACAAGGGTTCCATTTGGATTGCCAACCCCTGGATGTACTACCAGGCCCGGTTGTTTATTGATGACCAAAACATCTGCATCTTCATAAACGATGTCAAGTGGAATGGGCTCGGGTTCGAGCACCTCCACATCATCCGGATTTCGTGGCAAAACCAAGGATATAACATCATCTGCTTTGATTTTATAATTGGCTTTTACTTCTTTTTCATTGACAAGAATGCAGGAAGCTTTGATTGCATTTTGAAGCCTGTTTCTGGAAACCTGGTCCAGTTTGTCCATTAAAAATTTGTCAATTCTCAGTGGCCTTTGGCCTTTGTCCACCGTTATTTGTTCGTGGATGTAGAGATCGTCCTGCTTTTCGAGGTCTGAAATTTTGATTGAAGTCATTATACTGTTAAAATGCAAAGGTAACGCCTATATCCCACTTTAAAACGTCTGTTGTGGATTTTTGAAGGTCAAAGGCTTCTATGGTACTTTCTTTAATAGTAATATTTTCTTCTTTCAAGATGTAAAAAGCAGTTGACAAACCGGCAATATAACTAAACCGCCCATGTACATAAATGTTGTCAGTAACCGGAAAATTGCATCCGAGCCCCACACCATACTTTAAGGAAAAATCTGACTTTTCCCATTCAGTATCGCCGCTTTCATCTGCATCCGGGGGGTTGAAGGTAGTGGTGGTGAAAAACAAATTGCCTCCAAAATTTAATTCGCTGAAAAATTCAAGTTTATTGATTTTTAGCGGCAAATAGTACCTTCCAATGAGTTCGAGGGTCAAAAACTGGCTCGTACTTGTAACATCCCAGCTTTCTGTTTCACCATCAACAACAAAATCAATATCTGCTGCATATTGATCCATGATTCCATAGCCCAGTTCTATACCACTAAATAAGGGCTTTTCTGGTTTTATTTGCCTCAAATACCCCAGATTGAGTTGAAAAATGGGATCGGGGTGCTTCTTCGAAAAGGCTCCCTGAGGTGTCATACCCCCGAGACCAAAAGTGATCATACTTACCTTATCAGATGGCTCATTGTACGGTACCTCACCGGCATTGATCACTTCTTCCTGGGCAGCACCACTGGCCACCCAACAGCAGAGGACTGTCATTGCCAGTGTTATTTTATTTATTTTTGAAGTTATAAATAGATCATAAATGAATAACCGCAACATCAATTTTAAAACTTTATGTGTAATTGAGCATAAAGATACAAAAACTACCCCTCCTCATCAACTGCCCATTTATGCTACTTCTTCTTTCGTTTTTGAAGAGGTGGAAGAAAGCATTGAAATCTTTAAGGGCAACAAAACCGGCCACGTCTATTCCAGATATGGCAACCCTACCATAGATACGGTGGCAGAAAAAATAGCAGCTATGGAGGGTAACGGCTGTGAAGAAGCGCCCTTTGCTTTCCTGACTTCCAGCGGGATGTCAGCCATCAGCACATTGTTGTATACCCTTCTCAATGCCGGTGATGCCATCTTAACCCAGGCCAATATCTATGGAGGCACTACTGAGTTGTTTAACAAGGTTTTGTCCCGCCACGGCATCAGTCCTGTTTTTGCCCGATTTGATCAAATGGAGGAATTGGAAAACATTATTGTCAACCATCCTGGCATCAAAGCCATCTACCTCGAAACGCCATCTAATCCCACCCTTGACTGTGTGGATCTGCAAGCCATTTCCGGTTTGGCCCAAAGGCATGGCCTTTTTACGGTGATAGACAATACCTTTTGCACTCCTTATCTGCAACAGCCTTTTTTATTTGGAATTGATTTTGTTATCCACTCTGCTACCAAATACCTCAATGGCCATGGCAATTCTCTTGCCGGTGTCATTTTGGGAAGAAACAATGAACTCAAGGCGGCTGTCAAAACCACTTTGAAATTGATGGGTGGTACCTGCAATGCATGGGATGCCTGGCTGCTGAACAATGGACTCAAGACCCTTGCCCTGAGGATGGATGCTCACTGCAACAATTCTATGAAATTGGCCGCATGGCTAAATAATCATCCGAGAGTAACAAAGGTCAATTATATCGGACTTCAGAATCATCCTTTCCATGAGATTGCAACTAAACAAATGAGGGCTTATGGAGGTATGCTAAGTTTTATGGTAGATGGTTCAATGGCAGATACTTTTGGGGTAATCAACAAATTGTCGTTGTGCACGCAGGCGCCTACCCTCGGAGATGTTGATACCCTTATTCTACACCCCGCATCCAGCTCTCATCTCAACGTGGACAAAGAGTTGAGGGAATCGTTTGGCATTACGGATAACCTGATAAGGGTATCTGTAGGTATTGAAGATATCAATGATATAATTGCTGATTTCGAACAGGCACTTAAATAAAAAAGCCCCGGAGAAAGAATCCTCCGAGGCCACCCGAACGCTATGAAAAATTAAAGTACTATCTCTGCTGCAAATATATAGCAATCAAATTTGTTGTAACAAAAAAAATGAATTTTTTTTTGAAGATTCAGTAAATTTGTTTGTAAACATTTTGTTATCAAATGATTATGAAAATTTTGGATTTCCAATAAAAACAAAAAAGCCCCGGAGAAAGAATCCTCCGAGGCCACCCGAACGCTATGAAAAATTAAAGTACTATCTCTGACACAAATATATATTAATTAATAGGGAAAAGTCAAGTCTTTTCACAAAATTTTAACATTTACCTCTCATTTTGCCCTATGAAATGGATAATTACTTTGTTATTTGTTTTTACAAGTCTTGCATTCACCTGGTCTCAAGCTGATTCTACCCGCATAGATTCTGTTTCCTATCAACACGAATGGCAGGTCAAGGTCTTAAATTATCGAATATCGGGCCGGACAGCTTCTGGTGTCCACACGAAAAGGATAAAAGAACCTTTTGTAGCCATTTCCCGCGATTTACTCTCCGCTCTGCCTTTGGGGTCTTACATAGAATTGTCAGATTGCCTATGGGCCGGTAAATACAGGGTGATGGACAAAATGGGCAAACGGCACACCAATGCCATCGATGTATTTTCTAAGAAAAAAAACAGAGGCATTCAGTACTGCCGATGTAAATCTGTTGAAAGTAACTGAACTTAGATTTTTTTCATCACAATACCGGAGTAAGCAGAAAAAACCAGCTCTTTTTCTTTCATCTCAACGCCAGTGCTGAAAACGGGTTTAAAACCACTGACCTGATCGATGTTGATTGTTTTTGAATTGGGCTCTGCATTGATTAAAACCATCATTTTTTCATCATCTGTTTCTCTGCTATAGGCCATGATGCCACTACCGGCCAACTCCCTAAGAAAGGCATAACTGCCCTTTTGTAATGCTAGGTGGCTTTTCCTCAAGTGACAGAGCGAAACCATGTAGTCAAATTGCTGTTGGTCAAAGACCGGTGTATCCACATACTGGCCACCTCTGACGTCTATTGGCGTTTCAGGCTTCATTTCTATGTCTTCCCAACACAATGGCTTTCTGTTATCGGGATCGTCAGCACCCCACATTCCCATTTCGTCGCCATTCCAGATGTGAGGAGCCCCTTTAAATGTAAATTGATGCAACAACACCACGTTCATTTTTTGTTTGGCACTGGCATCCGGCCGACCTGTTTTATAATTGGGGTTTTCGGCTGGCTTGCTGTGGAATTTGTATTTATTGGAATTGTAAAGAGCGGATAAAATCCGTTCTGAATCATGAGATGAAACCAAATTCATCATCGCATCCTGAGTGCCTGGCCTGTACTTTTGGTAAATACTATCAATCTGATCATAAAACGCTGTAAGACTGATTTTGTCATCCCCCTGGTTTACATAACATCTTACTGGTTTAAACCACTGATAGTGCATTACTGCATCAAATACATCACCTTTTACCCAGGGTTCTGCATCCATCAATTCATCCGGCCATTTGGTCCACCAGTTTTCACCAACCAGGTAAAATTCATCATTAATGCCTCTTACATGTTTGCGCAAATCTCGCCAAAACCCAAGGGGTACATGTTCTGCTACATCCAAACGCATGCCATCGATGCCATCATCCGGATTGCCATCATTGTTGGGATCCATCCAGCGCTGGCACACGGCAAAGATGTGTGACTTAACCTCATCAGGCATATTTCCTTCAAAGGGATGACCGAATTTTTTTTCGGTGGCCCTGATTTTTTTAAGTTCCGGCATCGTTTTTACACCCAGCCAGCCATCGTACTCCCACTCATTGGCAGAGGTTGCCGGATCATCAAACGATTTGATTTCATACCAGGAGGCAAAGGGTGATGCCTTTCCTTTTTGAATGATGTCCTGAAAAGCCCAAAACTCAGGACCTGTATGGTTCCATGAATAATCGAGCACTACTTTTATCCCGGCTTGATGCAATTGGCGGATGACTTCAACAAATTTTTTATCCGCACTGGTCCACACCCAGGTTGCAGGATTGGCAGGATCTTCTTTTTTCATAAGGGCAATATCTCCATCCCTGTCATCACCAAAATTGACATCTATGTGGTGGTAATTTCGGGCATCGTATTTGTGCAGGCTGGGTGAATCATTGAGTGGATTAAAATAGACTGCATTGATGCCCAGTTTTTGAAGATAGGAGATTTTTTGCAAAACTCCCTCCAGGTCGCCACCATACCTTCGCATTTGAATGGTGCGGTAAAAATCGAGCCCTGTTTCTTTTGCCCATGCTTCCTGTTCATACCAGTTGTGATTCCATGGTGTTACGGACCAACTGGCAGGAATAGAATCCATCAAAGCTCCTTTCATGGTTTCAAGGGTTGGGTCGTTGGCAGGATTGCCATTCCTGAATCGCTCAACAAAAATTTGATACCATATCGCCGAAGATGCCCACCCAGGGGCTTCATTCAATTTTGCCATTTCGTTGGATTTGTTTTGGTTAGACTGGCACGAAACGACCAGAATGATGAGAACAAAGTATATAAATGAAACTACACTTTTCATGTGGTATTTTTTTTGATTTTGTATGGGGTCACGAAGGCTTACTCAGCTCTATGGCTCTTTCCAATGCTGCATTGACGCCTGTGATAAATCCTTCCTTGGTTTGTTGTTTCTCAAATTGTTGAAAGGCTGCCTCGGTAGTACCTCCTTTCGACATTACTTTTTTTATCCAGGTTTCACAACTGTAATCTGATTTATTAAATAAGTCGATTGCTCCTTTAAAGGTCTGATAGGCAAGTAGCTCCGATTCGGCCTGATTAAATCCCATTTGCTGTGCGGCTTCTATCAATCCCTGCATAAAATAAAATACATAAGCGGGACCACTCCCCGATATGGCAGTTGCTGCGTCAATCTTAGCCTCATCATCAACATAAATGGCCTTCCCCGTAGCATTGATAAGGTTTTGAACGGTCACCAGCTCTATTCGGGTTACCTCTGATGCCGATGTGAAAACGGTCATCCCGCTGCCGGTTTGTGCCGGTAGATTGGGCATGGCGCGCACTACCTTGGCTGTTCCCAGTTGTTCCTGAATGGCACTGATCTTCACTCCGGCCATAATTGAGAAAACCACTTGTTGCTTGTCAATGTAATTGCGGATGGTAGCTGCCAGCACAGGAAAGTCCTGTGGCTTCACGGCCAGGATAATCAAATCAGATTGCTGAACATAGGCCCCGGGCTCGCCGTAAACCGTGCCCAAATTTGCCCCTTCAAGCTCTTTGGCTTTCTCGGGTGATTTTTCCAGGATAAACATCTGATCAGCACCTACAATGTGGGTACTGAGAAAGCTGCGGGCAAAAGTTTGTCCCATGTTTCCTCCACCAATAATTAATATTTTCATGCCCCATTGTATTTACATTCAAATGTACCAAAATAATGCTGCACTTCTCTTAAACATTAGTGTCTTTTTTACACTAAGGATCAAAATTATGTTCTCCTGTGACAAGCATTATCCAACTAAATGCTGCTCATGAGTCGATATTTCTTATTTTTGCAATAACCTAATCAAACAACATGTTACAAAATCAATTGCATACGTTCGGCCAGGATACCAATCCTAAAGATCAACTAGAAAACTGGGTAAAAAACCTGGCTACCCACTTTGATGCCAATGATATTTATTGGTGTGATGGTACCGATGAAGAATATGATCGCCTATGTCAAAAACTGGTGGACAAAGGCACCTTTATTCGGTTAAACCCGGCGAAAAGACCCAACTCCTATGCCTGTTTTAGTGACCCGAGTGATGTAGCCAGGGTCGAAGATCGGACCTACATCTGCAGCAGAAGAAAGGAGGATGCCGGACCCACTAATAACTGGACCGATCCCAGAGAAATGAAAGATACCCTGGAGCAACTGACCAAGGGCACGATGAGTGGCAGAACCTTATATGTAATTCCCTTCTGTATGGGACCGGTGGGCTCATCTTACAGCAGGTATGGTGTTCAGATAACGGATTCTGAATATGTAGTGGTCTCCATGAAAATCATGACGCGCATGGGCAAGGATGTTTTGCCCTATCTTTATACCAATGACTACGTAAAGTGCATCCATACCGTAGGAGCCCCTCTCCACGGCAATGTGGACGTCACCTGGCCTTGTAACCCTACAACTAAATACATCACCCATTTTCCGGAAGAAAGACTGGTCATTTCTTATGGCAGTGGATATGGGGGAAATGCCCTCTTGGGTAAAAAGTGTTTTGCCCTGCGAATTGCTTCTGTAATGGGAAGAGAAGAAGGCTGGCTGGCAGAACACATGCTCATCCTTGGGGTAGAAAACCCGGAGGGTGAAAAAGATTATGTTGCGGCTGCCTTCCCAAGTGCCTGCGGAAAAACCAATTTTGCCATGCTCATCCCACCAGATGCCCTAAACAACTGGAAAGTAACGACGGTAGGGGATGACATTGCCTGGATACATAAAAATGAAGAAGGAAAGCTGCACGCCATTAATCCGGAAGCAGGTTATTTTGGCGTAGCACCGGGCACCAGCTACAAAACCAATCCCAATGCGATGGAAACCATCAAATCCAACACCATTTTTACCAACGTGGCCATCACGGAAGATGGAGATGTATGGTGGGAAGGCTTGACCAAGGAAGTGCCTGAAAATATGACCGACTGGACAGGAAAAAAATACGATCCGGCCATTGGCAAACCGGCAGCCCACGCCAATGCGAGGTTTACAGCACCGGCTTTCCAAAATCCGGTGATAGATGCTAAGTGGAATGACAAAGAAGGTGTTCCGATTTCAGCCTTTATCTTTGGAGGACGAAGAAGCAATACAGTGCCTTTGGTTTACCAGTCATTTAACTGGAGTTTTGGTGTCTATCTGGCAGCCACTATGGGATCAGAAACCACCGCAGCTGCCTTTGGTGAGCAAGGCAAGGTGCGCAGAGATCCATTTGCCATGCTGCCTTTCCTGGGCTACCACATTGGCGACTACCTCAATCACTGGCTCCAGTTTGGAAGAGACCTGCCCAATGCACCCAGGATATTCAGTGTAAACTGGTTCCTGAAGGACGAAAACGGACAATTTGAATGGCCGGGCTTTGGTCAGAACATGAGGGTGTTGCAATGGATCGTCAACAGGGTCAAAGGAAGAGCATCTGCCGTTGAGTGTCCCATAGGTTGGATACCCAGATACAGAGATATGGATTTTACAGGTTTAGAAGATTTTTCAAGAGATCACTTTAAAAAAGTAATGTCTATCAACAGGGAAGCCTGGAAACAGGAGTTCTTACTGCACGAAGATCTATTTGCCAAAATGTATGACCGCTTGCCAAAAGAAGTCTTTTTTATGAGAGAACTGCTTTTGTCTGCATTGTGGAGAAGTCCGGAAAAGTGGGAGTTAGCCCCCGAAAGAGTTTAATTCAAAACCAATACAAACTCAACTTTTGAAGGGTAATTGTGTTGGATAATGTAACAATCTTTTAAATATGTCAAACAACGACCGGGCCATCGTTGATGCCTTGTTAGACAGAGCTGTGCAGCGACAGTTTCTTACCGCCGAAGAAGGTGTTTTTCTTTTTGAAAATGCGCCTACTGCGGCATTGATGATGGTAGGTAATGCCTTGCGGCAATACCATGTGCCGAATAAGGTTGTGACCTGGATCATTGATAGAAATAGCAATACCACAAATGTTTGTATAGCCAATTGTAAGTTTTGTAATTTTTACAGGAGGCCGGGTCACGAAGAGTCTTATGTTACCAGTTTAGAAGAATACAGTCAGAAGATTAAAGAGACCTTTGAACTGGGCGGAGAGCAGCTTTTGCTGCAAGGTGGTCACCATCCTGATTTGGGATTGGAATACTACACCAGCCTGTTCAAAGATCTCAAAAACATGTTCCCCAATCTTAAATTACACGCATTGGGGCCCCCTGAAGTAGCCCATATTGCCAAACTTGAAAAAGCCAGTCATACAGAAGTACTCAAAGCTTTGAAGGAATCCGGTCTTGATAGTTTGCCTGGAGCAGGGGCAGAAATCCTGGATGATCGGGTTAGGAGGTTAATATCCAAAGGCAAATGTGGGGCCGATGAATGGCTCGATGTGATGAAAGCTGCCCATCAGCTGGACATTACTACTTCAGCAACCATGATGTTTGGCCACATTGAAACCAATCTGGAACGCATGCAGCATTTTGTAAAATTGCGCGATGTCCAGGCCGCCAAACCAGATCATGCCAAAGGATTCCTGGCCTTCATTCCCTGGCCATTTATGGACGAGGATACCATCTTGAAAAAACTCAAGAGGGCCAGAAATACCTGTACCGGTGATGAATATGTAAGAATGATTGCCATGAGCAGAATTATGCTGCCCAATGTGGTCAATGTTCAGGCATCCTGGTTGACCGTAGGCAAAAAAATTGCCCAGATCTGCCTTCATGGCGGGGCCAATGATTTTGGAAGTATCATGATCGAAGAAAACGTGGTCTCTGCAGCAGGCGCTGCTTTCCGATTTACGGCAGATGGTATTCAAAAAGCCATTGAAGAGGCAGGTTTTATTCCTAAGTTGAGAAACCAGCAGTACGAGTACAGAGAGCTCCCTCAAGGCATCAAACAACAGGAATTGGATACGGCAACTTTGACTGTCGACTAATGACAATTCACAATGAAGAGACCTGGGCTCAAACAGCAGCTTACCTGTTTGAAAGAGGCATACAAATCGTTGATTTTGCCCTTGTGCTGGGTACCGGTCTCTCTGCTACTCACATCTTAACCGATATTGAACTTGAAATCCCCTATTCCGATATACCCGGCTTTCCTGTTTCTACTGTAGATGGTCATGATGGGGTGTTGAGTTATGGGACCTTAGCAGGCAAAAAGATTTTGGTGCTGAGGGGCAGGTTCCATTATTATGAAGGCTATGAAATGCAGGAAATCACATTCTATGTCCATGTTTTAGCTTTGCTGAAGGCAGAGGTGTTATTTATCACCAACGCGGCAGGAGGTCTGAATCCACATTTTAAGGGAGGAGATTTAGTGCTGGTAACAGATCATATCAACCTGTTTTCAGCCCATCCGTTAAGAGGGCAGTGGCCTGAGGGCTTAGGACCCCGGTTTCCGGACCTGATGCATGCTTATTCAGCCAAATGGCAAAAAAAGCTACAGATTTCTGCCCTGGAATTAGAAATTGACCTTAAAAAAGGGGTGTATCTGGGTTGGCAGGGGCCAAGTCTGGAAACTCCGGCTGAATACAAAATGGCGAGAAACCTCGGTGCAGATCTGGTGGGTATGTCTACCGTCCCTGAAGTGATTGTTGCCAAATTCAGAGGGCTGGATGTAGCAGTTGTATCGGTTGTGTCCAATGTCTGTTTTCCGATAAGCATACTTACAGAAACAACCATAGAAGAGGTGATTTCAGTAATGCAACAAAGTGCCCCAAAATTGGCCAAATTGATTACAAGGGTAATCACCAATGCAAACTAAAAAAGACTTATTTCTTTCGATGCAGGTAGGCATCTATGCCCTTTGATTTCAAATTATTGATCGTCTTGGCAGCGGCTTCCTGACTTGAATACCTACCGGCCACTACTGTAAAAAATTCAGACAAGTCAAAGACTACCTTTTCTGCATTGTTGAACCCATTTTTCTTTAATTTCTGCAACATGGTATTGGCGTTGTCTTCAACCAGATAGTTGCCCGCCACCACAATAAAACTACCCGTAGAAACGGAAGCACTGTTGTTAGAGGTTTGGGCATTGGCTTCGGGCGCCTTTTTTATCGGAACACTCAATTTTTCCGGCTTTTTTACTTCATTAGCAGGAGGCAGTTTGGTAGCCGGGGCTTTCGGTTTGATGGCAGGTTTAGCAACAGGTGCCGGAGCTTGCTGGCTTACTTGTTTTTTGTTTTCCGGTTGCTCAACAGGAGGCGTTTCCTTTGTAACTCCGTCGTCACCATTGTTTTGTTGGGTCTTATCAACCGTTTTTTCAATGGTTTCATCTATTTCTTTGTAATCAACGGGCTCTGCTGCTCCGGTGGTGTCGCCTTCTTCTGCAAAAAATTCTTCTTCAGAAAATTCATCGCCTTTGTCTGTCTGCTGCTCCACTTTCACCTGCTCTTCTTTCTCCTTGTTACAGGATTTGGTAAGCACTGAAATCCACATATACGCAAGAAACAGTACTACGGCAACCGACATGATTTTGAGTACCCTGCTCATGATTTAAGTTTTCTTATGGGGACAAAGTTATATTATTTTTTAATATAATTTATAACTTATTAAGAATCTGCTGTTTTTATCTTCTTTTTGGAAGAACCTATAAAATGGTATTATATATAAATTGCTGTAAAACAATAATATATATATGGCAAAAAAATAATTCTTACACTTCCTTAATTGGTTCCATTGTAGTGATTTAAAAACTTGTTGATATTTTTAATCTTTCCGAAGATCAACAAAATGTCATCTGCTTCAAATACATAGGAAGAATGGAGGATTCCAAAAACATTGGCATTCATGATTTGGTTGCCAAAAATATTTTTGGTAGGTGTTTGTTTGATGACGGTCACAATATGGGCTTCAAACTTATTTTTGATGTCGAGGTCCTTTAAGGTAAGTCCCACCACCGTCTTTGGAATGCGGATTTCCATGATTTCAAAATCACCAGGTAGATCCATACTTTTTAAAGCTTCGCGCACATTGATTCGGTGTGCCAGTTCATAAGCATATTCTTCTTCGGGTTTCAGAATTTCCTGAATGCCCATGGCTTCCAGCACTGAGGTGTGAATTTCGTTAATGGAGCGGGCAATGATCCTGCCTTTGAAGTATTTTTTAAGCAATGCGGTTGCTGAAACCGAAGAGCCCATATCCTCCCCAATGGCCACTACCGCAACATCCGTATCGGTTAGCGGAAGATGGTTAATGCTTTGTTCATCATTGACATCGATGGCAACCGTGTGGGTAAGCTCTTCTTTTAATTTTTCAACTTTGGCCATGTTGAGGTCTACGCCAAAAACTTCATGTCCATCTTTGATCAATGCTTTGGATAAGTTGGATCCAAAATTTCCGAGGCCAAGAATGATAAATTTCATTGGGGGTATTTTTTATTAATTAATAAAAATATTGTCTGAAGGATAATTGGCAAGTTCTCTTTTGTGCTCTTTAAAGAATTGTCTGTATAAACCAATCAGAAAGGTCAGGAAACTCACCCTGCCCAAAAACATGGTAACTATCAAAACGATCTTAGAGGCAGAAGTGAGAGAGGCCGTTATGCCAATACTGAGTCCTACAGTTGAATAGGCCGACACAACCTCAAACAATAAGTTTCTGAAGGTAATGTCTTTTTCAAAATAGGTCAATAATAGTGTACTGGTGCCAATGGCAAAAAAGGAAAGGATAATAACAGCATTGGCCTGATTAATGCTATCCAGCTGGATCTCTCTCCAGTTGTACACCAATCTTGTTCTACCTTTGATTTGGTTAAAAAGATTAAGAACGACTACCGCAAATGTAGTGGTTTTGATACCACCACCAGTTGACCCCGGAGAAGCACCTACCCACATAAGGAAAAGGATGATCATAAATGTGGGCATCGTTAGATCTGCCATCGCAACATTGTTAAAACCTGCTGTCCTGGGTGTTGCTGAGTTGAAAAAAGAAACAACAATTTTTCCCCACAAACTATGCTCTTTCAGCACGTTGTCATACTCATTAATAAAAAACATAATGGTGCCAAATAAAAGTAAGATACCTGTTGTTTTTATTACAAGGGCATTATTATTGCTCATCCTGGACACACATTCGTTTTTCCGAACCCCACTCAGCCAGCGTACTAGTGCTTTAATTCTGTTGGTAATGATATTATTGTGGTTGATCATTACTGAATAACTGATCCCTCCTGTAATTAACAACCAGGATATGATTAGATGTAAAGAATAATTGTAACGAACAGGAAGTTCGTACAGGCCATTGGTCAAAGTTGAAAACCCAGCATTACAAAATGCAGATATCGCATGGAAGGTTGCAAAAAACAATTTGTTGTCTAAGCCCTGGGTATTATAGATTGAAATGTAAATGAGTATGGCCCCAAGCATCTCTACAATGAGGGTCAAACTTACGATCTTTAACAATGTTGAAAAGGTATCTTTACTGTTTAGCTCTTTTATCATTTCACTCACCATCAATCGGTTCTGAAAACTATTGTCTGATTTAAACAAAAGACTGAATAGGTTGGTAAAGGTCAGAATACCCAATCCTCCCAATTGAATAAAAATAATAATAATGGTTTTACCGAATAAAGTAAATGCTGTGTTGGTGTCCACCACTGACAACCCGGTAACAGTAACTCCACTTGTTATGGTAAATAACGCATCTAATACCGATATGCCACTGGTAGTAGCGGCAGGAAGCATCAGAAAAAAAGTTCCGCAAAGAATCAATATGATAAAACTAAGAACAAAAATAACCGCAGAGTGCAATCCTGAATTACTTACGGAGTTGATCCTTTGGGAAATACTTAGGAACGCTATAAAAATGGAAAAGAAAATAACATTTCCTCTTGAATCAATGGGTAAAAAGTTTTGATCTACCATCCATTGAAAAGCGGCAATCAAATAAAAAACCGAAATGGCAATAAATGTTCCTTTTACAAGTCGTTGAACAAATTCTTTTTCTTTGAGGTATAAAAAAATACTGATAAAAACCGAAAAAACACCAAATACAAAGTTGATAATTTTAAAGGTTACAAAATACTCTTCTATAAATGATAGCTTAAGACCATAGCCAACCGTTTGAATAAGGATTACAAGTATTGATAAAAGAAAAAAAACGCTTGAAATTCGACTGAATATCTTTTTATCTTCAATCCAGTAATGTATCATTTTGGACTTTCTTCTGGTTTTTTAAGAGAATTAACGGCCTCAGTAGTTTTTTCCCAAAATCTGCTAAAAACGGGCTTAAGACCCTGAAACAATTTTTGAGAAACCGCAGGCATCTGCATTAGATGTGTAAAAGTGGTAGAATTTTCTTTGGTTTCTGCCTTAATCAATGTCAATTTATCTGCGAATCCAACGAGATACGACAACAAAATGGCAAAAAAAATAGCCTGAACACTCCCTCCTGCCATTTTATTTACAAAGTTGACATTTACTACCTCAAGCAAATCTTCCAGCTTTTTACCCACAAATCTGATTAAAATCATTACACCCAAAAAAGTGAAGGCGATGCCAAGGATCAAGGTGATGGATTTATGGGTATGAAAGGTAGCTTCAATGGCATCCATGGTCCATGGACTTAATTTGAGTGCCGCAAGCACACCGATCAAAAGGGATAAGGTATCAAATACAGTTTTGATCAAACCACGCTGGTAACCAAGGTAAAACCCAAATGCTACAACGATGACGGTGATGATATCAATGGTCAAGGGACACTAAATTTAAACAAATTTAGGTATTTTTGGAACCAATTATTAAAAATTATCCAAAAGTTTGAAACGATTAATCACTCCGGGTACCATACCCACTAAAGACCTGCACCAATACATGATCGGGGCGGTCTCACCTCGCCCTATTGCTTTTGTAAGCACAGTAGATGAAAATGGTAACGACAATCTGGCGCCATATAGTTTTTTTAATGCCTTTAGCTCAAACCCACCAATTGTGGTTTTTTCTTCCAATAGAAGGGTGTCCAACAATACTACCAAAGATACCCTCCACAACATCTACATCAACAAGGAGCTGGTTGTCAACATGGTGAATTACAACATTGTAAGGCAAATGTCCATTGCCAGCGCAGAGTATCCATCTCAGGTAGATGAGTTTACCAAAAGTGGCTTAACCAAGGCCAGCGCAAGTCAGGTGAAAGCCTCTCTAGTGGCAGAATCGCCGGTCAATATGGAGTGCCGTGTTAAAGAAATCATTGCCCTTGGCGATCAGGGTGGGGCAGGTCACCTCATTATATGTGATGTCCTGTGCATCCACATCGATGAAAATGTGCTGGATGGTGACCGAATTGATCCCCATAAAATTGACCTGATGGGAAGAATGGGCCGAACTTATTACGTGAGGGCCAGTGGCGACGCCATCAGCTCTATCTACCAGCCCGTCACCGACCTCCCCGTTGGCTTTGATGCTCTGCCCGATTATATCAGTCACAACCACTTCCTTACGGGCAATGAAATCGCACAGATAGCAGGCCTCAACAAGCTACCGGAACGCGATCTTTGGCAGCCATTGCCATCTTCCATGTTGGAACTGGATGAAACTTCCTTCTGCGAAGTAGTAAAACAATGGCTAAAAGAAAATAAAGTGGAGGATGCCTATGCAGGCATGGTACAATACTATGAGCTTAAAAAGCCGCAATGAAACTTCTTTGTATAGAAGGAAGCACGGATGACTGGTCAGTAGCCATCATGGATGATGGTAGGGTAGTAGCTTCAGAAAACCACAGCGAAAGCAATACCATGGCATCCCAGTTGGCTGTAACCATAAAAAACACGTTGGACCTGGCTCAGGTCGGTTTTCAAGACCTGGATGGCATTGCCATAGGGGCAGGTCCCGGCTCTTATACCGGACTAAGAATTGTGGCAAGTACTGCCAAAGGTCTGTGCCTCGGTGCAGATTTGCCCCTTTTAGCCGTGCCAAGCCTCAAAGCGCTCGCCATGGAAACCATGAAAAATGATGACCTTGATTTTTGTTTGGCCATGATTGATGCCAGGAGAAACGATGTTTTTTGTGCTTTATATGATAAAACGGGCCGGGAAGTCTGGCCAACACAGATACTTACCCTCCAAAACAATACCTGGCAATCGCTGCCGGCAGGCAAAATCGGGCTTTGCGGCAACGGTATTTTTAAATTATCTCCCTTTTCCTGGCCAGATATCTACTTAAAAGGGCCTGGTCAGTGCAGTGCATCCTACCTTTTTGAGCCTGCAAATCAGTTATTTAATAATAAAGCCTGGGAAAACCTGGCCGCTTTTTCACCTTTTTATCTTTTACCACCAAATATAACAAGTTCCAAAAAATAGGTGGTCTACGAACTTTTTTAAGTGAACTTTCGTTACTTACATATCAATAATACGCTAATATAATTAACAAATTCTTCTTCCCCGATCACATTTTTACTCTTTCTCAAGGTACTTTCTGTTTTTTGGCACAGCTTTTGTTTTTAGGGAAAAGTATTCTGTGATCTAATAAACAATCTTAAATGAGAAATAAGAAAAACGAAACGGTAACTTTAAGGAAGGGGGACAAGGAAATCCAGCTCGACTATTCCGATTTAAGAAAAGCAGTACTGGTATTGCGTGCAGTCAATCATAAACTGCGTCAACGCGTAATCGACTTACTGGAAGATGGTGAAACATTGACAGTAACAGATATCTACATCAAATTGCGCTTGGAGCAATCAGTCGCTTCTCAACATCTGGCCATCTTGCGAAGAGCAGGGGTAGTTACAACAGAAAGACAAGGCAAGTTTATTTATTATTCAATTAATAAAAACAGGCTTGCTCAAATTGGAACGCTGGTTGAAGATCTCGCTGGTTAATCAGTCCATTCCTGTATTCCTTAATCCCAACATAGATCATTTGGTTGTATTTACACTAGTCTGATTATCAGTTTATTATAATAAGTTGAAAAAAAAGTATTAAAAATTTTTTTAATATATTTCTCAACTTATTATTTTTTTTTGATCTTTGCGTTAGGTCAAAAAAATAAGAAACTAATTATGAGGGACACTAAAGTTGTTATAAACAGCCAAAAACTCGATTATTCATGTGAGCTCATGAGGGCTCTTGCTCATCCCCTGAGATTAAAAATTTTGTCATTCATTGATACCAATAGCGAAATCAATGTAAATCAAATTTATAACGCCCTTGAGCTGGAGCAGTCCCTAACCTCACAACACCTCAAAGTACTCAAACTCGCAGGAGTAGTTAGTGTTGAAAAATCAGGAAAGTTTATGAAATACAGCATCAATTATGAGGTGCTGGACAAAGCACAGAAAGGGGTAAACAGGTTTATCGCTTCTATTTAAAAAGAATACTACACTTACAGCAGCTGTAATCCACATTATGGCTGTTTTTTTATTTTTAACATCTTTACAGCCAGGCCCTTAGATCAAATTTGAACATTGGTTTAATGGTAGCCGAAGCTCCTTAAATTCTGGTCCGTATTTCGCCAGTTTTCTTTCACCTGTACATATATTTCCAGGTGTACTTTCTCATCAAAAAAGGTTTCGATTTCCATCCTGGCCTGCGTGCCTAATTTTTTAATTGAACTCCCTTTTTCCCCAATAATAATAGACTTTTGGGTTTTGCGATCCACAAAAATGGTAGCCATAATGTGTATGATGGGTCCCGATCTGGACTCCATATGTTTAAAAGTTTCAACCACCACTTCACATGAATAGGGCACTTCTTGTTTATACAATGACAAAATATGCCCTCTGATGATTTCACTCACAAAAAATCGCTCGGGCTTGTCGGTCCACTGATCTTTGGGGTAATAGACCGGACCCTCTGGCAACTGATCAACAATTGCGGCCAATAAATTATCGGTTCCCCTTGCTTCCTTAGCGGAAATCAAAAAGGTATCGGTAAATCCTATCTTTTCATTCCAATCCTTTGCCAGTTCGGTCGCCTTTTCTCCTGAATCCAGGTCTATTTTATTGATAATCAAAAATTTAGGAGTATCAAGAGACTTCAAAACATGAAGTAACTTTTCGGCTTCTTCAAATTTATCATACAAATCAGTCACAAACAAAATGACATCAGCATCTTCAAAACTTGAAAATGCATAATCATTCATCTTTTTCTGCAATTCATAGGATGGACGATCAATCATACCGGGGCTATCAGAAAGTACAATTTGGTAGTGCTCATCACTCAAGATTCCCAATATTCTGTGCCTCGTGGTCTGAGGCTTTGAATTGACTACAGAGAGACGGTCTTTCATCAACAAATTGCACAAGGTAGATTTACCCACATTGGCGTGACCAATGACATTTACAAAGCCTGAGCGGTGTCCTTCTACCATTTGGCTATGACTGTTCTGTTACCTTCTACCTTATCACCAATGGCCACCATTATTTCAGCATCCAGGGGAAGGTAGATGTCTACCCTTGACCCAAATTTAATAAAGCCCATTTCGGTACCCTGTTCTACTTTTTCTCCTTTGGTGGCATAACAGACGATCCTTTTGGCCAAAGCGCCTGCTATTTGTCTTAAAACGATGGTGCCGTGAGTTGTGCTATAAGCCACCGTAGTTCTTTCGTTTTCTGTGGATGCCTTGGGATCCCAGGCAGGTAAAAACTTGCCCTCATGGTGTTCACTGTGCAAAATGGTACCATTGATGGGGTGCCTGTTGACGTGCACATTTAATGGTGACATAAAAATACTCACCATCCTGGCTTCTTTGCCCAGGTATCCTGACTCAACTGTATTTTCATTCACAACAATTTTTCCATCTGCAGGTGCATACAATATATCATCACTTTTTTGTGGAATAATTCTGCGTGGATTTCTGAAAAAAGAGAGTAAAAATACATACAGTCCACCTGCAAGGATCAACATTGCATCTGACAGAAAAGGTACAGTCATCCGCACCACAATGCACAACAGGGTCAAAGCAATGAATGAAATGATCAATGTAGGATATCCTTCTTTGTGTATCATAAAGTCATGTTTTTAAATAGTAATAAGGCGCAAAGGTAAGGTATCACCATGATGAGACTGTCAAATCGATCCAAAAATCCTCCATGACCAGGTAAAAATGTGCCGGAATCTTTCACTCCAAAGGTTCTTTTGATGGATGATTCAAACAAATCACCCAGGGTACCTACGATCCACACAATCAAGGCGGTAAGCATCCAGAAACCCAGGTCTTTATCGTTTTCTAAAGTATAAATAACAAATCCTCCGGCCATTGTAAAAAGTCCTGCCCCTAAAAAGCCCTCCCAGGTTTTTTTTGGCGAATGTTTTTCAAACAATTTTGTCTTTCCCAGTTTTCGGCCAATGAGATAGGCTCCACTATCGCTGATCCATATCAGCACCAAAGCCCATGGCCAATAATGGATGTTCCACACTTCTTGGCTACTGCAGATTACCGGCAAAAGCATGGAAATGCCGGGATAGATAAGGGCCAACAACCAGCCCAAAGAGGCATGGGGAAGAAAAGGAGGCGTATAAAGAGAAATCAGAAACAAAGTATAGGCTACCAAAGCCACTGAGATCAAGGTACCTGAAATCGGGAAACCGCTGGGCTCAATGAAAATAATCAGTGCCATTAATAGCCCCAGCAAAAGACTCAAGTTATGTTTCATTCCTTGCTGTCCTGCCATTTTAAGGTACTCATAGATGCCTCCGATTAAAACAGTAGCTGTAAGAATTTTGATACCCCATTTGCCGGATAACAGCAAAGAGATCACTACGATACCAAAAATTACCGCCGTTTTTAACCTTGTTTTAAGCACTTCCTCCATTGGGATTTCATTTTTTTAAGTGATTAAAATACCAATAAATCAAAGGTAGGGTCAAAAGTACAATCAGTTGCTGATTGGCCTCAAAACTCATTTCTGTACTCTGAGCCTCAATACTTTCAGGCCTTAAATAAGCTAAAATCACATGAAATGAGTTGTTTAAAATATGGATACCAATGCTATACCATAAATTGCCGGTATAAAAATAAGTGGCTGCCAGTACCAGACCAATTATCATCTTGGGAAAAAAACCGACAAATTGTAAATGAAAGGCGGCAAAAATGAAGGCGCTGAGAAAAACAACATAAGTCATTTTTTTGATGTGTAGTTGCAGTTGTGCCTGTAAAATCCCGCGAAACAGCATTTCTTCTCCAAATCCGGGTATGATGGCAATAATCAGCAGATTGGCCATTAGCTGTAGGGGAGAATCCATTTTAATTAATCCTTCAAGGGCCTGAAAACTGGATTCATCCATAGCAGACATCCACTCGGGTAAAGGAATTTTTCCAGCCCAGAACCCTAATAAGCCAGCCAATGGATAACACAAAAGTAAAAGCAGAAACCATCGCATTAATACCTTGGGATCAAATTTGGAGGTAGGGGAGGAGGTTGTTTCAAAGGGACCTCGTTTCAAAATTTTGCCAATGAGTAAGCTGCTCAAAACAAAGCCAATCAGGTGGCTGATTCCAAAGGCAGCTCTAACCAATTGAATATGATCTTTATTTTCTAACAATTGATAAAGTGAAGTTGAATCCTCGATGGACAAACCATTTAAATAGAAAACAGCGTGCATTGCCCCTGATCCCATTAGCAGACAGAGGAAAAAAAACAACACTGCCAGTACATACCGGGATCTCAATGTAGTAAAGCCCTGATTCAATTGCATTGGGCAAAGGTAAAAAGAACTTTCACTCTTTACTCATCGAATAATAAGCAGCGAAATTCCTAATTTTACCTTCGGATTCAATTCATTTTGTATTTTCTACTTCATTAATTTTTTTTAAAATGCAAACAAGGCTTAGTGTAAACTTAAATAAAGTGGCCCTTATTCGCAACTCTCGCGGAGGCAACAATCCCGATTTAATCAAAGTAGCCACAGACTGTGAAGCATTTGGAGCTGAAGGAATTACCATCCACCCTCGGCCTGATCAAAGACATGCCAGATATTCAGATATTCAGGCTTTGAAGGCGGTTGTAAAAACAGAATTAAATGTAGAAGGTTATCCAACGCCGGAATTGTTGGACCTGGTGTTGGAACTTCGGCCTCATCAGTTTACCATGGTGCCGGATCCACCAGGGGTATTAACGAGTAGCGAGGGCTGGGCCATAAAGGAGCATGCATCATTTTTAAAGGATATTATCGATGCCTGTCGTGAAAAAGGGATTCGAACCAGCTTGTTCATCGAGCCTTCAGCTGCAAGGGCGGAAGAAGCAGCTTTGGTGGGTGTTGACAGAATTGAAATGTATACAGGACATTATGCCCACAATTTTATTGAAAATAGAAGCAAGGCGATCCAACCCTATATCGAAACAGCGAAAGCCAGCCTTACTGCGGGCTTGTCAATCAACGCAGGGCACGACCTGAATCTGGATAATCTCTCGTACTTTAAGGCCGGGATTTCCGATTTGGCTGAGGTCTCAATTGGCCATGCCTTAATTTGTGATGCCTTGTATTTTGGGCTAAAAAATACCATTCAGATGTATCTTAATCTGCTCAGGTAAAATTCTTAAAAAATGTTAATTGGCGACAAGCGTTAGTTGTCCGTATTAAATTTTATTTAACTTACTGTTAATTTCCTTTAACCAAATAATATTTGGTCTTCTGCCTTAATTTTATTGTTCGTGTATTGAAAACTAACGATTTAAGTAATTTTAGGGGTATTTTGCATAAATATGTGAAATTGTTTTACTTTGCAGGCAGCGGATTGTCTTAACATTCTGTTAATATTTTAACTTATTAGACTTTCAAGAAACTCAAATTTTTTAATTAACTAAATCAATGTTAGTATGAAGAAACTCTCACTACTTTTGTTTGTACTACTTGGCTTTGCTGCAGCAGGGTTGGCTCAAAAAACCGTCAAGGGATCTGTCAAGGATTCTAGAGGGGAGCCACTAATTGGAGCTAATGTCATAGTACAGGGGTCTGATGTCGGAACTGTGACCGATATAGACGGAATGTTTTCAATTGTTGTACCACCAGGATTAAAAAAATTGGTTGTAAGCTACATCGGCTTTAATGAACAAGAATTGGATGTTACCGATCAAATTCAATTTGATGTTACATTAACCGAAGGCCAGTTACTGGATGAAGTTGTTGTAACCGCCATGGGTCTTGAGAGAAATTCAAGGAACGTGGTTTATGCCAACCAGACTGTATCTGGGGAAGAACTCCTATCCTCCCCAAACAAGAATACACTTGAAGCTCTGAGGGGAAAAACGGCAGGTGTAAGATTAACAACAGGTTCCGGCTCAGTAGGTGCATCTACCCGTATTGTTTTGAGAGGCGAAGGCTCATTAACAGGAAATAACAATGCACTCATTGTTGTAGATGGTATTCCGATCGATAATGAATCTACTTCCGGTGGAGAGGGAACTTCAACCAGTGGTTATGCTGATTATGGCAACAGGTTCAACGACATTAATCCAGATGATATTGAGTCAGTTACCATTTTAAAAGGCCCATCTGCTACTTCATTGTATGGTTCACGGGGAGCTTCAGGTGTTGTATTAATTAAAACAAAAAATGGAGGAAGTAACAAAGGCTCTAATATGAAAATTGGTGTTAATTCATCCTATTCAACAGAAGAAGCAATCGTTGTATTAAAACGTCAGGATAAATTCGGGCAGGGATACGACAGCGCCCATTTGGATTCTGGAGAAAACTGGTCATGGGGACCCGCATTGGATGGTGTAGTTAGGCCATGGACCTCACCTATTGATACGGATGGTGATGGTGCTCTGGAGGCTTTAACTAGACCTTATAGTGCAGTACCTAATCAACTTCAGGAGTTTTTTAACAGAGGCAACACTCTTTCCAATAGTTTATCCATTTCGGGTTCAACGAAAGGATTTACTTATTATGGATCATATTCCAATTTGAAACAAAATGGTATCTTGGATAATACCTATTATAAAAGAAATACTTTGACTTTTAGTGCTAGTGCTGAATTGAGTAGCAGATTGAAATCTGATTTTAAAATTTCATATGCCAACACAAATCAAAACACTGCTCAAGAAGGTTCCAGGGCATTTGAAGGCAATAATGCCTATGCGATGGCTATCCAATCACCCGTGAATATTCCTCTTAGTGAATTGAGAGATTACAACAATCCATTTCATGATATCAATGGATACTGGGGTTCTTATAACTCAGTAAATCCTTACTATATTTTGAATGAATATGGCAATGGTGGTAAAATAAATAACTTGTTGGGCAACGCATCACTTACTTATAAATTGACAGATGAATTGAGTGTTGTAGGTAGGTTTGGTACCAACCTGGTAACAACCAACGTTGATACCTGGACCCCAAGATTTACCCCGGCAACCCAGTTAATTTGGGGAGATGATTTGAGTTTGACATCCAGAAATACAAAACACTCTTCCTTGGGAGATTATACCAATTTCTTTAAACAGAATATCAATTTGGATATGACCTTCCTGGCCAACTACTCAAAAGCACTTAACAGTGATTGGACGCTTGATATATCCGGGGGATACAACTGGTTCCAAAGAGAATCAAAATCATTGACAGGTGAAACGGTAGGAGGATTGGTTGTTTCAGGATGGTATAATTTGAATAACAGTGCACAGTCATCTAGGTCTTCACAATTCAATACACTTTACAGATTATACGGTGCTCTTGGAAATGCCAGGATTGGTTATAAAAATTATGCATTTTTGGAATATTCAGCAAGAAATGACTGGTCATCCACATTACCTGCTGAAAACAATTCATTCTTCTATAATGCCATAGGTGGTTCTGTTGTAGTATCAGATATGTTTGAGATCAAAAATGATTTTCTTAATTATATGAAGATAAGAGCCAATTATGGTACTTCAGGAAAAGATGCAGGGCTTTATTTGTTGAAATCTACCTTTGTGGGTAATCCTACGATACAGGCGCTAGGCGATTACTCAATCTTCTTTCCTTTAAATGGTCAGCCAGGATTTACGACTGGAAATAGAATTGGAAATCCCAACCTAAGGCCAGAATTGACCTCAACCATTGAATTTGGAGCCGATATAGGTTTGTTAAAAGATAGAGTTGGCCTTGAATATACCTATTACAACTCCAACCACTCAGATCAGATTGTAGAAATCAGTTTACCATCATCAACAGGTTTCACAAGAACCGTTGCAAATATTGGTAGAATGACCAACGTAGGTCATGAAATCACCCTGACATTAAAACCAATTTATGGTATGGTTAAAGGATTGAATTGGGAGTTGTTTGGTACCTACTCAAAAAATACCAATAAAGTGGTTAAGATAACCGATGAAATCAATGAATTAGTAGTTGGGGGTCCTTACACCACAGGGGTATCAATTGTGGCAAGGGAAGGTCTACCATTTGGAACTTTTAAGGGACTAGCTCCAAAAACCAATGATGCCGGTCAGGTTATTGTTGATCCTAATACTGGATTTCCTCTTTATACTGATGAAGAAGTTTATCTTGGGTCTTACCAGCCAGATTTCCTTGCAAGTTTAGGTACCAATCTTAGCTACAAAGGATTGTCATTTAATATACTTTTTGACATCAAACAAGGAGGTAAATTCCTTTCTCAAACTAAGTTTTTCACAGAATTTAACGGAACAGCTCAAAATACAATTGAACACAATCGCGAAGAGTATGTCTTCCCCAACTCTGTAATCGATAATGGAGATGGAACTTTTACACAAAATGATATCAAAGTTACAGAACAAGATTACTTTACTAATTATGATCCTTCGGCTGCAACTTACATGATTGATGCCAGTTATATTAAGTTAAGAGAAATTGGATTGAATTACAATTTGCCAAAAAATTGGTTAAAAACGGTGTCTGTTTCAGATGCAACAATTTCCCTCTATGGCAAAAACCTAAGGTACTGGTTACCGGATGAAAATATATATGCAGATCCAGAAATCAATGGTCCAGGACTTACCGGAAATGCCAATGGTGTTGAAACAACTCAGACTCCCTCTGCTCGGAGTATTGGAGTTAATTTAAAACTAACATTTTAAAAATTGATGAGTATGAATATGAAATTTTCTATAAAGACATTTTTAGTTGTTTTGGTATTGGGAATCTCAAGTTGTGAAACTCCATTTGATGAGGTTAACATAGATCCAAACAACTCACCAACAGCCCAGGAAAGTCAGATACTGTCAAGTGCCCTAGGACAAATAGGATACTTGGTTGATGGTAACTTAAATCCAAGTTCTTTCTTATGGGCCCAATATTATACCTGGGGTATAGGTGTATCTATCGGTAACCAAGAACGATATGTTTCTGAACCTGATGATTTTGATGGTTATTGGGCACGAGCCTATTCCGACATTTTAATAGATTTAAAATTCTTAAGAAAAAGTGAAAGCCTAGCATATAAAGGCGTTTCAGATCTTTTGACAGCCTATGTTTATCAAGGATTGGTTGACCACTTTGGCGATGTTCCTTTTTCGGAAGCAGTTTCAGGAGAAATTGCGGAAGGAGGAATTTTAACTCCAAAATATGATAGTGGAGCTGCCATTTATAGCGAGCTAATTAAGATGGTTGATGCCGGATTAACAGATCTTGCAGTAGCTCCGGATGAAATTGGTGATGACGACTACGTTTATCATGGCGACCTAACTAAATGGATCAAATTTGGTAATTCTCTCAAGTTGAGATTGTTAATGAGATTATCAGAATCTGCACCTAACGGTGAAGCTGTAAAATCTTTGATATCTGGTGGAAATTTCATTTCTTCCAGTCAAGATGTTGCAGAAATTCCCTTTACAGGTGTTGCAGGTAGTCAAAACCCTATGTACGCTTCTTTCGAATGGGGTGTAGGCGACTTTTACTTTGCGAGCAATGCTTCTGTTAATGTATTGAATGATTTGAATGATCCAAGGATTACAGCATTTTATTCTCCCGCATCTTCAGGAACCTTCAATGGTCAAATCAGGGGCATAAATCAGGGTACCATTGACAATGAGCCCTTCACTTCACCTGCTTCTGATTATAGTGGATCTTCTGATCAAGCTTATGGCGCCTCTAATTCTGTAATCCTTATGAGCGATTGGGAAGTTTGGTTTTTGCGTGCAGAAGCTGCAGCCCGATATGGTACGGCTGACAATGATGATGCTGCATTTGCAAACGCCATTTCAAGTAATTTTAATTATTTGGGTGTTTCTGGTGCTTCAGCCTACACAGCGACACTCAACTATGGTGGAAGTCTGGACAATAAGTTGGACAAAATTGCTGTTCAAAAATGGATTTCAATGAATGGCCTGCAAGAAGATGAAGGATGGATTGAAAGCAGGAGGTTCGACCGCCCATCCAGCAGACTTTTTACAAATGGCATTTTTCAATATCCACCTTTATCTGTTATAGCTAACAAGGCTTATCCTGCTTCCTGGTTATTTCCAGCTTCTGAAAGGAGCCTAAATCCCAATGCTCCATCTCAAAGAACTATTACGGATAAAATCTTTTGGGATAATTGATAATAACTTAAAACAAAAAATATGAAACAAATATATTTCGCGGTTATTGCAGGCTTACTTTCAGTTTCATTGTCGAGTTGCGACTCGGTAGTAAATAGCGCTGAAGCATCGGAAATAACCTATTTGCCAAAATTGACAATGAATGGATCTTCGGAAATTGATCTGGGCTGTAACCCAAGTGGTGGATATACTGATGAAGGGTTAATAGCAGAAGAACAAGGCAAAGAAATTCCAGTAACAACCGTTATCACAGGCAAATACTTTGATGCTGGAGCCATTAATGGACCAGATATTTATAGCATTTCTTATAGCGCAGCTAATAAGGATGGCATTCCCGGTGCAGCTGAAAGGACAGTGATCTGGCAAGAATGTCAAGGTGACTTTGTTAACAGCATTGCAGGTATGTATTCTTCTGTTGTTGTTCGTAACGGGGTCTCAAGTGCACAGTATACTGATTTGGGTCCAATTATTATCAAAGATTTGGGAAGTGGAGTTTATCAACTTTCTGATGCCATTGGTGGATATTACGATTTTGGCCGTGGATATGGTTATACCTATGCAGCAAGAGGTATGAAAGTAACTGCCAATGATTTAGCCACTAACAGCTTCACTCATACTGGTACGGTTGAAGTTGGTGATTTCGGTGGAGCTTTGATAATGAAGGATTTCAAAATTGATCCTGCAACAAAAACAATCAAATTCACAACTGATTGGGATGCAGGATTTGTATTTGAAGTTACTTTAACTCAACTTTAGATTATTTTTAATTAAAATAAAGCGTGCTCAGTTTCCAATGTGAATACTGAGCACGTTTTTATTTTCCAACAGACCCAATTCCGGTAACAGATAATATGATTTATTGTATTGCTTATTTGATTATTACCCGGGCTGTTTCGTCAGCAATAACCCTCCCAATTATATCTGCCTTAATACCCAATTCATCCGCCATTTGTATCATTGTTAAGGCGGCGGCATGGTCTGGGGTATAAATTTCAAGTCGGGTGCCCATATTGAATACCCTGAACATTTCTTCGGTGGAACTTCCTGATTCTTGCTGGATCACCTTAAATAAGGGTGGAACAGGAAGTACATTGTCTTTGACAGCGCATAAACCCTCAGGAATAAACTTTTCAACCTTGTACAAGCCACCTCCGGTATTGTGTATTATTCCATGAATGTGTGCCTTCAACGCTGGGATAAGGCGAGACAGCAAAGGTAAAAATGTTCGGGTTGGTGACAGCACCAGCTTGCCCAGGGTTATTGACTGTCCATCGATTTCAAGGGTGTCGGTGAGCTTTTTACTTCCGGCATAAACCAGCGAAGAAGGTAGGGCAGGGTCAAAAGTTTCAGGGTACTTTTCACGGTATTCAGATGAAAATACATCGTGTCTGGCAGAGGTAAGGCCGTTGCTGCCCATTCCCCCGTTATAGGATGATTCGTATTGCGCTTGTCCATATCCGGCAAAACCTACAATGTAATCGCCATCTTCTATGCTGATATCAATGACATCTGCTTTTTTCATTCTGGCAAAAACGGTAAACCCTACATCCGCTGTCCTTACAATGTCGCCCACGTCTGCAGTTTCTCCACCGGCCAGGTGCATTTGAACTCCATGACTGGCCAACATGGCAGCAAATTTGGGAGCAGCGCCTATCAGTGTTTCTAAAACTTCACCGGGTACCAGGGTCTTATTTCTTCCAATGGTTGAGGATACAATGAATCCATTGGTGCAACCCGAACAGGCCATGTCATCGATGTTCATCACAAGGGCATCTTGCACAATTCCTTCCCAAACACTCAAATCACCGGTTTCTTTCCAATATAAATAGGCCAGACTGGTCTTAGTTCCTGCAGTATCAGCATGCATCAGATTGCAATAATTTTCATCACCGGCTGCTACATCGGGTAATATTTTACAAAATGCATTGGGAAAAAGTCCTTTATCCAGGTTTTTTATCGCCTTATGTACTTCTGATTTATCCGCTGAAACCCCCCTTTGTTCATATCTCCCTGAAGACATTTTGTATTATTTTTTGCAAATATAGCTCCCAAAGCCATCTAAATTGGCTCTTATGTGGGGGAAATATGTAAAAAAATTGTCTTATATTCAGAAATATTTGTCAACTTTACATCAGTTTGGACAGTATTTCCTCGCTTGAGTTAGGTCATTTCTGTTCTTTTTTATTCTCCCATTTTATGATTTTGTAAAACATTGAACCGAAACTTTGTTCCTGGAAGATAATATATTATTTTTGTTAATGTGTTTTTTTAACTTTGGCATATAAAATATTGTTAGGGACTTAAATAGGGGTAACATGGGAAATTTTTTGTCGTATATATATAATATTAAAGATTTTTGTTCGTTTGAATAATAACAACAACAATCAGGAACTTTAAATGAAATACAAAATGAGAAACACTTTATTAATGGCTGCGTTTTTGATGACCACCTTTGTAGCCATGGCCCAGGGAACAGTCGGATTTAAAACCAGTATCGGCATCATCCCAACCCGTCCGGAATCTGTATATGCTGGAAATGAAAATGATTATGTAACCCACAAAATTACCTTCGCCAACGCTACACCGGTTTTTGGTGCAGGTATCTATGCCAAAAAAGTGATGGGCTGGAGTTATCTTCAGGTAGACGCTTTATTTAGTTCTTACAACCTTGGCTTTGATCAGGTAACTTACAACACAAGAGATATACAACCTAAAAGGGTAACAGAGAATTGGAAAAACCTTGACCTCGTTATCAATGCAGGTATTACTTCTAATAATGTCAGATTGGGATTTGGCCCAGTGTTTCACTTCCTGGCTGACCACACTTCTGCTTTCGACGAAATTCCTACCTACGTAGAAAAACTGGCACCCATGACATATGGTTTTTCAGGTGCTGTTGGATACGACATCGGCAACCTTGCCATCGATTTAAGGTACGAAAATGCCCTTACCACCATTGGTGACCACGTATTTTTCGGTGCCGCAAAATCAAAATTTAAGACAGGAGCCAACCAAATCTCACTGTCTGTAGGATACGGCTTTTAAGCAAAGCCCTTTCAAATAAGCTACCATTTTAAATAAATACATGGAAGACCCGTTTACGGGTCTTTTTTTTTGTCCCTATGCCAGACCCATTTTGTTTATTTTATATCATACCTTCGTTGTGAAAAAGTTGAACATTAATGCTGCTCTTTTGTATTCTTCTTAACGTTGTTGTTGCCATAATCTTTAAGGTTTTTCCTCGGTTTAATATCGATGTTAAAAGAGCCATTATTGTCAATTATTTTACCTGTGTAGCTACGGCCTGGGCCGCGGATTATACTGAATTCAACACCCATCTTCCAATGGTGAAAGACTTTGCCGTTTGGACCCTGCCAATGGGCATTCTATTTTTTATGGTTTTTTTAGTCATTGGCAAAACGGTAGCATCTTATGGGGTTCTGGTAGCTACTACTTCCCAAAAACTCTCACTCATCCTCCCGGTGGTGATTGCCCTCTTGTTTTATGGTGAACCGCTTACCACTTGGAAACTGCCGGGTTTGCTCGCTGCAATAGGAGCAGTCATTTATATCAATGCTGATGGAAGTCCAAAACTACCCAAATGGAGTTCTTTAACCGCTTTGTCGTTGCCCCTGCTCACGTGGCTGGGCTCAAGTGCGGTAGACCTCAGTCTTTTTCTCTCTGAAAAATACCAGGCAGCAAACGGACACAATTTGCTGTTTACAGCCTCCCTCTTTTTTTTTGCAGGCCTGAGCGGCTTACTTTTTGTGCTGTTTCAAGACCTTAAAACCGGCTCTTCATGGAAAAAAAAGGACATCATTGCCGGGATTTGTCTGGGCATACCCAACTTTTTTTCCATCTACCTGATAGTTGTCCTCCTCTCTGATGGATGGCAGGGCAGTATTTTGTTTCCAATGCTGAATGTGGCCATCATCCTGATTACAACGCTGGTCGGCTTATTTGTATTTAAAGAAGACTTTAATCGAAATCGAAAAGCAGGAATAGTTTTAGCCATCTTAGCGATCATATTACTATCAATGCCATGGAAATAAAGAGTGACACTTTTTATACCATCGCAGAAGCCGCCATCACCGACACGCGGGAAAAGGCCAGTAAATTTATTGCCTATGCCTACCCACTTCAGGATGAGACAGAGGTAGAGGTACGACTGGGTGCCCTGTGGAAGTTACATCCCAAAGCTACCCACATCTGTTATGCCTACAAGCTGGGATCAGATGGAAATCGATTCAGAATGGTAGACGACGGAGAACCCTCCAATACGGCAGGCAAGCCTATTTATGGTCAAATTTTGAGTCGTGGGCTTACCGATACCGCCGTCTTTGTGGTGCGTTACTATGGAGGTACAAAATTGGGTGCTTCCGGACTCATTTCTGCTTATAAGGAAGCCGCATCTGAGGTGTTGGACCTGGCAGGAAAAGTTGAAAAACAAGAATTGATGAAAGCCTTTTTTAGCATTGATTACGCAGAAATGGGCCAGGTTTTGAACGCCTTAAAATCAGTAGATTTTGAAATCATAGACAAACACTTTGGTGAAATGGCTAAGGTAGAAGTGACTTGCGGACTTGCTGATTTTGATCAAAAATGGCACCAGCTTAAATGTCTGTTGCTTGCCTTGCCCGATGAAATGGTAGATGAAAAAACGGTGGTACCTTTCTGCCAATTGGTCAATAAAACCATTTTCAGGCCATGATCAAATTGGGAATTACAGGGGGCATTGGCAGCGGCAAATCGACAGTATGCCGCATTTTTGAAATGTTGGGTGTGCCTGTATATTATGCAGATGACAGAGCCAAACAAATCATGACCGCTAATAAGCAAGTCAAAAAAGCCATTATTGATGTTTTTGGTAAGCAGGCATATTTTTCTAATGGCCGCATCAATCGTAAGTATATTTCTGCCATTGTATTTCAACATCCTGAAAAAAGGAGTCTCTTAAATGCCATTGTACACCCGGCAGTCATCGAAGATGGCCGCAGATGGAATGAATCACAAAATGCTGCGGTAACACTTAAAGAAGCGGCTTTGCTCATCCAATCTGGCAGCCACAAAGAGATGGACTATGTAATTCTGGTGGAATGCCCACTAGAACTTAGAATACCCCGGGTCATGAAACGAAACAAGTTGTCTAAACAGGAAGTACTCAACAGAATTCAAAGTCAGATGTCGGACGAAGAAATGAGACAATTTGCCGATTTTATAATCCACAATGATGGTCAGGTTTCATTGATCCACCAGGTACTGAAAATTTACAGGGAGATAATTAAAACAAAATAAAAAAGCGAAACCCGGCTTATTGGATCTCGCTTCTTTTTATTTTTAAGATGAATAATCTAGAGGTGTTTTAAAACTTCTTCCTCAAGATTATACCTCGGGTCAATAGCGGCAATCTTTCCGTTTTTATCTACCAAAAATGTTTTAGGAATAGATGATACGCCATAGGTAGCTGCAGCGGTACTGTCCCATTTTTTAAGGTCACTCACGTGTCCGTTCCAGCTAAGGTTGTCCTGGGCAATGGCTCCCAACCACCTTTCTTTTGATCTATCCAGGTTTTGTTGGATCTGATTGGCATCGCCCTGCAAGGAAGCACGTGTTCTATTGTCCACACCATCCAGAGATACACTAAAAACATCGAAGCCCTTGGCCTTGTATTTGTTGTATATTTCTACAACATGCGGATTGGCTTTGCGGCAAGGTCCACACCAGCTGGCCCAAAAATCTATCAGCACTACCTTGCCCTTGTAGTCTGACAACTTTTTGATTTTACCATCTACCCCTTCAAGGGCAATTTCTGGTGCATCCATACCCAATTGGATTTTGGAGGTTGCCATCCTTCTGGCTGCCTGTTTCATCAATGATGACGCAATGGTTTCGTATTCCGCTGCAAAATCTACACCCGTTGCTTTTACGCGGGCAGCTACTTTTTGATGAAGTTCGGCAAATTCTTCTCTGAATGTAAACATCCTTGAGGCAATCATAAAAGAAACCATAGGGTCTGCTTCTTTTTCTGCCAACTCTGTCAATCGGGTAAGATCTATGTCTTTCCTTACGAATCCCTGGACAACTGCCAAAAACTTTTCTGTAAGTTTGGAGCCGGTAACCTTGTAATCCATGTTTTGTAATGTATTGAGATCACCGGTAATCACTACATCTTTTTCCGATCCATCAGAAATAAATTCAAGCGATTTGGCACCTAATGTGATTCGATAAATCCCTTTTTGGATTCCTTCCGGAAGTGAAAAAGTGAAACTGCCATCGGCACTTGTTTTTTCTGCTGCCAGCCTTACATTGCTGGTGGTACTAAGTCCCACCTTGTCAAGAAAGATACTCATGTCTCCGGCATTCTGAATTTTGCCTGAGACAGAGGTTCCATTCATGGCACCACAAGCAACAAAAATGCCCGCAAACAGGAGAAACAAATAAATGATTCTGAAATTCTGCATGTATATCACTAAGTTTTATTGTTTACGATTCTATGAGTTGCCCCAAATGATTTTGATAAACGGATTTCCAATCTGAAATGTTGCCCAAATCGTGGTCTTCAAATCGGACCTTACTTCCGGTAACTCTTCCCACTTCAACAAAATTTATATTGTTTTGTCCCAATAAGTCAGTTAAACTATTCTTAAATTCCTGAGAAATACTGACCACAACCCGACTCTGAGATTCACCCAGTAAAAATATATCATTTCTGACCATTCCAGGATTGTTGATTTCAAAGCCCTTATTGTGTTCGAAACAACTTTCCAACAGGTTCATAAATAAACCACCTTCTGCAATGTCGTGTACGGATTGAACTTTAGTAGTACGGATGATCTGGCGGATCAATTGCTGAAGGGCAACCTCTTCTTCGAGTTCGAAATAGGGACACTTACTATCGCTGATACCCAATATATTTTTAAGGTATTCGCTTTGGTTAATGTCATCTCTTAAGGTACCAATCACAATGATGGCATCTCCTTCATTCTGGAAAGAAAGGCTGGTAAAATGATCCATGTTGTGAATCAGTCCAATCATACCAATGGTCGGAGTGGGATTGATGGGTTCAACCCTGTCATTGATGACTGATTGATTGTAAAAACTAACATTTCCTCCTGTTACCGGGGTATTGAACTTTCTACAAGCATTTCCCATACCTTTAACGGCATGGACAAATTGCCAATAAACTTCTTCATTGTAGGGGTTGCCAAAATTGAGGTTATTGGTCACCGCCAATGGCTCAGCTCCTGTGCAAACCAGATTTCTGGCTGCCTCGGCTACCGCTATCATAGCGCCTTTTTCTGGATCGGCATAAACGTAACTTGAATTACAATCTACCGTTGCCGCAATGGCCTTCCCGTTTTCTTTGATTCGGATTACTGAAGCATCGGAAGCCGTGTTGGTAGTTGCCGTGTTGGTCCTTACCATGCTGTCATATTGCTCGTAAATCCAACGTTTACTCAACAGGTTCGGAAGTTTGACCAGTTGTTTCAAGGTTGCAACCAGATCATCCGGTGCCGGAGTATTGCCTGAATTGTAATCTTTTAATTGATCTATATAGCCCGGACGGGTATAGGATCGGTCATATACCGGAGCTCCACCACCCAAAACCAGGGGCTCTGATGGCACATGGGCAATTCTCTCTCCATTTTGGAAAAATTCAAGCATGCCTGTATCGGTCACATGGCCTATTTCGGCACACTCCAAATCCCATTTGTCAAATACGGCGTCTAACTTGTGCTCTTCTCCTTTTTTACAAACGATCAGCATTCTTTCCTGAGATTCTGAAAGTAAGATCTCAAACGCCTGCATATTGGCCTGGCGGGTGGGCACTTTGTCGAGGTCAATGACCATGCCTGTTCCTGATTTGGCACTCATCTCTGATGTCGAACAGGTGATTCCGGCGGCGCCCATGTCTTGCATGCCCACGATAGCCCCTGTTTTGATAGCTTCCAAGCTGGCTTCCAAAAGTAACTTTTCCTGAAAAGGATCCCCAACCTGAACGGCAGGTAAATCTTCTGCTGAGTTTTCTGTCAGGTCAGCCGAAGCAAAGGTAGCTCCATGGATGCCATCTTTACCGGTGGCAGAGCCTACAATAAAGACCGGGTTCCCTGGTCCGTCTGCAATGGCTGAAACGGTTTCTCCTTTTTTTACGGTGCCAATAGACATGGCATTCACCAGAATATTCTGGTTGTAACAGGGGTCAAAATAAACCTCACCACCAATGGTGGGCACCCCTAAGCAATTGCCATAACCTCCAATCCCACTTACAACCCCTTTTACCAAACGTTGGGTATGAGGCAATGAAAGGTCACCAAAACGAAGTGAGTTTAAGGCGGCTATGGGTCTGGCACCCATGGTGAAAATGTCACGGTGTATTCCGCCAACACCGGTGGCAGCCCCCTGATAGGGTTCGATAGCACTAGGGTGGTTGTGAGACTCGATCTTGAAAGCACATCCAAGGCCATCGCCAATGTCAACCAATCCGGCATTTTCTTCACCAGCCCCTACGAGCAAACATTCTCCTTCCCGGGGCAGGGTTTTTAGGTATTTAATGGAGTTTTTATAACTGCAGTGCTCGCTCCACATTACGGAAAAAATGCTCAATTCTGTGAAATTGGGAGTCCTGCCAAGAATGCTGATTATTTTGTCAAATTCTTCTGGCAATAGTCCGAGTTTTCCTGCGGTTTCTACAGTAACTTCTGTGTTTTTATTCATTGTAATGATTACTTATCCTGATTCAGTACTTGTTTTATCTAAACAAGTGAGGATCATATATAAATTATTGATAATGCAAAAATAAGCTTTTCCCCAAACAATTGCTAACCCGGAAACAAGGCCTTTTCCACATGTTCACACAATAAGTGACCAAGGTGCATGTAACCTTCCTGAATTCTCGGGGTATCGTGGCTGGGCAAGGCCAGCAAAAGATCGCAGTTTCCCATTAGTTTTCCACCTCCTTTACCCGTAAATGCAATGGTTTTTACCCCTTTGGATTGGGCTGCCTCCACCGCCAGCAGAATGTTGGGTGAATTTCCACTGGTGGAAAATACTATCAAAACGTCATCGGCATTTGCCACCCCTTCGATCATGCGGGAATATATCACGTCATAACCAAAATCATTGGCAACTGCCGTAAGATAAGATGTATTGCAATGTAAGGCTTCCGCATTTAAAGCCATTCGGGTCTTGTAAAATCTTCCACTCAGTTCAGCTGCCAAATGCTGGGCATCTGCTGCACTGCCGCCGTTGCCAGCAAACCACACTTTTTTGTTGTTTTGGTACGCTTTTATTACCATGGCGATGGCTGATTCAAGATTTTTTAACAAATCCTGATCTCCAGCCATTGTGCCGTAAAACTCAATCTGTTTTTCAATTTGGTTCCTAAGTGTTTTTTGTAAGTCCATGATGTTTAATATGAAGACCAAATTGCAAAGGTAGGCAATTCCAATTATACCATTGGGGGGCAGTCCAGCATCATTATCAGTCAAAATTTTATATGGATTTTACCGATTTTGAGTCTATATGTTGTATCTTTGTACGGATAACAAAGGGTTGTTTGCAATAATATTTTGTTTCCTGACCCTGAGAGGGTATTACATCGATTTTAAAGAATTATCCAAAATTTTCACATGAAAAATCATCTTATTTCAGGAGGCTGCGGCTTTGTCGGCAGGAATATGGTTAAAAGGCTTTACAAAACAACCCAGGATCGGATTGTATTTATTGATGACCTTTCCGTAGGCAGAGATCCTGAAACCTGGCTAGACCTTCCTTTGGTCAGTGCCGAGGGCAATAAAAAAGTGTTTGGTGAAAATGAAAGATTGATTTTTATCAAGGCCGACTTTCAGGAAATTGTGCGAAATATGACCAAAAACCCCAATTGGCTTTCGGAAACCTATGGAATATCAGTTTCTCAGTGGGCTGATGTTTTTCACTTTGCAGCCATTGTAGGCGGTAGGGCCATGATCGACGGCGATCCTATGAAAGTAGCCACAGATCTGGCCATTGATGCAGAGTTTTTCTATTGGGTAACCAAAGCTAGACCTGAAAGAGTACTTTATCCAAGTTCCAGTGCCGCTTATCCGGTTAGCAAACAGACCGAACAAAATACCATCCAGCTCAGAGAATCGGACATTGACTTTTCGAATATGGGACAGCCCGATATGACATATGGCTGGACCAAACTTACGGGAGAATTTTTGGCAAAAATCGCCCACAGTCATTATGGCATCCATATCACCTGCATTCGTCCTTTTTCAGGTTATGGAGAAGACCAGGATTACTCTTATCCGGTGCCGGCCATTGCTAAAAGGGCTGTTTTCAGAGAGAGCCCTTTTGAGGTATGGGGTACCGGTCACCAGGGAAGAGACTTTGTGCACATCGAAGATGTTTTAGACTGTACCTTACTGGCCATGGATAAAATTGGCGATGGCACAGCCATCAACATAGGGATGGGCCGGTTGACCAGTTTCAGAGAAATCATAGGCATCTTTTGTAACATAGCAGGTTATGAGACAGAGATTAAATGTTTGTTGGACAAACCGGTAGGCGTACACAACAGGTATTGCAGTATGGATTTTGTTGAAGAAAAGTTGGGGTGGAAAGCCAAAATTTCGCTGGAAGAAGGACTTAGAAGAGTCTACAATGCAGTTGCCATCAAAGAAGGAAAGTCAACCGTTGCATGAAAATAATATGTTTTGGTCCCGGGCCCGCTTTTAAAGGGGGTATTTCCAATTACAATACATCATTGGCCAAAGCCCTGGCTACTTTTGAAGGCGCCGAGGTATCCATCGTGTCTTGGACCCAACAATACCCAGGCATTGTACCGCGCGATTTTAAGGACCGGGTCAGTCAAATGAATTTTCTGGAGGGCACCCAAATCCGAACCCACTATATAACCAATTACAACAACCCGTTCAGTTGGTCGGAAACAGCAAGTTTTATGGCCTCTTTGTCTCCAGACATTGTCATCTTTCAATGGTCTATTGCCATTCAGGGCCTGCCATTAAACAGCATCATTCGCCAGTTAAAAAGGAAGTGCAAATGTGAGGTGATTTTAGACCTCCACTTTGTTATTCAAAAAGAACAAAGTGCCATAGACCGGATGTTCACAAAAATGGGAATTGGCGGCGCCCATACTTATGTGGTCCATGCATTAAAAACCTTTGAAGAGCTGAGAACGCTTTATCCAAACAGGAAATTTTCCTTAAGTATGGAGGGTAAGCGAGCTGAAAACAAGGGAGAAACTACGGTAATAAAGCTATTTCACCCCATTTATGATCTATACAAGCCGGATCCGTCATTTGATGTACAAGCTTTTAAACAAGAGCATGGACTCGCTGAAAAAGTCATCTTATTTTTCGGTTTCATAAGAAAGTACAAGGGGCTACACCAGGTGATTGAGGCGTTTAATGAGGTAGCGAAGAAACGAGAGGATGTTAGCCTTCTGATCTGCGGAGAATCATTTTGGAACACCCTTGACCCGGGCAATTGGGCCACGAGGGTCAAAAAAACAATCTTTGGCCTGGCTAAAAAAGTACTGTTGCGCAAAGCCGATGATGAAGCCGACTACCATCCTTTAGATTTAATAACCCAGTTGGGTTTGGAAAAAAGGGTAGTGGTTTTCAATCAGTTTATTCCCAACGAGGACGTTCATAAATACTTTCAGGTCAGTGATTGTGTGGTTTTATACTACCTTACTGCCACTCCTTCCGGCATAGAATCGCTGAGTTACAACTTCGATCTGCCTATCCTGGCTACACGGGTCGGTCATTTTCCTGAAACCATTGAAGAAGGAGTCAATGGATACCTGGCCGATGAAGACTTAAAAAGCAGGGTTGAAACCATGGAAAAAATGCTGGACGAGCCAATTGACAGGTCAGGAGTTGCAAAAATGAAGGAACATATGAGTTGGAAATCCTATGCCGAAGCCCTGTTAAACAGGAAATTTGGAGCATAAAAGGCTGATAACTAAATGTTACTGCATTTTTAAATAAAATATTTGTCAGTATAAATATTTGGCTTATCTTTGCACTCTCTTTTGAGAGAGCTTCAGAAGGAATAGCTTAAGGCTCCGTAGCTTAATTGGATAGAGTACCTGACTACGGATCAGGCGGTTGAAGGTTCGAATCCTTCCGGAGTCACTAATAGAAAAACAGAAAATCTATTTAAAATGTCAAAGGTTTGTCAATTGTCGGGAAAATCAGCCATGAAAGGCAATAAGGTGTCCCACTCCAATGTAAAGACAATTAGGAAGTTTCAACCTAACTTGCAAAAGAAGAGGTTTTACATTCCTGAAGTGGATAGGTGGGTAACATTAAAAGTTTCAACTCATGCGTTGAGGACCATCGACAAGTTGGGCTTATATGCTTATTTGAAAGAATTGAACTCCAAAGGTGTTGACACCGGAGTGAAACTATAATCATAGGAAAAAAGAAGATTTACGATGGCAAAGAAATCAAAAGGTAACAGAATCCAGGTGATCCTCGAGTGCACAGAGCACAAATCATCAGGTATGCCAGGAACATCCAGGTACGTTACTCAGAAAAACAGGAAAAACACTCCTGACAGGATGGAATTGAAAAAATACAATCCAATCCTTAAAAAAATGACTGTTCACAAAGAAATTAAATAACGAGAGATGGCAAAAGTTTCGAAAAACGCGAAAGTTGCGCAAAGGGCTGCCAACGCAGGTTCCGGTAGGGACTTCGTTAAAGTAGTCAGAAGTGTGAAAGATCCAGTTACCGGAAGGTATTCTTACAAAGAAGTGATCATTCACAAAGACAAAGTCAAAGACTATTTCGAGCAAAACAAGTAATACCTCTGGTATTATTGTGAAAATATTAATCAGGGCTTTTTCTTTGGGAGAAGCCCTTTTTCTGTTTTTATTAAAACCTACGCACAACCCATGAGTTTTTTTAAAAAGTTTTTTACCCGGGAAAAGGAAGAAGATCTCAACAAAGGTCTTGAAAAAACAAAGACCTCTTTTTTTAGCCAGGTCACCAAGGCCATTGCCGGCAAATCAAAGGTAGACGAGTCTTTTCTGGATGATCTGGAACAAATCCTGATCTCCGCAGACGTGGGGCTTTCCACTACGGTAAAAATCATAGAAAGGTTAGAGGAGCGTGTGGCCAGAGACAAATACCTCAATACCGAAGAGTTAAATCAAATCCTCAAGGATGAAATATCGGTCATCCTGGAAGAAAACCAAACCGATGATGTAGAGGATTTTGAATTTCCTGAGGCCCATAAACCTCATATTGTATTGGTGGTAGGTGTCAATGGGGTAGGAAAAACCACCACCATCGGAAAACTGGCCCATCAGTTTGTTAAAAAAGGCAAATCTGTCGTTTTAGGGGCGGGCGATACTTTTAGGGCGGCCGCTGCTGATCAGTTAAAAATTTGGTCAGAAAGATCGGGTGCTCAGTTTTTTAGCAAAGGCATGAATGTGGATCCGGCCTCCGTTGCTTATGAAACGGTCAATTATGCCATCCAAAACAAGGTAGACCTTGCCATCATCGATACCGCAGGAAGGTTGCATACCAAAAAACACCTCATGGATGAGCTTACCAAGATCAGAAAATCCATTGATAAAAGATTACCAGGCGCACCGCATGAAGTAATCCTGGTGCTGGATGCTACCACCGGCCAAAATGCCATCGAACAAGCCCGCCAGTTTACCGAGGCTACTGATGTAACAGGACTGGCGCTCACCAAATTAGACGGGTCTGCCAAAGGAGGCGTGGTCCTGGGAATCTCAGACCAGTTTAAAATTCCGATCCGATTCATTGGTGTAGGAGAGGGCATGGACCAACTCCAGGTATTCAACAGAAAGGCATTTATTGACTCTCTTTTTAACTAATTTAGATAATTACAGAATTTTCTTTTGAAAATTAAGAAATATACCCCGCGGTAAAGTAGATAATACCGTGGGGTTTTTATTTTATTGTTAAATATTTTGGAAGAATACATTAACCATTGGCTGTTTCCGGACCCAATGTAAATTTAATGTTAAGTCATACAGCTTAAAATGGGCTCAATGTTAAATTATTGTAATTTTTATCTTCACTAGGTATTACCTTTTAGGTGGTAACAAAGCTTTGGCCTACCTTTGCACAAACAATTAAACCAACATGCCACTCCAGTCTTTTCTCCGTTCATTTTTATCAAAAGACAAGATCTTTTATAGTCTGTTTGAACAAGTAGTTCATGAATTGAATGTCATGGCTGATACCCTCAAACAACTCTCATACGAAACCAATTACGAAAACCAGGTTAAATTGGTGGGCATCCTAAGAGAAAAAGAAAAAGCCAATGATGTACTGGTAGCAACGCTTTTTACTGAATTAGGGAAAAATTTCATAACCCCTTTTGATCGTGAAGACGTTCACTCTCTGGCCACTGCTTTAGATGACATTTCTGACAACATATTTACAGCAGCTAAAAAGATCACGCTTTATAAAGTGAATCCGACGGAACCTGAGTTTCAAAAAATGGCCGAATTGATTTGTGATTGTTGCATGCACGTCAGCAAAGCCGTCATCGAACTCAAAAACATGAAAAACATGCGGTTGATGACAGATTCAATCGCCATTATTAAGGAAATTGAAAGTCAAAGCGATGATGTTTTTGACGGTGCCGTTCAATACCTATACAGCAGTCCTGAGGTAGACGCCAAAGAACTTATCAAAAGAAAAGAAATATACTCCAAATTGGAAAGTGTAACAGACAAGTGTGAAGACGCTGCCAATGTGGTAGAAAGCATCATTGTCAAGTATGCATAATCTGATCAAACCTCATTTTTAAGCTAAAACCAAGCACTAAGGATCATGAGCTTATTGATCGTTATTATCCTTCTGGCATTGTTGTTTGATTACATCAATGGCTTTCACGATGCGGCCAATTCAATTGCTACCATCGTTTCCACCAAAGTGTTGACCCCTTTTCAGGCTGTTGTGTGGGCTGCATTTTTCAACTTTGTTGCCTATTTTATCTTCCAGGACCACGCCGTTGCCAACACCATTGGTAAAACAGTTCATGCAGAGTACATCACCCTGGGAGTGATCCTGGCCGGTTTATTAGCCGCCATTTTTTGGAATTTGCTTACCTGGTGGTTTGGCATCCCTTCCTCATCTTCACATACCCTCATTGGGGGTTTTGCGGGTGCTGCCCTTGCTCATGCAGGTATGGGAAAAGGCTTTGATTCAGTTTTCAATGTGGTTGAATTGGGTAAAATTACCCAAATCGTTGCTTTCATTTTTCTTGCCCCCATCATAGGTATGATCATATCCATGTTTATTACCTTTGTGACCATGATGCGCAACTTTTGGTTAAAAATTGCCATCATTTTGGCAATGGCTGCTGCTACATTTGTTATGTTCGATCATTTTGAACAAAATAAAATGACAGAGGCTGTAGAAAAATTTTACAAGGTCGATAAATTAAAAAAAGCGGTTAAAAAAGACCCTACCAAGGCCGTAGAGTTGGAAGAAAAGAAAGCATTGGTTAACAAGATCGAGCCCCTTATTTATGATTACGACAAATTGGGTGCTGCAAATATTGCTGCCACAGTGGTCAAAGATATTGATGCGACGACAGATGCGAAAAAACTGGAAAAAGCGTTGCACAAAGCTGATAACAGCACCCTGGTTTGGGGCATCATGGCCGTAATTGCCATTTTTATTTTAACCTATATCTACGCTGAAAAAATCAAAACTCCCAATGCTTACCGCATATCTGAAATGTTTAAAAAATTGCAGCTGATTTCATCTGCAGCTTTCAGTATTGGCCACGGTGGCAATGATGCTCAAAAAGTAATGGGTATCATTGGTGCGGCTTATGTGGCTACTAACCCCGATTTGTATCCCGATGTTTCTGCAGCCCTTAAAGACCTGCCATGGGTTCCACTGGCTTGTTACACAGCTATTGGCCTGGGAACAATGAGTGGTGGATGGAAAATTGTAAAAACAATGGGCACAAAAATTACCAAGGTCTCTGCTCTTGAGGGTGTCTGTGCCGAATCAGCGGGTTCATTCACGTTGTTTATGACAGAGCAAATGGGCATTCCTGTAAGTACCACCCACACCATAACTGGTGCCATCATTGGTGTTGGTGCCTCCAAACGGCTGAGTGCTGTGAGATGGGGAATTACCATCAATCTGCTTTGGGCTTGGATCCTTACAGTACCGGTTAGTGCCTTGGTTGCAGCCTTGTGTTATGTGTTTATAACCTGGCTTGGAATAGCGTAAGATTAACTTTAATTAATAAATCTGGGAAGTGAATTTGTTTCCCAATATCCGGGTTTCGGATATTCAGATTCATTTCTCCTCAACAAATTTTTGGTATGAATACTTTGTATGCAAGGTCTTGCAAGGCCATTGTAGTGACCTTGTTTTTTTTACTGAGCAGTCTTTCATCTGAGATTGCTGCCCAAGACAAGGCTCCGGAGCCCGCAAAACCTGAAAAAAAATGGTACGAAACCATTCAATTGAGAGGCTATGTTCAGTTTCGATACAACCGGTTGCTTGAAACCAATGACAAGTTAAAATGTGAGCAATGCGACAGGAGCTGGGGTGAAAACGGAGGCTTTTTTTTGCGAAGAGCTCGTTTGGTGTTTTCAGGCAACTTGTCAAAAAATGTTTACTTCTATATTCAACCCGATTTCGCAACAAATGCATCATCCAATAACCAGCATTTTGGTCAAATCAGGGATGCTTATTTTGACATTGGTTTTGATGAACACAATGAATTTAGATTGAGACTAGGGCAAAGTAAGGTGCCATTTGGCTTCGACAATCTACAATCGTCTCAAAATAGATTAGCATTTGACAGATCAGACCCAATTAACAGCGCGGTTGCCAATGAACGTGACCTGGGTGCATTTTTCTACTATGCTCCCAAAAGCAAAAGAGAATTGTTCTCCAAACTTGTGAAGGATGGTCTGAAAGGCTCTGGTGATTATGGCATTTTTGCCTTCGGTGTATACAATGGCCAAACAGCGAATAGACCAGAAATAAACAATGAACCGCATGTAGTGGCCCGTATTTCCTACCCCTTCTACATAGGCTCTCAAATTGTTGAACCAGGGCTCCAGGCTTTTAAAGGCATCTACACCCTGGGTTCTGATCAGATCAGCAACGGTGTAAACTTTTATTCTGATAAAAGGTATGTCGATGAAAGGGCAGCCTTCTCTTTTGTGCTCTATCCTCAGCCTTTGGGTATTCAGATGGAATACAATGTTGGTAGAGGGGCAAAATACGATCCCACTACCGACAGCATTGTCAATGCAGATTTAAAGGGTGGGTACATTTTGATCTCTTACAGATATAATGTGGGCAGCCGTACACTTTTTCCCTTTATCCGGTACCAAACTTATTCGGGAGGTAAAAAACATGAGTTGGATGCAAGGAATTACGATATATCTGAATTTAATATAGGAACCGATCTTCAACTTTCTAAAAATCTGGAATTAACTGCAGAATATGTGGTATCCTCCAGAAGGTTTGAAGATCACGGAATCAGAAACAATTTGCAAAAAGGAAATCTATTAAGATTGCAGGCTCAGATCAACTTTTAGGTTTGAGTTGATCTCCACTTATAATTTTGTTGGGGCCTAGATCGAAATGACAGGAATGAAATTTTTTGTTGCCGTCGTAAAGGCTGTAAACCTCAAAATGTAAGTGAGGCTCTGAACTGAATCCTGTATTTCCCGTTCGGCCTATAACCTGGCCTTTTTTTATGGGGTCCCCAACGTTGACTACTATACCCTTGTACTGCAAGTGATAATACGAAGCCACACTACCATCGGAGTGTAATATCTTGATGTAGTTGCCTTCTTTTTCACACCCCTTTTCCAGGCAATTGTGTTGGCCATCCCCTTTGGTTTCCAGCACAATGCCTTCGCGGGCCGCCAAAACACTGCTACCTTCTTTGATGCCAAAGTCTAGAGCTTTTTTATCTGCATGACTAAACCTCCCGCCATAGCCTTGTATAATCTTAATAGGCTGACTGACGGGTAGGCCATAAACATAATTATCATCGTGGTGGTGACCGGTATTAATGCCTTTTGTCGATTCGTATTGTACATGGTAGGCAAATTTGCCTTTACCTGCTTTGAGGGTGGTGAGTTCATGTGTCTTTGCCTTACCGGGTATAACAAAGGCTTGACCCGGAGCACATCCAGGCACCATGTTTTTTAACTGCAACTTTAATTTGATGGTATAGGGCACAGGATCTGTGTTGTCTGCATACAACTTAACCTGGCCGTCTGCCAGTTCTTTTTCGTAAAGCTGTATTTGAGATTTACCTGTAACCGCAATATGAACACAGATGATCACTGCCACCCTTATGGGCAATCGTCCCTGATCAAAGACATTAGTCTTCATCATCAAAGTTTAATAGTCGGGATAGAGGATCTGAAAAATCGGTTTGTGCATTGCTCTGGCTCTTTCCAATCACTTGCGTTTCAGCAAGGCCATGTAACATCAACTCCATATAAACCTGGGTATCTTCAGTATTTTCTATTTGTGTAGCCACCAACTTTTGCAAACCGGCAACCTCATTAAGACTTTTTTGAAAGCTCTCTGATGAAGCATCATTCATCAGCTGAAGGTGGTTGCCAGCTCCAAAGTAAGCTTTGATAACTCCATAAATATCTTTATCCCTTTTGCGTGCCTCGGGATTGGGAAAGGTCTCCAAAAATACGTCCTTTATGGCTTCGTTCATCAGCTTCCATGCCACATTGACCGGCCCTTCTTGTTCTCCTTCGTATACCAGTTCAATTTTACCCGTCAGTGATGGCAATACGCCGTGGAAATCTGCAATTCTGGACACTCCCTGTGCTTCACCATGGATCAGCATCCTGCGCTCTACCGCACTCACCAAATTTTCATAACCTGATATGGCCACCCTTGCAGAAACTCCACTTTTGCCATCAACAAATTCACTTTGCCGGGCTTTAATGACCATCCGCTCCAAAATTTCATGGTGAACCGGTGCAATCGTAATTTTTTCTCTCTGTTCTTTGGTCAATCGGGCTTCTTGAAGTGTTATCGCTTTTGCAATGGCAATATCGGAAGGATAGTGTGTGAGAATCTGGCTTTCAATCCTGTCTTTCAACGGAGTAATGATGCTCCCTCTGTTGGTGTAATCTTCTGGATTGGCCGTAAAAACAAAAGATACATCCAAAGGTAAGCGCATTTTGAATCCCCTGATCTGAATATCTCCCTCTTGCAACATATTAAAAAGCGAAACCTGGATCCGGGCCTGCAAATCAGGCAATTCGTTGATGACAAAAATACAGCGGTGCGCCCTGGGAATTAAACCAAAGTGGATGACTTCTTCATTTGAAAAACTCAACTTTTGGGTGGCAGCTTTAACAGGGTCAATGTCACCAATCAAGTCTGAAACACTAACATCAGGGGTGGCTAGTTTTTCTACATAACGCTGCGAACGGTGCAGCCATGAAATAGGAGTTTCCTCTTTCAATTCTGCAATTCTTTTGATGCCATAGGCAGAAATAGGGTGCAGGGGGTCGTCATTGATTTCAGATCCTTCAATGACAGGGATGTACTCATCTAATAAGGTAATCATTTGCCTGGCAATTTTTGTTTTTGCCTGCCCTCTCAAGCCCAAAAGCAAGATGCTATGTCTCGACAAAATAGCCCTTTCCATATCGGGTAGAACTGAGTTTTCAAAGCCAAGGATACCCTCAAACCTTGAATCGGCATTCCTTAGTTTGGAAATGAGGTTGTCTCTAAGTTCATCTTTGATACTTTTTGACTGATAGCCGCTCGCCCTAAGGGCACCCAATGTTTTTATCTCTATCACTGTTTTTTGTTTCTCTTTTGTTGTTTGTAATCCATAAATATAAATTCACCCAAACCTTGTAGTGAACTGTAAAATGCCTTTCCACCATTGGCAGCCGTAAACTGATCTACAAATTGAACCAGGTAGGGATCCCGGGCAATCATAAATGTAGTAATCGGGATTTGCATCCTGCGGCATGATATGGCCAGAGACAAGGTTCTGTTGATTATGGTCCTGTCAAGGCCCCAGCTGTTTTGGTAGTATTTTTTGCCTTTTTTAATGCAGGTGGGTTTGCCATCTGTAATCATCATGATGTGTTTGTTGGATGATTTTTTGCGCCTGAGTATGTCCATTGCCAGCTCAAGTCCGGCCACGGTGTTGGTATGATAAGGCCCAACTTGCAAATAGGGGAGGTCAGACAATTTTACTTCCCAGGCATCATTTCCAAAAACAATGATGTCAAGGGTGTCTTTCGGGTATCTGGTAGTAATTAATTCTGCCAAAGCCATTGCTACTTTTTTAGCAGGAGTTATCCTGTCTTCCCCATATAAAATCATGCTGTGTGAAATGTCTATCATCAGCACGGTACTGGTCTGGGTCTGCAAATAGCGGTCATGTACTGCCAAATCTTCCTGGGTCAGTTGAAAATCTTCGATGCCATTGCGGATAAAGGCATTTTTGATGGTAGATTCTGCATCTATTTGTTCCACCGGATCACCAAACTCATAGGCTCTTACTTCCTGGCTAAATTCATCGCCAATACCTGTTTTTGTGGTATTGTGCTGTCCGGATTTTGATTTTTTTAGCTGATCAAAAATTTGCTCCAATGCATCCTGGCGCAACGCCTTTTCTAATTTGGTGGTAGGCACTTTGGCGGGTTCTCCCACAGATCCATCCCTGAGCAAGCCCTTTTGTTTTAAATCCTCAATAAAATCAGCAATGGAATAATTTTCATTGGTCAGCTTGTATTTTTTATCAATCTCTGTCAACCAGGCAATGGCCTCATCAACATCACCTGATGTATGCAATAACAACTCCTTGAATAGCGTAAATAGCCTGTCAAAATCACTTTGACCCGGGTCTTCTGCCTGCTCATGAAAAATCCATCCCCTCATTATCCGTATTACCCAATCAAAACGAGATAAGGGGTTAAAATGTTTAATCTGACCCAACATAATGGAAATCTGACCCTAAAACTTCATTTTTTCCCTTAGTCACTGAGTAAAAGGAGTTTATTTTTTATCTTTGATTCCTAAAATTTGGAAATATGAGGCTCCGCATTCTATGCTGTTGGCTTTTTGTTGGCTCATTGGTGATAAGTGGTTGCGAAGATGATCCCATTGCAACTGAAATCAAAAGAGAAAATCTTACTAAAAACTACAACAACGATGTAGTGGTTGCTTATACTGATTTGTACCTGGATATTGAACGATATCTACCGGGATTCAGACCGGCTGCTACAGCCCGTGCTTTGGCATACATTAATATGGCTGCCTATGAGGCTGCTGTTCCGGGCATGCCCTATTTTGTTTCCAATTCCTTGCGCCAGCCTGGCCTCACAATGCCTGACCTCCCTGAAAAAGATTTAAAAAAATACCATTGGAACCTGGCTGTAAACGCTTGCATGTCCAGAGCCCTGGATCATTTTATGATCAATAAGACAACCGAGCAGGCAGCTTTGATCAAAGACCTGGAGGCTTCATTCAACAATCAATTGGGCCCCAATGTTAGCCAGGAGGTTTTCAACAATTCCCAAAAATGGGGTAGGGCGGTGGCTGAGGCGGTAATCGCTTTTGCCAAATCTGACTTGGATGCGGAAGCACACATTCTCGACCCTCAACCTGCTTCTTATGTTCCACCAACAGGTGACGGAAAATGGCAACCAGAAAATGGGGTTAATGCCTTATTTCCTTATTGGGGTAAGGCCAGGACCTTTGCCAATCACGGTGATCAACTCAACACCCTTCCTCCTCCGGTTTATTCCACAGCTCCGGGTAGCAGGTATTACAGAGATTTTGCTGAAGTAAACAGGTTTGTCACTCAAAGAGAAGGTCAGCAATATTGGATGGCTGAATTTTGGAGTGATGACATTGTTGGCCTCTCATTCAGTCCACCGGCCAGATTATTTGCCATTGCCAATCAAATCGTTGCCATTGAAAACACAGACCTGGAAACAACCTTGCATCTGTATTGTAAATTGGGTTTTGCTGAGAATGATGGCGCCGTTGCCTGTTGGAAAGCTAAATACGAGTACAATGTTGAACGTCCATTTCAGTTTATAAAAGCACATATAAATCCTGATTTCACCCCCATTTTGGGAGAGGCGGTAGGAACGCCCGGACTGACACCCAACTTCCCGGGATACCCGTCAGGTCATTCTACTTTTGGGGGCTTAGGATCAGCAGTTTTAGCCCATTTTTTTGGTGAAGATTATTATTTCACCGATCGTTGTCATGAAGGAAGGGATGAATTTCATGGCCATCCCAGAAGTTTTTCAACTATCCGGGAATTTGGTGAAGAAAATGCCTATTCCAGAATTTACCTGGGCGTCCACCCAAGGTTTGATTGTGTAGAAGGGCTTCGATTGGGCAGGCAAATCGCAACCAATGTTTTGGCCTACGAACTGCGCAAAGATTAAAAAACGCTTGGTTTCTTTTAGACTAGGTAGTTATAATATCTAAGCCTGTTTGTATCAGCTGCTCCACCGTCTTTTTTGGGTGTGCACTAAATGTATTCAGTTCTCTATTGGCAATAATGGCATTGAGCGACATTGCTTTATGGCCCATAACGGCCGCCATTCCGTAAATGGCTGATGTTTCCATTTCAAAATTAGAAATGACCTTCCCTTCTATTTCAAAGGCCCTCATTAAATCTAAAAATCGGGGCGATTTATTGTTAACCCTTACCGTTCTTCCTTGGGGACCATAAAACCCGGGCAGGGTTAGGGTCATTCCTTTTTGAAAAGATTTGGGTAGTTTTTTCAACAATGAAGGGGATCCGGGAGCTACATAGGACATAGAAGGAATGCGCTCTTTTTTTAATATTTTATCAATACCCGCTTTAATCGGGGCACATTTTTCATCCTCCGCCCGCTCATAAAAATGCATCAAAACATCCAGGCCAATGCCGTGGGTGGAGGCCACAAATGAATCAACCGGAATTTCCTTCCTCAAGGCACCAGAAGTACCTATTCTGAAAAAATTAAGGCTTCTCTTTTTTTTATTCACCTTCCTGCTTGCCAAATCAATATTGGCCAGGGCGTCCAATTCGGTAAATACAATATCAATATTGTCGGTGCCAATGCCGGTAGATACAATCAAAACCGATTGCCCGTTATAATCTCCCATAAGGGAAACAAATTCTCTGACCCTCTGGGTAAAATAAACCCTGTCCAGAAAAGGCTCAAACATCTTTACCCTATCCGGGTCACCCACCAAAATGATGTTGTCACATATTTGTTCCGGCAATAAACCAAGGTGATAAATACTACCATCAGGATTAAGAATTAAATCGGCTTCACCAATCATTGTTATCTCTCTTTTAATGTCCAAATAAACTAAACTGTATCAAAAATACGGCGACACCTGCCAAAAAGCCAAGGGCAGCGAGCCAACTGATCTTTTTAAAATACCAGATAAAGTCAATTTTTTCCATGCCCATTGCCGCAACACCGGCGGCAGAACCTATGATAAGCATGCTTCCACCTGTTCCAGCTGTAAAAGCAATGAAATGCCAAACCTTAGAATCGATGCCATCTGTAAACATGCCCATTGATGCTGCCACTAAGGGCACATTGTCTATAATAGCCGATAATACGCCCAATAATACGACCACAATGTCCCTGCTTGGAATTGCCTTTTCAAGGCTTTGTGCCATGTACTGAAGGCTGCCAACATTGTTGATGGCATTTGACTCTAAGGCCGCCACAGCCAAAAGTATGCCGAGGAAAAAAAGAATGCTCGATATTTCTATCCGTGACAAGGCTCGGTGAGCTGAATACAAGTGCTTTTTTTCATGGGTAAAATCTTCCTCGGGATGCACATATTCTGACACCATCCACACCACGCCCAATGACAACATCATGCCTAGATAAGGAGGAAGATGGGTTACGGTTTTAAAAATGGGAACAAACACAATACCTCCCAAACCCAACCATAATATTAATCTGCTCGATAATAGTCTCTCAGCTTTAACATCTTCGTGTATCGTTTTGTCAATATCTCCTTTAAACACAGGTAAAAAACTGGCAATGGCAAAAGGAACGATAAAACAAACAATAGAAGGTAGGATCAACCACTCCATCAAGCCAGCCGTTGTTACTTTTTTACCTATCCAGAGCATGGTTGTTGTTACGTCTCCAATTGGCGACCATGCTCCTCCTGCATTGGTGGCAGTGATAATAAGAGCAGCATACCACATTCTTTCTTTGGGATCCTTGATGAGTTTTCGCAATAAGGTTATCAATACAATGGTCGCCGTTAAATTGTCTATAATAGAAGATAGTATAAAGCCCAGGATTCCGGTGATCCAAAGCAGTCTTTTTTTACTTTTTGTATGGACCATCCCTTTTAATACCTCAAATCCTCTGTGTAAATCAATAATTTCTACAATGGTCATGGCACCTATAAGGAAGATCAGTATTTCCGCTATTTTACCGATATGGTGGAGCAGGGTACCAGTAAACCCTTCTTCAAGTTGTTCGGTCATTCCGCCAGAAGCACTAAAAATATGGCCATGGCTGTCTATTAAATCTACCGAACCTCCATGAAAACCGAGAGAAAGCGCGGCCCACATAAAGGATCCCGTCAGCAGGGCTGATACAGTTTTATCCAGTTTTAGAGGATGCTCAAATACGATAAAAAGATAACCTATTACAAAGAGTAAAATGATGGTAGTGGTCATTAATATTGTTTTGCTTAACTCGCCAAAGATAAGCCAAAGCTCAGAATTATGTTCTTGGGGTGATATTTATTAATCCTTAATTAATCGGCCTCATTTTTTGGGAAAGAGATGTAATCGGGCATACAGCAATAAGGTAATGGTTTTTAGGTCTTTAATTGTTCCTTCTTGCACGGCTTCCCAGGCAGCTTCAAAGGGTAGATGGATGACTTCTATATCTTCCTGCTCCTCAGCCAGCCCTCCTTTGGTGGTATTTTCGGAACTTTTATCATAGGGAGCCATGAAAAAATGTATTTTCTCTGTCTTAGCCCCGGGTGTAGCATAAGCACTAAAAAGAAACTCCGGATTTTCAATTGAATAACCAGTTTCTTCTTTCACTTCTTTGATAATAGTAGTATGGGCATTACCATCTTCAATCAGCCCGGCACACACTTCGTACAAAAGGCCGTCCCCTCCTTCATTGAGCATCGCTGCCAACCTGAATTGGCGAATGAGTACTATTTCTTTTTTTTCTAAATGATACAACAGGATGGCAGCCCCATTACCTGTATCGTGGATTTCCCTGACCTGGGTCTCTGTTCTGTCGTCTGACCGGGTATAAGAAATGACATATTGCGCAAATTCAGACCAGATGTGCGACAATTTTCGTTTACTTAAGATTTTGGCTTTCATTGTGTGGTACTTGGCCACAAAGATACAAAGGCAGACACGCCTTGGAAAAATATATTAATTTTGCACCATGGTAAAAATAGGTGGAATCGATATTGGGGAATTTCCCCTCTTACTGGCCCCCATGGAAGATGTCAGTGACCCCCCTTTTAGGGCCCTGTGCAAAGAACAAGGGGCAGACCTTATGTTTACTGAGTTCATTTCAGTAGAAGGTTTGATCAGAGATGCCGACAAATCACTTCAAAAACTGGAAATCTTTGAAGAAGAGAGGCCCATTGGGGTCCAAATTTTTGGGGCAGAATACGATTCCATGATGAGGGCTGCAGAAATAGTTGAAAACGCCGGTCCGGAGATCTTAGACATCAATTACGGCTGCCCTGTGAAAAAAGTAGTCTGCAAGATGGCAGGTGCCGGTATTTTAAAGGATATACCCAAAATGGTATCATTAACGGAGGCTGTGGTCAGATCTACGAATCTTCCCGTAACTGTCAAGACAAGACTGGGCTGGGACGAACAAACCATTTTTATTGAGGAAGTGGCCGAAAGATTGCAAGATGTTGGTATTCAGGGACTTTCAATTCATGGAAGGACCCGGTCTCAAATGTACAAAGGCGAAGCCGATTGGACAAAAATTGCAGCCGTTAAAAACAATCCCAGAATCAAAATCCCAATTTTTGGTAATGGAGACATTGACAGCCCGGAAAAAGCCCTAAAGTACAAAAACAAGTATGGCGTTGATGGTATCATGATCGGACGGGCCAGCATAGGTCACCCGTGGATATTCAGAGAAATTAAGCATTTTTTAGCTACAGGAGAGATTTTAGACCCACCAACAGTAGCTGAAAGGGTAGATGCAGCCCGTCAGCACCTTGTCAACAGTGTAAAATGGAAGGGACTTAAACTTGGGGTAGTGGAAATGAGAAGGCACTATACCAATTACTTTAGGGGGTTTCCCAATATAAAGACTTTTAGGGCCAGATTGGTGACAGAAAATGAATTGGAGCCGCTACTCGAAGTTCTCACTGACATTGAAAAAACCTATGATGGCCTCGATATTATCCAGGGTGTTGAGAAGCCAGAATCTGTAGTTTATGGCTGTGATGGTTGATCTATGTTTTCATTAGTATGTTAATGTTTTAGTCTTTAGCAGCGAATAGGGTATTTTTATCATCATATCTACATCTTATTTCAGTTTTGAAACCTTTTTTCATATGGTTGTGGTTACTGTTTGGCCTTCATCTTGCGCAGGCTCAATGTGATTTTAATGGTACTCTTATTATACCTGACCAAGGAACGACTGGGCTTAATTTGCTGATTAGCAATGCTATAAACAATGATTTGTCGGACCCCGGCCAAGGAGTTTGTCAAGTCTTAATCAAGTTTAAACATGATGTAATCGGAGATCTTAACATCAGTCTTTTATCTCCTTCCAATCAAGTGGTTCAATTGGTTGGATCGGGAGGCACTTCTTCCGGATTTACTGATGGCGCCTCCTGGGACATCAAATTTACCCCCTGTGCCTCACCAGCAAGCCCGGATCCTGGCTTTAGCCCTTTTTGGGCCAATGATGAATTGTGGCAGGCATTTCAGCAATATTTCGGTACTTATTATCCCTACTCAGGTTGTTTGGAAGATTTTAATCTGGGACCTGTTAATGGCACCTGGACCCTGCTCATTGAAGATGTGGAGGAGCTGGATGAAGGGGCCATTGAATATTTTTCCATCACTTTTTGTGATGGTTCGGGTATTGATTGCAGCCCCTGTAACCCACCCGGACAAGCCTATTTATTAGACTCCATTGAAATTTGCCAGGGCGTTGTTTTTGATGAAAACAATTTGGCTTTTTCATTTCCAAACCCTGAACCCGACACCCTCAATTACCGGTTTACAAACATGGTTTTTGGAACAACAGGCTATCTTGGGACTAACAAAGATACTCTGCTTTCTTCGTTCGACCCGGGAACATATAAGATATGTCTTCTTGCCTACCACCAAAGCGATTCCTCTTTTGTTGCCAACTTGCCTTTGCATTTTCAAGATACGCTGATTGACAAAATTTTGTTGGAGGGGGGAATTTGCGGTCAGGTAAATGATTGTATTAAAATTACCATCCTGCCGGTTGGCGATACCATATTGGTCAACGAAAGTCTATGCCTTGGAGATACCCTTTATTTTCAAGACTTTTTATTTACGGAAGGGGGAAGTTATCTGGTGAGCGATACCAGTGGTAAATGCGATACGGTTTACCAATTATTGATTGAGTTGCTGGATCTTACACCACAAGTCACCTTGTCAAACCCATTGCTGGATTGTAACCACAGTGAGGTAGGTATCCACCTGGGTGGATGGGTGGATCCCGGTAATCCAACTTTTTTATGGAGTACCAATGGTGGCAATATCGTTTCGGGAGGTAATAGCGATAGTGTAGTGGTCAATGCAAAAGGGTTTTATCAATTTAAAATTTCAAATGGTAATTGCGTATATTATGATTCGGTTTTTTTGGATGCTGATTTAGACCTGCCTGTGGTGAGCCTGGAGCCGGGCACCTTAAATTGTGATTCTATCAATACACTGATCCATGTTAACTCATCTTCCGTTTTGGCAAGTGTCAACTGGTCAGGTCCAATGCCATTTCAGCAAATTGGTTTGGATATTAGGGTGAGTTTACCCGGCTGGTATGTAGCTGAAATTGTTGATCAAAATGGTTGTTCTATTGTAAAAACAATTGAAATCAATCAGGATGTCATCAAACCACGATTGCAGTTTGACCTTTTTCCAATCACTTGTACAAGTGCCATAGGTAGGATCGGGGTGACAGATTCTTTTAACATTCGATCTGTATTATGGTCCGGGCCTTCACCTCAAAGTCCCACAGATATCAATAGTCCGCTGCTGTTGCCGGGCTTGTATTCGCTAAACTTATTTGGCTATAATGGATGTGATACCACGCTTCAAATTAATTTACCTGATGAAAGATATATCGTAGATGCTGTTCTAATACCAGATACCCTTACCTGCTCAAAAAAGGTGGTTGCACTAACGGTTTTTTCAGGGAGGGTGATTGAAGATCAATTATGGCAGTTTCCGGATATGTCATCTGTCAATACCATCAATCCGTTGGTTATGAACCCCGGCAAGTATTTTGTAACTGTTACTGACAATGCCGGATGCACAGGATTCACCAATGTCGAAATTGCTATCGATACCATGGCACCTGTACTTTTGGTAACAGATAGATGGATTGACTGCGACAGCACGCAGGTTCGTTTAAAAGTTGACAATGCGATACCAGGTTTCACTTACGAATGGTCTGGACCCAATTTTTTTAACTCAGTGGCCCCCTCTCCGATAGTAAATCAGGAAGGAGGCTATGAAGTAACTGTTACCGATCAAAATGGATGTAGCAACACTGCTCAAATCAATGTTTTTTTGAGTCAGGACCTCCCGGATGTGGGTTTTTTAATCGATACCTTAAACTGTGCCAACCCCATTGCCAATCTGACCCCTATAGATTCAGCCGGAATTGATTTTTTATGGCTGAGCAACGGCATGCTCAATTCTCCAAACTTCCACATTGGAAGCGTGGACACAGCCGGCACTTATTTAGTAAGGGTAACCAATAGAAGTAACGGATGTAAGCGGGATTACTTTCTTTCTGTGACAGATGATCGTATGATCCCCACTTTTAATGTGGTTTCTGATTCACTGGATTGTGAGAAAATAGTGGCAACACTCAAAATTGAAGGAAACATCAAAGCCAAAACGTGGTCGTGGACCGGTGATGGATTCAGCTCTTCAGATCCAATGCCCCAGGTAACGAACCCCGGGTGGTATAGGTTGGATGTCACAGACAGTCTCAATTGTATGTTTACGGATTCTGTTTTGGTCATCCAGGCAGACAATGTACCCGATGTCAGCATCATGGGTACTCAATTGACCTGTATCAGCAATGAAGCGCTGCTAACGGCTAATGCGGCACCTGGTGTAAGCTTCACATGGAAATCAGGTAACCTGACCCTGGGTACGGGTAGGACCATAAGTGTGTTTAGTGTCGGTATTTACACAGTCATTGGTAAAGGAGATGGCAATTGTTTTGATACCACCAGTTTTGAAGTCTTTTATGATACCCTGGCGCCCCGGCTAATACAAGAACCAACCTTGACACTTTCCTGCCTAAGAGACTCAGTAGAGCTGAAAGTTACAGCCAATGAATCTCTGGTTTCCGGCATATGGGATGGACCTTCTGTGACTGGCGTGGATACTACCATCATCTGGGCCAAAATGCCAGGAACGTATCATTATACTGCACTTGACAGTGCAGGCTGTGTCGCTACGGTTGAGCTGGAAGTTGTTGATGAATCGGTATATCTCACTTTTGATACATTGGTCAGTGAAGTGAATTGTAAGCTCCCGGGCAGGGTAGAGTTGATTTTTTCGGATCCGCCTACACAAGTCATTTGGACCGATGCTCCCATTCTGATATCAGATGGCACCCTCTCATTTCAAACCAACGAAGCCGGAATTTATAGTTTTGAAGCAACAAATAGCGAGGGCTGTGTCACAAAAGGCCAGGTGGTTGTGAAAGCGGATACCCTTCGTCCTGATATTTCTGCCTTGATTTCGGGCGAGCTTAACTGTATCGATTCTGTGATTACCATAGGTTTTTTAACACCCTTTCCTGCCGGAACAACTGTTGTTTGGGAAGCCGGCGCCATCGTGGAAGATACCCTCAGGGTAAGCCTGCCCGGCGTTTACAAAGGAATGGTCACGGCTGCCAATGGCTGCACCAGCCCCTTTGTAGCAGATGTCGTTGAAAATAAGGCATTACCGGTTTTTGAAACGTTGAGTGATACCATCAACTGCATCCAAAGTAAAACCGATATAGAAATTGTGGGTACTGGAAATTATAAAAGTGTTTCCTGGCTAGGTCCGGCAGGTGATATTTACCAGGGACAAAAAGTCAAAGTTGATATGCCGGGATACTATTATGTTACGGTTGAAGGAGATAATGGCTGCCTGGGCAAAGATACGGTAGAAGTACTGAGCGATTTTTCAATCCCCGAACTCATACTGGCAGATAGTTTTTATCTGCCTTGCGATGGCACAGGGGTTGTTATGGAGGTAAGTTCAACCAAAACTTTGTTAACCTATAAATGGGTAGGCATTGATCAGTCTTTTTTTTCAACAGATCCTTCCCCCCGCATTTTATTTCCTGCTAGTGTAAGGGTATCCGCAGCTTCCACCAATGGTTGCGAAGCCCATGATACCACCCTTGTCATCTTATCCCCACTCAGACCTGCTTTCGGAATTTTGGGCGATACCATCGGATGTCAACCATCAACAGCCACGCTTGTGGCAATCGGGGTTGATGACGACAAGAGCTTTGTCTGGATCAATGAATCAGGAGCACAATTTATCTCTGATTCACTTGAGGTTGTGGAGTCTGGAAACTATCAACTTGTAGTGACGGCATTCAATGGATGTTCAGATTCCCTTTCATTTTTTGTGCCACTTGACACCTTACAACCAGCGATAGACCTTTCACAATCAAAACCACTTATCTGTAATCAACGGCAAATAGAAATCAATGCCAATGTTCAAAGCGCCGGCCCTGACTTTTCTTTTGAATGGAGTACCACAGATGGAAATTTTACAGGTAATACCAATACGCTTTCGCCAACGGTCAATGGTGCGGGTACGTATCAGCTGTTGGTCGTCAATCCCACCAATGGCTGTATGTCTACAATGACTTATGAATTGTTAGAAGAACCCAATCCGATCAAAAATGTCGATCTATTATCATCTGACCCGGTTTGCCTGGGTGATGACAATGGTTATATTGAGATTTCTGATGTGGAAGGAGCTTTTTTACCAATTAGCCTATCGGTCAATGGCACAAATGCACAAGGGCCGAGGGTTGATAAGCTCTCCAATGGCGAATATTTGGTGAGCATTACAGACGCTCTGGGCTGTGTCTGGGATTCCCTGATCACGCTAAAGGAGGGACGTGATGTAAACATCCTATTGCCCGCAGATACCATGGTCACGCCGGGAGACGAGGTAATCCTATTTTATAGCTCTGTGCCAACGGATCAAAATTGGCTTAGCACCGAATGGATTCAATTGCCCGGCGGAGAGATCGTTTGTAACAACTGTCCCAGCTACAGCTTTGTCCCCGACCAGGATGTAAGCATAGTGGTATTGGCAAAAGACAGTCTGGGTTGTCTGGCAAGTGACACAATTTTAATCCAACTGAATGACGCAGTTGCGCTCTCTTTTCCTAATGTTTTTCAACCGGGGAGTGGCGGGGTCAATGGTACCTTCTATATACCTGCGCAATCAGGTTTGGCAGCGATCGAATTTTTAAGGATCTATGACAATTGGGGGAATCTTGTCTTTTCAAAAGAAAATTTGACACCCGGCAATGCGGAAGAAGGGTGGAATGGATTATTGAATGGCTGTCCTTTGCAGCCTGGTGTATACGTGTACCAAATGCGCATTCGATTAAATACCGGAAATACAATTTTGATTACAAAAGATTTGACCCTGGTGAGATAGTTGTAATTGCTAAATTTAATAATTGTGTGCATCGGCAAATTCATATTACATAACTATTTTTAGAAATCGCCATCATGCACAAGAAGTTAGAACCAATCTAAAGTAGTGAATTGAAATAATATTTTGAATATTGAACTCGTTTTTGAAGTTTCTAATATTTAATTTTCTATTTTAAAAAGAATCCAAATTATATATTCCAAATTTTTAACACATCATTGGCAAATTCCCCACAAATTTTATATAATTTTGTAACCAAATTTAAGACCGGTATATCCTCATGAACTTAAGCAGATATTTACTTTTTCTTACAGTAATATGCGGGGTAAAATTTACCCTATCTGCACAGAATCCTTGTAACTACACCGCCGGTTATACTTGTAGCACTGCCCCTATCATTTGCGATTTGTCTTGCCTCGATGGCTTTGTTGGAACGACACCGCTTGCCTCGGCTGTCGTGTGGACCCTTCCTGAACAACCTCAGTACGTTTGTACATCTGGGGGCAATCCGCAAAACATGTCCTGGTTCGCTTTTATAGCGGGGTCAAACCATGCTCAAATAACAATTACACCATTTAATTGTGCCAATAACGATGGCATTCAGGCAGGTATTTTTGATGATTGCGATTTTTCAGATGCTGTTTTTAACAACAACCCTTATGCCCCGGAGTACATAGATTGTGAATCGCCGGATGGAGACATGTCTGCCATTACGTTAGAGTCGTTTAATCTCATTCCAGGTCAGATTTATTACTTTTATGTTGATGGTTATGAAGGAGATGTTTGTTCTTACAGAGTGGATATCATTTCAGCAACCCAACATTTTGAGTTACACAATTTAACCTCTTTTACCCAGGGTAATGATACCCTACAAATTTGCCCGAATACCAGCTATACCCTGGGTGTTGATAGCCTTAAACTCGATATTTATTACTATTGGAAAATAAATCCTGCTACTACCTCCCTTCCTTATGATACTTTCACCAGGTTGGACAGCATCGTAAACTGGACATTTAGGGACACAGGCGTTTACACCATTTCAATGTTTGCAACCAATGGGTGTGACATTACCGACACCATTCAAAAGACATTTAAGGTGTATGAACTCCCTGATGAAGATTTTGGTACCATAAGCCAATGTTCCAATGAATTTCCATTCGGTGGACCTCAGGATATCGACCCCAATGGAGATGGTGTCTTTGGCTGGCAGGGTCCCAACATAACATCACCCGGCCGGGATAGCTTTTTGGTGAATAGACCAGATGGTTGTTCTTTCTGGCAATACATTACGATTGACCCTTTACCCCTACAACCCAGAGAAACGGTTACACTGGTGGATTGTCAACCCTTTGTCTATCATGATCTCATACTTGATGACAGCTATAAAAATTTCCCCTATACCTTGCCAATTAAAGACAGAAATGGCTGTGATAGCTTGGTAATGATCAGTGCATACGTTCCGGTGATAAGTGCCAACCTATCTCCATCTGCATGCTCCAATGGAGAAATATCGGTTAGCTGCAATGCCACCGTTACTTCCAGCCCGGGAAGCCATGTTTTGAATTATATATGGAAAGACGAATTCAACAATATAATTGTTGACAATGATGCCAATCCGGCAACCATTTCGATAAACGATAAAACAGGCCTTAATCTTTCAGTTACGCTGACAGTCCAGGGTAAGGTTTGTCAAATTGATCTACCTACATTGCAGGTGGATCCCTCATTAGAACTGCCCCTTTCACCCCAGACCAATGCCTGGGACCTTGAAATATGCAAGGATGTACCTACAGCCAACTATTCAGTACAAGGCAGTGCAGGTACCCTTTCTTATGTATGGACTACCAACAATGGTGCTGTCATTGATGGCAATGCCACGGGCAATTCGGTTAACATTGATTTTTTAGAAGTTGATAAAAATGTTACCATCTGTGCAGCCGCAATCAACGGCTGTGGTGAAGGACCTCCTTCCTGTCTCGATGTATCCTTTTTAGATAGACCCAATCCTGATTTACCAACTCAGCTCAGCGTATGTGAAGATTCGGTATTAACCATAGCCATTCAAAATCAAATGATGGTTGGGGCATCTTACAACTGGGTGGTAAATGGAGCAAACGTAGTGGCTGGCAATATCAATACTTTTGGCCCTCTGAGCCTGAGGTATGCACAAGCAGGCAATTACCAGGTAACAGTAACCGCATCCAATAAAGAATGTGTTGGCAGCCCGGATGTTGTCAATATTGAGGCTATCCCAACCATTGCCCAGGTTCAGATTCAATCGGCAAGTTATGCCAACAAGGTAGAAGTCAATTGGACACCAGTACCCTGTGCGGCACAGTATAAGATCTACAAAGATGGGGTGTATCAGGGTACTACCACATTTACCAGTACCGTATTTGAATCTTTAAAACCGGGAGATACTTTTATTGTCAGAATTGATGCAGAAGGGCAAGGTTGTGCCTGTGGAGTTTCAAGTGCCAGCAGTCCCGTTTCTACTCTTTCTTGTGATGAAGTTCAGATATCCTTATCGGCTCCATCTTACCTCATTTGTGAACCAGATTGGGGTGTAAGTCTGCCTCTAACCTCCGTTTTGACTGGAGCCATGACCAGCGGGACAGGACTTTGGAATGGGCCGGGCGTTTTGACAAGCAATGAATTTTTGCCCAGCCTTGCAGGGCCAGGTAGTCACAAATTGTATTTTAGTTACGAAGAGTTGGGCTGTGCCTACAAAGACTCACTGACCATTATCAATATAAAATCGCCTGATGCTTCTGTATTGCCAACTGACCCGGAATGTAAAGAAGATGAAAGCGGAACCATTGAAGTAATACCAGGCAATTCAGGTAGTAATTACAATTATTATCTGGATGGACAACGGGTAAATGGTCCGATGCTGAATGGAGTTAGCATTGGCAACCACCAATTAGAAATCATCGATGGCAATTTGTGCAAAATAGTCAAATCTGTTGATATCCATCCTCCTACCTATCCAACGGTAAGTTTTATCATGGATGAAGGTCCTTTTTTTGACAACCAAAACATTGATATAACGCTCAAAGAGTTGGTTAGCGAACAGCAACTGATAGACAGCATCGAATGGTATGTCAACGGCGAGTTGTTCTGTTCTGGCAATTGTTATACCAGTAGATTTACTTTTGAACAAGGAGGTACTTATGTACACCAGGTAATAATTTACTATAAAAATTGCCTGATGGAAGAAAGTTTTGATCTAATCGTCAAAGACAGCCCTAAGGTGTATGTATCAAATATTTTTTCTGCATCCCCCTCATCAGGTACCAACGGAATTTGGAAAGTAGTAACTAACGACCCAACATTGGTCTTACATGAACTTTCAGTTTTTAGCAGATGGGGAGAAAGGATGTTTCATAACACCAATTTCACCATTAGTGAAAATGAAGGACTTTGGGACGGCACTTTCAGAGGACAAAAAGTCCAACCCGGCGTTTATGTATACCAGCTTACTTATACCAATGAAAAAGGGGAAGAAGTAATGCTAACAGGTGATATCACCGTTGTTCGTTAACGATTCTATTCCTTATTTTTCCCTGAAAAATATACTGATCGGCACACCACTAAAGTTATATTTTAAACGCAGTTGGTTTTCCAGATAATTTTTGTAATTATCCTTCACATGCTTTGGGTGATTACAAAAGAAGGCAAATGCCGGGTAGGGCAGAGGTAGTTGGGTAACAAACTTAATTTTTATAAACTTTCCTCTGTGTGAAGGCGGTTGATACCTGTCAATAGCAGCCAACATAGAGTCATTAAGCTCTGAAGTTTTGATCTTCCTGCTCCTATTTTCATATACCTCCATGGCTATTTCCACAGCCTTAAAAATTCGCTGTTTTTCCAGAACAGAAACCGTAACGATGGGAACGTCAGTAAATGGAGCAATGCGTTCCTTTAGTTCATTTTCAAAGTCGTATGCGGTATTAGTCTCCTTGTTTTCAATAAGATCCCACTTGTTGATCAGTATGACCAGGCCTTTGTTTTTGCGCGTGATCAAAGACAACAGCGAAAGATCCTGTGACTCCACCCCAACGGTAGCGTCAAGCATAAGGATACAAACATCGGCCTCTTCAATGGTTCTTACGGCTCTGATTACAGAATAAAACTCCAGGTCTTCATGTACTTTATTTTTTTTCCTGATGCCCGCAGTATCTATCAGGTAAAATTTATGTCCAAACTTGTCGTATTGGGTATAGATTGCGTCTCTTGTAGTACCTGGAATATCAGTAACAATGTTTCTGTCTTCTCCTAAAAGGGCATTGGTGAAAGAAGATTTACCTACATTCGGTTGCCCTACCACTGCTATTCTCGGTAAATCTCTGGCTTCGTTGATATCGTCGCTGTCTTCGGGTAAGAATTCATTGATAAGATCCATCAATTCACCGGTTCCGGATCCGGTAATGGAACTTAGGAATAGGGTGTTTTCAAAGCCCAACGCCCAAAACTCATTCGCAAGCATATCGCGCTGAGAATTGTCTACCTTGTTTACAATACAAATCACAGGTTTTTTGCCCCTTCTTAGTTTATCCGCAATTTCTGCGTCGAGGTCAGTGATGCCGGTCGTCACATCTGTCATAAATAAGATGACTGTAGCTTCATCTATGGCAATCTGCACTTGTGAGCGAATAGCAGCTTCAAATACATCTTCAGAGCCATGTACAAAACCTCCGGTGTCAACCACAGTAAAAGATTTGGTACCCCATTCACTGAAGCCGTAAATGCGGTCTCGCGTCACCCCACTTACATCGTCGATGATGGATTTTCTTTCACCAATCAGACGATTGAATAGCGTGGATTTTCCCACATTTGGCCTTCCTACTATTGCTACTATGTTTGACATGGTTTGTTTTTGTATCAGCTTTGTTAATCAACAAAATAGGCAGCTGGAGGATTCCCAACTGCCTATTTAAAAATAATGTCTTAATGAGTTTAGGAATTCTCCTTTGGATTGTTGTCCCTTGGATTTGGCAAGGTTGCTTTGCGTGACAATCTCATCTTACCCGTTTTTGGATCAGTTCCTATATATTTTACCTTGATATTGTCTCCCACTTTCATGACATCGGTAACCTTGTCAATCTTAGTATGAGAGATCTCAGAAATGTGTACCAATCCGGATTTGCCCTTAAACTTGACAAAAACACCGTATTCCATTACACTTTCTACCAGGGCATCATAGATGTCGCCAACTTGTGGAGTGAAGGTAATCTTATCGACTTCCTCCAAAGCTTGTTTTAAGCCATCACCATTGGTACTCATGATAGATACGATGCCTTTTTCATCTACCTCTTCAATGTTGATGATGGTACCTGTTCTGGCCTGGATATCCTGAATGATTTTACCACCTGGCCCAATGACCGCGCCAATAAAGCTCTTGTCGATTACAATTTCGACCATTCGTGGTGCATGAGGCTTGAGGTCGCTTCTGGTTTCAGCAATGGCCTTACTCATTTCATTCAAAATATGTAATCTGCCCTCTTTGGCTTGCAATAATGCCTTTTCCAGCATTTCATATGGAAGTCCGTCAATTTTAATATCCATCTGACATCCGGTTATTCCTTTTGCCGTGCCGGTAACTTTAAAGTCCATGTCACCCAAAGCATCTTCATCACCGAGGATGTCAGACAGGATGGCTACTTTGCCATCTTCAGCGATCATACCCATAGCAATTCCGGATACAGGTGATTTGATTTTAATACCGGCATCCATCAATGCCAGCGATCCCGCACAAACCGTGGCCATAGATGAACTACCATTGGATTCAAGAATGTCTGATACTATCCTGATGGTATATGGATTGTCGGTAGGGAAAACCTGTCTCAGCGATCTTGCAGCGAGATTGGCGTGACCTACTTCTCTCCTTCCCGGACCTCTCGATGGCTTAATCTCTCCTACTGAAAAGGCTGGGAAGTTGTAGTGAAGGATAAATTTTTCATAATACTGCTCAAGTGAATTGTCGATGAGCATGGTATCGGTTTTTGAACCGAGGGTTAGGGAGGTAAGAGATTGTGTTTCTCCTCTGTTGAAGATAGCTGACCCGTGAGCTGAAGGAAGATAGTCTACCTCACACCAGATTGGCCTGATTTGATCGTTCTTTCTTCCATCCAAACGAATTCCCTCATTCAGTACAACGTCCCTAACAATTTTTTTCTTTAATTTCTCGTATAACTTACCGGCTTCAACACCCATGGTTGATTCATAAGCTTCGCCAAGTTCTGCTTGCAGGGCAGCAACAAAATCTTCTGCAACTTTATCAAATGACTTTTTACGAGATTTTTTATCAGAAGCAGATCTGGCAATCGCATATATTTGATCGCTACAAGCAGCTCTTACTTTTTCTTTTAATTCTTCGTTGACAGCAACAGGTTCTACCACTCTTTTTACAGTCGCTTTTTCACCCACAAGTGAAGCCAGCTCTAACTGGGCTTGACAATGCACCTTTATGGCTTCATGACCTATTTTGATGGCCGTAATTAAATCAGCTTCCTGGCATTCTTTTGCTTCCCCTTCTACCATCATAACGTTGTCCATGGTTGCAGCAATAATAATGTCAAGTTCTGCTGCAGGTAATTCCTTGCGGTGCGGGTTTACAACAAATTCTCCATTTATTTTGGCAACCCTCACTTCAGAAATTGGACCGTTGAATGGGATGTCAGAAACAGCCAGCGCTGCAGAAGCTGCTAGTGCTGCATAACAATCGGGCATGTTATTTTGATCTCCTGAAATCAGAGAAATCATGATTTGTGTTTCATTTACAAAGTCATCATCAAACAAAGGACGAATGGCTCTGTCAACCAATCTTGAAATCAATACTTCATAGTCAGACAGTTTGCTTTCTCTTCTAAAAAAGTTTCCCGGTATCTTTCCGGCTCCGGCAAATTTTTCTTGGTAATCTACAGAAAGTGGAAAAAAGTCTTGACCTTCTTTTGGCTTTGAAGCCGCCACAACGGTGGCAAGTAACATGGTGTTTTCAATTTTTACCACCACAGAGCCATGTGCCATTGTGGCCAGCTTACCTGTTTCAATGGTAACTGTTTTTCCGTTAGGTAAGTTGAAATTAACGGAGGTAGGAATAATGTTTCCCATAAATGATATATTTTAATTGGTGTGGATAACTTGCGAAGGTCAGACCTCCGTAAGTGGAAAAAAAAGAGAGTGCATTGCACTCTCTTACAGTTGGTTTATTTTCTGATGTTAAGCTTTTCGATCAACGCTCGGTATTTCACGATGTCTCTGTCCTGGAGGTAAGACAATAACCTCTTTCTTTTACCAACAAGTGTCAATAAGGCCCTGCGGCAAGAATTGTCTTTTCTGTTGTCTTTTAAGTGTTGTGACATTGCCTGAATCCTGGTAGTGAAAATGGCAATTTGTGCTTCTGTTGAACCTGTGTTGGTTGCAGAACCACCATAAGTTGCAATAATTTCTTGTTTTTGTTCTTTTGTTAAATAAGCTGACATGAATAAAATTTAATAATTACCAATATGCAGATTGTTCTTCAATACTGCCTTAGCGGGCGCAAAGATAGATAAAAATACTGAAAGTGGGTAGAAATTCGCGATAATTATGTAAAGAATGGACCAGATAATACTAGTGTAATTTTTTCACAATGCTTTGTTAATCAAAAATATAGTCTTATCTTTGCGTTAAATAACCAAACATGCTCATCCTAATACTTGTCCTTGCTACCATGCTATTGGCTTGGTTATCAATGCAGTCTGGTAGAATGCTGAACAGATAAATCCTTTTTTATTTGTGAACTTGAGGCATTTTGCATTCCTCTTCCGGTTTTTTACCGCAAACCGTACATTCTCCGAATTTGTTCTTAATCAAGGGGTTATTTGAGGCACAAGAGCCATGAAATTCTTTACCGGTAAAAATATACCGAATATTCAACATCAAGATCCCCAGTCCTATCAGGCCGAAAATGATTGCAAATTGATATAGCATCGTTGCCATCTTGGATTTATTTTACTTTTGCAAAACTACAGTATAAACTCTAAAAACCAGTCATTGTTGCCAATGGAAGACAAAAAAGATGCTTTCGAGCGATTGTTGCACATCATGGATGACCTGAGGGCTCAATGTCCGTGGGATAAAAAGCAAACATTTGAATCCCTCCGAAACCTCACCATCGAGGAAACTTATGAATTGGCAGATGCCATCACTAAGGGAGATATACCTGGTATTGAAGAAGAAATTGGAGACTTATTGCTCCATATCGTTTTTTATGCCAAGATGGGAGAAGAAACGGGTGCCTTTAACATCAAATCTGCCATTGATAAGTTAAATGCCAAACTTATTCACAGGCATCCCCATATCTACGGAGACGTGGTGGTGAAAGATGAAGAGGAAGTGAAACAGAACTGGGAGCGACTTAAACTCAAAGAAGGAAAAAAATCGGTTTTAGCCGGGGTACCATCCGGACTACCTGCCGTTATTAAGGCGTATCGCGTCCAGGAAAAATCCGGAAAGGTTGGCTTTGAATGGGAAAACAAAGGCCAGGTTTGGCAAAAAGTAGAAGAAGAACTGGCTGAATTGAAACAGGCTGAATTGTCTGGAGATCAAGCCCACATTGCGGAAGAATTCGGGGATGTTCTTTTTGCCTTAATCAACTACGCAAGATTTATAAATGTGGATCCTGAATCTGCCCTCGAATCCATCAACCAAAAATTCATCCGACGGTTTAATTATATTGAAGAAAAAGCGGGCGAAAGCTTCGATGGCATGGGGCTGGAAGCCATGGATGCCCTTTGGAATGAAGCCAAATCCAAAGGCTTGTGATGTTTTTTCATGAGTTTGATGTATTTTCGCACCCGCATTTCATGGGTCATATGGGCCCATGCAGAGATGCAACCTGATAACAAAATCTGACTAAAATGTTTGATAGTTTAAGTGAAAAGCTGGATGGCGCACTAAAAATGCTGAAAGGCGATGCCAAACTTACGGAAATTAACATCGCCCAATCGATCAAAGAGATCAGGCGCGCGCTTGTCGACGCCGATGTCAATTATACCATTGCCAAAGAGTTCACCGATAAGGTAAAGGACAAGGCCCTCGGCTCCGACAATGTATTACAGTCGGTCAAACCGGGTGAGCTGATGGTTAAAATTGTGATGGATGAGATGGTCGACCTCATGGGGGGCCAGGCAGCAGGCATCAATTTTAAAGGCAATCCGGGAGTCATCCTGATTTCAGGTCTTCAAGGTTCAGGTAAGACTACTTTCTCAGGTAAATTGTCATTGTACCTGAAAGAGAAAAAAAATCAAAAAGTATTGCTCGTTGCCTGCGATGTTTACCGCCCTGCAGCCATAGACCAATTGTCAGTAGTAGCTAAATCAGTAGGCGTTGAAGTCTACAAAGAAGTTGATAATAAAAAACCGGTAGAAATATCGAAAAATGCCATCGAGTATGCGGTTAACCACAAATTTGATGTGGTCATCATCGATACTGCCGGCCGATTGGCCGTAGATGAAGAAATGATGGCAGAAATTGCAGCCATTAAAGATGCGGTAACCCCATCTGAAACACTTTTTGTGGTTGACTCCATGACCGGTCAGGATGCTGTCAATACGGCAAAAGCATTCAATGAAAGACTCAACTTTGATGGGGTAGTCCTTACTAAACTTGATGGTGATACCAGAGGTGGAGCTGCCTTATCGATCAAATATACCGTTGGCAAACCCATCAAATTTGTTTCGACGGGTGAAAAAATGGATGCCCTCGATGTTTTCTACCCTGAAAGGATGGCACAGCGTATCCTGGGCATGGGAGATATCGTATCTCTTGTGGAAAAAGCGCAGGAACAATTTGACGAGAAGGAGGCCAAAAAACTCGAAAGTAAAATCAGAAAAAACAAGTTTGATTTTAATGACTTTTTAGCCCAAATGAATCAAATCAAAAAAATGGGCGACCTCAAGTCAATCATGGGTATGATTCCTGGTATGAGCAAACTTACCAAAGATCTCGACATTGACAATTCTGCATTTACGAAAGTGGAGGCCATTATTTTTTCTATGACACCAGACGAAAGAAAAAATCCGGAGATCCTCAACATGAACCGCAAAAAAAGAATTGCCCTGGGCTGCGGTAAATCCATCAATGATGTCAATATGTTCATCAAGCAGTTTGATCAGATGAAAAAGATGATGCAAATGATGAGCACTGGAAAAGGCATGGGCAATGCTATGCAACAGATGAGAATGAAGCGATAGATAGCCCTGAATTAGTGATTTCAAATAACAGGCATTTGTTGTTCACCCGCTTTAAATTTTTTGCAAAGTGTGTTTGAAGGGTGAATTGTAGCGGTAAAATTCAAATTTTATAAAAAAAATGAACCAGTACTGCGCAGCCAAAAAATGAACCCCAAGTTTAGGTCTTTTCTATTCTGGCAATATTATTTGGGTATTTTCAAAAATTTGAAGTAAAATTTGTTTTAACCATTAAAATAAATGGTCGCACAAAATTTAATTTCTATATTTATTTTTTTGTGATATAAAATTTCATCTTCTTATATTTGTGCTAAATAAATCTGTAAAACTGTTAAACATGAGGAAATTTTTACTTCTACTCCTATTCTGTTTTAGTTTGACCTTTGTGAATCAATTGGCAGCACAATTGCCAAATGGAGCAACTGCTCAGGACTGGACAGCTACCGACCTAAACGGAAATTCTTGGAATTTGTATGACCTCCTTGAACAAGGGAAACCGGTTGTCATTGATTTTTCAGCTACTTGGTGTGGTCCTTGTTGGAACTACCACAATTCAGGTGTTTTGGAAGAATTGTACAATGAACATGGGCCCAACGGAGCGGATGAAATCATGGTGTTTTTTCTGGAAGCTGACTTGAGCACCAATACTGCCTGCCTTTACGGACCATCAGGATGTGTTGGAGGTACGCAGGGCAACTGGGTGCAAGGTACACCTTATCCAATCATCGATTTGATGCCATCAACTTCCTACATCAAATCAAATTATTCCATCGCATATTATCCTACGCTTTATGCGATTTCTCCGGATAAAAGAGCTTGGGAAGTAGGACAGGCTGGCGCAACTACATGGGAAAACTGGATGTTCCAGTCATTCACCATGGCCGTTGAAGGTGATGCTTTTGATGCTCAATGTCCCAATGGCGGAGGTGTAAACCTAACTGTAACGGGTGGATATTTAAATAAATCATACTCTTGGTCCAATGGCTCTACTGCCCAGGATCTTACTGGTGTTAACGCAGGAACTTATTCAGTAACAGTTGAAGATGCCAATGGCTATTTTCTGACTCAGACATTTACCGTTGCAGGACCAAGCACCCCACTCAATACAGAAAATTATTCTTTATCTGATGTAACATGTTTTTCTTACAACAATGGTGGAATTTCTGTAAACCCGGCAGGTGGTTATCCAGGATACAGCTACGAGTGGAGTACAGGTGACCTTGGCAACGCCGTCGAAGACCTTTCTCCAGGTTCATATACAGTTACAGTTACCGACAATGTCGGCTGTACTACAGAGCAGACTTTTGAAATCACAGAGCCTGAAGCATTAACTTCATTTGCATTTACAAATAGCGCAACATGTAACAATTCAAATGGATCTGCCACCATCGAATCAGAAGGAGGAACAGGGTTTCACTTTTACCAGTTAGGAACAGAAAATGCAACAACAAGTAATGTATTTTTTGACCTTGCTCCAGGTATCTACGAATATACTGTAACAGACCTCAACGGTTGTTTTGACACTGGAGAATTTGAAATTGAATCTACAGGTACTCCTGCCGCAGCTGCTGCACCATCAGGAAGCCTTGATTGTTCTACTACCCAGGTTACCGTTTCAGGTGCCGGTTCTTCAACAGGCAGCAGTTATACCTACTTATGGACAACTACCAATGGAAACATTGTTTCAGGTGCCAATACGTTGAATGCCCTGGTAAATGCTCCTGGTACTTACAACTTAAAAGTAACCAACACAACTACAAACTGTTCTCAAAACAGTTCGGCCATCGTAACCATGGTTAACAATGGTCCTTTGGCAAATGCTGGTGCACCTTCACAGCTTACTTGTGCAGTAACAACTACAACGTTAAGCGCGGCTGCATCTTCAGCTGGACCTAATATTGCATACCAATGGTCAACCAATAGCAATGTAATAGGATCTACTGCCACAATCGAAGTTCAGGATCCCGGAGTTTACAACCTTTTGGTAACAGATACCTCCAATGGCTGTACCTCGACTTCATCAGTTGAAGTAACTGAAGATGTTACTACTCCAAGTATAGCAGTTACCAATGCTGAATTGACATGTGCCATTAATTCTGCTGAAATCTGTGCTACGGTAGCACCCACTTCTACCGTAAGTTGGAACATCAACGGAACTCCAATTGCTGGAAACTGTGTTACAGTTACCAACTCTGGTACCTTTACCGCTACCGCTACAGGACCTAACGGTTGTACTACAACTGCAGAATCAACTGTTTCTTCAGCTGCCGGCTTACCACAAATTGGTGCCCAGGCTCCTGCTAATCTGACTTGTGTTGTATCAGAAGTTACACTTACAGGTGAGTTGACAGGCGTACCTACTGAATATACCATTTCTTGGACAACTGCTGATGGCAATATTGTAAGTGGTGGCAATACCCTCAATCCGGTAGTCAACCAGGCTGGTACCTATACGATGACAGCGGTTAATAATGTTACATTGTGTCAGTCAAGCCTCAATGTAGTAGTTAATCAGGTTATCAATTCAGCTGTAGCCAACTTTACAACATCCCTTAACAATGGTCTTCTTAACCTTGTTAATACAGGAAATGGTACAGCTTCATGGAATCTTGGCAATGGTCAGGTGATCGAAGGCGAAAACATCCAGGTTTCTTTTGCAACCTCAGGTACTTACAGCATCTGCCTTACTACCACCACAGAATGCGGTAGTGTTACACAGTGCAATGATGTGGTATATTATACAACACCGGCAGTAGCAGGTACAGTTGTTAACAACGTTTGTAATGGCGCTGCAGCAGGATCAATCTCAGCCGAAGTTTCTGGAGGTCCTTTCCAGGGAGTTTTAACGTATGCATGGACAGGTCCTAACGGATTTACTGCCAACACGCAAACCATTACCAATTTGGGTGCAGGTACTTATACATGTGTTGTAACTGACGAAAATGGTTTCTCTGTATCTCAAACGTTTGTTGTCACCGAAGGTATAGCAATTGAGGCAGCTGCAAATATTACCAATGCTACCAATGGTGCTGCCAATGGTGCTATCAATCTTGCAACTGCAGGAGGTAGTGGCAATTTGTCAGTGGTTTGGAGCAATGGCGCTACCGGTACTTCTTTGGAAAACCTGGCTCCAGGTGTCTACACAGCAGTGGTTACAGATGAAAATGGCTGCCAAAAAACATTCGGACCATTTGTAGTGGAAAACATTACCAATGTTAACGATCCTGATTTTGTTACCGGATTCAAAGTTTATCCAAACCCAACATCTGATCTTTTATTCTTTGAAATCAACACCAACCAGGTAGTGGGAGCAACCGTAAACATCTATACCGTTACAGGTAAATTATTGTGGAGCAAAGTTGCTTACAAAGGAACTCAGATCTCTGACAGAATCGATGTTTCTGCTTTCCAGACCGGTGTTTATCTTCTTGAAATGAAGACCGCTGAAGGAGTAGCACAAAGGAAGTTTATTGTTACCAAATAAAAAGTAACCAACAAATAATAGAAAGGCCTGTCACAAGACAGGCCTTTTTTTTTATAATACTTTGCTTTTCACACACCTACACATGAAAAAATAACGTTATTTTGCGGCAAAAAGGTTGTAATGAAAAATGTGCTGCTGCTTGTCCTGATATTTACACTCATTTTAGGGGCTTGCAAAGAGACTCCAAAAGATCAAAAATCAACAGATAATCAGGTTACTAAGGCAGAAACCGCCAAACAAATGTCCTATGTATTGTCCGGCCAAACACCACACGACATCACATCATTTACGGAAGGACTCTTTTTTGAGAATGGGAAATTATTTGAGGGTACAGGCTCACCCCAGGAACTATCGCAGACCAGGTCGATTGCGGGCCCTGTTGATATAAAAACAGGAAAAATCGATGTAAAAGTAGAACTGGATAGAACCAAATTTTTTGGAGAGGGTGTTTGTATACTCAATGGCAAATTGTACCAGCTTACCTATAAAAACCAATTGGCTTTTATCTACGATGCCACCACTTTTAAAAGCTTAGGTACATTTAAATACGCCAATGCTGAGGGATGGGGACTCACCACCGACGGAAAAGCATTGATCATGAGCGACGGCACAGATAAACTCACGTTTATCAATCCTGATAATTACAATAAAACCAAAGAACTAAGTATCAAAGCAAATGGCAATCCGGTTTACTATCTGAATGAACTGGAATATGTCAATGGTTACATCTTTGCCAACATTTGGACCAGCACCCAGATCGCTAAAATCAATGCTACTACAGGCAATGTAGTAGGTGTTTTGGATATGACTGCTTTGTTTAATGATGCCAAAAGTAAAAATCCAAATTGTGCAGAAATGAACGGCATCGCTTACAACCCGAGCTCAGGTCAGCTGTGGGTAACAGGTAAAATGTGGCCCAATATCTATCAGATTCAGTGCGAACTATAAATCAATCAAAAAGTGTCGACATTACCCATTGTTGTTGAATTTAAAGAAACCACCATCGAACAGAGCGAAAACATCGTTTTGGACAAAGTTAATTTCGATTTGGTACAGGCGGAAATATGTTATATCATTGGTAAATCGGGGAGTGGTAAATCCAGCTTGCTTAAATCCATCTATGGTGAAGCCATCATCAAAGAGGGGGCAGCCAGGGTGCTTGACTATGATCTGCGAAAAATAAAAAGAGCCCAGGTTCCGGAATTGAGGAGACGTTTGGGTATGGTTTTTCAGGATTTCTACCTATTCAAACAGTGGACAGTTGCCCATAATTTATCTTTTGTAATGGTGGCAACAGATTGGAGAGACAAAACGGCCATCAGAAATAGGGTAGAGGAGGTATTGAATGAGGTAGGGTTGCTGTCTTATTTTAATACAAAAGTACACCAGTTATCAGGAGGAGAACAACAACGGCTGGCCATCGCCAGAGCAATCATAAATAAGCCCGAGATCATTATAGCCGATGAACCCACCGGTAATCTTGACCCAGACACCTCTGATGAAATCCTTTACCTCTTAAACCGGGTGTGCAAAGAAAACAACTCTGCGATGATCCTCGCTACCCATGACTATAGAATCATAGACAAATTTCCCGCAAGAATCTATAAGTGTGAAAATGGGGCCATCCACAGCATGGATGGCCACTGATTTTATTGTTTGGTTGCGCTAATCGGACAGTTATCGCTCAGTTCAAGTGGAAGTTGTACTCCCTTAGCTACCAAAGATAAGTTTCCTGTAAGGAGTTTATCTGTCAAGGTAACTTCACCTTTAGCAGTAATGTCAACCAAAACAGGACTACCGACAAGGGTAATGGTTAGGTTTTTAAGAACCGCATCGATGGTCAGCTTATTGCCGCTGCATGTTCCGGTTACGGGAACTACCAAACCAGTTGTGGTACTGATCAATACCGTAACATCGTTTTTACCTCCGGTAATGTCTTCATCAATGTTAAAATTGGTCTGACCACTGATGAGGTTTAACGCTCCCGGACAAGTCAGGGTGCCGGCATAAGTACCTACAAACTTGTCTCGGGCGAAAACACATTCCCCGTCGGCATTGGCTGCCGCATTGTAATTTTCAGCTTCTGTATCTCTGCAGCCTTTGATTTCTGCTTCTTCTTTTTTGCACGAAAAAGCAGTTAAAAGGCTAAAACCCAATACGAATACAAACAAATTTTTACGCATGATAATCTTTTTTATTTCAAAGATAAATAACTAATTGCCACTTTGGCTGAGAATTTTTAAAATTTCATCCATGCCTTCGGTTGCCTTCTTGGGCAGCACTTTCAGGTTTTTACGCATCTGAAGTTCAAAGGAGAGGGTGGGTCTTGGGTCAATATAAAATACCCGGGCATCTGGTGGCGCTAAACCCACCAGGCCTGCTGCCGGATATACCTGCATCGAAGAGCCAATGACCAACACCAGATCTGCATCTGCAATCAGATTAGCAGCTTCTTCCAGGGCCGGTACTTCTTCTCCAAACCATACGATATGGGGCCTCAGACCAAATCCATTTTCGCACCGGTCTTCAAGCGTCAAATCACCGTCCCAGTTGTAGCATTTAAATGGGTATCCTAAGCTGCGTACCTTTTTTAGTTCGCCATGTAGGTGAAGCACAGCTGTCGAACCGGCCCTTTCATCCAAATCATCAACATTTTGGGTGATGACATGTACCTCATAATTTAATTCGAGCTCTTTTAAAGCAAGATGGGCCGTATTGGGCACAACCTCCTTCAATTGTTTTCGTCGTTGATTGTAAAAATCCAAGACCAAAGCAGGATTTTTTTTAAACCCCTGTGGCGTTGCTACTTCCATCACATCATGGCCCTCCCATAGTCCATCGGCATCTCTGAAGGTTTTAATCCCACTTTCGGCAGAAATCCCAGCACCGGTCAGTGCTATCAGTTTTTTTTTCATAAGAGCGACTCACCATTGTGGTCAGTAGTTAAAACGAGCGTCATGTAGTCAAACAAGGGTCTCATGGCTTTAAAAGTGGCTACTACTTCTTCGGAAAAATTTTCCGCCAGGATTTCCTTGTCTGAGAACTTCCTCATAACCAGGTATTGTTTTCTGCGTATGAGGTCCTCTCCCTCCAGATCAGACGAAAAACCCTTGGGCATGGTCTTAAGTTGATCTCCTTCTATGCTCTTGAAATAGGCCTGAAATGTTTTGTGGGCTTGAATTTTTTTTAAGGGCTTGGCATCAGCTGCAATTTCTTCCCTGATCCGTTTTAGATCATTGGGTGCAGGATCCCAAAAGCCACCACCTACAAAGCTGTTGCCCGGCTCAATGTGCAGGTAATAGCCTCCCCTGAAATAGGGTTTAATGCGGGAAAAAGATGCACCAAAATTATTTTTATAAGGTGTTTTATCTTTAGAAAATCGGATGTCTCTGTAGATTCTGAAAACCTTCGTAGCTTCCAACTGATCTGTTTTGCCTAATGACTTAAAAATCTCTTCACAAAACTGCTTAAAAAAATCCTGCTGTTCGACATATGTCTTTTTATTGTCCTCGAACCAGTCTTTGTTATTGTTGTGTTGAAGCTGGCTCAAAAAGCTCAATAATTTTTTATCAATCTTCATGATAGTGGTTTGTTTGAATGAAACTGAAAACAAAGATACTTAGATAGCCGATGGCACACAAGATGTGAAAATGGTAAAATGAGTGATTACCATCGTCATAAAAGCAGCTAAGGGCAAAAACAATACCCAAAATTAGTTCGGCATAGGCGGGCTCTAATTTTCTTCCGAAGGAACGATTGGGGGCGTCTTCGGATTCAACAACCCCGGCTTTAGGTGTTCTGTTGAAGGGCGTTTTTATTCCCCGCCAGCCACTCAAAACAGCCTTCGCATTGTGAAATGAAAATCCCAGGTGGAAGGCTACAAAAAAGGGAAGCAGCATAAGACTTTCAAACACACTTCTGATTTGAGATAAGAATGAAAGGTCTTTTTTAATATTTGCGATTATCATTGTAAGCGCAAACAGAGTCAACGGTAAATAATTTAACGTTTCATCGAGCCTCCATCCAATTACCTCAGGCCTAAGGAATATCAGAGGCAGGGTAACTATTGACATTAGAAACATGACCAAATAGATAGAACTTGAAAATAAATGGAGGGTTGCTGAAATTTTTTGTATTAAGCTGAAATTGCCACTCCATATCCGCCGAATCAATTTTTTAGCTGTTTCAGCACCTCCTTTCATCCACCTGTGTTGCTGTATTTTGAGGCTTCGAAGATCAGAAGGCAACTCACCGGGAACAAGGACATCATTGAGATACACAATTTTCCAGCCTTTCAATTGTGCCCTATAACTAAGGTCCAGATCTTCGGTGAGGGTATCCGCTTCCCAGCCACCTGCTTTTTGGATGGCCGTTTTTCGCCAAACACCACAGGTGCCATTGAATTGCAGGGGTAAATGGAGAAAATACCTCGCCTGTTGTTCGATGGCAAAATGAATGTTGAGCTGTAGTGTTTGAAGCCGGGTTAACAGGTTTTGGCCTTGATTGGCAAAAGTCCATCTCGCTTGTACAGCTGCGGTGTTGGCATCAGCAAATACAGGAAGTACAAGCTTTAAAAAATGGGGGTCCGGCCTGAAATCAGCATCAAAAATACATATATAATCTCCCTTTGCAAGAGACAGTCCCGCTGCCAATGCACCAGCCTTATAGCCCTCTCTATTTTGTCTGTGAATAAGTTGTACATCTTTGCCTTCAGTTTTCCATTTGGTCATCCACTTTTTGGATATGTCCAGACACGCATCAGTGCTGTCATCCAAAATTTGAATTTCAAGCAAGTCGCTGGGGTAGGAGATCCGATCGATGTGTTCATACAAGTCCTCCACAACATTTTTTTCGTTGTATATCGGAAGTTGAATGGTAACTTTATAATTACAATTGTTTCCTTCATTAGGTTGTTTTTTGGAAATCAAAAGAACTACGGCAAGGACAAAATTGTAAAAACAATACAGCGTGGTCAGGGCCACCGTCATCAAATACAAAACATCAAATATGGCTCCAATGATTGCACTCATCTGAGAGCGTATTTAAAAAGGGTCCACAAAATTTTATAGCCTGCTCTTATACTGCCATTGAAGGTACCGGAAACTTTTGATTGACCGATTCTTTTGCGATAATCGACGGCCACTTCAATACATTTTAAGCCTTGTTTGGCAGCCTTAATCTGCATCTCAACTGTCCAGCCATAGTTTCGATCCTGCATGTCAAGTTGCAACAATTTTTGGTATTTAATGGCTCTGAAGGGGCCCAGGTCGGTAAATGTGTGTCCATAAAACAATTTAATCAGCCAACAGGCAAGCGCATTGCCAAAGCGCTGTTGGGGCAGTAAGGCACCTTTTTCTCTGTTGCCCAATACCCGGGAACCAATGACCAAATCGTAGCTTTCCCTTGTGATGGGGCGTATTAATTCTTTTAGTTGTTCAGGATAATCGCTGAAATCGCCATCAATAAAGACAACAACATCGGGTGGGATTGGCAGTTCTTTTAGGAATTCCATTGCCATAAGGCATGCATTGCCATAGCCTTTTAGTTTTTGATCTACCACCATGGCTCCAGCCTCGAGAGCATGTTTTTTTGTATTGTCTGTACTGCCATTGTTGGCAACAATGATGTTCCTAATCAACTCAGCCGGTAATTGTTGAATAACCTTGCCAATAGATTGTTCTTCATTAAAGGCTGGAATGATCACATCAATAATCACCTGGAAATGTTTTTTTACGCCGGCAAAGGTAGACAGTATAAAATGTAATTAGACAAGTTACCTCACGAAGATTCAAAATTCAATAAAAATGGAGTTTTTGGGCTTAAAATATTTAGTAAACTCGCTTTTTACTCATTATATTAGAAATAATATATATATAAGATCTCACTGAATCAGTATAATATTAGGTTAACCTTAAATTTGGCCCGTAATAATAAAATTAAATATTTTAAGTGAACTAATGTTTAGATTATTATTCTTTTTTACCGAACTGTTGCAGGCAAATTATATGAAATGTGGGGCTTCTGATGAAAATTTATTAGCTTTGCGGAGTATTAATTTCTCCACAGGCGGTTCTCACCTTACAAATGACAAAAGCAGCGTTTTGCTGATTTATTAGATATTATTAATACCAAATTGGTCATTGCTAACCACTAGATTTTTTTGTTGATGAAAAAACTTTTATACGTCACGCTTTTAAGTACGTTTTGTTTGAGTTATATCTCAGCCGCTACCGTTGTAGGTGCTTTGAGAATACCTCTAAATTTATGTCCCAATTCTACAGGAATAGAGCACCCTGCCACACTTGAGGTAGCAACATCTCTTTTATCTGTTGATTGTAGCATGCCCACCATGTTAACTTCGGGTACACCTGCAGGCCCTTTTGACAATACAGGTGTGTTGATTCCTGGGGGAAATTTTAATCCTTTGACCATCGTCAACGACAATGTTCAGTATTTCAGTGTCAACACGGCGTTTTTCCCAGTTGGTACCGATAGGATCAAAGTTGATATCAACCCCACCGGAGCTCCTGCCCTGGGAACCCATGAGGTGTACATCATGACCAACTGTAATGGTACCGCTCCCCCCTTGATTGCCACTGATATCACGGGTGAGTGTTTTGCCATTACTCCGGGCAACTACATCATTATGGTGGTTTCTGAAAATGCCAATGCCGGTAATTTTGAAATTACAGCCACGGCTTTAACATCACCTCCTTCCACTATTTCAGTTACTGAAACCGGGGGCAATACCAACAACGATGGTACAGTTTGTATTGGTGATAACTTCGACATTGATGTTACCAACAACCTTACCTATACCTATGCTTGGGAGCTAGATGGCGCACCACTGGGAAATACGACTTCTTCACTTTCTGTTACCAATGCTGCCATCACCGATGATGGAGTTTACAGTGTAACCATTACAGACAACAACGCCTGTGAAGTAGTGGTGACCCAAACCATTGTGGTCAATCCCCTTCCGGTTGTCAATCTCAACGTGACAGAAAATAGTGGTAATACCGCAAATGATGGTGAAGTGTGTGAAGATGATCCTTTTACCCTTACTGCAACTGCCGGAGCGGTCAATTATACCTGGGAACTGGATGGTAACCCAATAGCTGGTAATACCAATACCCAAAACATTGCAACCGCGACCATCGGCACGCATGATGGTATTTATGAGGTCTTTTATGAAGATGCCAATGGCTGTATCAACAGCGATGTCCTTACCATTACCATCAATGCCAACCCAACTACCAACGACACAGAACTTAAAGTGTGTGCCAATCCTGCCAATACCGGCGATTTCACACTTACAGATGCAGCCCTCGCACCGGGATTTCCCGCCACCAACTCCAATGATGGAGCGGATGTAGACAATGGTGCTGCCAATATGACTGTTACGTATCACGCAACACTGGCCAATGCCCAGGCAGGTACGGCTGCTATCGGACCCAACTATACAGCAGCCAATGCCACCATCATCTATGCAAGAGTAGAGAGCAATACCACCGGTTGTTTTACAACGGCCGAAGTTACCCTCACGGTAAATCCCAATCCCAACGATCTTGAAATCCAAAATGTAAACAATGGTAACTCTCCATCTAACTTTACTGTTTGTGAGGGAGATAACATCAATTTGACTGCCGATGTAGGTACAGGTCAAACGCCCTATACTTTTGATTGGGATTTGCCCAACGGATCAAGCGCAACAGGCCAAAATTACAACAACGCCAATGCTGATCCCAACATCCATGACGGCCTTTGGACAGTAACAGTAACTGATGCCAATGGATGTACAGATACAGACCAAATAACAATAACCGTAACACCTAATCCATCCAATGACGACTGTAGCAATGCCATTGCAGTAAACCTTGGAAACAACCCGGGCTTGACCAATAATTGCGCTACAGAAGATGAAACTCCGTGTGCAGGAGCCTTGAATGAAGCCTCTGTTTGGTATGAATACGTGATCGGTGCAGGTGTAAAAACGCTTACCGTTTCTGTTTCGGGGGCTAACCATGTAGTTGAAATCTATCAGGATGATTGTAATACATCATTGGCAGGTGACTGTGATAACAGTGTCTCTCTGGACTGTCCGGAGCCTCAAACCATTGCCATTTTTGTGAGTTCATCATCAGCCAATGCAGGCAACTTCTCAGTAACTATTGCCGAGACACCGGTAGCAGTAACCAATGATGCTTGTGATAATGCCGAGGTGATTGACCAGCTTCCTATTTGCGAGTTTTTTGCTATAACGCAAACCACTACAGTAGGTGCTTGTCCCGAAACTTTCAGCATAGCAGGCTGTGCCCTTGATTATAGCGCTGAGTCAGTTGTTTGGTACGAGTTTACCACTCCTACCGGAACTACCAGCATCGAATTGGATAACATCACTGCCAATGCCTACCTTACCATTTTTGCCAGCTGTCCGGCAGCCGGTGGTTCAATTCCGGGAGGTGGATGTATTAGTGGTGGCACAGGAGCACCAATTGTGGTGGCTGAAAATACCACCTACTATGTTGCCATCGGTATAGATGGAGCAGAAGGCAGTGTTGGCTTTGACATCAAATACAATGTGACTCCTGTCAATGATGATCCATGTGCAGGAACTTTTGCTGCTGTTGACATTCCAGGCTCTCTAACCAATCAGGACAATACCTGTGCTACCGATGATTATAACTGTGGTGGACCTGTTGAAAATACACTTTGGTACACTTACGAACTAACAGCCCCTAATGACCAATTTACTGTAACCGTAACCGGACTTACTTCACCAAGTATAGCTGTATTTGAAGAAGGAGATCCATGTGCACCTACACTTATAGAAGAAGATTGTAATGGTGATGGCGAAATAGAACTTTCTTGCCTTGAGCCGGGTATTTATAACATCATGATTGGTTCATCCGCAGCCAATGCAGGTGTATTCTCTATTTCAGTGGTCGCAGCACAGAATCCGGCAGCACCTAATGATGCCTGTACCAATGCAGAAGTAATTACCATCGACCCTGCAGATATTTGTGTTCTCTTAGGACCATTCACTGGCTCTAACGAAGATGCTTGTCCGGAAAACTTTAGTGCCATTGTGCCACCATGTGATTTTAATGTAGAAGAAACAACATGGTACTCCTTCACGGCACCGGGTAACGCTGGTGACATGCCTACCATGGATTTTGAATTTACTAGTTACTCAGGTGCGGGTCAACCTTATATGGGCATCTTTGAAGGTAGCGATTGCGCGAACTTGACCATCATTGATGGTTGTAACAGTGGACTTAATACCGTTTTTGGTAACATAGGACCCCTGGTTGCCGGCAATACTTATTTAATTGCCCTTGCTTCCAATGGAGACGATGGCGGTGATTTTGAATTTGAAATTAAATTTAATCTCGGCCCACCCAATGATGACCCTTGTGCAGATTTGTCGGCTTACGATATAACAGGTAATGGCAATGCAACGGGAACCACCAATTGTGCCGGTGGCGACCCTACCATTCCATCATGCCCTACTGGTGACCAGGAAAACGTAATTTTTTATCAGTTTACCATTCCAGCAATGGGAGTCAGAGGTATTCATATAGTAATAACACCACAAGGTGCTAACCCATATTCAGGTGGCATCGTAGCCGGTGTCGTGCAGGATGCTTGCGGAAACGGAGTGGTTGTTGATGCAGAATGCGCCAGTGGCCCATTGGATTATGAATTTGACTGCTTGCCTCCGGGTGATTATTTCTTACAGGTTTCTACCTCTGGGGCTACAGCAGGCGATTTAAGAGTCGACTATACTGAAATTGCAGATGCAGGACCATTCAATGATGATTGTGATCGTGCAGATCCTATAACGCTTGAGGATTGCGAATATGTTACAGTTAACGGAACAACAGTTAATGCTTGCTGGGAAACTTTTAACGCAGGTGGCTGTACGCATGGAGAAAATCCAACCGTGTATTTCACAATGACAACTCCAGCGGGTGCAGCGGAATTGGACTTTGACAACATCCCAGCCGGCACCTATCTTACATTATTGACAGATTGTGCAGCTACCACCTATATAGCTTGTTCAGAAGACACCAATCCCTTTGAAAATATTCCTGTTACAGGAAATACTACCTATATTTTAGCTGTAGGAACAACAGATCCAGCGGGTACAACATTTAGTTTTGATGTAAAAGTTGTCGTTCCACCAGCCAATGACTGTACGCCGGAAGTAGTTGCATCTGGTGGTAGCGCAAACTTGACCTCTACTTGTTGTGCAACCAATCCGGGTGACCCGGGATCTTGTCCTCCGGGCAACCAGGAATCAACCGTTTGGTTTGAATACCAGCCAAGCTCTACCGCCAAAGCAGTGGAAATTAGTTTTGGATCAGGTACCCTCAGCGGTGTCATCGCAGTTGAAGTTTTTGTAGGTGCTCCAGGTCAGGATTGTACCGGTGGACTTTCTCCTGCGCCGAATGTGGACCCTTATTGTATTAATGCAGGACCAGAAACCTTTATTATTAGATGTGAAGATTTTTCCACTACCAGCATTTATGTAAAAGTGGGTAGTTCAGAAGCCGGTTGTGGCGACTTCTCTCTGTCATTTATGGATCAGGACGGCTGCGAAGGGGCTGAAATTTGCGATGAAATTACTTCCGCGCTTGAGCCTGTTACCGATGGCAGCTTTACTTGCGTTTCATCTTGTAACAACTATAATTGTGCGGAAGGTGGTGATTGCGACCCGAATGGCGCCTCTGTTTGGTTCCAGGTGAATACAGATGGTCAGGCAACCTCTATGGTTATCGATATTACTGCTCCTTTCACGCCACTTATCACCTATTATACAGGATTAGACTGTGCAACCTTAGCATTGCAACCATCTCTAAGCCCTTGTTTCCAAGGGAGTACTGCTACGGTAGGAGCTGGAGCCAATCAAAGCTACTGGATCAAAGTTGAGGCGGCCAATGGTGAAGACCTGGGTAACTTTGATCTTTGCGTAGCTACCTTCTTCAATACCTTTGACTGTTATGAGTCTGAAATCACCTCTATTGTAAGACCAGAGTACCCAACTGCTGATGAAAATGGACCTTATTGTCCGGGAGAGACAGTGAATTTTTGTATGAACTTTACATTCACCGTTTCCGCTCCACCTCCACCTGATGGCAACAACTGCCAATGGATTCAGGGCATCATTCCTACACTCTATGGAGGATGGGATTATGTAGAATCCAACTTACCTTCGCAGGGACCCGGTGGTGGATGGTTCTGGTTGGACCAGGATATGGTAGATTACAACGTCAACAGCAGTATTTATTCTATCGTTGACATCGATGGGGTTAAAGGCCTTGAGTATGGTGGAGCCTCTGCGGGTATGCCTGCAGGCACACTTTTGCCGGGAGGCTGGTGGTATGTTTCCCCGGGAGGCAACCCAGGTTGCACCAATGATGGTGACCCAGATAACATGTGGGGCTTGCCTGCTTCTTGTAATGCCACCCAGATTGTCAATTTCTGTTTGGATCTGAAAGTAAAAGACCTGGATGAAATGGATGATTGTGAAACAGAAAGACTAGACTTTTCAGTGACCGTCACTGCAGATGGTGAGACCGGATGTTGGGATGACCTTTCGTGTTCATTATCAACACCGTTGGTATTTGCCGGAGACATTGATTGTAGTGGAAATATTACTGTAGATGGTGATGATAAAGAAATTTGTACCGGAGATGCGGTGGACATTGAAGTTGTCGCTTCTGAATCAGGAGCTGTGATCGAACTTAATACCATTGACAATCCCAATGTAACTGGAGAGACCCTTACAGGTACCTTCCCTAACAGTATTGCCTCCTTTACAGATATTTTAGTAAATATCGGACCCAACGTTGAAGAGGTGATCTATGTATTTTATGCAAGAGGAGCCAACTCCATTTGTAAGGGCCCTGAGTTTGAATTAAAAGTTACAGTTTATCCTAATTTGGAAGTAACCTTCCCGCCAACTTACATCTGTGAAGGCACTTGCGGTCAGATTTCTCCCAATGTGGTAGGTGGAAGCGGAAACTATGTAATGTATGAGTGGAGTACAGGTGATGATACACCAACTATTACGGTATGTCCTACCTCTACCACCACTTACTTTGTAACCGTTACCGATGACAAAGGCTGTTTTGGTACAGGAGAAGTTGAAGTGGAAGTAAAACCACCTGTACAAGGAGAAATGGATCCTAATCCACTATCAATCTGTCAGGATGGCATTGATGATGCAGGACCGTATATGGTGGTAAATATCACCAGTGGTTCAGATCCATTTGATATTGTTTGGAACGAACCAGGAGGCCTATATGGTATTACAGGATTTACCAATTACAATGGAGATACCTACGATGTAGATGAAGAAAATTCCATCGCATCGGCAGACCCCAAAGAGTTGTGTGTCCACGTTGTAGATGCCTTTGGTTGTGAAGCCGATATTTGCGGTGACGTGATCATAGATGGCGCGCCTGCCGTGACCTTTACACATCCACCACTGGCATGTGGTCAAAATTCAGTAGTGCTTACCGCCAACTTTGATTTTGGCAACAGTTCTTCTTATCTCGACAGATTTGAGTTGTATGATTGTGATGAAAACCTAATCGCCGTCAAAAACAGCGACCCTTCCAACTTTACCATTGCGGATCTTAGTGTCAATAATTGTTTTGTATTACATACCTATACAGACAATGGATGTTTGGATGTTAAAACCCTTGTGATACAACCTCCAACCGGCGTCCAGGCTAATTTGACGAGCAACAGTCCTATTTGTTTGGGCCAAAATGCGGTGGTAAGTGTAAGCAATGCTGCCAGCTATACAAGCTTTGTTTGGAATGTACCAGGCATCACTACACCATCATTGACCACAACGCCTACAGTTAATACAATCTACACGGTTACAGTAACCGAGTCAAACGGATGTACAGATGTAGCCAATTTTGAAGTGATAGTAAGCCCTGCACCTACCATTTCATTGGCAGGCTCACTAAGCTTCTGTGTGGGCTCCAATACCACCCTTGAAGCCACCAGCTTGCCGGGTTCAGTAATTACATGGAACAACAGTGTACCTATGCAGGTATCGGACACATCAGTAGTAACCATCAATTCTGGTGGACAGTATACTGTGCTTGTAACCTCACCGGATGGTTGTAGCATTGATTCTACGATAACGGTGGTTGAATCCACTTCTTTACAAGTCTCCATGAATGATCTCACTCTTTGTGATGGTGCTGTGGATACCTTATCACCCGGCTCTTTCTTTGCTTCCTATGTTTGGTCGCAAGATGGTAATGCCCTAAGTGAATCAGGTGCCAAACTGGCTGTAACAGCTCCGGGTACTTATTGTGTAACGGTTACAGATGCATCCGGTTGCTCTGGCACAGCGTGTAAGGTAGTCACCAACAATACCACACCAATGATTGTGGTACCACAATCACCAGTTGAGGTTTGTAGAGTCAATAGTGGAGTAGGACCCACCTCATTGAACTTTAATTCCTTGGTTACAGGTCCAACTGGAACCTGGGCAGACATTGAAGGTTCTGGTGTAGATTTAAGCAATCTGGCAGATGTGAGTTTTATTGGTGTGCCAAGAGATACATTCACATTCAGGTTTGTTTCGAATTCGGCAATAGTTCCTTGTGTCAATGATACAGCATATGTGGATGTCGTGGTAAGAAACTGTCCTTGTCCAACAATTGCATTCCAGGACTTGACACTTTGTAATGATAACACCAATCAGATCAATCTCAATAACACCCTTCTTGTACCATCATTTATCAGAAATGGAGTATGGACTTTGGCATCTGGTCCGGGAACATTAACAATAACCAATGACTCTATCATCAATGTCAGTGGAATTTCCGGTGGTGTTTACAACCTCAACTGGCAAACCAATGCCAGCATTGGAGCATGTACTAATTCTGGTCAGCATTTTATCACCATCAATGAATCTCCAGTAGCTGTTAAAAAAGGCGATCGCATTCTTTGTAATGCAGTCACAGGCCAGGGCCCATCAATGATCAACCTTGATACCGTTTTGGTAGCAGGTGCTTCGGTAGGAACCTGGACACAAACTGCAGGAACAGCAGTTACCGGTATGCCAATATTTGATGTTACCGGAATGACGCCAGGACTTTTGACCTTCCAATACCAAACGACTGGAGCAACCGCCCCTTGTACCAACAAAACGGTTACGCTCAACATCAATGTCAGAGACTGCTCTTGTCCACTTGCCACTATTATAAGGGACACACTTTGTAATGGCAGCGATGTAATAGACTTGAATACACTTATGACCATCAATCCGGCAGGAACGGGTGGTTCCTGGTCTACCACAGCACCTGCAGGTACCTTAACAGGATCCAGCTTTAATGCTACCGGTGTGACCTCAGGCAATTATAAAATCAGGTTTACCCTATCTCCAGATCCGGGTGGAAGCTGTGAGAAGTTTTTTGAGCAGGACATAGTGATCAGAAGACAACCATTTGCTACTAAACTCAACGATGCAACAGCATGTAATGCCAATACCGGCAATGGAAATACCACAGTAGGCCTTAATTCTTTGATCAACGCCACACCGAATGGTACCTGGACCCAGGTATCAGGTACACCGGCTCTGACCATCCCAGCCAATGGCTTTATTGACTTTACGGGCTTACCTATTGGTAATGAATATGAATTCAAATACAGTGTTACTGCCAATAGTCCTTGTGTGCCGGTTGAAGTTACAGTTAAAGTAACAATCAAAGATTGTGATTGTCCCAATGTCAACATTGTGGCACCACAACCTCTGTGTAATACAGAACTTACCTTTGATTTGTCAACGTTGGAAGATCCTGCCATCGCTCCGGGTTTCTGGTCAGTGATTGATCCTCTAAACAACCCGGTTACAGTCAATCCAAACAAGACCATAAATGTTAATGGACTTGCAGAGGGTAAATATGACCTTGTTTATACCCTTAGCCCTGCACCATCCGGTACATGTGCTAAATCCAGCATGGTCGTCCTTGACATTGTCAATGAAAAAGTAGCTGTGCTGAAAGCATCAGAAACAGTATGTACTGTTGACAAAGGAAATGGCGACAACATCCTTGATTTCAGAGATCTGATTACAAGTGGATATGTAGGTGGCACATGGTCCAATACGGACAATGCACCGGTGGTATTCAACAACCCACCCATTGCCATCAACTTCTCCAATGCAACCATAGGCCAATTCTATACTTTCACCTATACAGTTGACAATGCGGCTCCTTGTGTAGATAAACTCTACACCATCGAAATTGAGGTTATTGACTGTACTTGTCCACCAATTCGTCCGGGAGATCCAGCAGATGCATGTACATCAGATGGTACAATTGCCCTGTCACCTCAATATGACGATCCGGCCAATCCAGGAAGGTGGGAATCAGCCACCGTAACTATCACCAACAATGTGGCCAATATTGCTGCTCTGGCTTCAGGCAATTATACCCTGACCTATGTAGTCAATACACCAACACCTGGCTGTCCGGATAGGGTAGATCGTACCCTAACAGTGGTAAAATCAAAAGTGGCTGGAACCCCTGCTGACGATGAAGTTTGTAGTAATGACCCTGAAACCATCTCACTGGCCAATTTATTGACCGGCGAAGATGCAGGTGGCACATGGAAAGAAGTTTCATCTAAGCCTTCAACCGGTAATGCCTTCAATGCAAGTGCCGGAACTTTTAATACTACAGGTCAGGCTGCTTCATCATACCAGTTTGAATACTCGTTTACCAACCAGACACCATGTCCGGATGTGAAACAAGTGGTTACCATCAATGTAGTAAGTGCTCCAACTGCGCAGGCAGGAAACCCTGATACCATTACTTGTACAGTGGCAGAGGTTACCATCGGTGATCCAACCGATAACCAACCAAATGTTACCTACCAGTGGACACACGATGGTGGATTGCCGGTGCCAAATGCGGACAAAGCTACCTCTAAGGTAAATTTTGGAGGTAAGTTTACCATCAAAGTTACCAATACCATTACAGGTTGTTCAGCTACCGATGATGTCATCATAACGGTAGATCCAAACAAACCAACTGCACAACTCAATGTTGAAGACGTATCTTGTTTCAACGCCAAAGATGGAGCAATTGGCTTTATTGGTGTAACGGGAGGCAAAGCCCCACTGCAATATTCAAAAGATGGTGGTGCCACCTTCCAGGCATCGCCCAACTTTAGCAATTTGAGCGGAGGTAACTACAACATGGTGATAAAAGATGCCAGCGGTTGTACCTTCCTCGAGCCGGTGAAAATCAACGAGCCTGGTCCATTCAGTATTAACCTTGGAGATGATGTTACCATCACGCTTGGAGAATCTGTGCCTCTTTCTTTGACCGGTCAAATACCGGGAGGAGTACAGACCATTCAATGGACAGCCACAGATACATCAGGAGTTCGCATCATCTGTGACCAGCCGGTAGAAAACTGTATTGAGTTTACCATGACACCACAGGTTAGTACCACAGTATGTGCAAGGGTAGTGGACCAAAATGGATGTAAAGCCGAAGATTGTAAAATCATCAACCTGCTCAAGGCCAGAAATGTAGTCTTCTCCAACATACTGCAATCGGGCAACCCTGGAGAAAACAAAACATTCTACGTAGAAAGCTCAAGTGTGGCCTGGATCAACGAAATGAAGATCTATGACAGATGGGGCAATCTGATGTATTCACGGGCCGACTTCCCTGCCAACGATCCTGCCTTCGGCTGGGATGGTACCTTCAACGGTAAAGAGGTGGTTCCGGGTGTATACACCTGGGTAGTTGAGCTTGAATACGATGCCAAAGGATCAGGTGATCTGGAAGTCTTCTCGGGTGATGTGACTGTATTGAGATAAGCACCTATTTAACTATAATGAAAAGGGGTTCAATTGAACCCCTTTTCTATTTTTACTAAAAACAAATGGAACTTATCATTAATCTTCTGCCACGAGGTAGATTCCATTGTCTTCTATAGAGATCAATCTGTCTTTATAAAGTTTTCCAATCCCTTTTTTAAAGTTCTTTTTACTCATATTGAGGGTACTCATGATTATTTCAGGTTCCGAATGATCCCCTAAGGGTAAAAATCCTTTGTTATCGCGAAGTTTTTGGAGAATGATTTGAGAAACTTCATCCGATTTTTCGAGTGCATTGCTGGTAAGGGTCAGATCAATTTTACCATCGGGACGGATGTTTTTAATATATACGTTTATTTTGTCCCCCTGGTGAAGGGCTTTGTATACTTCATTGTGAAAGAGCAAGCCACTGTTATTGTGATTGATGATGATTTTATAACCCAGGTCAGTTTTCTGCCAAACAATACCTTCATACAAGGTATTTTCTTTAATCAAGGGGGGAACCTGGTCTACAAATCTGAAGATTTTAGAACTGCCAGTAATTCTTTCAGTAACCGGATCAATGAAAATATAAGTTAAATATGACTTACCTTCCTCCATCTTCACCTTTTGTTCTGCAAAGGGAACAAAGAGCTGTTTGGTAATGCCCCAATCAAGGAAGGCGCCAAATTCATTTACCTTCATAACCTTTAAAAAGCCAAACTCACCAGTCTGCGCAATTGGTGTTTCTGTTGTCGCAATGAGTTTTTCGGAACTGTCGAGGTAAATAAATACATCCACCTCATCGCCTGCTTCCAATTCAGTTGCTGCATACTTGGCTGGCATCAGGATGTCACCATAATCCAGGCCATCCAGGTAATAACCAAAATCCACTTTTCGAAGTACGGTAAGGGTGTTGTATCTTCCTATTTCAAGCATTGTCAGAATTTTTTCTCATGCCACTTATTGGTTTTTAAATATATGATTACAAATATCATAATGCCAAGCCAGTAAATAATTTCAGCTGACCAGGCAAAGTATAGGTTTAACTTTAAAAATTTGATTACCATTAAACTATAGATGGTATAGACAATGGTGAAAAGGGTCTGGATCCACAAGGCAGTTTTGGTATGTCCGGTCCCTGTAAGTCCATTAATAAAAATGGATCCAAAACTAAAGATGCCTAAGATAGGAAAGAGAATCCATAGAATGGTCTTGCTTTCTGATACCAGCTGATTTTCGGAACTGCCAAACAGGGGATAAAGAAAGAATTCCGGAAAGAGCAAAATGGGTAGGGTAATGGCAGAGGTAGTAAGAAAACTGAGCCAGGCAGTTTTCTGGATCAGTGGAAATACCGCTTGCCTTTTTTTGGTGCCGATAAAATTGCTGACCATGGTATTGATTCCAGCCGAATAACCCCATGCCGGAATTGACAGGATCAGATAGATATTTCTGATCAGGTTTGAAATTTCAAGGTCTTTGGCACTGTTATTTTCAATAAATGTAAAAAACAGAAAGTAGGAACCTAAACCTAAAGCAGATTGGATGACGATGGGAAATGAGATACTGAAACACTCGTATATCCTTCTCAGATTGATGGAGGTAAAATCAAGAAGATGATAGGTTTTGTAAGCGCGCTTGTAAACGATGTAAGCGATAAAAACGATAAAGGCTATGACTTCTGAAAGTGTGCTGGCTAAGGCCGAACCACCTATGCCCATGGCAGGAGCCCCCCACTTGCCAAATACAAAAACATAGTTTAAAATAATATTTGATATTGTGAGCACGAGGGTGTCAAACAAAATAATTTTAGGTTGGGCAATACCTGTATACAAAGCAATTAGGGCTACCCCAAGATAGCTGAAAAATACGCCATAACTTCGGTAATAGAGGTACTCATAACAGTAATCAAGAATTTCGGTGGATGATATGAGTAACTTCAAAAAATCATAGCCAAACAAATGGATAAAACCAAAAATCAAGACTGCCAATACGGCTTCAAATAAAACCAGGGCTTGGAAATACATGCCCAGACTTTTCATGTCTTTTTCACCATATTTACGCGCAATAAAGATCTGACCGCCTCTCGAGAAGCCATAACCTATCGAGGCCAATACCAGGTAAAAGGCACCGATAACGCCTACAGCTGCGAATTGAAGATGATCGTAATGATACAAAAAAACATTGTCAGACAAGACGATGATATTTTGAGCAGCACTGCCCAACATAATGGGTAATGACAATCTGAAAATCTGACCGTAGCTTGTGCCTAATCGCATTCGGAATGGTGCATTTATTTTTGTTTGGCAACAAAATCATGCACCACCTGGTACATCTCTGTCATTTTAAAACTTTCATTGTTGCTGCTCAACACACGGTCAAACCAAAACAATGTGCTTGGCTTGCATTGACCTAAGGCTTGATCCAGCACTGCTTTTGTCAGGTTGGGAATGGCGGTCTCAGATTTGTAAAAATGGGCAGCCAGGTGTTTCTTTATACCAATGTTGATCCATCGATCCAAATCAGAAAATGAAAACAAATGTGTTTTTTCTATCCATTCATCCATGCTACCAGCCTTTATATTAAATTTTTCAATTTTTCCCTGAATATAAGCACGCCTGTCATTTTCATCAGGAGGATAGACAAAGAGGGATGAATTAAAACGGCCATACCGCAACAATGCAGGATTGATATTCCAGATCGCATTGGTAGCAGCAATCAGGATGATGTTCTGGTTATATCTAAACATGGCATCCACTTCAATGAGCAATTGGTGCAAATAGGTGTTTTGAATATCCTCAGCTCCATTGCCCAGTAATTGGTCAACCTGGTCGATAAAAATGGTGGCAGGCATGTGGAGCCTGGCCATATTGAAATAAAACGGAATAATAAACTCCCGGCTAATGCTTTGATTATTGCTGATTCTGTTCCAGTCAAATGGAATTACATCGATGTCTAACTCATACGGAAGAAGACTGATAGAAAAAGTTTTTCCACAGCCCGGAGGACCATACAGAAGAATTGAACCGGAAGGCTCAATACCAAATCTGGAAAGGGTTTCACCATCCAGATCCATGTGGATGTACATTTCCTGAAGTTCATTTTTTAGGTAGTCCTGCCCGATCATAGCACCAAAACCAGGTTCGATCTTGGGCAGAAACATTTGTTCAGGGTTGGTAATGAAGTCAGGCATTTCCATTGGAGAATATTCATCAAACGGATCAAACTCATCTTTGTCTCCAAACCCTCCTTCTCCTTCTCTGGAGTCATCAAAATACTCTTCCTGATCATTGAGTACAGAATCAAGTTCTTCGTCAAAATAAAAAGGATTTCGCTCCAGAATCTTATTATACAACTCCTGAGCCTCTTTTAATGAATTTTGTCTGAGCAATGACTTGACCTGGAGCTCTAATATTTTTTCGCTGGTGAGATTGCGCGCAGAAAGTTCCTCAGCAATAACAATCACAGCAGAATAATTGCCCTTGGCAAAATAAAGTTCAATCAGGCCTTGCTTGGCCTTGATATTTTCAGGATCCAGTTTTAATACATGATGATAGTTTTTTTCACTTTCATCGTATTCTTTGATCTTAAAAAGTTTTAATGCATACGAGAGTCGCAATGCTATGTTGTCCGGCGCACGATTAATGGCCTCTTTGAGTATTCTTAAATCATTCTTGTTCATGCCCTGATATCCAAATTTAAGAAGTTTTGTAATGGCAATTCTCGTTTATGAAGAATTGCTTTGGGTGGATTTTGGATTATAGCCAAGGTGGCATTAACCTGTTCCACGGTTCGGAAATGTATGTTTTTGTGAAAGGTAGATACGTTTTTGTTTCCAAATCTGACCTTCGATTTTTGCTGTGTTTCCAGTAAGAAGTGTTCAAAATTCTGTTGTGTCGATGTCATACCTTCCGTATAAAAGGATATCAACAACCGGTTGCCATTGATGGTTGTCAGGTCTTCTTCCAGATCCGTTGCATCATCATTCACTTCGGTTACTAAATCAAAAAAACGCCAATCCGCCGGGGTAAACAATTGTTTTAAAACAGGGAAATGTTCCAATAACAACCTCCGTTGAAGTTTGACATCACAACTTTTATAAAAGTAAAAATATTCCATGGAGAGCCGGGTTGGCAAGAGCCTGTCTCTCAAATCTGTTTCATGTTTTTGGTATTTGTGGATTTGTCTGCTGTACTCTTCATGCCTATCAGGTGGTATGCCCAGCTTTTCTAAAGCCAGATAGATTTTTTTCCAGTAGAAATCCAATTTTTTTTCTTTCAAATCCCAAACCGATTCCAGATAGGCATCCAGGTCATAAATTCGGGCCTGCAATTCTACCAATTGTTCATGGAAGGTTTTTATTTCGCCCGCTGTTGCACCACTCATTCTGTAAAGCTCATGAAATGCCCTGTATTCAAACAGTTGTTCAATCTTATCTCTTAACGCGTCATGCATAACTTTGGCGGTAGTCTTTCAACAAAAATACTGAATTTGTGCCATACACATCCGCTTTTAAACGCGTAATGTACACCTCTGTTGTTAATGTTTTGTTTAATAGTGGATTAAGTTGCCAAAATTCAGCGCAACTTGCGAAGGGCGCAGGATACCTCATGGATGACAATGCCACCACAAACAGCCACATTTAAGGAGTGTTTGGTGCCAAATTGCTCAATTTCGACAGCTTCATTCAATTGTTGAATCACTTCGTCTGAAATGCCATCTACTTCGTTTCCAAAAACAAGTGCATAAGATTCGCCCAAAGACAAATCAAGGGATGACAAAGAAGTGGATTGATCCGTATGTTCTATACCAATAACGCGATAACCTTCATGGTTCAACTGTTGAATGGCTGCTGTGGTTCGCTCAAAATACCGCCAGTCAACACTTTCGGTTGCACCAATCGCTGTTTTTTGGATCTCTTTGTGTGGCGGTATGGCGGTTATACCACACAAATAAAGGGCTGAGATGCCAAAAGCATCGCAGGTACGAAAAAAAGATCCTACATTTAAGGCCGACCTTACATTGTCCAAAACCACCACTACGGGCAATTTGGGAATGTCTTTATGGCTGGCTAAATCGGGTCTTCCTAATTCGTCTGAAGGCAGTTTTTGCATATCAGCTATTCTTCTGCTTGCGGTAGTCCAGGGCAGCTTTTACAAAGGCAACAAACAATGGATGTGGATTCTCAACGGTACTTTTGAGCTCAGGGTGAAATTGTACACCCACAAAATAAGGGTGGTGGGTGAGTTCCACAATTTCTACCAGACCGGTCTCAGGATTGATGCCCGAAGCGACCAAGCCGGCCGTTTCAAATTTCGCCAAATAGTCATTGTTGAATTCGTAACGGTGGCGGTGCCTTTCTTCAACAATCTGTTTTCCATATATTTTATGTGCCAGACTTCCTTTTGCCAATTTACACTTATACGAGCCCAATCGCATGGTACCACCTTTATTGGAAATGGCAATTTGGTCGGGCATGAGGTGGATAATCGGGTTGCCGGTTTTAGGATTAACTTCTGTAGACGCGGCATCTTTGATCTTTAGCACGTTTTTGCCAAATTCAACGGCAGCGCACTGCATGCCTAGACAGATGCCAAAAAAGGGAATTTTCTTTTCACGAACCATTCTGACAGCTTCAATTTTACCCTGAATACCCCTCTCTCCAAATCCAGGTGCAACCAGGATGCCATCATAGCCTTGTAGGGTAGATACAACATTTTCCACTTCTAACTTTTCTGAGTGGATAGGAGTAATCCGCACCTTGCATTCATTGACGGCACCCGCATGAATAAAGGATTCGTAAATGGATTTATAGGCATCGGGAAGTTCGTTGTACTTGCCAACGAGGGCAATTTCAACCTCACGGGTAGGATTTTTTAATTTTCCTAAAAATTCTTTCCAGGCGGTAAGATCGGGCTCGTTTTTATGTTTTAGGTTGAGCCTCTTCAAAACGATGCGATCGAGTTTTTCTTTAAGCATCAAAATAGGCACGTCGTATATCGTTGGTGCATCAATCGCTTCGATGACCGCTTCTTTTTCCACGTTGCAAAAGAGGGCCAACTTTTCTCTTATCTCTTTGCTCAGGGAATGTTCTGTACGGCAGACCAGGATATCAGGTTGAATCCCTGTCTGGAGCAGTTCTTTCACAGAGTGCTGGGTAGGTTTGGTTTTCAACTCTTTAGCCGCACTGAGGTAGGGTATGAGGGTAAGGTGGATCACCAGTGAATTGTCAGCACCCAGGTCTCTTCTGAGCTGCCTGATCGCCTCCAGATAGGGCAAACTTTCTATGTCACCAACGGTACCGCCGATCTCAGTGATAATAAGTTCATGGCTGCCATCACTATCCAGTAATCGCATCCTTCTTTTGATCTCATCTGTAATATGAGGAATCACCTGAACAGTTTTACCCAGGTAGTCACCTGCCCGCTCTTTGTTGATCACGGTCTGATAAATCCGACCGGTAGTCACATTATTGGCGCTGGAGGTCGGCGTATTTAAAAAACGCTCGTAATGGCCCAGATCCAAATCGGTTTCCGCACCGTCATCGGTAACATAACATTCGCCATGTTCATACGGATTTAAGGTGCCCGGATCTATATTGATGTAGGGATCGAATTTTTGGATGGTTACTCTAAAGCCTCTGGCTTGAAGTAATTTGGCAAGGGATGCCGCTATGATGCCTTTTCCCAATGAGGAGGTTACGCCGCCCGTAACGAAGATGTATTTTGTCATCGACTGGTTGTGTTCATTACGGGATGCAAAGCTAAGAATTTTTCTTCAACATGGCTTTCAAAATGCTAAACCGAGCCTCTTTTTTTTATTTTTCACCCAATTTTTTTTCTCGCAAGCTAAAACAAGGCATTGTTTATTTTGAACCTGAATATTGTATTATCTTTGTACAAAATTTTATTCTGTGGCTTTACAAAATTCCATCATTGCTCCTTCGGTGCTGGCTGCCGATTTTTCCAGACTGGCTGAAGAAATTCAAATGGTTAATGAATCTGAAGCTGATTGGCTACACGTGGATGTTATGGATGGCAATTTTGTGCCCAATATCAGCTTCGGCCAGGATATGGTAGCTACCATGTCTCGTCTCTGCACCAAACCCCTCGATGTCCATCTAATGATCGTTGATCCTGATCGATACATCGAAGATTTTAAAAAATGTGGGGCCAGTGTCCTTACAGTACATGCAGAGGCTTGTACACACCTGCATAGGACGATTCAGGCCATTAAAGCTGCCGGCATGAAGGCAGGAGTGGCTTTGAATCCGCATACCAATGTTTTGGTCATTGAAGATGTGTTGGAGGAACTTGATTTGGTTTGCCTCATGTCTGTCAATCCCGGTTTCGGGGGCCAGAAGTTTATTTACAGGGTCTTGCACAAGGTAGAAACCCTGAGAAAAATGGCAGATGAAAGGAACGTAGATCTTTTAATAGAAATAGATGGCGGTGTGGGCCTCCACAATGCGGAAAGTCTGCTGCAAAAAGGAGCCAACGTTCTGGTGGCAGGAAATGCTGTTTTTAAAGACCCCAACCCCAAAGCAGTCATTAGCGGGCTCAAAAATATTTCGGCTCAACGCACGTTTTAACTATCACACAAATTTTTCCTTTGTCCAAATTTTCAGCTTTTATTTTTTTTCTTTTAGTAACCTCAAACCTGGTTTCACAGGCAACTCTTTTTGGGGTAGTGAGAGACGGTAGCTCTCAGCTGCCCATCGAATTTGCTGAGGTTTTTACAGAAGGAGGGAAGTTTCAAACGACCACTGATTCTCTGGGTAATTTTTCGCTTGATCTGACAGAAAATGAGGGATTCCTGGTTAAGTTTTATCGATTGGGTTATCAGGCTGTGGAATACAAGGTCCCGGCAATGGCCATGGGCACAAAAAGATATCTTACTGTCATCCTGCAACCTCAGTCAAGCGACCTGGATATTACCATTACTGCCTCCAGAATTGAAGATGCAGGTGTGGTCAGGGAGTCTGTTTCTGAATTCAAAATCTTACCTACTGCTTCCGGCAATTTTGAAGCGGTCTTACCTTCCATTGCTTTGGGGGTCAACTCAGGCAGTGGGGGAGAGCTGAGCTCTCAATACAATGTAAGAGGGGGAAACTACGATGAAAACATGGTTTACATCAATGACTTTGAGGTATTCAGACCCCAATTGATCCGGGCCGGACAACAGGAAGGATTGAGTTTTCCAAATATTGATCTTATAAGGGACATTACTTTTTCAAGCGGTGGTTATGAAGCCAGGTATGGCAATAAGATGTCGAGTGTTTTGGACATACGATACAAAAGACCGGATGCATTTAAAAGCAGCCTTTCTGGCAGCTTGCTCGGGGCTTCAGCTCATGTGGAAGGCAGCAAGAGATTGGGACCCAATGCTTATCACAAGTTGAGGTACCTCATCGGAGCGAGGTACAAAACCAATAAATACTTATTGGGTTCTCTGGATGTAAAAGGGGAGTATTTGCCCGATTTTGCTGATGTTCAGGCCTATCTTACTTATCAGTTAAGCCAAAACCTTCAACTGGGTTTTTTGGCCAATTACAACGCCGCCATTTTCAACTTTATTCCGGCCACCAGGAGTACAACGCTGGGCCTGATTACCAATACGCTTCGATTCAGTACTGCTTATGAAGGGGCTGAAAAAGATAAATTTATTCATGGCCTCGCTGGCTTGTCGCTCAATTTTGTACCGGAAACCCGCGAGCGACCTTATTTTATTAAATGGATGGCTTCGCGATATTCCAGCGCTGAACAGGAAAATTTTGATATACTCGGATATTATCGATTGGCCCAAATAGAATCTAATTTAGGTGCCGATAATTTTGGCGAAGAGGTGGCTGTGCTGGGAACGGGTACGCAACATAGATTTGCCCGCAACTATCTGTATACAGAAATCTACAATACAGAAATAAGAGCCGGTTTTGATTTGGGAGAAAAAGGCAACAGTCACTACCTGGAAACGGGCCTTAAGTACCAACATGAATCTTATGACGATGATCTGAATGAATGGGAACGGATTGATTCTGCCGGTTATTCCTTGCCGTACACTGGTTCGACCATCGTATTATCTCAATTTCTGGAAACAGCCAATCGATTGCGAAATGAAAAGGTTGAAATGTATGTGCACAACAGTCACGAGCGAAATGTAGGCAAGGGGACCTTTAAGCTCAATACAGGTGTGCGTGTTAGTCATTTGGGCCTTGGTGATGAATGGCTGGTAAGCCCAAGGGCAAGTTTGCACTGGCGTCCGGCACACAATCCCAGAAACCTTTCCTGGAAGCTGGCGTGGGGCATTTATCAGCAGGCAGCTCAATATAGGGAGTTCAGAAATCCGGTAGGAGAACTCAATACGGACTTAAAGGCCCAACGGGCGCAGCATTTTGTTGCCGGCCTCGATCTGGATTTTCCTTGGTCCAGAATCAGTAAAAAACCTTTTCGACTCATAGCAGAGTTGTATTATAAAAAGTTTGATCGCCTGGTTTCTTATGATGTAGACAATGTGCGCATTGCTTATTCAGGTGAGAATAATGCATCAGGCTATGCTGCCGGGATCGACCTCAGGGTGAATGGTGAATTTGTGCCTGATGCAGAATCATGGATCAATGTTTCCTTCCTGACCGCACGTGAAAAACTGGAAGGGGTCACGCATCTGCGTTTTCAGGACACCAGTGCTGTAGCCGTAAGCACAGTGCCCAGACCCACCGATCGATTGGCAACTGTCAACTTATTTTTCCAGGATTATCTGCCTTCAAATAAAAATTTTAAGGCCAATATTTCCTATTCCTTTGCTACCGGCCTTCCATTTGGTACCAAGGATGATAATCTTATATATAGAAACGTATTCAGGTACAAAGTTTATCAGCGACTTGATATTGGTTTTTCATTATTGCTGTGGGATGAAAAGAAAAGAAAGGAAAAACCCCATCACTTGTTGAGTTTTTCAAAGGCATCGTGGCTGAGTCTGGAGGTATTCAACATCATGGGGGTGGTCAATACCGCTTCTGTTACCTGGATCAAGACCATCACCAATGCCCAATATGCCATCAACAACAACCTTACTTCCAGAAGAGTAAATCTGCGATTTAGAATAGATTTTTAACGGCTCAATGCCCGGTGGGGTAGAGGGTGTTTTTTTTCTCCAGATAGTCAGTATATTGCACAGACCCCAATCTTAGCCGCATATTGATTCCACTTTTTTGATATATTTTTTCTTCCATTGCACAAAAGAAAGGAAGCGAAATGGGTTTTTGTTGGGATCTCATGACCCTGGTGGAAAGTGTGTCTATGCTTAAGAGGCTGGGCTTAAAATAATGCTGAAGGTCTTTTGACTGTGCCCAGGTTAAGAGCGGCAGTGCCAGACAAAAACTAAAGATCAGAATTTTTCCTGCTACCTTCATAGAGTTCAAATTTATAGAATCCCGACTCAATATCACCATTGAGGAGTGATATTTTTTTACTTGGTTTTAAACCTACTCGTTTGAGCGCATCAATATTACCGCCTATAATCCATGCAGTGGTATCAGGATATGATTTTTTGAGGGTATCTCCAATGAGGGAATAAAACTGTAAAATATCATCTTCTTTCAAACGGGTATCATAGGGAGGATTGGTAATGATAAAGATGCCTGATTGCCCTGGTGTTTGAAAGAAATCGCTGCGCTGAACTTGTATGTATGTATCTAGAGTAGCCTCAGCAACATTGGTTTGAGTAGCGTTGACACACCGCAACGACTTATCTGATCCGGTAATAGCGGGTATGGAGTCGAGATGAATGGCAGATTTTGCTTCTTCCTGGACTTCTGCCCAAAGAGCTTTGTCGTAAGATTGCCAGTTTTGAAAACAGTATTTTCGATCCGGGCTCTGAGGGGGTATATTTCCGGCTATATGGGCTGCTTCAATCAGTAGAGTACCAGAGCCGCACATAGGATCATAAAGAGGTGTTTTTTTGTCCCAGCCGGAAAGCAAGATCATGCCGGCGGCCAATACTTCATTCAGGGGAGCCTCTACCGGATAGACCCTGTATCCCCTTTGGTGGAGCGAACTACCACTGGCGTCGAGCAAAACAGTTAATATATTTTGTCTGATGTGAATGACAATAGAAATGTCGGGTGTTACCGGATTGACAAAGGGACGTTTACCGGTAAGTTCGCGAAAACGATCTGCGATGGCGTCTTTGCTCTTTAGGCCTGCATATTGAGAGTGCCTGAATATATCAGAGTGCACTACGCCGTCTACAGCAAAACTCTGATTGAGGTGGAAGATGTTTTCCCAGGCGATGTCTTTTACAGCAGCATAAAGTTGATTTTCATTGTTGACCACAACTTCCAGGAGAGGTACCATTACCTTGATCGCGGTGCGGAGAAGGCAATTGGCAGCATACATTTGTTTTTGTGTGGCCTCACAAGCTACAGCCCTCTTGAGGAGGGTAACATCTGTACAGCCCAATTCCACAAGTTCCTCTGCCAATGCTGGTTCAAGTCCTTGAAGGGTGCGAACAATGATTTTCATGTAAAAAGAAAAAGAGGGTGAAAGAAAAGGGCAAAAAAAAAGCCTGCTTAGCAGGCTTTTATCTTTTGAGATTAATTAACAGAGGGCAGTACACTGACAAAGGTTCTGTTTTTGAATCCTTTTTTGTATACTACAATACCGTTAACCAGGGCATGAAGGGTAAAATCTTTGCCGATACCAACATTGGTAGCCGGGTGAAATCTGGTTCCTCGCTGTCTGACAATGATATTGCCTGCTGTTGCAACCTGACCACCAAATATTTTAACCCCTAATCTTTTACTTTTACTATCCCGTCCGTTATCCGAACTACCTACACCTTTCTTGTGAGCCATGATCTGTTGTTTAAGTGATTAAAATTATAAGTTGATGGAATCAATTTTGATCTTAGTGAAGCTTTGACGGTGACCGTTTTTCTTCCTGTAACCTTTTCTTCGTTTTTTCTTAAAAACGATGACTTTGTCACCCTTTTGGTGACCTAAAACGGTAGCTCTTACAGAAGCTCCATTTACTACCGGCGTGCCTACAGTCGTTCCCGCATCAGAAAAGGTCATCAAAACCTGATCAAAATTTACGGAATCTCCTGCATTGGCTTCAAGCTGGTGGACAAAGATCTCCTGATCCTTGCTCACTTTAAATTGCTGACCAGCTATGTTTACGATTGCTAGCATATATGCAGTTAATTAATGAGTTAAATAATTTTGAGGTGCAAAGATAATTCTAATATTTCAATCAAACAAGCTGTAAATCAATATTATATTTGATAAACACAAGGGGGAAAGTAGCAAAATAAATGAATTTAAATCATTTACATTGCAAAATTAAATAAGGATTTAGAACCCGATACTGCTTTTTTGTTCTTTTATTTCTTTGCCAATACGGATCATTTTAAGTACGGTTTGTGCCGCTTCATCTCCCTTGTTGCCATGTTTGCCCCCGGCTCTATCCAAGGCCTGTTGCTCGTTTTCTACGGTCAGCAAACCAAATGTCACAGGCCTGCCGCTGACTAAGGATAATTGCATGATACCTTGTGAAACGGCAGCATTAATGTATTCATCATGTCGGGTATCACCTTTTATCACACAGCCCAAACAAACGAGACCATCTAGTTTTTCTTTTGCCGCCAGCATCTTTGCTCCCAGAGGTAGCTCAAAAGCCCCGGGGACCCATAAAACGTGAATGTTGGATTCAGGCACACCTGCCGCAATCAAGGTATTATTACAAGCTTCCAGCAAAGCTCCGGTGATGGGTTCATTCCATTCTGAAACTACTATACCAATTTGGTAGGTGCTGTAATCCACCTGTTTTTCCAACCTGTCTTTTGATAAATTTTTATTTTTTTCCATCCTATAAACATTTAAACAATCATAGGCTTGATTGGTTTTTAGAAACAAAAAGAGGTAAGAATTTTGTTCTTACCTCTTTACATTCAATGGGTTATGTGGTGTTACTTTTCTAGTCTTGCAACAAATTTTTCTGCCTCTCTGGCTTCAATCGAAGTCGGATACTTGTCTACTATGGTTTTAAATGACTTCAAAGCCTCTTCGTTCTTTTTCTGCGCAAATTGGAGCAAGCCCAATTTGTTGAAATAAAAAGGTGCATTGAATTCGTCATCTCCGGCGTTGGCTGCTTTTTCGTAAAAATCAGCTGCCTTGTCAAGATCTCCCAATTCTGCATGTGCATCACCCAATGATCCAAACTTTACGGCTGGTGTGATGTCATCTCCCGGAGAGTAGTCTTCCAGGTATTCGATGGCTTCTTCATATTTGCCCAAGTTTAAATTACAGATTCCGGCATACAACTTTGCTGTATTGGCTGCCTTTGTTCCTCCATAGTTATCTGCAATGGATGCAAAGCCTTCAGCTCCTCCACCTGGATTGTCAAGGGCAGATGCAAATGAATCTCTGGCAAATTGCATCTCTGCCTGATACATGGCTTCAACGGCTGCTTTCTCCTTGGGTTCTACATAGGCATATTTGTATGCAAGATAGCCCCCAACCAACAATACCAGGCCGGTCATGACACTCAGGATTAATTTTTGATGTTTCACATAAAAGTCCTGAGCATGCTCCTTTACTTCTACTATGTTTACAATTTCATCACTCAGGTTCTCTGTACCCTGGCTCGGACGAACAGTCTGCTTTCTTTGAGGAATGTTCCTTCTGGTTGACATCTTTTCTATTCAGTTTTGTGAAAAAACGCTGCAAAATTAGGAAAATCCCCTGACATATTGCTTTTATGATGGGTAAATATTTTAAATAAGGCTTCCCCCGGAAGGCTTTGGACCTCAGTTTGATAAATATTTGTAAAAAATGGATGTGTGCGTTTTAGCCTCATTTGTGTGTTTTTTGCACTTTTTTGACGCCCCTTGGACATAATCTCATGATTTTACCTGAAAAATATTTTTTTACCTTAAATTAGCACTTCATCCTATAAAATAACAATGGTTTCAGGCCGGTTTTGGTATATTTATTCACTTTCCATTATCCACCGATGGCTTTCTCCTCTGTTGGTTACAGGAAAAAATGCCATAATAAGCCTTGTTCTTTTACTTTCGGCCTGCACCTCACTAGGGGCACAATCAGAACAGCTGGTTCAGGAAATCAACAAAATCATCCAGTATGACTCGGATGTGAGTTATGATTTAACCCCCGGCTTTGTGGTTGGCATCCTCGATGGCGATTCCAGCTACTTGCTTTCATTTGGAAAAATGGCAGGTACCAAAAATGAGCCATTACCTGTTGATGCCGTCTTTGAGACCGGCAGTGTTTCCAAAGCATTTACTTCATTATTAACCTATACCCTCGAACAAAAAGGGATTCTAAAACTCTCAGATAAGGTGAATGGATTTTTACCGCCAGAATTTCAGAATCCAAGACTCCAAAATCTTACCCTGCTAGACCTGCTCAACCACTCTAACCCCTTTCCCAGGCGACCCTCAGGATTTGGTGAGTTTGAGGATGACCCACAAAACCCCTATGAATATTACACAAAACAAAACTTGCTGCGATATTTTTCAAGATATGTGCCGGTAAAAGGTATGTCAGAATTTAGTTATTCTCACATCAATTATGCCCTCCTGGAAATTGTAATTGAATCTGCAACCGGACTTACCTTTGGCGATGCCCTCGATAACTTCGTACTCCAACCTTTAGGAATGTCCAACAGTTTTGTTGATTTCCGGGAACAAAAGAATGATGTGGTTACAGCCGGCATTGATCGGTCACTTACAGCTGCACAACCATGGATTTTTGAGTCTTTTTCAGCGAGTGAGGGCATCAAATCCACAGCAGCGGATTTATTGTTTTTTGCAAAACCTTTTTTAGGACTTTCAGGCACAGAAATGGACAATTATGCCAATACCATTCTGGGCTCAGAACACCCTTCTTACAATGAAAAATTATTTTACTCTTCGGGATGGCATGGCATAAAAATCAATAAAAAAACAAAGGCCCTGATCAACAATGGAAACACCAGTGGTCACAGCGCTTTCATAGGGATGGTACCTGAAAACAGAACCGCTGTGGTGGTGCTTTCCAATTCAGCTTTTGGTACCAAAGATCTCGGCCTGCTCATTTTAAGAATGATCAATTACAACTGGAAAAGGAAACCTCAATAAGTATGTCTGATAAGCCAAAAGTGGTTAAAATATCATGGGAAGACCTGCAAAACATGGGCAACCCAGAGAATGCACCCGAAGTTATGGAGGAGCAGGATGATAAAAATTCATATCTCAAGACGCCCATCAAAGTACATTACGAACGAAAGGGAAGAGGTGGAAAGGAAGCAGTCGTCATCAGAGGCCTCGAAGGCATTGAGGAAACAATACTTGAGGAGACCTGCAAAAAAATAAAATCCAAACTGGGTGTTGGAGGTGCCGTGAAAGAAGGAGAAATCATTGTTCAGGGCAATCAGCGTGATAAGGTTGTAGCAATTTTATCAGAACTGGGATTCCGCCAGATCAAAAAAGCAGGTGGATAATCATCAACGCCTTTGATCGCCATCAGTAGGATGGCTCAACCTACTCAATAAAAAAAGTGGTTCTTCGGCAATTGAACCTTCCATTCTATGGGCAACGTATCGTCCAACTGCCGCCCCTAATTTATAGCCATGACCGGATCCTCCACCCACCACCCAGAGGTTTTTATATCCGGGAATGTTATCTATGACCAGGTGGGCATCAAAAGTGTTTTCATATTGACAAACCCTCGTCTGTAGCAGGGGAGAACCTTTCATAAAAGGGAATCGCTGCTCCATATATCTGCGTGCTTGAGCCAGGTTTTGATGGTCAAAGATTCTTTCTCCCAGCTCAGGATCAAAGTCAGGTCCTGCCACATCTCTCCCTACCTTGAACCCAAAACCGGCTGTGGCAAGGTCTGATGCAGGAATGCCGTAGTACATCACATCTTCTTCCAGCGTAGCAAAATCACACCAAACCGGAATTTTATTTTTGAATTTTACATAGGAAGGCATGCCAAAATAAAACAGATCTTGTTTACTGGGTCGAATGACACCCTCCAATACTTGAGGTAAAAGCAAAGATAACCATGGACCTGTAGCAAAGACAAAGGCATCAGCTTCAATATGACTGCCATCTTCCAGTTCAATTTCGGATAAGGTAGATGGCAATTGGTGGAGGACTTTAACATTTTGTTGGCGGTATTGCCCACCTTCCACCACGAATTGTTTTACAACTGCCTCACATCCTGCTCTGGCTCGCAAGTACCCACCTCCTTCTTCTAATACACTGTATTGGATGCCTTTTGTTGAAAGCATAGGGAACCGACTGATCAATGCTGAATTGTCCAATTCTTCATAACCAACCTGCCATTTGTTTAAATGCAATTTTGCAGCCTGCCATCTGCTTTCATCTCGACCAATAAAATTGATCACACCGGTACGATAAAAATATTTTTCACCAAATAATATTTCGTTTTCTTCCCACAACTGCATGGATTGCAGGGTCATTCGGGTATAGATTTCATCTTTGTACAAGGCTCTGATCACCCGGCTTTCATCCCCAGAACTGGATCGTGCATTGGCAGGCCCGTGGCCATCCAACAACTGCACCTGGTGGCCCTTTCTTTGCAGCATTAAAGCAATCCAACCGCCAAAAGCACCTGCACCAACAACAATAATTTTCATGTATCAGTGGATTTTTATGATGAAAATCTATAAAAGAGCTGTGTTTGTCTTCACAAAATACAAATCATAGACAAATATGAGTACAATGGCCAAATATTATTAAAATTTATATCTATCTTTGTGCGAGTAAATTTTAAACCGGACAGCTGTTTTAATATTGCTATTATGTTGAGTAGAAGAAGTGTTAGAATTAAAGTCATCCAATTGTTGTATAGCGTCTCGCGAGATGAGGATATTACGCGCGATGAACTGAAGAAAAGATATTGGAAAAGTATTGATACCAGTTTTGAACTGTTTTTGTACAATATCTATACCCTGTTACAGATTGCCAGCATTGCTGAGGAAGACAAAGACAAGCGATCAACCAAGTACTTGCCGTCAGAAGTGGATAAGGGCTTTGATGCCAAGATTTACCACAATCCAAGGATCCAGGACCTGGAAAAGAACAAAAACATCCAAAAAGTTTTCGATAAATACCATTTTAAAGAAAGAACGGATAAGGATATATTTAGAAAAATATACTACGATTTTCAGAAGCAGGATGCCTATCAGGAGTATATTTCTAAACCAACAACCGAAGACGACGACCTCGAAATGTTGCTCGAATTGTTCAGGTATTGTCGCCAAAGTCCGGACTACAATGAATTGATAGAAGATCAATATGTAACCTGGGATGATGACAAATCACTGGTCATAGGTTCCATCAAAAAGGTATTAAAAGGGCTGCCTTTTGATAAAGATGATTTTTACAAGGAATACTATCCGGAGGAAGAATGTATCAAAGATTTTGGAGAATTTCTCCTTCTGCGAACTTTTGACATAGATAAAACGTTATTGGATTACATTAGCCCTGTATTGACAAACTGGCACCACGATAGGGTAGCTGTTGTAGACATGATTATGTTAAAAATGGCTGTCGTAGAGTTTATGCATTGTGATTCAATACCGGTTAAGGTAACCCTCAACGAATATGTAGAGCTTTCCAAGGTATACAGTACCTCCAAAAGTAAAGAGTTTATCAATGGAGTGCTGGATAAACTTCAGCATAATCTGACCGAAGAAGGGAAGATCTCAAAATCAGGGAGAGGGTTGGAAGAGTAATGCAACCTAATTCTTTTATCCATGAACATCAAAACCATTTCTGCTGCTGCAGTGCTGATCGCAGTTTCCCATTTGGTCTCCGGCCAGGATAAACTCCACAATACAGTTATTCTTTACAATGTGGTTCCACTCAGAGTTGATCTCAACCAGGATGGGTCTATCAAAAACGTATATGGTGAAGATGTCAATTACCTGAGGGGTTACACCCTTGTGAAAAGACAAAAACCGGAAGGCGAAACCAACTACGGGGAAGGGGGCCAATACGAAAGGGTATCAGTAGAGGACTACGATTTGAAATTTAAAAACAATACAGCCCTTCTCACCCAGGAAATTGTAGCTTCTTTGGATAAGGCTTCGGAATCTGTTTTTTTTAGCGGACACCGCATCCTTGTCAATGTTTACCCTACACCCGCCGACAATAAGAGCAAAACCCTTCTTAAAAACAGACTCAATGCCTGTCTTTCTTATTTGGAGATAAAAGGGGTAAAAAAGAATCAAATCGTAATCAATACAGAGGCTTTGTTGACCGAAGACGAATCCATCAAACTTACATTTGTAAAGTAATTTTCCTTCACTGGTAATTTTAGCTTACTACAACTTCATCCAAAAGAAGATGTGACGTTGTTTTTATTTAAATTTGCGCAAAAACAAATATGGCTCAAACCACTTCGCATATTTTAATGATCAGGCCCCATCACTTTGGATTCAATGAAGAAACAGCCCAAAACAATTCATTTCAAAATAAAATAGAGGGTGATAACGCCAATGACATTGCCGCTACCGCTACTGCTGAATTTGATCGATTTGTAGAAGTTCTCAGATCAAAAAACATCAATGTAATGGTGGTTGAGGATACGGATCAACCCATAAAACCAGATGCTGTATTTCCCAATAATTGGGTGAGTTTTCATGAGGATGGCTTGGTAATGACCTATCCCATGTTTTCGCCCAACAGGAGGGTAGAGAGAAGGGCTGATATCATTGAGGGACTCAAATCAAAGTTTGAAATTACCAAGGATTATACATTTGAGCACTATGAAGAAGAAGGCTTGTTTTTGGAAGGCACTGGCAGCCTCATTCTCGACAGAGAAAACAAAATAGCTTATGCCAATCTTAGCCCACGAACCGATCTTAGATTGTTGGATAAGTGGTGCATTCTCACAGGGTATAAAAAAGTATACTTTTTTGCCAAAGATCGCAATGGCCAGGATATCTACCATACCAATGTAATGATGGCCATTGGTCATAGTTTTTGTGTTATTTGTTTGGATTGTATTCCCGAATCTCCGGAAAAAGAGCGATTAAAACAAAGCCTTTCTGATACTGAAAAAGAAATAATAACCATTTCTCTCGATCAGGTTGAGCACTTTGCCGGAAACATGCTGGAAGTTCAAAACAATGAGGGTACCCACTATTTGGTCATGTCTTCTACCGCTTTTGCCTCGCTTACCCCAGATCAAAAGGCGAAGATCGAAAAACATACAAATATCCTGGTAGGTGATATACCTTTGATTGAAAACATTGGTGGTGGCAGTGTTCGTTGTATGATGGCAGAAGTATTTTTACCTGAAAAAAAATAGCATGAGATTCCTATTTGTATTCACTTCGATGTTATTGCTCTCCGGTGGGTGTCTGACTTATTCTCCGATTATTAAAAACGAAGAAAAAGGTGCCTTCCTCAAAAAAGAATACTCATTCCAAAATGGAACTCTTCCCTACCGAATCCTGTATCCTGTAGTAAAAAGAGGTCAATATCCTCTTCTCATTTTTATGCATGGTGCCGGTGAGAGAGGAACAGACAATGAAAGGCAACTCATTCATGGTCGCAAATGGCTGCAAGAAAACAATCAAAAATATCCGGCCGTGGTTGTCCTACCTCAATGCCCAACCGAAGATTATTGGTCGAGTGTAGATAGAAATACCAATGCAGAAGGTGACCGAAAATTTGTTTTTAATGACAAGGTTGCGACCCCTGCTATGCAAGCCACACTGGCCCTTATTGATTCAATGATTCAACTTCCTTATATTGATAAGAATCGAATTTATGTAACTGGTTTATCTATGGGAGGTATGGCAACCTGGGAGATTCTGTGGCGTAAACCAGGATTGGTTGCAGCTGCCGCTCCTATTTGTGGTGGGGCTTATCTTGAAAAAGCAGCTGAAATGGCAAAGACTAATTGTATTCGCATTTATCATGGGGCACAGGATAAGGTAGTGCTACCCGATCATTCCAGGCGCATTTTTGAAGCCCTTCAAAAGCAGGGAGCCAATGTGGCTTACAAGGAATATCCAAACGTTGAACACAATGCGTGGACCTATGTATTTCAGGAAGCAGACTTTTTCGATTGGATGTTTTCGTGTAGGAAAAAATAATTATTAGGTTCGGCCCATAGCCTTGAGTTCAAGATACTTGTTTAAGCTGTCTACGCTCAGATTTTGAGGTGTGGTGAGCACACACTCTACACCCAACGACCTTAGTCTTCGCTGTATCCGCATCTGATCTACAGCCTGTTGTTCTGCCAACACCTGTTCGTATATTTCTCTTGAGGATTTGGTCTTTCTGTATATTAAGTCATTGACCCCTGTATTGGTAAACATGATGGCAATAACCAGATGGCGGGTGGAAAGTGAATGGATGTATTTTTCTTTTCGCAAATAACTATCGTAGTTCACAAAGTGTGTATAGAGAAACAAAACGCACCTTTGAGATAAATTTTGTAATGACCAGGAAGCCAGTCTTGCATGGTCAGCATTTTGTATTTCTGTATCCAGATGGTACAACTTTTCAAGAATATGATGCAGGGTAATTCTGGATCGGGAAGCGGAAACATGGGCAGAGACATTTTTATCAAAACAGATCAACCCTGCCTTATCGCCCTTTTTGAGTACAATGTTGGAAAGCATCAACGCAGAATTAATGGCATAGTCAAGCAAATACATGCCTTCAAAGGGAAATTGCATCAACCTGCCCTGATCCACCACCTGGTAAATATTCTGGCTTTTTTCTTCGGTATAATTGTTGACCATCAATTCTCCCTGCCGGGCACTTGCCCTCCAGTTGATCTGTCGGGGGTCATCACCCATATGATATTTTTTGATTTGATCAAATTCCAGGCCGACCCCTCTTCTGGGTAGTTTTCGCAGTCCTCTTTCTGAAGTTTGGTTCCCAAAGGCCAGGAGTTCATACTTCGCCATTTGCAGAAAAGATGGATAAACGGCATGTTCTTTTTGCGTACTCAGTACAAACTTGCGTTCCCATAAATTCAGCCCGGTACTCACAAAAACAAGGGTATTGCCAAACTGATATTTTCCCCTCATGACGGGTTTGAGCAGGTATGTCAAATTTAATTCTCCGGATCCCAATATTTTTTCCCTCCAAATCTGGTTGCGAATTTGAAATTGATAAGGCAGCTCTTCCAACACGGTGATGGCTACAGCCCTTGCATAGTGGTTAGATATCTTGATCACTATGGTATTGTCATCTCCATTCGATAATCTGTCGGCCAATATCCTGGATCCTGTGATACCCACGTTTGAACCATACAAAAAGTAAATTTCCCTTAGTAACAAACCAAGCCAAAGGCCGATGATGATTAAGCCAGTCCATGAAGGTAAACCAAGGCCAAAGGCCATAATCAACAAGACAATGGCAATGGCCAGACCATAAAGAAAATGGCTGCCTGGATATAAACTTGATAGGAATTTAATCATCTTGGGACCTCAACTGACTTGACCAGTTTTTTGACCAGATTTGACATACCTGCGCCATCCAGTTCTCTCTCTGCACTTAGTATCAACCGGTGCGATAAAACCGGCAGACTCACTTCTACAATATCTTCAGGGATTACAAAATCCCTTCCTTCCAGCAAGGCATGTGCTCTTGCCGATTTTAACAGATAGATGGCAGCCCGGGGTGACGCCCCTAGCATAAAGTCCTTTGATTTACGACTGTTTTGTACAATGGCAGTAATATAAAGGATCAGCTTTTCATCAACAGTAACCTGGTTGACCCATGACTGAAGCTTTTTAAGGTCCTGGATATCCCAGACTGCCTGCACCTGGTCAATGTCTGAAAGGTCTTTGCCTTCCCTGAATTGCATAAGCAATAGGGTCTCTTCTTCAGGACTGGGATAGGGAATGTCAATCTTGAGTTGAAATCGGTCAAGCTGGGCTTCAGGTAAGCGATAAGTGCCTTCCATTTCAATTGGATTTTGGGTGGCAATCACCAAAAAAGGGAAGGTTAAAAGATGTTGGCTTCCATCCACACTCACTTGGCGCTCCTCCATTACTTCAAATAGGGCACTTTGGGTTCTTGCCGGTGCCCGATTGATTTCATCTATTAATATAAAATTAGAAAAAATGGGGCCTTTCCTGAATTCAAATTGCTGGTTTTGGGGGTTAAATATAGCAGTACCAAGGATATCGGCGGGCATTAGATCAGGCGTAAACTGGATACGGCTAAAGCCACAGGCCAGGGTTTTAGCGATGCATCGGGCCGTAGTGGTTTTGGCTAATCCGGGATTGCCTTCCAACAAAATGTGGCCATTACAAAGCAGGCCATTGGTGATATAACGCACCATGGAATGCTGGCCCACTATGAATTTGGATACTTCTTTAAAAAGGGCTTCTGTCTTTTGATTTACAAAGTCTAAATCTATGGGATTGTGGTATGGGTCCATGGTTCAAATTTGTGTAAATATATAGATAAAATTCAAATCAACTTAGCCCGGCTAGTCCGAAAAGATCGATGTTTTTTGATTACATTTGCAGCCTTAAAACATTTGCAATGCAAAGGATAACAGTCATAGGTGCGGGGACAATGGGGAATGGAATAGCTCATGTTTTTGCCCAAAATGGGTATGATGTAAGCTTATGTGATATTCAGCAAACCAGTCTGGAGAAAGCCATCCACACGATAACGGCAAACCTGGACAGAATGGTCAAAAAAGGTAGCCTTGACGAAGCCGGTAAATTAGACACGCTCAGTAGAATTGGTACTACTACCTCCGTTCAAGACGCCTGTGCCAATGCCGATCTAGTGGTAGAAGCGGCCACTGAAAATGTGGATTTAAAGTTGCAGATTTTTAAGCAAATGGATGCAGCTGCTCCTGATCATTGCATTCTTGCTACCAATACGAGCTCAATCTCGATCACTAAAATTGCGGCCGTAACCCAACGACCCGATAAGGTGATCGGAATGCACTTCATGAACCCGGTACCCATCATGAAACTGGTAGAGGTGATTAGGGGTTATGCCACCAGTGATCTGGTGTGCGAAACCATCATGGCATTATCGACGAAAATTGGAAAGATACCGGTTGAAGTCAATGATTATCCGGGTTTTGTTGCCAATCGAATTTTAATGCCAATGATCAATGAAGCCATCTATACCCTATACGAAGGTGTTGCAGGGGTAAACGAAATAGACGAAGTAATGAAACTGGGAATGGCCCATCCAATGGGACCCTTGACCCTCGCAGATTTTATAGGACTCGATGTTTGTTTGTCAATTATGCGCGTACTGCAGGATGGATTTGGAAATCCAAAATATGCACCCTGCCCATTGCTGGTCAATATGGTTACAGCAGGCAAACTCGGCAGAAAGTCGGGTGAGGGCTTTTACGACTATTCGAACAAAGAGCAAGTGGTGGTGGCATCAACATTTAAAAGATAATTTTGCGCATTGCCATAATTTGCTCCCGATTTCCCTATCCTCTGGAAAGAGGGGATAAGTTGCGTTTATTCCACCAGTTAAAAGTTTTGTCTAAGCATCACGAAGTATTTTTATATACGGTAAATGACTCTTTGCCATCAAAGGCAGATATGGCTGAGGTGAGTCAATATTGTCAGAAGATAGTGGTCTTACAAAGCACGTGGTGGCAAAAATTAATGGGTCTGTGTTTCGCCTTATGGAAAGGCTGGCCCTTTCAATCTGGATTGACCTATAATCACAAATTTGAGAAACAACTCAGGCAAGAATTCGAAGAGGCGGGAATCGACTCCGTTTTGTGCCAACTGATTCGAATGGCACCATATTGCAGGCAACTCTCCCAACACAAGGTACTAGATTATATGGATGCCTTGGGCTTGGGTATGGAGAAAAGAGCTGACCTCTCTTCCTTTCCTTTGAGATGGCTTTACCGGTTGGAGGCAGGGCGGGTTAAAAGATATGAAAAAGCGTTATCTGTTCAATTCAACGCTCTGAGTGTTATAACAAGCGCAGACGCTGAAGCCCTGGACTTACCTGTTGAACATGCACCTCTTGAAATTGTAGCCAATGGCATCGACACAACATATTTTGTCATTTCGAGACAGGATGAGCAAGCTTTTGATATTGGCTTTGTGGGTAATTTAGGATATCTGCCCAACATTGGAGCAGTGCGGTTTTTAATAAATGAGATCCAACCCGCCTTTCAAAAACATGCGGGATATGAGCTGAAGATTTTATTGTCAGGCGCCAGGCCCTCTGCAGAAGTCCTTTCTTTTTCAAGTGACAAGGTGAAGGTGGTTTCGTGGGTAGATGACATTCGGACCTCTTATTGGAAAATGAAAATTTTGGTGGCTCCGATCTTTTATGGCACCGGCCAACAAAATAAAATATTAGAAGCCATGGCCTGTGGCATTCCTGTTATTTGTTCTCCTGATGTAGCCTTGGGTGTTGGAGCTATCCACCAACAGGAATTGTGGGTAGCAGAGAATGTAGAGCAGTTTGTTGGCGCCATTCAATTATTGTTATCAGATTCATCGTTGAGACAGAGTCTTAGCGAGAAGGCCAGGACCTTTGTTGAGCAGCGGTATTCCTGGGAAAAAAACACATCCAAGCTGTCTAACTTGTTGAATACTAAAGATATAGTTTAATCAAAATAAAATTTTGTGCTTTCTTTCCTAAAAAACGAACCGAAGCCAATTTTCTAAATTTTTGGGGTGTCCTTGGTATTTTATATGGTAAAATCCTTAAAAAACAATTTTTTTCCTGTTGCGATCAGAAATTGGACTCACTTTCAGTATAAAATTATGTTATTTGCTGTATAACAGCCATTTTGCCTTGTTCTAATTGCATGATTATATTTACCTTTATGACTGAAAAAATTCAATCAATTTAAACCATGCTGGTTACTTCCAATATGACAACTACCGAAAAAAACTCCATCCTGCTAGACACCATTGAGTCTGCTCTTGAAGACATGAGAAATGGGAAAGTGATCATTGTTGTTGATGATGAAGACAGAGAAAATGAAGGTGACTTTATCTGCGCAGCAGATTGTATTACGCCTGAAATAATAAATTTTATGGCCACCAATGGTCGTGGATTGATATGCACGCCTATCGAAGAAGAAAGAGCTAGAGAACTGGAACTTGCTTTGATGGTAAGAGACAACACCGCCATGCATCACACGGCATTTACCATCAGCATTGATCTTTTGGGGCATGGATGTACAACCGGCATTTCCGCGTATGACAGGGCTACTGGTATTAAAGCCATCACCAACCCTGAAATAGTAGCCAAAGACTTTGCCCGTCCTGGCCACATCTTTCCTCTTATTGCAAAAAAGGGAGGAGTATTGAGAAGGACCGGTCATACAGAAGCAGCTGTCGATTTATCAAGACTTGCAGGCTTTTATCCTGCTGGTGTTTTGGTTGAAATCCTCAATGAAGACGGGACCATGGCCAGGCTACCACAGCTCATTGATGTCTCCAAAAAATTTGGACTGAAGATCATCAGCATCAAAGATCTGGTTGCCTACCGGATGCGCAATGAAACCCTGGTCCAGCGCGAGTTGCAAACAACGATGGAAACCCAATATGGTAAATTTACGGTTACTGCATTTAAACAACTTACCAATGGAGACATTCACATTGCCCTCCACATGGGAGAAATAGATCCCACCTTTCCGACCCTGGTGAGGGTGCATTCCCATGCAGAAACGGGTGATATTCTGGGCATGCTTTTCGATGGCTATGCTGAAACTTTAAGCAAATCGCTGAAGCTGATTTCAGGCGAGCAGAACGGTATTTTACTGTATATGAGACAAGGTGAAAAAAACGAAGAGCTGCTCAACAAACTTAAGACGCTTGACAATAATCCGGACAACAACCCTCTTCCATCAGAAGAACAAAGAGATTTTGGTGTAGGAGCCCAAATTTTGAGGGACCTTGGCGTACAAAAGATCAGACTCATTTCCAATCACCCCAAAAAGAGGGTAGGGTTAATAGGATACGGACTTGAAATCGTAGAAAATATTTTTTTAGACTAATTTAAAACCAAACCAATTCATAAAATGAACCTTTTTATACTACAAGCCGGAAGCAGTTCAATGACATCTTTGTTGATGATGGGTGTGCTCTTTGTCATTATGTATTTCTTTTTTTTACGCCCACAAATCAAACGCCAAAAGGAGCAAAATCTATTTCAGGTAGGTTTGAAGAAGGGAGATGAAGTGGTGACATCCAGTGGAATCATTGGTCAGATCACCAAAGTGGATGAGAACGAAATTACGCTGCAGGTGGATCCAAAAACCTTTTTGCGTTTTACCAAAGGAGCCATCAGCAAGGAAATGACTGATGCTTTTTCAAAGTTGCCAAAAACAGCAGGAAATTAAAGAGTTAAGACATAGAGTTAGTGTGGATGAGCTAAAGGTTCTCCACCTGACTTTTTTGTCATTTAATCCATTGCCCCAACTTGATTGTAGGAAAAAATTGGCATCCTGAATCAAAGCACTTCCAGAAAATACACATCTGTAGCATTGCGATGTAAGCCACGGGCTTCAAATGCGCCTGCCTCGTTGTCGCATACTTCAATGAAATCAAACACCGTACAGTTTTTAGGTAGCCCGGAAAATATAAGGGTAAAATGGAATTTTTCTCCCGGAAAGCAAGGCATCCAATTGGGGTAAAGACAAATATTTTCTACATGCACCAACTCGCTTCTATGGTTGGAATGTTGATCAAACAAATAGGTGGTGGGCCAGATTCTGATGTTCATGAAGGTGTTCATGGGCGTGTTGTAAAGGATGTGTAATACAACCTGCCCCGCTTCTTCTGTTTCATTGGTTAGTTCAGCCAGAATTTCTGGATCTATCTGAATGTTTGGTTCTGTCAGGATATGCAGGCTCATGAAGGATCCAATTTTTGAAATAAATCCGGCCGTCTTTCTTTGGTTCTGGCTATCGACATTTCGGTCCTCCAATCATCGATCCGGGCATCATTGCCACTTAGCAAAACATCTGGTACTTTGTGTCCCTTAAATTCTGAAGGGCGGGTATAAATAGGAGGGGCTAATAAATCGTCCTGAAAGGTATCCAGTAAAGCAGAAGCTTCATCATTGAGCACTCCGGGGATCAGTCTGCCTACGGCATCCACCACAATGGCTGCCGCCAATTCTCCCCCAGATAATACATAATCACCCACTGAAATTTCCCGGGTTACATGGATTTGCCGGATCCGGTCATCGATACCTTTGTAATGACCGCAGATGATCATCAGATTTTCCTTTAATGACAACTGATTGGCCATCCCTTGTTGAAAGGTGGCTCCATCGGGGGTCATGTAGATGATATCGTCATAAACCCGTTCCTCTTTTAACTCCGTGATAAGATGGTCGATGGGTTCACACATCATTACCATACCGGCACCTCCACCGTATTGATAGTCATCAATTTGTCTGTTTTTGCCTACGCCATAGGCTCTCAGGTCATGTACCATTACAAACAACAAGCCCCTTTCCTCAGCCCGTTTTAATATAGAATGAGAGAAGGGACTCGTCAAAAGTTCCGGTACGGCCGATATGATGTCGATCCGCATGGAAATATAATTATTCGTTGATACCCAATAATTCTACTTCGAAAATAAGGGTTGCATAGGGAGGAATGGATCCGCCGGCACCTCTTTCTCCATAAGCCATATTATAAGGTAGGAAGATTCTCCACTTGTCACCAACAGACATCAACTGTAGTGATTCCTGCCATCCTCTGATCACCTGGCCAAGGCCAAAGCTGATAGGCTCACCTCTTTGAACGCTTGAGTCAAAAACTTTACCATCGATCAAAGTACCATGGTAGTGAGTTTTAACCTTGTCTGTCAGTTTGGGTTTTGGACCACCGGCCGGACCTGAAGCCAATACTTCGTATTGAATACCATTAGGTAAGGTGATCACTCCTGGTTTTTTACTATTGGCCGCCAGAAAATCGGCACCTACTTTTATAGTCATTTCTGTTCTAAATTTTGTCATGATACTTTTGGCAGCTGTGGCGTCCATGGCACTTTTGCCAGCCATATATTCGTCTATGGCTTTGATAAGCAGCGTTTTATCGTAATTTTGAAGACCCGCACTTTTAAGGTCTTCTGCAAGGGTAACCCCTAAAGCGTAGGTAACTTTACTTTTCTCATCCGTTAAGTCCTGGGCCAAGGCCATAGAAGCATAGAACAAAAAAGCAGCTACTAATAATTTGTCAATTTTCATGAATTTCATTTTTGTTTTAAGTATTTAAACACCTGAAGCACAACAATATTGCCTCCAGGCCGCAAATATGAAACATTTTTGGAATATATAATGGCTTTTAACTAATTATTAGCATAGTTTAGATCATTGAACAGGGTCGCTCATCCTGCCAATGGCACAACTCACAAAAGACTTAGCCTGGTGTAAAAGGTTGTTGTTGCCCATTTCAGGGTAGCCCAAAGATGCCAGTTTCTGAACCAAAAGATCTCGTTCCGTCTCAGAATCGATGTGAACTGTGGTTTTATTTTCCTCAATTTCCACGCCTTTTACACCGTCAATTTTTCCTATGGCCTGGCGAATGGTGTTCATACAACCCCCGCACTTGATGTTTTCAACTTCTATGGTATGGATCATTTTTTATTTTTTCAACAGATTAGCCTACATATTGGTTCACATTGTGCCAGGAACCTCCATTTACTACATTGTTAAAACCATTTTGTTCTAAAAGAGATTTGGCCATGCTGCTCCTATTTCCGCTTCGACAGAATACTACAATGGTTTCTTTGCCCTTTAACTTACCCAGATTAGAAGCCAGTGTGTCCAATGGAATGTTCACAGAACCCTTCACATGCCCTGAAGAAAATTCGGCTTTTGAACGCACATCCACCAGATATGCACCTCCTTGAATCAAAGCGGCCAGGTCAACAGATGGACCACCACCAAACAGTTTTTTTATAAAATCAAACATAGAATTATTTTTTGCAAAGATACATAGCCCCTTGTTTTTGTGAAGTGACCTGGGTTACATTGGCAGTCATTTATCATTTCATTGGGTTTTTAATAACAAAAAACCTGGACGTGGGCCGGAATTAATGATTTAATTTTGCACCATGTCAAAAAAGAAACTTCCTTCCATAGACAGTATTGCCAAAAACAGGGCGCAAAGCCATGAGGAAGAAATGGCTAATACCATAACTCATGCCCTTGGTTTGTTGTTTTGTGTTTTTGCCACTCCCTTTGCCCTATGGAAAGCGTATCAGCCTGGCCAGATGCAATATTTTTATGGCATCCTGGTTTTTGGTCTGGGCATGCTACTGGTTTATACCTTTTCGTCCACCTACCATTACGTCAAGTCTCCTAAAACCAAGGTTTTGATGCGTAAGTTGGACCACATTAGCATTTACTTTTTAATAGCAGGAACTTATACACCTTTGATGATTCGGTATTTACCTGACCAGTTATCGACCATTTTTTTAAGCACCATGTGGTCCATAGTTTTTTTTGGAATCATTTATAAAATTTTCTTTTTCGATAAATGGGAATGGCTTTCAGTGGCAAGTTATGTTGCCTTGGGCTGGATGTTGGTTTTTGTCATCAAACCTCTTTGGCTTGCAATGCCCGGTTCTGTTATTGTTTGGATTGTTGTTGGTGGGATATCCTATATGACAGGTGTTTACTTTTATTTAAAAGACCATAAGCTTTACTATCATTCTGTTTGGCATGTACTTGTATTGGGTGGAACCGTTTTCCATTTTGTTTCGGTCTATCTTTCCTGCTAATAACTTAAAATCAAAGTTGTTTTATTTGATCACAGTAATATCCCCACTGTACTTAAAAATATATCCATCCCATAAAACCTGGATATAGTAGGCGTAAACACCATCTACCACCGGAATTCCATTAAAAGTACCGTTCCAGCCCTGGTGAAGATGGAGCGGTTCATCAGTTTTGTGATACATTAGATTGCCCCATCTGTCGTAAATACTGAATTCCTGGATAAACAGGTCAGAACCAGAGTTGATATGAAAGGTGCCCTGATCAGAAGATCCGGGGTAAATAATATTTGGCAAGATTAGATTGTAAACTTTTTTGCATTCTTCGGCGGTCTTCCTCTTATAGGGCTGGACTACCAGGCTATCACAACCCAGACTATTTTCCAATATTAAATAAACAGTATCTTCTACGATGGAATCACAAGTCAAAATTTCTGGCAATATGGTAAGATCACTTTTATAGACAAAACGAATATTAACGATTGAATCACATCCGTATGAATTGGTTAACAAAATCTGTTTGGCTGTAGTATCTTGTTGTATGCAGATGGTATCAACTATTTGAGTGAAATCGTTGGGCAGTGCTTCCCAAAATATTTGAACTAATGAATCGCAGCCCCAGTGATTGAGGTAAAAAAGTTCAATAAGACTATCAGTGGCAATGTCACATCGTTTTTCATGTATTTTAAGGGTATCGGCACTTACCCATTTAATATCCGTATATACCGTAGAATCACAGCCCCATTGATTGATCAGGGAGTGAGTAAACAAGCCTGCTTCTTGCAAATTACATGTGACATTTTCCAAAAAAGTGGTATCGGTTTTTAATTTGTCAATACGAACAATGACGACCGAATCGCATCCTATTGATGTAGTGTAATGATTCTCAAACACACCAGCTTCTTCAGCACTGCAACTTGTTTTAAATATAAAATGGGTATCTGGTAAATAATAGTTTATAGACAATTTGGTAATTGAATCACAGCCTGCCTGAGAAACGTTATTTAGTATAAAAGTACCTGCCTGAGTCGAATCGCAACTTAACCGGGAAGCAAAAATGGTGTCGGGGGCCAAATAATCAACATGAATGACAATAACTGAATCGCAACCCAAAAATGAGCTTAGGTAAACTGTGTCATAGCCAATTTCTGTATGGAGACAGGAATACTGTTGGATCTGGGTAGTATCCGCTTTGATGTAAATGATTTCATCAATCACCACTGAATCACAACCGTAAATTGAGGGATAAATACTGGTAAAGGTCCCTGCCATTGTTATCTCACAGGTTGAGTGTCGTAAACGGGTAGTATCAACAGTAATCAAAAAAGTAGTTTCTATTACGATACTGTCACAACCAAATTGGTTGGTGGAAACGATAGAATTTGTGCCGGCTTCCTGAGGGTAGCATGTAAAAGAGGTTAGTTGGGTTGTGTCTGCGGGTTTAAACAGTTTCTGAAACACTACGATAGAATCACAACCTTCCTGGCTGACAAGAGGGATGGTAACAGTCTGGGTGTCTGAGGCTATACAGGTAGTCTGACTTACATATATTATTAAATCATTTTGATATACTTTGTTTTCAACAACAATTGAATCACAACCATATGCATTGGTATAGGTAGTTTCAAAGATCCCGGATTCAGATAATCTGCATGTGGAAGTAAATAATTTAAGGGTATCTGACAATGCTAAAAGGGTCTCCACTGCATTTACAATGGGACAACCTTCCGGGCTTAGGGTCGAAACATAAGTAATCGCCTCTTCTCCAGGTTTACAAGTAAAAACCTGGGTTAGGAGAGTATCGTTATCAATGCGATGCAAAAGAGAAAAAATCAAACTATCACACCCAAATTTGTTTTTCAACGATTGTTGGAGCGTATCTGATGTATAATGCCATTGATTTAAATGCCAAATACTGTCACCGGCACAAAAGTTGAATCGATTGTAAATTGTATCCTTTTCTTCTACACGCACTTGATAGGATGGTAGTTCAGACAATGCACAAGGTGTTTCCTCACTCGTTATGGAAAGAACACTAATGGTTTGGTTCCGATTGGCTTGAAATTTAAAATGATGACCGTTTTCAATCTGTGTTAGTATCCAGTTTTGGCCTGATGTAGATTGTAAAACCATGTCGAAAGGATCTGATAATTCAGAGTTGATTTTGATTTCAACACTATCTCCTGAACATACCACTGCGGGTAATTGAAGGGAAGTGATAGCAGAGGGTATAAAATCTATTTCAACCTCGTCATGACCCGGACATCTGTCAGGGTGACTTACCGTAACCGCATAAAGTCCAGGCTCGGTAACAAACACAAATGAATTGGTTTCTCCTGTATTCCACTGATATGTTGCACCGGGATAATAGGCATCTAACAAATAAGTTATTCCCTGACAAAGAGTGGTGTCAGGACCCAGGTCGACCTCCAGTTGAGTCAGGTTTTCAACTTCAAGGAATGCAAACGCATCATTAGACGATATGCCCAAAAGGTTGATGCCAACTACTTTAATGATTCTTTGCCCGGGCGTAAGAGGGTCTGCATCATTATAATAAAGTATCGATCTCAACGCATTTTCAAAACTGACTATACTGGCATTACCGGTATTGGTCAATGTGATGGATTGGCTTCCTGAGCCGGAAACACTGATAAAAGGCACATTCCCCTCAAATTTGAGATACTCTGCGAGGCCGTCCAAAATTCCATCTTCAAGAGTGATGGTAATAGATAAAATTTTAATATCAGACATAATTTTCACATCCTGATCACAGATGGGTATTCCGTCTGAAGTGTTGCAATTATACACAGGTCCGTTAAAATCATATTCATCCGCACCGGAACTATTGTCATCGTCGAGGTCTATTATGAAAGGACATTGGGTTGCTGGATCAAATTCCGCCAAACTGGTAAAATCAAACATATATTGTCCCGGACTGCACAACAAATTTTCCTCCTGGGTGTCTGGATTAATTTGAAAAAACTGTCCATCGAGGTCAGAAGCCAACATCGAATTACAATAACCGGGTAAAACGGTCAAAGCTGGATAGAAGCCGCAATGAAAAACAAAGGTGCTGGATTGAGGATTACCAGTGTTTACAATAAAAAGTCCATCGTCAGAAACGCAATAGAGTTGATCATTAAAAAAAACAAGGTCACCACCGGCCCAAAAATTGAGGGGTCCTAAATTGGTAGAACTCGACGATGAAGGGTCAATTTCAATCAAACTATGGGGTAAAGGATTGTTGGAAACGCCATATAAAATATTTTCAGGGGAACATGTCAGTCCATTAATGTTAAAAACATTTGTCGGAAAAAGTGGTGTGCACAGACCATTGCTAGGGTCTATACTGTACAAAAGACCCATTCCCTGAGCATACAAAGTACCATCCGGACAGATAGCTAAATCATGAAACAAAATTGGAAGCCCACTCGCTATATCGACCAAGGGGCCAACCGTGGAAACATTGCATTGTCCATTGATAATGGTAATCTCTGTAAGAAAACCAACCCCGGCTCCCCCTGTAATTCCATAAATGGTTTGGCTTTGAATCTTGTTATTCAAAGAAATCAAACAGATTAAGGTTAGGATGAAGTGTTGAAATATTCTATTATTAATCCCATTTTTCATCTCACAAAAGAACATCTAGTATTGCAAAAATACTACAACAGCCAAATGTAACAAAATATTATCTTGAATATATGGATATTTATGCATATTTATTTTAAAAACATGGTATGTCCCTCCTGTATTTTAAAGAATCAGATCCATTTTATTAATACAACCTAAAATGTCCCTAAACCCAATGTATTGATGTGAACGCTTCTTACTGGCAATTCTAATTAATTTCTTAATTCTGCTAATAAAGCCTGCCAATTTCAAAAGACGTGAATGCAGCTTAAAAAGAATGGATCTTATTATACCTACTAAAGCATTATAGTAAATAGTTCTAAAATAGAAAGCTTTAATTAAAAAAATGAAAGTCGTAATTCTACGCTCGACCAACATCAGGTAATAATACTTAATAAGGAAGAGTATAATAACAACATTGCCCCAAGTATTAAAGAACATTGAAACTAAGGAATATTACATGCTAAATAATTGCGTGTTATTTCGGTTTCGGCATCTCAAGAATGTAATTACCATTGCATTATTAACTAACCTAAAAATAACTACAATGGGAAAAAGTAAAAGCATTGAAGAAAAAATGGCTGAAGACCAGAAATTCAGAGACTTTATGAAAAAACTGGAAGATGAGTCAAAACTTGAAGAAGATCGGATATCTGGTGAAATTGGAAAACAGGTAAAAACCCATTACGAAGGCAACAATTGGGACCATGCCCGTCTGTTTGGAAATAAACAAAGCGATTACCAAAACTATGATGACTGGTCTCTTGACAGGGTCAATAAAATCATTGACTCAATTGGAAATGCATTATCAGGAGGAGATTTTCCATCAAAAAAAGTACCAGGTTCTGAGGATGCATCCAAAAGTACCATTGATAACGCCAAAGATTTTATAGGTGTTTTTGCGGGTGATTATAGTCTTGTCATTGCACGGGTAAAAGCGATGATTTCAGCCGTTTTATCTCAATTTTCAGTGGCATCGGATGTGAGCAGAAAGGCTGAGTTAAAAGACATGCCTTTGTCTGGTGGTATGCACCTCTTTTTTGGTTCATCCGGGGCTGTATCAACCAACAATACTTTTTTTACCAATCAATTCATTGGCTCATTTCAAATCGTTTTTGAGGTATACATGAGTGTAGCAGAAGCCAAGGCCATTGGCTTGCAGCAAATGCTGGTTACCACTGAAATAGAACTTAAAATCCTGGATGATTTGATCATTGCCATTCGCCAGCAAATGGCGGACAGCTTGAAAAAAATCATGAAAGACAAAATTCAGGATTTTGTATCAACTAAAGCCGCTTATGATGTTGCACTTGATAGTGTAAAACTTGATAGAGCAAAATTGATGGAGGAGTATGATAAATACAACCAGGTGACAAAAGCCATTGATGCGCTTTCATTAGATTTTGCCAATCGTGCAGATGTTTCAGACGGCCTGAAGATGGCAATTAGCTCACTGGACAACCTGTTCTTGAACGAATGGGAGCTGGATGTAGCAAAACGCTACCTGATAGAAAAAGCAGGTAAATAATTTGATGTCTTTTTAATTATACAGATATGAATCCTTATAATATCGACGATTTACCCAAAAATCTTACCGCTTGGTTATACGCCCGGTTGCTCCAACCCATACTTTATATTGAAGGAGGTTGGGAGTATTGGTTTCAAATTGATTTTCCAGCCTGGATGGATGTTGTTGATAAAACACAATATGATTTCAGACGGGAAGTAATATTGCCTGGTGTAAGACTTGACTGGCTGATTAACAGCAATTCCATAGGGCAGATTCCTGTGGCTGTTGAAATAAAAGCCCAAACTCATAAGTACAAAAATGATGTTTTTGAAAAAGATGTTATGGAAGACATTGAAAAACTTAAGGGGCTAAAAGGTAAATATGAAAAAATGATGATTGCGGCTGTGATTGATGAAAAAATGAAAAAGCGATTGATTGAACTGGGTTTTACATTTATCGCCACTGACAGAGATCATTTTACCGAAGTTTTAGTTTACAAAATTAAATAACCCATTCGCAATTGCCACATTGTTGGCAATTGCGGATTTTTATTTAGCCCATTACTCTACTTCAAAATGAATATTCAGAACTATGAATCTTTAAAAATAATAACCCAATCCTGCTGTCAGAAAATGATAGTGCAGGGAGGCTTTTCCCAAAGATTGTCCATTGGCATCAGTAATGCTGAATTCCTCTTGATTTTTAAGTCCATATTGAAATGCAGCTCTGAAATAGAAGGAACGCATGGAAAAAGTAAGTCCGCCTGACAGCCCATAGTCCCAATTTTGTTGAAATGCAGATGACTTCGTCCAATCTATAAAGTTGCCCAACCTGAATTGCATACTTTCTAATGCATGAGAAAGATAAAGGCCACCTTCAGCTTCGAGTCCTTTGAAAAGTGGGTAGGATAGGGTAGGTAATATATAGATTTGATGAAACCGGTAGTCAATGTTATCCAATTGAATTAAAGTAGTCTGGTTATTTACTTGGATCATTACAGGCCCCGTCGTTTTCACTGCTGTTCTATTCTGATTCCACCCCAGGTTTACATTACAGTTTATTGATCCAGTAAGTAGGAATCTTTTTCTTAGCGAAAGGCCTATTCCCTGGCGATAGTTTACATCAGGCAGCTGTATCTGTTGCCCGGGACTTCCATCACCAACTGATGGCCAATACCATTTTGTGAAAGTGGTTACTGCTTCAACCCCCCAACTATTTATAATTTTATTCTGAGCATATAGAAAAGTAGAACAGAAAAGCAGTAAAAAAAATCCGTATTTAGTACTCATGAATCAAAGTTACAAACAAAACGAAGTTGTCATTACATTTGATATAAACACTAGAATTTTTAACACTTTTTGGGATATTGTTACAGCGGTAAGGGTCGTCATCATAAGAAGTAAGCACATGACGGTCAATGGTCATGTGCTTACTATTTTAAATTAATTTCCGGGTGCCAGTGTCCCGTAATTGGTCAATTTTCCACTCAGGTTTAGATTCCCTTTTAGAATGCCATAGTTGATGATGTCTCCAATGATCGGGTTATTAGCCATAAAGATTTCTCCTGCCATGATGGTGATTTTTATATCAGGGTCATTAGAAGGCGGTATACAGCCATACTGCCAGTTATCAGCCAACATAGGATTGGTAGGATCGCTCTGGCTTGCACCAATAAACATAAAATCAGGATAGGGACAACCTACTTCTGCTCCAACGACAAAGGTAAATGGTATTTCTCCACAACTATTGCTCTGTAAGGTAATTAAGGCATCTTTTGCTCCTGAAAGGGGTGAGACAAAGCGCACCGTTAGGAGGGTCTGTTGCCCGGGTAATAAGATGGTTGAGGGTAATGGCACAACCACAAATTCCGGATCATCAGAATTGACTCCTGAAATCAATAAAGGAATACTGCCATTGTTTACAATTGTATAATTCCTGGTTATCTCAACGTTTGGCAATACTTGTCCCATAAATGTACTATCGCTGATGGATGGGTTGGTATCTCCGTTGCCTATTTCCATCATATTGCCAAAAACATCGAGGTCAGGGTGTTGTACGTTGACCGTGAAGTTCGTAGGACCAACACTATTGGTACCATCTGTGCCTGTGAGTGTCACATAAGTGATACCATAGTTGAAACTCAAATTTCCACTCGAGTTTCCGTCGGCTATGTTGCTGCCACTTCCTGTAGTTGCTCCACTCATTACATAAGACCAGGTAGCACTCGTACAATTGTCATTGATAGGATCTGGTATGACATAGTCAGCAGTGCATATACTTCCCGTGGTATTAAAGCTTTGATTACCTGGGTTGACCAAAACAGGGACCTGATTGTCATTTACCGTTATCGTAAAAGTCATGGAAATTGCCTGGTTGCCAACTGCATCTTGTGCTGTTAGTAAAACATTGGTAACCCCCTTGTTGAATGACAAAACTCCGCTTCCCATGCCGTCATTTATTCCGGAGACGATGGCTGAGGTGGCTCCTGAGAGTTCATAAGACCAAGTTGAGCCAGTGCAGTTGTCTGAAACGGGATCTGCAATGGTATAATTAGCAGCACAGGTATTAGGAATGACATTCAATACCTGGTTGCCCGGATTTGTCAATACAGGCAATTGATTGTCTATTACTGTAATTACTTGTATACATGAATTTGAGTTTCCACTGCCGTCAGTAACAGTCCATGTTACGTTGGTTGTCCCTTTATTGTAGAAAGAAGGTGCATTATTGACAATTGTCAGTGAACCACTGTAGCCATTGGTAAAATTTTTAGCACAACCATTGTTGAGAGTAAAGCTTGTTAATAAAGCATTACTAACTCCTCCTGCTGGTGCCAAGTCTAAAACGTGTGTAATTGAGGTGTTGTTGCCACACGCAACACCTTGATTGAATGGGAAATAGACTTGTAATCCCGGTTCATTTCCATTCAGTTGAACATTCATTTCTGCCATAATTTGCGAAGGCGTTTTTGCTATGTTCCAGATTCGCAGTTCATCAAAGACAGCATTTGCATCCGGATCTCCGGTTCCCCAGTTACTTCTTCCAATGTAGTTGATATTTCTGACAACATTTGCAGGTGTTGGAAAAAATCCACTGCCACGGGCAACTCCATTGATAAAGATGGTTCCAATACCACCAGAAAACGTAGCTGCTACATGTGACCATTGATTAAGTGGTATTTGGGTGGTGGCTGGTATTTGAACACCTTCTATGTATAAGCCAGGTTGGCCTGAAGTTCCAAATGAGTAGGCCAAAAGTACATTGTTGGCACCTGCACCATTACCAAAGTCGATGATTCTCGACCAATTGGAATATTGCCTTGGATAAACCCAACATTCAATGGTGAAGGCGCCATTGAAATACACTCCGGCTGGAAGGTTAGCATAATTGGGTGTACCATTGAAGTCCAGGCCGTTTCCAAAAGCACTACTGCAGTTATCTGAAACAGTTGGAGCCAGTAAGGTAGTCGTGGTTGTGCACTGGGCAGGAGCGGTGTTGATGGTCACTCCGGCAGGGCAGGTAATGGATGGTGCTTCTGTATCATTAACCAAAATCGTGAAAGTACAGGTAGGCGCACCACATACATTGGTAGCAGTTACCACCACCTGGGTAGTACCTTTATTGAAGGCAGTTCCACTTCCCGTTCCACTTCCACTTCCGGTCGTTGCACCAGTAAAAACGTAAGAATAGGAAGGTGCTGGATTGCCGGAACTAAGTGCACTGTAATTCACAACTGCACTACATTCTCCTAAATCCGTAATTGTATTTATATTGGTGGGACAACTGGTAAATACAGGCGCAACACATGTGCCAGTGCCCTGGATGTTGACATTGTAATCACCTTCATCACAATCATCATTCCGTATGTGCATCACTGCCGATCTTAACCCCACATTACCCGGTTGGAACTTAACCACAAAGGTAGTGCTTGCACTTACTGCCACCACTGCTGCAGGCGCAGACACAAGACTGAAATCCGAAGCATGGGTTCCGCTAAATGTAACCCCGGTTATGTTTAGCGGTTGATTGCCTGTGTTGGATAAGGTGTAAGTGACTGTTTTCATCGTGGGTACCCCTCCAAAATCGGTACTGTCAGCAACAGCAGGGTTGCTGTCTCCATCTGTAATTGATACGATTGGATTGCCCCCTTTCAGGTCAATTTCCGGTGCAGGTGAATAGGTTGAAGCTAATTCGGTAATTCCAGATCCTAATGTATAATTGCTGGTTGCGCCACTCAATGCAAATAAAGCCAATGTACCATTTTGTAATACGGTGTTGGCAACATCCGGTACGGTGGTAAGCAATGAATTGGCAGCTCCCACAAAGCCATGGTTAAACTTCCAATATATTTCCAGACATGGAGACATGCTGGTTAATTCTGTATTGTAGGAAGCCAAAATTTGAGCATCTGATCGTTGTTCATTCCAAAGTCTAACCTCATCCATGGCACCTGTGTATGGAAACCCTTTCGGTGTATTGCCTGCAACCAGAGGACCTGTAACAGGTGACCCGGAAAATCCTGTAAACGTAGCATTGGGGGTAGGGAGCCCGTTTTTATAGGCTCGGAATGTGCTAATCCCATCATAGGTTAGAGCAAAATGTTCCCAAACATTACCCGAAGTGCTGACAGAAGCACCTGTGTTATAATCTCCAACAAAGTCTTTCCTTAAAACAAAGTTGCCACTAGAAAATAGCACCAAGTAGGGGTTGACTCCTATGGGAAAACAAAAACTGGATTCATTTTTAGCCCAGAATTCAAGCGTAAAAGGTTTTGAACCCATGACCGAAACTGGCGGTGAAGTGACACTTTCTCCTCCTACAAAATGGATCGCTTTTGCGGCATTAGCACTTGCCTGAACCAAAAAACTATAAGCGGGCTCATTACAGTCTGTGCTATTGATCACAATGGTTGATGTTTGGTTTCCTGTAGTAACCGGATTGTAGGTAATGGTAAATGAAGTATCGCCATTGGATGAAACACTACCGGGAATATTGCTCACAACAAAAGCAGGGTTACTTGATGTAATATTTGAGATTCCTAGTGTGCTGGTTCCCGTGTTCTGAATTGTGAAGTTTCGACTAAATGTACCATTGAAATCTGTGAAGTCCATCGTTGAGGGAGAGGTATCTCCACTGTTTATGGTAACAAGCGGAGAGCCACCTTGTAGATTGATTTCGGGTGTAACAATTGAAACAGGGCAATTTGTTCCAGTAACGACGCCGCCCGGGGCACTCCAGTTGGATGTGGCACCGGTGAGTGCAAAGTTGGTAAGAGTGCCGTTGTTGCCTCCACTAGTGGCATCTACCAGCGTTGTCACTCCACTGTTGTTTTCATTGGCAAAACCATGGTTAAATTTATAATACGCCACAAGTCCGCTCTCTGAGCCCGTCATTTCGCAATTTCGTAATTGATCAATTTCCTCACAAGATCTGGCAGTGTTCCATATTTGCAGATTATCCACTTCGCCTTTGAACCAATTGGAGACATTAGACCTGGATCCAAGGTACAACGGATCTGTGTTGGCAGTTGAGCCGGTGGTCAGATCAGGTGTGGTACTGTTGAGAATACCATCTACATACAAATAAAGAGTAGTGCCATCTTTAATGAAAGCAATGTGATGCCAGGTATCATCATTCAAAGAAACTGCTGAAGTAACTATAGGTTGTGTACTTCCATTCCATCGAGCAGCCCAAACTTTCCCATTATTGCCAGCTCCAGCAGTATGGTTATAGTAACGAATCACATAAGGGTAGCCTATCCCGGAGCCTACCTTTTCTAAAATAGAATTATCAATTGCCCCGGTATTAGGTTGCAGGGTAGAAGGGATTTTGACATGCAGGGATATGGTAAAATTATCATTGGTGTTAAAGTTGATACTGGGTGCATGGGGAATGGTAACATTATCATTCACACCATCAAAATGAAGTGCAGCGCCAGGAGTTGCACCTGTGCCTTGGATGGCGAATTGGTATGATGATTCGTCACAATCGTTGCTACTAATGTTGATCGTACTGTTTTGGATCCCTGTAGTGGTGGGTGAAAAAATTATGGTTATTACAGCCGACCCATTGGCAGGAATGGTAGATGGTACCCCGGTTACTACAAAAAGATTGTTGGAGGAGGTGATGCTGTTGATCGTCAAGGCCGCAATTCCTGTATTTTGAATGGTAAATGTTGTCGCCAGATTTCCATTGACTGGCACGAATCCAAAATCAGTACTGTCCGAAACAGAAGGTGTTATATCACCATTGAGAATACTAGTCAAAGGCGACCCTCCCTGCACGTTGATTTCAGGGTTACTCACGGGTGAACAATTAATCCCTACTGCAACCTGACCTGGAGCGATCCAATTGGAAGATGCACCTGACAATGCAAAACTCTGAAGTGTGCCATTGTTGCTACCCGTTGCACTGATTAGGGAGGTGACAGCGCTGTTGTCTTCATTGGCGTAGCCTTGATTGCATTTATAGTAGGCTATCAATCCACTCTCATTACCGATTAATTCGCAGTTGCGCAATTGATATATCTCGTCACAGCTGCGGGCTGTTGTCCAAACCCTGATATCGTCAAGAGAACCTTTGAAGAACCTCTTGGTTCCATATACGCCATCGGTATTGTGTCTGCCAATTTGCAACACTCCACTGGTGGCACTGTTGACTGCATTAAAGTTATCAACAACACTGCCATTGACATAGGTTTTGATGTTTGTGGTGGTGTAAACTACGGCAATATGGTACCAGGTACCAGGTGTAAAATTGTAGTCAATATATCGGAACCCATTATGGTATTGTAACGAAATCCCCGAAGATGAAGAGGTCACAGCTACACCAAATCCCCGACCATGCGCACCCGGGATGTCAGTGCTAAACACATTGTTGGGAAACTGACTATAATGCGTCCCATCCACCCTCAACTCTGGTTTGACCCAGGCTTCAAAGGTGGACTGCGCCTGACCTGTTAAAAATGCAGAGGATAATGAGACATAATCATCTGTACCATCAAAATTGAGTGCCTCTGCAGGTAGAATTCCTTTACCTGTTACAGCAAAATCATACATGCTCTCATCGCAGTCATTGTTGTTGATGGTTATAGTTCCATTTTCAATCCCGGCAGCTGTGGCGTTAAATGTCACCATAAAACTGGAAGAACTATTGGCGGACACAGAAGCAGGTAAATTTCTAATAACAAATTTAGGATTTGATGATGTTATGTTACTTATGATTAGGTCGGTGCCCCCGGTATTCTGGATGGTAAAAAGGTGGGCCAAAGTATCCCCTACCTCGACATTTTGATAATCTGTATTATCTGATATTGTCGGACTTGTATCACCATCGCCAATTGGGTTGCCGTTTCCTGTTAATTCTATTTCAACACCCGGATTTGTTAAATTTCCAGATACACATCCTGGAATAGCAAGAGCTACAGGTGATGTGGTAATGTTGCTACCCGAATTGGGGTTATTGCATCCACCCGGACCCGCAGAAGATCCCCACCAGTTGTTGGTTGCGTCGATGGCCTGAATGGGATCGGTGGCATTGTGGACAGCCGTAGTATTAAACCAGATGGCATTGTTGTTGATGGTCCTTGTAGCTGCTGTATTTCCTCCAATTAAAATTCCTGTTGTATTGTTTTTAATGTTGTTGCAAGTAATGTTGAATAGGGGTGAAGAACCACTGCCAGTGAAAATTATTCCGTGGGTACGATTGATAATTTGGTTGTTGGTAATATTGGTATTGCTGCAATTGGCTGCATTAATTCCGACACCTGATCTGCCCGATAAAGTCCTGGTTAGATCTACTTTTTCTATGGTTATGTTGAAACAATTGTTTAGTTCAACTGAAGTGCTGAGATTTCCAAATATGGATCCATTTGGAAGCTGAATATTGGTACCTGGCACAGAACCGTCTGAAATGATCGTGTTCGACATGCCATTTAAGTAAAGACCGGTAATTGGGTCGCCACTGAATGTGTTGTTATTGACAGTTAAAGAACCAGATACATTGTTGAAATACAATGGATAATTGTTGATGGCACTTAAGGCATTTCCGGTAGCTGTAACATTGGTACAATTTTGGAAAACCAATCCCAGGTTCCGGTTTGAAAAAATACAATTGGTTACTGCCACGGTAGCTACGTTGTTAATTACAATGTAGGAACCTAAACCACTTGTCTTTCCAAAATCCAGATCTGTTACACTTATGTTTGATCCGCCCTCGATGGAAATGGGGGTATCAAATTCCTTAAATTGGTTGCCAATCTGAACTTCTCCAGTTGTAGCCCCAATCGTTTTACTGGTAAATCCTCCGGCAAACAAACCTGAAGTTGTGTTACCACCAAAGGTATTGCCTGTCACATTGAGCGTGCCAAAAATGCCATTAATGTGAAGCGCATATCCTCCACCCGTGCCGGAGTTGGTAAAGTCATTTCCTGTTATTGTGAGATTGTTATTAGTGCCAAAAATAGCTCCATAGGATCTATTGGTTAATGTGTTATTTGTTAGGTTTATCGTGTTGCTATTGGAAATATTGACCGCAATGCCACCTGCTACAGAGGAACCAAGATCCAACCCGGTGATGGTGATATTAGAACAACTAGCAATTGTGATAGGACTGGAAAACTCTTTTAACTGACTTCCTACCTGGATGTGTCCGCTACTGGCTCCTATGGTTACTCCACTCAGATTATTTCCAAAGATGGCCTGGGTAGTTGCACCGGCAAATGTATTTCCTGTGGCTGTTAAGGTACCAGTTATTCCATTTAAGTACAATGCAAAACCGCCGGACACTCCTGAATTGGTAAAATCATTTCCGGTTATGGATACATTGGAACAGCTTGAAAGGACCAATCCATAGTTTCTATTGGTAATAATATTATTGGAAACAATAAGGCCATTAACGGAACTAACGTTGACCTGATTTCCACCCGCAGCCGTTTTACCAAAATCAGCTCCTGTAATGGTGATATTGCTTCCTCCCTGCACGTTAATAGGAAAGGACATTTCTTTTAATTGACTTCCAAATTGAAATTCTCCTACGGTAGAACCAATGGTTATGCCTGAAGTGTTGATGAGATTAAGCGCTTGTGTAGTTGCCCCTCCATAGGTATTGCCAGTCGCATCAAATGTCCCACTATTGCCATTTAAATACAGTGCATAACCACCTGATATACCTGAATTGGTAAGATTGTTGTTGGTTGCTACCACATTAGTACAGTTTGTAATTATTAAACCATAGGTCCTATTGGTGATGTTACAATTGGTAACTGTAATGCCATTAACATTACTGATTTGTAATTGACTGCCACCGGCAACTGTTTTTCCAAGATCCAGGTTGTTTATGGTAATATTTGAGCCTCCTGATATCTCGAGTGGAAAATCAGTGTCTTTTAGTTGGCTACCAAATTGTATATCTCCCGCTACGGATCCAATGGTAAGGTTGGTGCAAGAATTGAGACGTACCCCATTGGAATTACCAGCAAACGTATTGCCTGAAATGGTGGCGCTTGTAGTGATATTTGATAATAGTAAGCCCCATCCACCTGATACTCCTGAATTGGTCAGGTCATTTCCTGTAATTGTAACGATCGGACTGGAATTACTTATTATGCCAAACTGTCGGTTGGTTAATTTACAGTTGGTGACCGTTAAACTTGAGGACAAATTAACTGAAAATGCGACTCCTGCTGCAGCACCTGATTTACTCAAATCCACTGCGTTGCACACAAAGGGGGCATTTACATTAATATTAAACAGAGTACCTCCATGGCTGTCTCCAATGGTTATCAAAGGAGTACCAGCAAATGATGGTTGAGAGCTGCCATCGATGGTAAGACCACCTGTAATAATTGGTAGATCAGAAAGTACTGAGATGTTCTGGGGGCCACCTCCGCCAATGTTGAACTCAATTACATCATTTCCTGCATTTGAATTGGCATCCAAAATTGCCTGACGCAAGGATCCAGGGCCTGAATCATTGGTATTGGTAACAGTATAAGTTGTCATCATTACCTTCTTTTCTGATCCGCCGGAAAGTAGGGGAGTATGGGCATATGAATTCAGATGCCAAAGCACCAAAAAAGACAATAAGACAATTCTAAAGTTTATATATTTCATATTTTTAAATATTACAATTGAAGGAAAATTTATTGTAGCTTGATGGATTCAATTCGTTCATCAATGCGCTCCATTTTTGACTGGAAATAAAGAAGGATGCTTAGCCCAATGATGGCATGCGCCAGTAGGATCCAAAGCCAAATAAATTGACCTTCGGATTTGTTAACCACCTTAGTACCTGAATCGGTTAAATTCTTTATCGGCATCCTTCTCAGTTTATCCAAAAATGAATTTTGGTCGCGTAACTAACAAAAAAGGAGGTCTTACAAAATCTCTACAAATAATTAATGTACTGTAATTCAATTAAATAAATAATATGAGATGGTTCGTTTTTGAAAATTTAACCATTACTATTTTTTGAGTTCCACCAACAGGATTTACGGGTATCTGACGGTTGTGTTTTTTAAAATTGATGGCACAATCCCCCAAACAGTGCAGTTATTACTTGACTATGCATGACGGTCATATACCATTCTTGTAAATTTTGGATTTCTGTGAATAACCCTTTCGCCCAACATCGAATGGATCTATTTTTGGTTTGGTGGATAATAAGGATCAAAAATATTTAAAAGTATTTTTCACAATATCTGCTATTAGCCGGGTAACCACATTGTATCAATCCAATGCGGAGTTCTTTAATTCAGAGACCCATATTTTTTCCGAAGACGATACTTGGTCTGATAAATAGCTTGTTTGCTAACTCCGAGGTTGTTGGCCATCGCATCCTGGCTGAAATTGAGTTTTTCAAGGACCAAAAGTCGAATTTCAGCAGGAGTAATGTCTTCATAAGCTTCCTTCAATTCATTGATAAAGTTGGGGTAAACTCTTTCAAAAATTTGCTTAAACTCATGCCAATCCTCATCTTTGAGAATACTGTAAGTACTCAATTTTTCGAGATATTGACTCTTTTTAGCTTCATCTGAAAGCTGCGCCATCTCTTCCTTCATTTGTTCGAGTATATTCGATTTTTCCACCAGGTTTTTAGATATCACACCCAATTCATGCTGGGCATTTTCAAGCTCTGTTTCTTTTATTTTTTTCTTGGTTTTTATCGCATTAAACAAGGTAAAAAAAAGCATTCCACTGAGAAACAATAAGAGCAAGCTGGCATTTCTGATCCAGGTGTTTAACTCTTTTTCTTTTTGGGTTAAAGCAAGTTCTGCCCTAAGTTGATCCAGCTTATTTTGTTGCTTGAGCGACTCTTGTTTCCTGAAGTTGTTTTTACGAGCCAAGGAATCCTGCACAGGCTTAAGTAAATTTTGCAAATCAACTACCTTTTTCCAATCCTGATGGTAATGTGCCAAAGCTATCTGGTGCTCGTAGAGTGCAATTTGTTTAAAATAGGCACCTTCTCTATCGCCATAAATTTGATAGAGTTGTTGAGCTCTTTGAATCAATTTAGCGGCTTCTTCGAATTTTTTTAATCGGATTTTGATGTCAATCAGTACAATCAATGCATCAAACTCCGCCTCACTCCCCAATACATATTCACTTGGCTGCCCCCCAATGATTTGGTAACCCTCCATTGCCAGGACTTCACTTTCCCTTATCTCATTAAGATTCAATTTCATCGAGGCCATGTCAATTCTTACCAGGCCCCTCCACAAATTGTAGTACTTCTCATCTGTATGGCCTACCTTTTCAATATGGGTCAGAATTTTTTTTGCATAAAGGAGTCCCTTCTCGCCCTGATTGGTTCGTTGATATATACTTTGAATGGCATTGAGGATAATGACGGTAATGTTTTTATGGGTTGTTAGTTCATCCAAATACTTTTCAGCTTCCAATAATGATGTCAATGCCAGGTCGTATTCCTCAATTTCCAGGAAAAAATTCCCTCTGTGATAAAGTAGCCTTGCTACCTGAAAAGGTTTGAATTTTTCAAAGCCAAGGGCTTTCATTTTTTGGTACTCATCGATTAAGTAGAGGTAACAAACCTCCATCTTGCCATTCCTTTTATTGAATAAAAACAACTCTTTGTAATGAGAAAAAACAACTAATTCGACCTCGGCATTATTTTTTTTTGCTTCCTGGATGCCCCTTTGGTACAAGGCTTCTTCCTGGTCCAGGGTTAAATTTAGGTGGGCTCTCACGTTGAGCATGCGATACAACAACCAAACCTTCCCTAAACCATCATTCTGGTCTGAGCACACCTTAAAAAATCGATCAAATTCTTTGGTATAAAATATCGAATCGTGCTTTGCCCAGGGACGGTCTTCAATGTTTTGTAAAAGATTTAATCTATCTTTTTTATCCAGATTTCGGAACTCTTCTAAGGATATAGATTCCAGCGTTTGGCCAGTTATCCAACCAGGTATAAAAATTATGAAAAAGAAAAAAAACAAATCTGCCCATAAAGTAAAAGCAATGGAATAAGTATACAATTCCAAGAATCCCGGTGTGCAAATCTATTGAAAAAATATGGAACGGAGAATAGTAGTATCAGCTTACACATAACCGCTTACCTACTGGGCTGGGTGCCACTATATTAAATATAGTAACATCAGGATGATTGGGTATAATGTTCTGAATACAATTCGTTAAATTTAACCATAATTTAATATGATGAGATTTATCCTTTCTAAAAATATTCTTGTGGTTGTGTTGACCGCTTTTTTGCAAATGGGTCTGTCGGCTTGCAAGCCATCAACTCCAATGGAAAATAATATGAATGCTGTTGAGCTGCAAAAGGGTGATGATCAAACGGAAAAATCAAGTTTTAAAACAGGTATAAAAGAACTGGGAATTCTCAAGAATGTAGAAGATAGTGGGTATCCTTTTTTAACAATTTTTATTGAGTTTCCAGAACGGCAATTCAGCGAATATTTTACGCTCAATTTGGAAGAATTACAAGACATATCTCCTCAGGAGCTGACGAATGCAATTGGAAAATATGTTAGCTTTGAGTACAATAGCGATTTAATCAATTCCCTCATTGAGATAGAATATCAGGACAAAGGCATCATCCTACACGATGACACCGTATTTCAAAATGACGACCTGAAAAGAATTACCGGAGTTTTTAGCAATGCTGCCGAAGAAACAATTGGCGACCTACCCGGTGAAATTTACATAACTACCGAGGAAGAAATAACAGAAAAATTCAGCTTCTTTATTACCTCTGACATAGTGGCTTTGAATGGCAAGGTCGTTACAGCCCATTACGAGCAAAGAACCTTAAATACGATCACATCATTGGAAATTAAATAAATGCATATCTTTCGTATTCCCACACTTTAATTCGGCATTGAATCAACAGCAATGCAATAAAACCCCGTATTTCGCCCTTAAGAATTTAACCAGCATCACCTCATTCGAAATCCGCAATTGGGAATCCGTAATTCTCAATTGAAAATCCGTAATCCGTAATTCTCAATTCGAAATTGAAAATCCGTAATTCTCAATTCGTAATTCGTAATTGAAAATCCGTAATTTTCAATTCGTAATTCGAAATTGAAAATCCGTAATTCTCAATTCGTAATTCTCAATTCGTAATTGAAAAACCGTAATTCTCAATCCGTAATTCGCAATTCTCAATTCTCAATTGAACAAAGCCCAACTATGAACCGCACATAAGGCAGCCATCTTCCATAGTACAAGTCCATCCTTCCGGCACTTCTTCCACTTTGACGTCCATTACACCTTGTTCAATGGAAGGAACTAGGGTTTCCGCCTTGGCCTGGATTCTTTGGTGCTCCGTATCAAGGGTAAATTTGATTGGATCTACAGCGGCCTTACTCCTTAGGTAATACATGCCTGTCTTTAATCCTTTTTCCCATGAATAAAAGTGCATGGAGCTCATTTTACCATAGTTGGCATTTTCTACAAAGAGATTGAGACTTTGGCTTTGACAAATAAAGGCGCCTCGATCAGCTGCCATGTTGATGATGGCTTTCTGACTAATCTCATATGCTGTCTTATACAGCTCTTTGAGGTCTTCGGGCATTCCTACTATGTGCTGGATAGACCCATTGCTGGCCATTAAAATCTGCTTAAGTTCTTCACACCACAAGCCTCTTTCTACGAGGTCTTGTAACAAGTGTTTATTGACAACAATAAACTCACCGCTAAGCGTACGCCTAGTGTACAGGTTGCTGGTGTAAGGTTCAAAACATTCGTTGTTGCCTAAAATTTGTGAGGTACTTGCTGTCGGCATTGGTGCAAGTAATAGGGAGTTTCGGATTCCTTTTTCTTTGATCCTTGCCTTCAAGCCGTCCCAATCGTAACGGGTGGATGGTGTTACTCCCCACATGTCAAACTGAAGAATACCTTCGCTGGCAGGTGAGCCCTGAAAAGTGGAATAAGCTCCGTCTTTGGCAGCAATTGCACACGATTCGGTCAATGAGGCATGGTAGATGGTTTCAAATATATCTTTGTTAAGCTTGGCTGCCTCGTCGCTGTCAAAGGGCAAACGCATCATCATAAATGCATCGGCCAATCCCTGTACACCAATGCCAATTGGGCGGTGGCGCATGTTAGAATTGCGGGCTTCTTCAATAGGGTAGTAGTTGATATCAATAACTTTGTTGAGGTTACGTGTTACCACTTTTGTAATCTCGTGTAGCTTTTCGAAATCAAATGATTTGGTTGCGGGATCCACAAATCTGGGAAGAGCAATGGAAGCCAGGTTGCATACTGCTACCTCATCGGCGCTTGTATATTCCATGATCTCGGTGCATAGGTTGCTGGATTTGATGGTGCCCAGGTTTTTCTGGTTGGATTTTTTATTGGCTGCGTCTTTATAAAGAATGTAAGGTGTACCTGTTTCAATTTGGGAATCCAGGATGGCAAACCACAATTCCTGTGCTTTTACAGTTTGGCGGGCACGACCTTCTTTTTCGTATTGTGTGTAAAGAGCTTCAAACTCATCACCATAAACCTCTGGTAAGCCGGGAGCTTCGTTCGGACAGAACAATGACCATACGCCATCCTCTTTTACTCTCTTCATAAATAAATCTGAGATCCAAAGAGCATAAAAGAGATCTCTTGCCCTCATCTCTTCTTTACCGTGGTTCTTTTTAAGGTCGAGAAAGTCTACGATATCAGCGTGCCAGGGCTCTAGATATACAGCAAAGGCTCCTTTTCTTTTGCCACCCCCCTGATCTACATATCGGGCAGTGTCGTTGAAAACCTTAAGCATGGGAATAATACCATTACTGGTACCACCGGTACCCTTGATGTAAGAGCCTTGTGCCCTGATGTTGTGGATAGAAAGCCCGATTCCACCCGCACTCTGTGAAATTTTAGCGCACCTGCTGAGTGTTTCAAAAATGCCGGAGATACTGTCTTCTGTCATGGTCAACAGGAAGCAGGAACTCAATTGGGGTTTGGGTGTGCCCGCATTGAATAGGGTAGGAGTGGCGTGAATAAACCACTTTTCACTCATTAGATTGTAAGTTTCAATGGCACTTTCCAGGTCGTGGCCATGGATGCCAATTGAAGTTCTCATCAGCATGTGCTGTGGCCTTTCTACAACCTGACCATATGTGCGGAGTAAATAGCTCCTTTCAAGGGTTTTAAAACCAAAATAATCGAAATTGTAATCGCGGTCATAAATGATGGCACTGTCCAGGATTTCTCCGTATTGTCTGACAACAGCAATGGTTTCATCGCTGATGAGGCCCGCTTTTTGACTGGTTTTGGGATCAATGTAGTTGTACAACTTCTCCATGGTGCGGGAGAAGGACTTGTCTGTATTTTTATGCAAGTTACTTACTGCAATGCGGGCTGCCAGAATTGCATAGTCAGGGTGCTTTATGGCCATGGCTGCAGCTGTTTCAGCCGCAAGATTGTCTAACTCTGTAGTGGCTACTCCATTGTATAAACCCTGGATAACTTTTTTAGCAATCTCAAGCGGCTCAACAAACCTTTCATTGAGACCGTAGCAGAGTTTACGGACTCTCGCGGTGACTTTGTCAAAACTTACGGCTTCCAGCTTGCCGCTTCTCTTTAATACTTGCATGGGTATGAATTAATAATGGGGTGATAAAAATGTAGTTTTCGCCTAGTCGATTAGGCTGGAATTAAAAATCTTCATCCAACGAGAAAACCTGTTTCGCTTTTTCAGCCATGATTCCTGCTTTTTGATAATCGCCAACGCGCTTCTCAAAAAAGTTGGTCTTGCCTTGAATGGAAATCATATCCATCCACGGGAATGGGTTTTCAACATTGTATATCTTTCCTGCTCCCAACGTGCTAAGCAGTCGGTCTGCAACAAATTCTATGTATTTACACATCTCATCAGCATTCATTCCCAATAGGGCTACAGGAATGGCATCAACCACAAATTCCTTTTCGATGGCTACCGCATCTGCAATGATGCTGCGAACCTGCTCTACCGGTAGTTTATTGACGATGTGTTCATTGTATAACAAACAAGCAAAATCGCAGTGCAAACCTTCATCCCTGCTGATCAACTCATTGCTAAAGGTTAAACCCGGCATCAGGCCACGTTTTTTCATCCAGAAGATAGAACAAAACGATCCTGAAAAGAAAATGCCCTCAACAGCTGCAAATGCAATCAGCCTTTCCTGAAAACTGCCATTGGAAATCCACCTGAGGGCCCAGTCAGCTTTTTTCTTTACACAGGGAACGTTGTCGATGGCATGAAATAAATAATCTTTCTCTTTTGGATCCTTGATGTAGGTATCTATCAATAGGGAATAGGTTTCTGAGTGGATGTTTTCCATCATGATCTGAAAGCCATAGAAAAACTTGGCTTCGGTATACTGAACCTCTCTGACCATGTTTTCAGCCAGGTTTTCATTCACGATGCCGTCTGATGCTGCAAAAAAGGCTAAAACGTGTTTGATGAAAAATCTCTCATCTTCGGTTAACTTATTTTCCCAATCGGTGAGGTCCTGAACCAGATCAATCTCTTCAGCTGTCCAGAAACTGGCTTCTGATATTTTGTAAAACTTCCAAATGTCATTGTGTTCAATTGGAAAAAGTACAAAACGGTTGGGATTGTCTTTTAAAAGGGGTTCATTAAGGATACTCATCAGCTATATATAAGTTTATATGTTCATTTCTGTTTACTCACTGTTCATAACTAAAAAAGATATATATGTCTTTTTTAGGGACGACAAAAATATAAAACCTCGTTTTCAGAGGCTGAAATATTCAAATAAAAATGATATAATTTTTATTTGAATACGTACGGTTTTGGTTATTAGTATTTTGGAATGTATTATTGAGTACAAATCAGCAGCAATAAGTGGATGTGACTCCGTCTCAATTGATAGCACAAATTAAAAGTTTTTTTAATGGCTGAAGTGCATTTCTATTTCCAAAGTTTTCCACATTATGTGGATAAAAAATCTAAAAGTCACAAATTCAATATATTAATGAAAAACGGTATATGTGGAAAACCCTGCAATGTATAACTTTTGTTACAGAATAAATTAAATAATTGATAATCAATAACAAATATATTTTGATTAATAATTAACCAAATTTTTACCATCATAATAGCATTCTACATATTATTATTATTAAAATATGTTGTTTTCCACATTTTTTATTAAAAAATTGTTAATCCAATACCTGAATCAGCCAAACATTGTGGCGCATGGCAGCGAATCTGCAGTTCGCAATATCGGCAGACTTTAGATACGCTGTCGCGACCTGAAAAACCAAATCAGACCGTAACCCAGGATAAGTGAAATGATGATAATGATGGGAAAAGCCCACTTGCTGTCCTGAAATGGTAGATAAGACAGGTTCATGCCATAAAAGCTGGCAACAAGGGTAGGTACCATCAAAATGATGGTGATAAGGGTGAGCCTGTGGATAAAAATATTCATATTGTTGCTCACAATCGAAGCATATGCTTCCATAGTACCACTTAAGATGTTGGTATACACATTCGACATGCCAAGGGCCTGTCCGTTGTCAATGATAATATCTTCAAACAAATCTGCATGTGATTCAAGATCATTGAGTTTTAACAAATCTGTTCTTTTCAGCTTTAACTTTAAAAGTTCATTGGCATTCAGACTGTTGACAAAATAGACCAGACTTTTTTCAATTCTCAACAATTGTTGGAGTTCTTCATTTCTGCTGGAGTTGTACAAGACCTGTTCTATCAGGTTTCTCTTAAGGTTCAGCTTTTTAAGACATTCCAGAAATCGATATACATTTTGTTCAAAGATTTGCAGCACAAACATCTTCGCATCATTGGGATCAAAGTTTTTCACTTTGTCTTCCATAAATTTTTCAAGAATAGGGTTTTCTTGTGAAGATATGGTCAGGATTTTATCCTGGGTCAGAACAATGCCAATAGGAATGGTTAAATAAATGGCTTCATTTTCTCTGTCATCGTCATTTAAAACGGGGGATGAAACAAGAATCAGAAGGGTGTCTTCATCCTTTTCATAACGAGATCTTTCATCAACATCTAAAGAATCAGTAAGAAAATCAAGAGGAATTTCAAGGGCAGCCGCTACCCGGTCCAGTTCCCCGTGCTCAAAAGGTGGGTAAAGGTTGATCCACACCGCCTCCCTTGGGTCGGTCAGCTCTGTTAGCTCGCCTTTGTCTTTTCTGAAACAATAAATCATCTTCCGAGTCCATCTAATTTGTGCGGTTGAATTAACGTGTGCAAATGTAGTAAAATTATTTGAGAGAACCACGGCTGATCAACAAGGGGTGTGCATTGTGGACGGGGTAAAAAATGGGAGAAATGCGGGGAATTATCAGGAAAAATGGAGACGAAAGGTATAAATTGACCATTGTCATTGACAAAAAAGGAGAATTAGAAGTATTTTTGCACGATTTTAAGAGAAAATGGCAAAAGTATATCTGACACGAGTGGAGAGGTTCAATGCTGCTCACAAGCTTTGGGTGAAGGCATGGACGGATGAGGAAAATATCAGCATGTTCGGCAAATGTGCCAACAAAAACTGGCATGGACACAACTATTCCCTTCATGTCACAGTAAGCGGCTCACCTGACCCCGTGAAGGGCTTTATCATTGATGCCAAAAAACTCTCTGTCATCATTAAAGAACGTGTTATAGAAGACCTGGATCACAGCAACCTCAATCTGGATGTAGCCTGGATCCCGGAAGATATGCAACCCACAACTGAAAATTTAACCATCCTGATTTGGCAACGCCTTGAACCATTTATCACAGAGGGTAGTTTACATTGCGTAAAACTCATCGAAACGGAGACCATTTACGCAGAATATTATGGCGAATAAAAAATATCAAAAGACAGAACACTTTGATGCAGACACCAAAGCTGCGTTGATCCAAAGTTATGCATCTATTCTGGATTCTGTTGGTGAAGACATCAACAGGGAAGGGTTGGAAAAAACGCCGGAAAGGGCAGCTAAAGCCATGCAGTTTCTTACGCAAGGATATGAACTGGATGCAGCTGAAATCATCAAATCTGCCATGTTTAAGGAGGATTACAGCGAAATGGTCATTGTAAAGGACATCGAAGTGTATTCGATGTGTGAACACCACATCTTGCCTTTTTTTGGAAAGGCACATATCGCTTATATCCCGAATGGCTATGTTGTTGGGCTGAGCAAGTTGCCCAGAGTAGTAGATGTCTTTGCCAGAAGACTCCAGGTGCAGGAACGCCTAACCGATCAGATCCTGCATGCCATTCAGGAAAATTTAAATCCCTTGGGAGTGGCTGTTGTCATCGAAGCCGCCCATATGTGCATGATGATGAGGGGGGTTCAAAAGCAAAACTCCATGACTACTACATCGGCTTTTACAGGCGAATTTAGGAATGCAGAGACAAGGAGTGAGTTTCTGAGCCTTATCGGTAAAGGAGGGTAATCCGGTGAGAAAATAAAAACCCCGCGTTGGCAGGGTTTTCTAAATCAACTCAAATCCAACTAATTATTTAGTTTGCGCCATCTTTATCAGCAATGGCCAAAACGAAATCTGAAATTTTATAACCAGCTTCTAGTCCTGCTTCACAATCGTATCTGTAATGGATTCCACCATATATACGAGAATTACTTGCTTCTAAAGCCCATTCATCACACTGCATTTTTTTATCGGGAAAAAGTTGGCCAAGGATGCCAGCCGCTGCACCCGAAAAAGTAGAATGGCCTGATGTGTAGCTCGGAAAATTGGGAGTGCCTAAAATTGTTTTGAAACCACTTACTGCTTGGACAGGTCTAGGGTAATGATAATAGTACTTTGCATCCCAACAAGCAATGCCCGCATCCATGATACCCATATTAAGATAAGCAAGTATTCGGGCAGATCTCAAAGGATTTAGCTTTTTTTCAGTAATAAAATCACAAGCCAGTCTATTCCAATGACCTGGTGGGGTATAGGTGCTGGTACCATCAGACCAAAAGTTGGCAATCTTTCTTTGTTCAGCTGTTAGATTTTTTCTTGTATCCTCCAACTCTTTTACTGCCGCATTGAATGCTTCTGAACCCGGAGCGGGCGGAGCAAGTGGACGAACCAGGCCTACATCAGCTACGGACCACATTTTTAAGGTACCGAACATCGGTGTAATTCCCACTGGTCTTTCAGGAATTTCCTGGTTTACCCACTGCCACCCAAATCTATTAAAGGCAGCTAATTTTATGGAATCAGAAACTGGTCTTGGGGTTTGGGCCTTTTTCATTCCATCGGTTGCAGCCCTCTTCATCACTTCAGCTGCTACCTGAGTGCCCAACAATTTTCCTGCATCTACATCGCTTTGAACGTGGCTGCCAGTATAAATTAAAGATTTGAGATGCTCATCAGCCTTGGCTGCTATGTAGTCTTTTTCTAAAGGAAACATGGCGGTAAGGATGGCTTGTGCTACCCCGGTAACTGTGGCTCCTTGTGATGGATAAGAGGGTAGATTTTGTGCTGCATAATAGGGTTCAAGTCCCTGTGCTATCTTGTGCGGAGCGGGTCGATTGTAAGTTGCATTCAACTGCCAACATTCAATCAAGGCATCAAAAACAGCCACCTGAACATAAGCCAACATTCTGCAGGTATATGGTGGGTGGGCAAATGGGAATCGAGGATATGACGAGGGATTGTTGACATCAGGTAAAGTGTAAATTCCATCGGAATTGGGTGCTGGTGAAAGGTTGTATTTGGCAGCCAGATCGCGGGCTATTTCATTCCATCTGAGCAGGGGATTGGAGGTCCAGTAATCAGCAATTTCTATTTCAGTCTGAGACATTTTATTGTTAAGTTCAACCATAGAAGCCAATTCAGTTTGGTAACTATCTGACTGGGTTGAGGCAGGAATTGCGATATCAAAGGTTTTGTCAGCAGGTATTACTACTTGAAGCCAGTCACCACCGTCAAGGTCATCTGACACCCATTCGTAGCTGTTATAACTGATGTGGGTCTGGGTATCTTTGTTACAGGACAATACAAGGATGCAGCTAAGTAGGGTGACTATCAGAGTTGATTGTTGTTTCATTTTCATTTTTTTTTGATCTGTTAAATTGAAAATCTATACATCAGACCAGTGGTCCATGCGGTAGAAATGCCCATGTTTCGACCATCTATGACTTGCATATAAGAGACCTGAACACCCAAGGCGGGCAAAAATTTTGGGTAGTATTGTACCAAACCTGATACCGTGGTTGCATCCATGCCTGTGCCTGGAAATGGCATTTCATATCTCCTGATATCCGCACCCCCAATGGATTCAATTTTCATTAGACTTGCTTCAATTCTTAGGTTATTATCTAAAAACCGACTTCCCAGTGTAAGAGCCATCTGCCATTGGTCGGGTACATTGACCTGGTCAGAATAATAACCTTCATCCGTAAAATAATAGGTGCGTTCCAAGGAACACATTCCTCTCATGTGATAGGAGACCCACGGCCTGAAAAATACCCCTGATCCGTGATGCCTGACTTCTAACATCAGCCTGTTGGCCCATTCATTACAATTGGCTCCTAACGACATTGGTCCTAATTCAGTATTATAGTTGCTTGTTGGTGTAGAGCCAAAAGACATGATAAAGGCGCTGAGTGAGATTCCTTTATCCAGGATGGGTAATTTGTATTTTAACCCGAGTGTGGCATCCTGAAAACCCGAGGAAGATGTCATGGTTCCCTGAGAAGGTGCAACATGCATATAAGGTAGCATTGCTATCAGGGTTAATTTTGAACTAATCCCATAAACCGCGGCTGCCAAAGTGGTTTGTCGGGTCAGGGTGCCAATATTTCCATTCGTTCTTTTGATATCGGCTTCATAATAGGTATCCCAGCTATCATGTCCATACATAGCTGCGAGACATACCTCCCTTTTTCCCATTACTTCAGCATCTGTAAATGACTGTGAAAAAGCAACGCAGGAGGTCAAAATGAAAATTAATGTGGTAAGTCGGTGCATTTCGATTGATTGTAACGCAAAACAAAACAATCAGTAGAAATTCCGGTAATATGGAATTATTTATATTAAAATATTTATATTCTTAATGTGTATAACAATGAAATGTAATATTTTATAAAAAATTCAACAATTTGAAGTGAATTTTTCCGAGATATTGGAAAGTATTGATTTACTTTGTAGTGTAAAAATTATTCCGAAAAATTGGAAAAGCGATTAGCGCGCAACCTTAAGTTTTTGAGAAAGTATCATGGGTACACCCTGGTAGAACTAGCTCATTTGCTCAAAATCAGCAAGAGTGCCTTATCGGATTATGAGAATGCTAAATCTCCTCCCAGCTTTGAAATGATTTTACAATACAGTATGCGATTCAATATTGATATGGACGTTATCGGTTCCCAGTTATTGGAAGAAGAGGCATTCAAAGCGGGTAAGTACCAAAGATCTATGGTAAGTCCCATGGAAATGGTCACAGTCACTCAAAAGCAAGCGCTATTGCAACAGAGACTGGAGGGAATGGAGGTACAATTGACCTTGCTCAACCAACTGCTCGAAAGCAAAAACTCTGAAAATAAAACCTTAAAACTCCAGATTGAGCTTTTAAATCCGGTAGGTTAAATTATCATTGTCACCCTTAACTATTTGAGGTGATCGGCTTCCTGAACATGCGCGTCTGGTCTTTCTGAACTCCAGGCTGTTTTTAGTTTTTCGATGGACTGCATGGTTTCCTCTATGCTTTCCTGATTACCACCCAGGGCATTGATTTTATTCAGAACGACGGCTTGTAATTTTACAAGGACCGATAAGGTTACCTGATTTTCAACAATTAATTTTTGATTGTTGATTATGTTCACTTGGTTCTTAACTATGACTTCCTGATTGCGGATGATGTTACCTTGATTTTGAATAACAATATTATCTGCGGTAGATTTGACTTTTTGATTCTCGATCAAAATATTCATCGTTTCAAACATCTGGGCCTGTAAGGCCCTAAGGTGCTCATTAGATTGCAAGAGTGCGTTTACCTGATCGTTGATGTCTGCCATGCTGTCTCTTTTTACGGGGTAATGATAACAAAGATTTTCTAAAATTTAGCTTATTTGTAAAAAGAATCAATTTCTTTCTATTCCTGGTTTTGGTACATACTTAGATAGAATTGCCTTATTTTGGCTTCGAAATGAAAGTGCATACTATTAGCCGTTATATCTTGCAACTGCCCCTTTTTTATCTGGGCTTTGTTTGTCTGGTGCTGGTGGGCTGGCTCTATTTTATGAAAGATGCCGATGTCTTGCTCTTATTTGCGCAGCAATCAAAAGTGATGATAACCATGATGTTTGGCGCTTTTATTGCAGGTTCAAGTCCTGAAGGGAGTGCATCGATTGCCTATCCGGTCTTCACCTTGCTATTAAACATATCTCCTTCAGATGCGCGCAACTTTGCTTTTGCCATACAGAGTTTTGGAATGACAGCAGCAACCATTTTTATCCTCAATAAAGGCATTAAACTGGAATGGAAGTATATAACTTTTGTTGCACTTTCAGGCATTCCGGGGCTTTTGATCGGCACTTACTATCTGTTGCCCTTGGTAATACCTGCTGTTGCTAAACTCATATTTGTATCGTTGTGGTTGGGATTTGGCATTGTATTGTGGGTGCAAAACAAGGAAGCAGTTGAAAATCGACTAGAGTCGCTGCCTAAATTGGGAAAATGGGATAAACTTGCATTGATCCTGTGTGGTTTTTGTGGGGGCCTCATTTCTTCTTTGTTTGGTACAGGTATTAATATTCTTAGTTATTGTTTTATGGTAGGGTACTACAGACTCAGTGAAAAAGTAGCTACACCCTCTTCCGTAGTAATAATGACCATAGAAACCATTGTAGGGTTTTTTCTGCATAGTATCTTGATTAATGATTTTTCGGCTGGTTCACAATCTATGTTGCTGGCATGTATTCCAATGGTTATCTTTTTTGCCCCGCTCGGGGCATGGACCATTCAATATATACCGAGGAGAAGGGTCGCTCAATTGCTTTCAGCTGTATTGATGGTTCAGTATGTCGGAGCCATGTGGGTACTTCGACCCGTAGGGTTACGCCTTTTGTCTTCCTTGTGTTTAGTATTCATTTCAGTCGCGCTGTTCACTCTTTTGTCGCGAAACAACAGATATAGTAAAGTTCGTATTTGATTTATTTATTTTTAAGCGCTTCATTGAGCATTTTAAAATCGAGTTTTCCATGGTTGGCAATGAGATGACCTGCCACTGCAATTGCAGTACGAAGCCTTAATTCGGAAGATTTTGGCTTATTGATTATGTAGATCAGATTGCGCTGTTTGCCGGGCGTGAGCTTCTGAAAATGAGATAAAAAATCTGGGTCTTCTTCCAACAATACCTGCATCTCTTCACACAACGGCATGCCATATTCTGAGGTATCCTCCACCATTTCTACCATCAATTCAGCACCAAATGGCAGTTTTAATGCCTTACAATTGGCTTTATTCATTAGAATGAAATAGGTGTCACTGCCCCCGGGCATTATGGCTGAATGAGTGGTAAGTGCTTTGTTGATGTTACATATAAATCTGCTAATGCCATTTTGTTTAAACATGATGGCTATTTCTGAGGGTACAGGTATATAAGCTCCCCATAAAGTCGAATCCATCAGAAGTAGATTACTCTTAAAGCTTATCTTTTTGGATTTGGGTTTTTCCATCTTTTGCTTTTTTCTTTGCCAGTTGGTGGAGCTGACAAAGATATCACACTAATATTCTATCTTTACCGTTTGTAAAAAGAAATCTTTTCCAATGAAGAAGGTCTTATTTTTAACTACATTTTTGACAATTGCCTTTTTGGGGCTCCAAGCGCAGGGAAAATTTGTCAATGAATTTTTAAACATCGGTGTAGGAGCAAGGGCTCACGGAATGTTTGGCAGCGTGGTAGCCAGTTCCAACGATGCTTCTGCTGCTTATTGGAATACAGCTTCTCTCACCCGACTCAACGCCCCTCTTTCTGTTTCTGTGATGCACGCCAACTGGTATGGAGACATTGCCAATTTTGATTATTTTACCATAGCCAAAAGGCTGGGGCAGCACAATAAAGCATATGGTGCCATCAGCTTTATCAGATTGGGTGTCGACAATGTTCCCAACACCCTCAATATTGTAAATCCAGATGGTACAATTGATTTTGAAAATGTTACTGAATTTAAGGCAGCCGATTATGCATTTTTACTTTCTTATGCCCGATCCATTGGAAAGGCAGATAAATTAGCTTTGGGGGGCAATGTCAAAATCATTAGAAGACTGGTGGGTAATTTTGGGAGTGCCTGGGGTTTTGGGGCTGATCTTTCGATGAAATATAAAATAAGCGAAAACTTAAGCCTTGGTGCAACGGTAAGAGATATAACTACAACCTTTAATACCTGGTCTTTTGACCTGAGTGAAGAAGAAAAAGAAGTTTTTCAAAGCGCTGGAAATGAAGTGCCGGTTTCAACCTCCGGAATTACCTTGCCCAGACTCATAGCCGGCCTTGCTTATCAAGGTGAAATAGGAAGTCAATTTTTTTACGTGGCAGAGTTGGATGCCAATATTTCGAGTTATGGAACTCAATCTGGCATTTTTTCAGGAGAAAATTTTAGCCTTGAACCATCTTTGGGAGCTGAATTGGGCTATGCCCGTCGTGTCTACCTGCGCTTAGGTATCGGAAATCTTCAAAGGGTACTCAATGAGGTTAATACAGCTAAACGGGATTTTGAATTACAACCCAATCTTGGATTGGGATTTGTACTTGGCAGATTAAAGGTGGATTATGCTTTTGCCAATGTTGGGAAGGTCTCCGGGTCTGCGGCTTCTTCACATATTTTTTCATTAAATCTGGATTTAGCCGAGAAGCCGGCTTCTAAATAGCATGAAAGAAGGAAAATTAACCCTGGTAGTGGGCGCCAGTGAAAATCCTGCCAGATACTCCAATATCGCAACCAAAAGGCTACTGGCCTATGGCCATCCAGTCATTGCCTATGGCCTGAAAAAGGGTTTCATTGAAAAAGAAGCCATCACTACGGTATGGCCGGAAACCAATGACATTGACACGGTGACTTTATACGTTGGTCCTAATGGCCAAGAAGACTTATACCAAAAAGTAATTGATCTTCATCCCAACAGAGTCATTTTTAATCCAGGCACTGAAAATGAGGTTTTTTATAAAAAGCTGAATGAAGCAGGCATTTCCTACCTCGAAGCCTGTACTTTGGTCTTATTAAGTGTTGGCGACTATTGAAGTATATCCGCCATTGTTAAAGGTCTCTTTTCCAACTTCCAATTGAAGCCTTTGAGTTTAATGGCCTCGTGATCAACAGCATCTATAGGAGAAATGGTTGAATTGGGTTCAGTATAAAAACGTATGTTTTTAATTTTTTTAGCTTCAAATTTAAAGATCATTAAGCTGCAATCGGTTTGATTGACTCCGATGTATGCTTTTTCATCATCCTGCATATAATAAATGCATTGAGAACTTCCGGTTACTTTTAATTCGTCAAGGGCATTGTCGACAAATTTTCCGGTCATGGTATTGCCTCTTATCTGATTAAAAAAAATCATATCGGGGCTCGTAATCACAAGGGCATTGCTGTTGAGATCCAGACGTGATATCTTTTTGTTTTTCATAAAGATTTGAGCGGTATCGGCTTCCAGTTGGGTGGTATCAGTCCAAAGGATCGGTCTGTTGAACAAGGTAAAAACGGAGTCTTTTTCATTAAAAACCAAAGAATCGGTTACTGCCTGAAGGTCGTTTTTAAAAATTTCAACCCTGTTGTCGGCGGCCATCATCTTGATGGTATCATAGGTCGTGGAATCTCTTTTTATGATTGACCGAAATCGTTTTAAGGTGTCACTTGCCAAAAACATGGTGTCATTTTCCAAAACAGTAATCAAGAGTGACTTACCGATCTTTCGGCTGGCATGCATATAATCTATCGTACCATCCATGTAAACAGAATCCGCTTTCACCGTAGTTGCCGAAGTGGTATCTGTCCAAATTACATCTCCGGTGGCGACTCCTTTTTTTGTTATCTCATTATAATCCAGAACATCTGCTATGATGAACATAGTTGAATCTGAAATCTCACCCCTTCCCTTCAAAGCAAACCGGTCTTCTTTTTTGCTGTATAGAATATTTGATCCACTTGCCTTATTTTTTTCATTGACAAAGTTGGCATTCCCAATTAGCTGGGTGGTGTTGTCATTCTCTGAATGAATGATAGAATCCGCTTTAGCGTGATCTGTTTTTGAATCATAGACTGCTTTGCCATACATGCTCACTTTTTTGAGAAATCCATCATAAGTGATTAGGTCTGCCGTGGCTACTACATCCGCTTTTTTATATTGAGCATCGCCCCTGAATTCTGCCTGTTTTTCGCGGGTTTTATAATTGCCGGTCAGACTGTATAATTCTGATGAATCTGTTTTTATTAGGGCAGGTGTGGTCCAGTTGGCAATTTCTTCATTGGTTTTGTAATGCAAGGTGTCTGTAACCATGTGGAAGTCTTCTCCATCTACGGTAACCCTTTCTTCAAAAATGGCCAGATTGTTTTTAACATCAAAGCTTCCCTTTTTACTCTTTAAGGTCGAATTTCCACTCACCATAATTGCCTTATCCCGGTAATAAGCTTTTTTAGCCTTCATATCGTATTCCATGTATTCCGTGTATAAAGCATCATTGTTGTTTTGTAAAACAACTTTTGAACGGAGATAAGCAAAAAGAGAGTCGCCATGATAATACAACTCATCTGCAAACATGGTAATGGTGTCATGCTGGATGATGACCACATTGCCAAATGCAAATAGTTCATTATCAATCATTTTGGCGCTATCGCAAAAAAAGTAAGACCCTTCGTGATACGCTCTGACGTCCCCATTAAAATACCGTATTGGAGGTGATACTGCATTGTCAATCACCTGGTTGTTGGCGTTCTCTATGATGATCTTTTTTAATGTATCTGATGCAAAACCGGATTTAGCCTCGTTTGCAAGAGCCACTTGCGAAACAAACAGTAAAAAAATAAAATAACCAAAAGTGCGCATCTTCATAGTAACGAAAACGAAAGAAAAAATGTGTGCATTGGAGGCCAAAGATAAACAAGTGCGGGCAGTAATGGAGGCTATCACCCTGTGCATCTCAATATTTATTAACTTTGTAGTTCAGTAATTTTAAATGGAAGATTTAAACATTGGCATCTATGACTTTGCTTCACCAGAATACGATGAAGCAGTTTCTCTAAGGTATGAGGTGCTCAGAAAACCCCTTGGGCTGGAATTTACGGCTCAACAATTGGCTGAAGAATATGCTGACATTCACATCGGTGCCTGGACCAAGGACGGCATGGTTGGTACTTTAATTATGTCACAATTGGACCATGGAATGGTTAAAATGCGCCAGGTGGCTGTAAGTGAGGGGGTACAATCTCAGGGTGTGGGTTCCGCCTTGGTTCGTTTTTCAGAACATTGGGCCATATCAAAAGGATTTACCAAGTTGGTTTTACACGCTCGAGACACTGCCGTTCCCTTTTACAAAAAGTTGGGTTATAAATCAATTGGCGATGCTTTTGTAGAAGTAGGCATTACTCACCAGAAAATGGGAAAAGATCTGTAAGGGGCAAAAAAAAAGCACCTTTAAGGTGCCTTTTTCGTATTGCTTTATTTTAATTACTGTTCTGTCTGCAATATTTGTTCTCCGGAACCACCACTAACAACAATGGCTGTGATGATACAAAGTACAAACAAAGAAATCGCAAGACCCCAGGTAAGTTTTTCAATAAAATCAGTGGATTTAGCTGCACCAAACATTTGATTGGCGGCTCCTCCTCCAAAGGTACTGTCTACTCCACCTCCTTTGGGATTCTGGATTAGAATAACTCCCATAAGCAGCAAACAGTTGAGGGCAATGATGATAGTTAATGTTGTAACCATTAATGGATAAGTTTTTTTATTTCATCAATTTGAGCCGCAAAGTAACTACTTTTTTCTGGAATATTCAAAATTAATTGTTCATACATTGTCACAGCTTGTTCATATCGACCCTGATTCTTCAAAATAATGGCCAGAGATTCAGAAATTAACCTGTCTGATTTTTGAACGGAAAGCTCAATGTCTCCCATTAATTCCTTCTTTTTCAGCTTTTTATCTTTCTTTTTGGCCTTTTTAAGGATTTCAGGAATATTTCCGGACTCATTGGGTTTTAAACCAACAAGCCATTTATTAAACGGATTTAAATTCGCTAAATCGTCTAAAAGAAACATATTGTTTTTGTTTTTCTTCTTTTTCTTCTTTTTATTCTTGTGTTTTTGCTTTTCAGGATAGGCTAAAACGATCGGAGTAATGTCCGGATAGCTGCTTCTGGTGCTTGCGTCGTTGTCACTAATCGAAGTTGCTTCAGTTTCAGCTGCCGTTTCTTTAACTTCTTCTATTTTCTGGGGGATATTATCTTCAACTGGCTGAGTTTCTTTCCATTCTTGGGACAGAGGTGCTGAAGTTTGTAGTCTTACCGTGGTATATTCTGGCACTTTTATTTCAGTATTGAGATTATTCACCTCAGTTGTTGGTGTTTTGTAAGATTCATCTTTGATACCATAAAGAAAAGAGGGCATCATGGGATTGCTGATCAATGCGCTCATCCAACCATTATTTTGTTGCGCATATTGATAAAAATGACTGAATGATTGACTGCCGGGGTTGGTCAGACCAGGATGATGGACAACAGGAAAAGGAAAAAGGTTGGTCAAAACAGGTACTTCTAAACTGCAAAGAAAACAAAAAAAGCATGAATCTACTTTACAAGTTATCCACATGGGTCAGATATGGCTTTGTTCAACTTTATCAGTCAATTATGACAGTTTTCGATTATTTTCGCACATTATTCACAATTTATGAATCAGACCAGAATCGGAATTTTAGGGGGAGGTCAACTGGGACGAATGCTCATTGAGGCATCTATACCCCTTGCCTTGGATATTAGTATTTTGGATGAAAGCCTTGAATTTCCGGCTGCAGGAATATGTACCCGCTTTTTTGAAGGTGATTTTTCAAACTACGATGACGTGCTCAATTTTGGTCTTGCCATGGATGTCATTACAGTTGAAATTGAGAGTGTCAATATTGAGGCACTGAAACAACTGCAGGCACAAGGGAAAAAAGTGTATCCCCAGCCTGAGGTTCTTGAAATCATCAATGACAAGGGAGTCCAAAAATCATTCTATAAGGATAATGGATTTCCTACAGCAGAATTTGAACTTATGGAAAACAAGGCAGCTGTAATGGATGCCATCAGTTTGGGAAAATTATCACTTCCTTTTGTTCAAAAATTAAGGGTAGGGGGCTATGATGGAAGAGGGGTAAATGTTATCAGGAATGAATCTGATCTCGATCTTTTGTTTGATGCGCCATGTGTGGTAGAAAAATTAGTGCCCATCCAAAAAGAGCTGGCCGTTATGACAGCCAGGAATAACAAAGGACAAATGGCCTCATTTCCCATGGTGGAAATGTCATTTCATCCTACTGCCAATTTGGTGGAATACTTATTCTGTCCGGCCGAAGTAGATGCTGTTATTGAGCAACAGGCAAAGGAAATCACTGAAAACATTGCCAATGCACTGGGCATAACAGGCTTGCTGGCTGTCGAATATTTTTTAGATAGGGATGGCAAGCTGGTGGTCAATGAAATGGCTCCCAGGCCGCACAACAGTGGCCATCATACCATAGAAGCCAACTACACTTCTCAGTTTGAACAGCACTTGCGGGTTTTATTGGATTTGCCTTTAGGATCACCGGATTTGATCATGCCAGCCGTAATGATCAACTTGTTGGGCGAAGAAGGGCACTCCGGTAGTGCCGTTTACCAGGGGCTCTCAGAGGCCCTTGCGGAAACGGGAGTATACCCACACTTGTACAATAAAAAAATAACCAAGCCAAAACGGAAGATGGGCCACATCACCGTGACCAAACCTTCTTTGGATGAGGCCCGTAAATGCGCCAAAATGCTCTTGGAAAATGTAAAAGTTATATCTTCATCTAAAATATTTGAAAATGGTAGCCATTATAATGGGCTCTGACTCAGATTTGCCGGTTATGAAAGAAGCAGCATCGATGCTGGATCATTTTGGTGTTCCTTATGAAATATCTGTGGTTTCTGCCCACAGAACTCCGGAAAGGATGTTCGAATTTGCAAGTACTGCTCACCAAAAAGGAATAAAAGTCATTATTGCCGGTGCCGGTGGGGCAGCTCATTTGCCAGGAATGGTGGCATCTTTGTCTCCATTACCTGTCATAGGGGTTCCGATCCTATCGTCCAACAGCATTGATGGATGGGATTCTGTTTTATCCATTTTACAAATGCCGGGCGGAATTCCGGTTGCTACAGTTGCTTTGAACGGAGCAAAAAACGCAGGCATTCTGGCATGTGAAATTCTTGGAACTTCAGATGCTACGCTTTTACAAAAATTAATTTCCTATAAACAAGATCTAAAAAACCAGGTGCTGGAAAAAAACGAAAAAGTAAGGTTCAAAAAAGAATAAAAAAAAAGGCCGGTTGTTCAACCGGCCTTTTTTTATTGCTGAATTAGATTTTATTTACCCTTATTACAGCCGTTGCAGATCCGGAGGTAATTCTCAGATGGTAATTACCAGAAATCCAACCTTTTGTATCTATAATACAGGAAGATCCAGAGCAGTTTTCATTTGCTGATATCACCTGGCCCAATGTATTGAAAACTTCAATTTTTGAAAACTCCTTTTGTCCTGACAATTGCAGGGTAAGTTGCTGATCAACAGGGTTAGGGTAGTAGTTTAAGTAGGCGCTGAGATCATGATTATAGGTGCCTGTTATAACGATCACGATATTCTGTACCACTGTATCACTTCCACAAATGTTGTTGGCTATCAGACTAACAGGGTAGGTACCACTAGCTGGAAACTCAAAGCTGGGATTGAGCAACTGAGAAGTTCCCAGGCCGGCAAAATCCCAAATTACCTCTGACTGGCCAGATCCTGTAAATTGAAAATCAACAACAGGACTGCTCACCGTGTGTTCAAACAAGGCTGTGGGAGTAGTTGACAATACAATGTAGTTATTCAACAAAATTGTGTCACCACCTAAATTGTTGGTAACGATAAGGTTGACATCAAAGTTGCCGGCATTGGCATAGGTTACGTTTACTATGGGGTCTGTTGATGTCTCAGGATTACCCCCCGGGAAATTCCACTGATAACTATTACCTGCCACCTGTGGGGTTTCGTATTCTACTTCAATGGGAGCACAATCTATATTCCCATTTGTAGTACTGGTAAAAACTGCTTCAGGAAAGGCATTAACAACAAAATTAAAACTATCTGCCGTTCCTCCACATGCATTGGTATTAACGAGAATGAATGGGTAAATTCCATTTTCCTGAGCTGTAAATTCCAAAGGATTTTGAGTAGACAAGCTACCGCCAGGTAAGATCCATGAAAATGAAGTAAAATTACTTCCAGCATTGGTTAGGGTTACCATATTATTGTTGCTAAGCTGTGTTATTGTTGTTTGAGGCACATCCCCCACTTTTACATAGTCGGTCAATACAATGGTATCGTTTCCAGAGCTGTTGCCAACAATGAGTGTGACATTATATTCTCCTGGTAAGAAATAAGTAACGGTCACCTGGTCTTGGGTTGAGGTTGCAGGTGAACCACCTTCAAATAACCACTGTCTCTGGGTTACGTTACCAGTAGACTGGTCTTCAAAACTAACAGTATTTCCCTTACAAATGGTGGCAGGACTTGCTGCGTTTACGCTGGCCGATGGTACAAAGTAGGCATCTACATTTTGACTTGTATTCACATTTCCACAAGCATTGGATGCACTAAAGTTTACGGTGTAACTGCCTTCAACAGAATAGGTATGATTTGGATTTTCAAGGGTGGAGGTGTTGCCATCTCCGAATGCCCATGCATAAGAAGTTGCCCCTGTACCTGTGTTGTTAAAGCTAAAAGTCAATTCATTGTTGGATGAAACAAAAGATACATCCGGCACTGTATTGACCTGAACATAATTGGTCAGGGTCAGTGTATCGCTGCCATTGATGTTTGATGTGATTAAAGTAACATCATAGTTGCCGGGCATGAGGTACACAACAGAAGGGTTAGCCAGGGTAGATGTGTTGGGCTGCCCTCCAGGAAATTGCCATAAGAAGCTGCTTGGGCTATTGGCGGATGTATTGTTGAATGCGGCTGTAAAAGGAGCACAACCGGAAGAGGATGCACTTGTAAATGAAGAAACAGGTGCTGTGCTGGCACTTATGGATTGTGTTGAACTGGCAGTTGGACAATTTCCATTGCCAGTAATCAAAGTAACAGTATAGCTTCCTGATGTTGCATAGGTATGTGTTGGGTTGGCTTGTGTGCTGGTATTGCCATCGCCAAAATTCCAGAAAAAGCTGGTAGCATTGGTTGCCTGGTTGGTAAATACAAAAGTTTGCCCGGTTTGGGTAAAGGTAAATGCTGAAGTAGGCAAAGCAAGTAGGGTGATAAAGTTGGCAACCGTTTTTGTATCACTGCCCTGGGCATTAGAAGCAGTAAGGCTAACCAAATAACTGCCAGGAGCATTGTAAGTAACTATGGGATTGGGTAAAATTGAAGAGCTGGGTGAACCTCCTGGAAATTCCCAGTCAAAAATGGTGGCATTTACAGAAGAAGTATTGGTAAAAGCTACTTCAAAGCTGCCACAGCCGCTGGTCGGATTGGCAGCAAAATTAGCTGTTGGTGCAGTGGCAATTGAAAGTGTTTTACTGCGGTTATCAAAACCACAAATATCGTCGATGGTAAGTAATACGGTATAAGATCCATCCAAAGTATAAATATGGACAGGATTTTCCTCATTACTGGTGTTGCCATCTCCAAAATCCCAGGTATAATTGGCATTTGGGCCAGCCTGGCTGGTGTTGGTAAATGTTACCTCATTGCCATTGATATCGTAAGTGAAGTTTGCATCCGGCACCGGGAAAATAACAATTTCATCAATTATTTCCAGTGTATTGGAAAAAGGACCATTGGATACAGTCAAGGTCACGCTAAATGTACCCGGGTTATTATAGGTGATGGTTGGGTTTTGTTGTGAAGAGGTGGAAGGTGTGCCGCCCTCAAATTCCCATTCGTAAGATGTGATTGTACCTGTAGATTGATTGGTAAATTGTACGGTCCCGGGAGCGCATTCAGTAGTAACATTGAATGAAAAATTGGCTTGAGGTGCTACAACAGACGGACAAAAATCAAGACAATTGACGGAGTTGTAAAAATTCTGCATATCTGTTTTTGATACTGCCGACCACGTTGTGGTGTTTTGAACAGAAGGTGCCATTATGTGCGGACTGCCTGATGCATCGTGGCTGGCATCAAAATTGTGGCCAAATTCGTGGGCAACCATTACTCTTTTCAAATTGGCATTTGAAGAAAAATCCTGTAAGGCATTGTACTGGATGGGTGTACATAAAGCGCCTACCCAGGCAATTCCTATGGTTGATCCGTTAAAGTCGCGATCTGTCCAAATAGACCCAATATCATGGTTAAAGGCAAATCCACCGGGAGCCCAATCTGTGAAACTATTCAACACATTTTCAGCCACCGTTGAATTGGTCCAAGGGTCGCAGGTACTGCAGGTAGATACAAATTGTTCTACAATCACAAACTGGATTTCATCAGCGAATTCATCATCATAGTTGGTTTGTACGTTATTGAGTACACCAATTGCATGGTTTTGAACTCCATTAGAGGTACCATAGGCCTGAAACATAAGGAAGTCATTGGCAATGGCATATTCCACCTCAAAACAAAGACCTGCACGATTTGCCTGTTCTGATCCATGGTCGTGTTCATGTCCTATTTTTTCAGGAGAATCGGTAGCACATGTATGCTCTTCATCATCCAGAATGTCTGCTGCAGTATAGATAATAAACTGGTCAGTAGATGGAGTGCGTGTTTGGTGATAAAGGGGTTCTATAAAGTAGGTGGTACCATCTGCTTCCACATAGCCGTAGATAAAATTATCTGCAAATGTCAAACTGGCCCTTCCGCCCTGTCGGGTATATCCATTAAGGGCTAGCACGGAGGGGGCTCTTTCTTGCAAAATGCCGTTGGCGGTGGCGATACGGGCAGAATAGTTAGCAGAAATAATCTCAGAATCAAAAAGGGTTAGGTCCCAATTGTTTAAAGTAATTTTTTTCTGCTCCGACCTTTGTGCAGAAATACTACTGTAAAGTTGTGCAGATGGAAGATTGAGGATCTCAAATTTCCTGAATTTTTGATCGATGGGTTTGAATGAAGATGACTGACCCATTAGACCCTGGAATCCTATCCAGACAAATAAAATGTAAAGTAGTTTGTGTAAATACATTTTCAATATTTCTTTAAATGTTGCAAAAGTAAAATTTATTTTAGTTGCTAGGTTGAGGAAGAAAGCCGAAAAAAGGTTTTTTTTGCTGATACAGTCATATAATTGTCCGCTTCGGTCTCCTTTTTTAATAAACCTTTGATTTAACGTAAAAAAATCAAAAACCCCTCCTTTCCTGTTGTGTTTGAATTGTTATCACATTTAATTATTTTATATTTGTAAAAAAAATACAATGTCGCCAGTCATTTTGGACAACCTAAACGTTTTTAGAACGGAGGAGCAAGAGCCCTGTACCCAGGACAATCCAAAAAAAATGAACCCCAACGAATTAACCCATTACTTTCGTGACGCCCTTCAATTTTCTACCTCAGGAGGTTCGGTAGAGGTTAAAATTTCTTCCGCACTCCTCAATCAGCTGGCCTGGCATCCTTATCTTTCAACACTGTTTTTTCATTTTAATCTGATAGAGAATCCATTTTTGTTAAACAATACGGAATTGGACGAATTCTATAATGCCGGAAAGGAGGAAAATAAGCAAGAATTTTATTTGGCCCAGCGCCGCTTTCAAGACGGCATCCTTCAATTGAATGGTCCTAGTCCTATGGGCTTGAGTATCCGAGAACACGCCTTACATTTAGTAGCAAACGGTTTAAAAAAAGATAAAAACTTCATTAATCAGTGTTTGCTTAATCCAGGTCCCGATGCTTTGGTAAAGCTAAAAAACACAATCAGAAAAGCTGCTGAGTTAAAGCCTGCCACCGTTGCAGATGATACCATTTTTAACCAATTACAAGAGTATCATTTGTTGATTTTTACGGATAAGGCGAATCTTTTGGAAGAAGTAGTTTTATCACTGGGTAAAATAAAGGATGAGTTAAAAGAAATCCTTGAAAAAATTGCGGTGGAAAAAAGGGAGAATTTTATGCAGCAAGGAAAGTTAGCATATCTCCAGTTTCTTTCTATCCTGGGTCAATGGGAAGAGGTCAAAGGGTTGCCTGAATCTGCATGGATTGGAGGTAATTTGAAGTCCAAAACCCAACTTTTACCTGAAATCAAGGGGTTTTTACAAGAAATAACCCGGTTTTCTTCCCATTTTACCCCTATTCTGGGTGGGTGGTGCTCATTTACTGAAATTAAGTCGAAACAAGATGTAGAATGCTATCTAGGGCGTATTAAAGAGCAGCTGATGGATTTATCATTGATTTGCCATCAAAGTGCCGATGATTATATAAAGAGGATCAACGCAGGCAACACATCTGACCTTAATTTAAAGTTATGGGCGGAGGAAGTTGAAAAAATTATTCTTGACATCAATTCAAAAAAGGTCCTTAAAAAGAACCTGGAAACCAATACCCGCAACTTTTATCAGTTTTTTTTAACCTTAGACCTTAGCCATCAGAAACTACATCGAGCTTTGGTATTTAGTAAGACTTATCCGGATATTATGGCCTGGAAGGCTTTTTCAGAAACCCTTGACGCTCAATCGCTGCAAGTGATTGATGCCCTTAAAAATTTACCGGCAGCACAATGGGTTGAATATTATAATCAGGCAGCACACCAATTGTTTTTTGAAAGTTGGCTTAATCCGGCTTTGATTGACGATAATGAAGTGATTAAAAATGCTGGAAATAGCCAAATGACTAAGTGGATCTTAGTAGCACAAGCTGATATTAAAAAATTAAAAGGTCAAGGTAGTGAATACGAAAAGGAAAATACATCGGTCTTCAGCAAGGTAGGCAAGTGGTTTAATTTTTCGAAGTCAGCAGAAGATAAGGAGAAGGCCAACCCAGGAATTGGTCAGTTTATTGTCACGCTTTCAGAAAATATGGGGAATGAAATAAATTTTAAATTGCAGGCAGAAGATGGTTCCTCATCCAATTGGTTTGTTGAAGTTGAAGTCATCAAAGGACTTTCAGCACTTATTAAGATAGATAAAAAGATTGATGATTATGCCATAACGGATCGATTTTCTGTTGCTAAAACCTTTGCTGACGTGATATTGGACTTAAATTGTGAGATTCGGGTTTTTCAATTAAAGTCGGCCAATATTTTATGTTTATTACCTACGGCTTTGAGCAATACCTTACTAAGAGAGTTAGACGATTTGGGAATAAAAGAATTTCAAGGGAGAACTTCCAAACAAGATGCCCTGATTGAAAGCATTATTGAAACAAGGAGAAAACAAATCCTTCTATTGTTCAATGGGTTGCCAGTGGATCAGTTTTCCAATAGTTTTGAGCATCAATATTTGCTCTTAGAAAAAATCCAAAAGCTTGGATTTATTACGCACAGTGTGTGGGCTTCAGACATCATAGCAAAAGGTGGAGGCCCTTGTTTTGAAGAATTGAGAAAAGTGCTGATCAACTGAAGTTAAGCCTGATCAGAAAGGATAATTAACAGCAACCTGGATATTTCCAAGGTTTTGTTCTTTTACCCGATTGAGAGAATACCAATGTGATTTGCCCGTAATGAAAGGATCTCTCATCCTGTATCCAAAGTCGAATCGGATGTTAAAGTAGTTAAAATCCCATCTCATTCCCCAACCTGCAGCAACGGCAACCTGATTTAGGAAGTCGGGACCAAAATTTCCATTTTCATCTTCAAAACCGGTTAGTGCCCATACGTTTCCGGCATCAACAAAAACGGCTCCCTGAAGAATCCACCAAATATTAAATCGATATTCTAAGTTTGCCTCAATCTTTAAATCCCCCTGTGAGTATGGCAGTACATTGCCTAAGGTGGGGTTAAAAAAAGCTCCTGGTCCTAAGACCCTGGGGCCCCAAGCCCTCAAACTGTTGGGTCCTCCCACATTAAATTGTTTGATAAATGGTGCTGCCTGATTTTTAACCAAGGGGGCTATGATTCCAAAATTGAGTCTCCCCACCAGAGATCGTTTTCCTGAGAAGGATTTAGTGATTCTTCCATCCAACTCAAGCCTTCCGAACTTCGAAAACTCGTAGCCCCCTAAACTCCATTGTTGGTCTTTACCTGAAATTGAATTAGAGATGCCATTTAGAATAAATGCCTCAAGACCTGAAAATTCAATGTTGGTAAACAAGGCACCCGACCATCCTTTTTCATTGCGTGGAAAATTAAATGTATAATTGAGGTTTCTGAAAAATAAGCCGGTAAAAAAGTTATCCTCAAAATTGCGTTTGATAAAAGGATTCTTAATCGTTATCGAGTCAAATAAGCTTTTTATTGTATAGTTGTTGAAGGTAATTCCAATTTGATCTATTATGATGGACCTCGAAATTCGATCCGTAAATCGATAACCCAGTGATGCATTTACGGTCGTAATAGAATACAAATCTCTGAGGTTTACTAAATTAAAACCTAAATTCAGGTTGGTTACCGCATCTTTTACAAAATTTCCATAAAGTTTATCGGATGCCAGATAAACTTTATTGAGTGCTTTGACCGCTTTTAAAGGATCTTTGAACGTGGGAAATTGCAAATCATTGTTAAAGTTGACATTAAAAGCCCTGAAACGATTGGCACTTTGGCTGAGGTCAATCTGTGTGCTAATCCCTCCAGATATGCTATACCTTTCACTGCCTCCCAGCAAATTTCTATTGGTGAGTTGGGTGGATACTCCAAAACCCAAAAGTCGCTGGGTTTCACTTCCAGATCCTGCAAGGGTGCTGTTAAACACATCCAGTCCATTGTCCATTGTCCACTTGTTAATGTAGGGCGTCAACTGAATATTGTAGTCGATAAGCAAACTGTCCTGCTGGTTTTTGGAAGGGATGATTTCTGCAAATCGATAAGCACCGAGATTGGCCAGCTTGTTGTAGGTGTAAATTCTGTCATCCCGTCTGGTAAGTCCTCCTGGTTCAAAGGAAATACTATTTGAAATGACCTTAGGCGAGACCATGAAATAGGATTGTTCAGATTTATAAAGCACTGAATCTATGCGTTGTGTCAGCATATCTGAAGTATCCTGTTTGTGGTAATGATCTGTATAAACGGCTATGTTGCCATTCCTGTAAACCGGATGTTTGGTTTTACCATCCGGCAAAAGAATGTCCATAATTACGTCTACACTAAAATTACCGGAAGTGCTGTCGCCCTTTACTGAAATATAGTTGGCTGCAAAATCGGCATAGCCCTGGTTTTGGAGGTAGTTGACGATGCGGGCCTTTTCGAGTTCAAACCGATCGGCATCCAGTCCTTCACCCGGGGTTAACAAGCTTTGAGAGGCTACGCTGACAACGTGCCTGAGCAAAGTTGTGTCCTTGCTGAAATACGTGAGCGATCCCAGCTTATATCTCCTGCCTGTTACAATGTTGTAGGTAATCTTAGCCTTGTGTTTACCGTTATTTATTTCATGGCTGGCTGTAGCATCGTAAAATCCTTTTTTATATCGAAGATACTGTTCCATAGCCTTCGCGGATTCAATGGTCTTGAGACTATCGTGGATGCTGGGTTTTTCTCCAAAACGACTTCTGATCCAATTATTTACCTTTGAAGAATCGCCTGGTTCAGAGGTTTTATAAAAAATATATTCACGGGGAATAAAAAGAATTTTTCCATTTTTTTGTTGCCTCACAAAATAGTTCAATTCGGTTTTGAGAGCAGATTTATTTACCTTTTCCGCTGTATCGTCAATTTTGATGTTCACTTCTTTAATGAGAAATTCATCCTCATTTAAAAATTTTGTACTGCGACAGGAATTCATGAACAGCGAAATGAGCAGCACTATGCAGATAAAAGAAAGCCGGTATTGGAATAATAATGAATTCATGTTTTAGCTTTGCCCTATGAACCTTTCAAACAATCATACGAAGTACATTCGTTCTTTGGGCATGTCGAAATTCAGACAAAAATATGAAAATTTTGTGGCTGAAGGCGATAAAACATGTGTTGAACTACTTAATTCTGACTTTTCCATAGAATGTGTGGTTGCTATGCCGTCCTGGCTTGAAAATAACGGTCATGCATTAAAAAACCCAACCTATCCGGTTTATACGGCAAATCAGGAGCAGATGGATCAGATTTCTTCATTACAGCATCCTTCAGAGGTAGTAGTGGTAGCCAAACAAAAATGGGGTACACTATCCAATATTTTGGCACTCTCCAAGCCTGTGTATTTTTTAGATGGTGTTCAGGATCCAGGCAATGTGGGTACCATAATCAGAATTGCTGATTGGTTTGGCTTTGGTGGGGTTTTGTTGGGTCCCGGTACAGCAGATGGCTACCATCCCAAGGTGGTACAGGCCACTATGGGCAGTGTTGCCGGAATACCAATGGTCAAAACAGATCGCCAGACGCTTATGGCCCAGATCGAAACGCATCAAATCTGCCTATTAGACATGGGGGGTGACGTACTTTCACTTAAAACAAAGTTGCCTTTTCAGGTCTATGTGTTAGGGGCAGAAGGAAAAGGCATAGATGCTGCCTGGAAGCAGACAAACCCTGAGCTGGCTTGTCTTAGCATTGGTGGCAGCGGCTTAAAAGTAGCCGAGTCATTGAATGTTGGTGTTGCAGCAGGTATTGTTGGACATCACGTTTTCAATTATAACCTAGAATTGTCAAAATAAGATATTTTTGCAAAAACAAATGTTGTTTATGTTCAAACATTACTTTTCTCAATTATTGCTGGTGGGATGTAGCTTTTCAATTTTTGGCCAATCTTATTGGCAACAAGAAGCAAATTATTTTATGGATGTAAATCTGGATTCAGGACGTCACCACTTGAAAGGCAAACAAACCATTGAGTACTCCAACAATTCACCAGATACACTCACCAAGCTGTTTTATCACTTGTATTTTAATGCTTTCCAACCCAATAGTGAAATGGATTTGCGGTCCAGGACTTTACCGGATCCTGACAGAAGGGTAGGAGATCGCATTTCAAAACTCAGCAGCGAGGAGATAGGATACCAGCGAGTTAAATCGCTGACTATGAATGGAAAAAGACTGGTATATCAGGAAGAGGGTACCATATTGGAAGTGTTTTTGAAACAACCCATTTTACCTGGCCAAAAAGTAAAACTGGAGATGGAATTTGAGTCTCAGATTCCAGTTCAGATCAGGAGATCAGGGCGCAATAATAAGGAGGGCATTGATTATTCAATGGCACAATGGTATCCCAAATTATGTGAATACGATGAAATGGGCTGGCATCCCAATCCTTACATTGCAAGGGAATTTTATGGTGTTTGGGGAAATTTTGATGTTAAATTGACCATGGACAGTAAATTCATTGTGGCTGCAACCGGTGTTTTGCAAAATGCAGCAGAAATCGGATATGGATATGCTGACGTGGAGATAAAAAACCGACCTAAAAAACACACCTGGCATTTTAAGGCTGAGAAGGTTCACGACTTTATGTGGGCAGCGGACCCTGATTACAAACACACCCAAATCAAAGCATACGATGGAACAGTTTTACATTTTTTCTACCAGGAAAACGAAAAGACCAAAGATGCTTGGGAAAGATTGCCAAAAATAGCAGATGAAGCATTAAAATGGATGAACGAGCGGTATGGAAAATATCCTTATCCCGTATATTCATTTGTTCAGGGAGGTGATGGAGGTATGGAATATCCAATGGCTACACTTGTAACAGGAGAAAGATCTCTGATGAGCCTGGTAGGAGTTTGTATACATGAATGGATGCATTCCTGGTATCAAATGGTTTTGGCTACAAATGAAGCCCTTTACCCCTGGATGGATGAAGGATTTACATCATTTGGTGCAAGTGAGACCATGGATCACCTAATAGCCATGGGGATGTTAAAAGGAAAACATGATGAGAATCCACTTGATGAAACAATTACAGGGTATTCTAACTTTGCACTTTCAGGTTCTGCTGAGGCTCTTAGCACCCATGCAGATCATTATATGACCAATACTGCCTATTCAGTAGGTTCCTATACCAAAGGTCAGTTGTGTTTAGTACAATTGGAATACATCATGGGAAAGGAAAAGTTTGGCAAGGCTTTAAAAAAATACTATGAAAAATGGAAATTTAAGCATCCGGATGCATCCGATTTTTTCCGTCTAATGGAAAATGAATCTGGTATGGTTCTGGATTGGTTTGCCCAATACTGGGTGAATACTACCCATGTAACTGACTATGCCATTGATACCGTTTATGAAGATCAATTGTATGTAAAAAGGGTGGGCGAAATGCCTATGCCTCTTGACATTGTTGTAACATTAAACAATGGAAAAAAAGAGCTCTATTACATTCCTTTAGTACTGATGAGAGGAGAAAAGGAACCAGAAGAAACTTATTCAGATTACACAAAGCTGGCGGATTGGCCCTGGGCACAAACTGTTTACAAAGTTCAACTCAATCAACCGATTTCAAAAATAGCAAAAATTGAAATCGATCCCTCTAATAGAATGATTGATGTGATGCCTGATAACAACGTTTGGCCTCCAAATATTAAAGAAGATATTGACAAAAAATAAAAAGAATTTGGAAAGTTGAAATAAAATTGTACATTTGCACTCCCAATATCGCGGGGTGGAGCAGTTGGTAGCTCGTCGGGCTCATAACCCGAAGGTCGTAGGTTCGAGTCCTGCCCCCGCCACTAAAAAACCGGCTTGACCGGTTTTTTTTATTTATTCAAATGGGTACCTCAATCCAATCTTATTTCTGATTTCATCCATAAATGCAATGATGGATGCACTCCAGTCCAGTGACACTTGGTCGCTTTGAATTTTACCTTCAAGAATACATTGATTGGCATGCTGCATTTCAAAGTAAAATCCGTGGTAATTACTTTCGTCTTTAAAATTATCCAACAAGTCGTCATTATTATCAGTTAGCGTAACTTCTTTGGCTTTCCAAAAGACAGGGAGGGTGATTGCGCCTTTCTCTCCATAAATTACGGCTGCATTTCTACCTCTGTACAAAAAAGAACAGGTTAAATGAACGAGGAAGTCCGGGTATTTTAAACTTATTGATACAGATGAATCTACACCAGATTCTAACATCAGGCTGCTTACTTGCCAATCTTTACTCAAGGCCCCAACCAAAAATTTACATAACGTGATTGGGTAAATACCTATATCCAATAAACTGCCACCAGCCAACATAGGATCATACAATCTTTTAGAACCCGGTACAGGAGCAGGAAAGGCAAATTCGATGTCTAAGCCAGTAATCTTACCTATTCTCCCTTCATCCAACCATTGTTTAGCCATTAAAACAGCAGGTAGAAAAAGGGTCCACATAGCTTCCATAACAAAAAGATTCTTTTGTTTAGCCAACAGATTTAGTGCTTCTATTTGCTGGAAATTGACCGTAATAGGCTTTTCGCACAAAACATGCTTGCCGGCATTCAGACACTTGGCAATAAATTCAAAATGTTGATTGTGAGGAAGGGAAATGTAGATCGCATCCACCTTATCACATGAAAGGATATCCTGGTAGCTGCCAAAAAGAGGGATGTTAAATTCTTTGGCAAAGATAGCGGCCCTGCCTGGATCTGAAGATGCTGCAAATTGGAGCGCAGCGTGATCCATATATTTAAATTCAGTGGCAAAAACCCGTGCAATTTTGCCCAAACCAATGATTCCCCATCTTACCATTATCCGTTATTTTGGATAAAGATAAGATGGGAAATGTGTTTATTTTTATTTACAACCCATATCTAACTGAGAGGTAAGGTCATTGTTTGGAAAACAGTTTCCAGACATTACCTGGCTTGGTTTGTATCTGATCAAATTGGGGTCATACAGGCCGTTGGTGAGGAATTCGGTCAAGTCATCCACTTCCTGGTCAGTGAGGCCAAGAGGTATGAACAAGGGATCAATTCTACCTTTCTCAACCCTCTCATTTTCAGGAATAGCGTGATTAAAGTATTGAACTACAGCCTTCAGGTTAGTCTTGCTGGCGCCGTGGAAGTAGTGACTGACATCTTTCAGGTTGTATAGTTGGGGCACCTTAAACTTGTAAAGATCTTCGTCGCGAAGGGTAAAGCCCCCTCTGCCTTTGGCCCTGCCATCAGAGGTTTTGAAAACTTCATAGCCGTTTTGATCCAGGTCTTTTACACCCAGGGCTGCAAAACGTTGTCCGTTGAAAGATGGACTATTGTGGCAATTGATGCATCCAGCCTTTCCATAAAACAGGGTAGCGCCTCTTTTTTGGGCTTCAGACAATGCAGATTCATCGCCTTTTAACCATCTTTGGAATGGTGCCTGATTGGTGTATATGGTTCTAAAATAAGCAGCGATTGCGTTGGCTGCAATTTGTAGGGTATATCTTTCTGCGGCAGGAACATCAGGAAATGCAGCGTCAAACATTGGCGTATAACCCAGATAATCCATCAATTCTTTTTTGATTTCCTGTCTGTGTACGATCAAAGCTCTGTGGTTATTGGCCTCTAATCCTTCTAAACCTTTAAAATTTATATCGGTAAGCGGGTCCGCCTTGCCAAAAACATCTTTAAAAGAAGCATTCATTCCATTTGCTCCAAAAGCTCCGTTCCACAATGCATTTTTAACATAAGCCAGATTAATAGTTGGTAATGGCCTTGCTCCCTGCGCATCCACTTCTGTGCCTTGGTAAGCTGGATTTTTTAAACGTCCGTCGCCCAAGTGGCCGAAGCCCATGCCTCCATCAGCAATTCCCTGGAATCGACCGGGGGTAAATGATTTCTCGGGTATGTGGCAGGTGCTGCATGAATATGTTTCTCTAAGTTCAGGGTTGAGGGAGTTGATACCTATTCCGGTTTCAAAAAAGAGCAATTTTCCCAATTCAACCTTGGCAGCCGTTATTTTATTGGTAGGATCCTGATTGGGTATGTTGGCAAAGTCGTTGCTTTCCGGCATAATGTACCAATCAGCTGATTTGGTGGGTGAGTGTTTTTTGATGAGAATAGTGAGTTCATCATCTTATTCAATAACCTTAGGCTCATTGTTGCAGGCACCCAAAACCAAAGCTAACATTGAGACAAATAATAACCTGGAGACCATAAATGAAATTTTAATTGTCGCAAATGTATAAAACAAAGCCGTGCCAAAATGTGATAAATCTCTCGTTCAGAATTTTTTAAATGATTTTTAATGAGATTCTAAGGAGATTTTAAGGTATGTTTTAAGTTTATCTAATGATTGTTGATTTTTGAATAAGCATTTTTCAAATCTTTTACCTTCTGGGGCTCATAATAGACACTTACATCATCTAAATTTAAAGGTGAAAGTTCCATCGTTTTGCCCATGGAATAAATATTTGAGCTTCCGGTAAAGAAAGAATTAAAGATTCCGATGCTAACCAACACAAAAACAAAAACGGCCGCTATTCTTATGATAGTTAGTGTTAATATTGAATCTTTTCTTTTGGAGGGCTCATTTGTCAATCGCGACTCAATACTTTGCCAGACTTTAGCATTGGGTTCTGGTTTAAAAGACTCTGCCCACAATTTAAGCTTTCCCTGCTTGTTATTTTCCATTGGATATGTTTAATTTTTTTTCTATTAATTCTTTCATTTTTTTTCGGGCAAGGATTAACTGACTTTTAGAAGTGTTAATGCTAATGCCCAATAAATCAGCAATTTCCTTGTGTTTATAACCCTCCACATCGTACAAATTGAGTACGGTTCTGTATCCGGGGGGCAGTTGTTCGAATAAGCCCATTATGTCTGCTTCTTCCAACTGGTCGTCATAATGTGGCGCTTCTCCAAATTCAAGATGGAAGGTGTCCAACTCTTGAAAATGGAGTCTGTGTTTTCTTAAAAACATAAGCGCTTCATTAACCGTTATTTTTTTCATCCAGCCTTCAAAACTGCCCTCTCCTTTGTAATCATCCAATTTTGTAAATATCTTTACAAAACTCTCTGTCAGCACATCCTCTGCATCTTCTATAGAATGGAGATATCGCCTGCAAATTCCAAATAGGGTAGTTTTATACAAATCGTACAACTCCTTTTGACCAAGGGCATCCCGCTCTTTACAGCGGTCTACTAAGGCTTGTAAGTTGTTGTTCATTTGAAGGATTGATTTAATCAGTAGATGCAAAATTGCTTCATTTTGGCGTTTGGAATCAAAAAATTTAGGGTATTATATCATTTTTCCCTAATTTGCGTCCAAACCATTGCAATCTTGAAAATGGCCTCAATTATCTTTATTTTACTTGCTTCAGCAGTATTTTATTTCGCCTTTAAGGCGTTTTATACGGTTTATCAAAATATTAATTTGGGTAAGCCCTATGATTGGAAAGGGCAACCCAATGGAAGGATCAAAGATGTGCTGTTGATCGCATTGGGACAAAAGAAGATGTTCGACAGGCCCCTGGCAGCCTTTATGCACCTGTTTATATATGTTGCCTTTCTGATGACACAGGTAGAGCTGATTGAAATATTTATCGATGGCATCTTTGGGACCCACCGTTTTTTAGCCCCCTATTTGGGCTCATTTTATAGTTTTATCATTGGCTTTATTGAAGTCTTGTCATTGCTGGCCTTTTTTGCTACCCTTGTTTTTTTAAGTCGCAGAAACTTATTAAAACTTCCCAGATTTACAAAAGCAGAACTATTGGGCTGGCCTTCAACGGATGCCAACCTGATACTGTTGGGAGAGATTTTGTTGATTTTTGGCATTTTCACAATGAATGGTGCTGACCACCTGCTGCAGCAAATTGATCCAGCGCATTATCCTCCAGTCGTATTGCCTGTAAGCAGCATCTTAGGCCCCTTGTTGTTTAACGGCCTCGATACCTCAACATTGGTTTTTTTAGAGCGATTTGGTTGGTGGCAGCATGTAATTGTAGTATTTGGCTTTATACTTTATTTGCCTTATTCTAAACACCTCCATATTTTTCTGGCCTTTCCCAATGTCTATTTCAGAGATCCCAAGTCAAGAGGGGAAATGGAGAATATGCCAGCCATTATGAATGAAGTAAAGTCTATGTTTGGATTGCCTGTACTAGATAATTCTGAATCGGAAGAACTGCCTGTTTTTGGTGCCGGTGACGTTACGGATTTAAGCTGGAAAAACCTTCTGGACGCTTATACCTGCACGGAGTGCGGAAGATGCACTTCTGTCTGTCCGGCCAATATAACAGGCAAAAAACTTTCACCCCGCAAAATAATGATGGATGTGAGGGACAGAGCTACAGAGCTTGGAAGTCAGATAAAAAAAGTTGCACCGGCAACAAATGCTGTTGATAAAAAAGCAGCAGTTTCAGATGATAAAAATTTGTTTTCCTATATCAGCAGGGAAGAAATAAGGGCTTGTACTTCGTGCAATGCCTGTGTTGAAGCCTGTCCTGTACTCATCAATCCTTTAGATATTATTTTGCAAATGAGGCGATATGAGGTCTTAACAGAATCACAGACAGCAGAAGCATGGACGCCAATGTTTACCAGTCTCGAAAACCAGGGCTGCGTATGGCAGGTGCCACAGGAAAGAGATGCATGGATACATTCATAAATTCAAATCGACCAACATGATAAAAACGATGTCAGAATTTGCTGCTTCCGGACAACAGCCGGAGGTTTTGTATTGGGTAGGTTGTGCCGGAAGCTTTGATGCCAGAGCTCAAAAAGTGGCTAAAGCATTTTGCCAAATACTGGATCACGTAGGCATTCAATATGCTGTGCTGGGGCAGGAAGAAAAATGTACAGGTGATCCGGCCAGAAGAGCGGGTAATGAATTTGTTTTTCAGATGTTAGCCATTCAAAACATAGAAACCCTTAACAATTACAACATAAAATCCATTGTCACTGCGTGCCCGCATTGTTTCAATACTTTAAAGAATGAGTACCCTGCCTTGGGTGGAAATTATCATGTTGTTCACCACAGCCAATACCTGCAGCAACTTTTAGATAGTGGTCGATTAAAGGTAGAGGGAGGAAGCTTTAAGGGCAAAAAAATTACCTACCATGACTCCTGTTACTTGGGCAGAATCAATGGAGAATATACGGCTCCCAGAGAATTGATAACAACGCTTGATGCTGATCTTACAGAAATGAAAAGAAGCAAGGCCAATGGTTTGTGCTGTGGTGCAGGCGGTGCACAAATGTTTAAAGAGGATGAAGCGGGTGATAAAAGGATCAACACCGAAAGAGCAGAAGAGGCTGTGGCTACAGGAGCTGAAGCCATTGCTGCCAATTGCCCTTGGTGCATCACAATGTTGACGGACGGATTGAAGGCCATGGATAAGCAGGACAGTGTCATGGTTTATGACATTTCAGAGCTTATTTTGCAAAACATTTAAGCCAAAAAAAGCGTTTGAAATCAAATGGTAAGAGAATTAATTGCCCTTGGACCTGAATCCAGGGCCTGGATTTATGCAGCGGATCGCGAGTTAGCGCATGAGGAGTTGGACATTGTCAGAGAAATGTTATTTCCATTTCTTGAAGAATGGACCAGTCATTCAAAAGAATTGATGTGTTACGGCAATATTTTCCATAAGCGGTTTTTGGGTATTTTTGTTGATGAAAGCCTGGCTCCGGCCAGTGGATGCTCTATTGACACTTCAAGCCGGTTTGTACAACAGCTTTCCGAAAAATTGAATGTTAATTTTTTCTCCAGATCAGAAGTCTATTCTTTGCAAAATGACGAAATAAAGGCCTGGAACCTGCAATCACTTTCACATTCCTACGCCAAGGGGGATTTTAATGACGAAACCTTGTTTTTTGATAATTTGGTTCCAACAAAAGACGCTTTTTTGCGCAGGTGGCTGGTGCCATTAAAAGATTCATGGATAAATAGATTTATAAGGTAATGATTGATTCCAATAAATTAGTTGCAGCATTAAGAGAAATTAAGGACCCCCGAAGTGGGGTTGACATCATTCAGGCAAAAATGGTGGAAGATTTGCAGGTTGATGGCAATCAGGTGCAATTTTCGATTGTTTTGCCAGGCAATGACCAAGGCTTAAAAAGCCAATTAAATTTTGCCTGTATCGAAGCCATTCAAAAAGTGGCTCCTGATGCTGAAGTCAACATACACCTAAAGTTAAAATCAGACCAAAATCAGGCTTCCAGCGTATTACCTCAGGTAAAAAATGTAATAGCTGTGGGATCTGGAAAAGGCGGAGTAGGCAAATCAACAGTTTCTATCAACCTGGCCCTGGCTTTAAAAGAACTGGGTGCCAGGGTTGGTATTTTGGATGCCGATGTGTATGGACCTTCAATACCCACTATGCTGGGTCTGCAAGGGCAAAGGCCAAAAATAGAAATGTTGTATGGCAAACACAAGATAGTGCCGCTCGAAGCTTTTGGTATGCCCGTTATGTCAATCGGCTTTATTGTTGAGGAAGATCAGGCCATTGTTTTGCGAGGTCCCAGACTGGGAGGCATCATACGACAATTTTTACAAGATTGTCTTTGGCCTGAATTGGATTACCTTATCATTGATCTGCCACCGGGTACAGGAGATGTACAACTGACCTTAGTGCAAACCATTCCGGTAACAGGTGTTGTTATGGTTACCACACCACAGCAGGTTGCAGTGATTGATGCCGTGAAAGCCATGAACATGTTTTTGCTGCCCAATGTCAATGTACCCATCCTGGGTGTAGTAGAAAACATGGCTTGGTTTACTCCGGCAGAATTACCAGACCATAAGTATTTTCTTTTTGGCCAGGGAGGCGGTAAAAGCCTTGCACTGAAAGCTTCAACGGTCTTACTCGGACAGGTTCCATTGGTGCAGGCAGTAATGGAAGGAAGTGACCAGGGCAAGCCATGTGTGGCGCAAGAGGGACATGCCGGCAGAAGCTACTTTCTGAAATTAGGTGAACAATTGGCACGACAGGTTCACATTCGAAACGAAAGTATGGAACCTACCCGCATAGTGTCAATGGTAGAATAACCTTTGTATGCACTTGAAAATGAACGCCGTGAACACAGATACGGGCGATAAAAACTGCATTTAAATTTTGATATTACGAAAATATGTAATATATTTGTGGTTTAAATTTAGGTTATTATGAAGAAGGTCTCAATATTTCCGGCCCTTTTGGTATTTTTATTTGCCAATTTAGGGGGACTAAATGCTCAAAAACCTGCGTATTTGAAGCTGGAATTTGACAAAAATCAAAAACCTTATGTTTTTTACCCGGTGGGAAGAGGCGATCAGCCTGCTGTTTTGGCAAAACAGTTTGGTGCCCAGGAATTGGAATTAAGGGCAAAAAACCACATGAATACGGGCCAGTCCCTGGCAGCGGGTACTATCATTCAGATTCCTATCAACCCGGACAAAATCATTAAAAAGAATTTAAAGGGCAGTTATGATGATGTAGTCCCCATTTTTTATAAAGTCAAAAAGGGAGAAACTGCCTACAGGATTGTCAAGGTAAATTTGAAAGATGACCTCAATAATTTTTGTGAACGAAATGATTTACCAGGGTGTCAATTAAAAGTTGGTGCAGATGTGTTGGTGGGCTGGATTGATTTGAGAGATCGCAAATCAGATGTATCCTTAACTACATCCAAGGAAAAAAAGGCCATAGTCAAAGTGGATCCTAAACCGGTAGTAGTTAAAGGTAGAAACAGCAAAACAGAAGAGCCCACCATTTTTAAAAAGGTGGTTGCCGAAAGGAAGACGCAAAACCAAGGAGAAATTGTTGGGAATGATAAAAAGAAAGAAAACGAAACAGAAACCGAACAGGTCGAAGACAATGTCGAAGTATGGGTGGCAGATAAAGGAGTTGCTTACTGGCAACACGGACATCGGGCAAACACCAATAAATATGTCCTGCACAACTCAGCCGCCATCAATAGTATTATAGAACTTTACAACCCTATGTTAAGAAGAACAGTACGGGCAAAAGTTATCGGCAGGATTCCAGAGGAGACCTATCGAAATGACATTGATGTGGTTTTATCCGAAGGAGCTGCAGAATCATTAGGGGCACTGGATTCGAGATTCCAGATTGAAATGAGGTATAAAAAATAAGATTGAAAACTTGTATTGTCATACCTGCCCGACTATCATCTTCAAGGTTGCCGCGCAAAGTAATTTTGCCTTTGGCGGGCAAGCCCATGGTCCAATGGGTTTATGAAGCGGCCTTAAAAGTTAAAAAAGTCAATAAGGTATTGGTAGCAACCGATAGCGAAGAAGTATTTGATACCGTCATCCAATTTGGTGGAGAAGCCATCATGACCTCTGCCGAACATGTTTCAGGAACCGATCGAATTGGAGAGGTTGCCCAAAAGATGCCTGATTACGACGTCTTTATCAATATGCAGGGCGATGAGCCAATGATTGATCCTAAAACCGTCCAACAATTGGTGGATTATTATTTGCAGGGCGGGACTTCTATTTCTACTCTTTATGAAAAAATAAGTGATGAAAACCAGTTGTTTGACTTCAATGTGGTAAAGCTTGTTTTCAATAAAATGGGGAAGGTTTTATATTTTAGCAGATCGGCCATTCCGGCACAAAGGGATGTTGCTTTTAAGGATTGGATGAAAAAAAACCATTATTGGAGGCACATTGGCCTTTATGGTTTTCACAGAAATACCTTACAACAAATTTGTCAATTGCAACAAAGCACCCTTGAACAACTGGAAGTATTAGAACAGTTGAGGTGGTTGGAAAATGGCTATGATATCCATGCCATAGAATGCCAAAATCATGGAATAGGAGTAGATACTCAGGAAGATTTGGAGCGGGCAGAAAAGAGGATTTTAGGCTTATAAGTCTTGTTTTCCTGACATTTTTGCACTTTTTTCACCAAGAATTCAATAAACCCATTAATTTTGATAGGTAAACGCTTTATATTGAAATTTAATATGATTAGATATATCGTCCTTTTTGGCTGGTTGTTTTTTACTGCACTAGCCAATGCCCAATTTATAGAAAACGAGTTTTTAATAAGGAGTTCGCTTAAACCAGCGGATTTGAGGGCCAGACTTTCCCAAATAGTGGATTCGAGAAGCCAGATTGTTTCTACCGAACTATCAGTTGACTTCCAAATGTACAAAATTGAGTGTTCAGTATCCAGTGCCAAGGAAGTTGAAAATAGTTTAAAAACCATGTCCGATATTGAGTTTTTAGGCAAAAACCAATTTGTAAATTTCCGACAGTCTCCTAATGATGTACTCTTTACTGAACAATGGGCCCTTAGTTTTTCAAAAATCCCTAAAATATGGGATGTTACTACCGGAGGTCTTACCTTCGATGGCAAAGAAATTGTAATTGCAGTTTTAGATGATGGCCTGGATATCAATCACAGTGATATAAAAGACAACATCTTTATCAACAAAAAAGAAATCCCAAATGATGGTAAAGACAATGACGGAAATGGGTATATAGATGACCATATGGGGTACAACGTTGATCTCAATAATGGAACTCCCATTGCACAAAATCATGGTACCGGAGTTTCAGGTATTATGGGGGCAAAAGGCAATAACAATTTAGGTGTGTCAGGTATCAACTGGGATGTAAAAATACTGCCCATTTATGGCGTCAATAAACTAGACGAAATTATAATCGCCTATTCGTATGTTTTGAAAATGAAAAGGCTCTATCTAAGCTCTAAAGGAGAGAAAGGAGCCTTTGTTTTGGTAACCAATTATTCTGGAGGCATAGCCAAAGCATGGGGAAATGAAGAACCGTACAAGCAATGGTGTGCAATGTATGACTTGTTGGGTTCCGAAGGCATTTTGAGTGTAGGTGCAACAGACAATGAACCAGTCAATGTCGATATTTTGGGAGACATGCCCTCTACTTGTAGTTCAGATTATTTTATCAGCACTACCAACATTGATGAGACAGGCAAAAAGGTTTTCAGAGCAGGCTTTGGCACCAAATATATTGCCATGGCAGCTCCTGGTGAAAATTTGGTAACCTTGTCGAAGAATGATGGCTTTGTTAAGGAGTTTTCGGGCACTTCAGCATCCAGTCCTATGGTGGCAGGCACATTAGCACTTTTGTTTTCAACACCTTGCGAATCTTTCTCTAACTTGATCAACAATGACAAAGCAGCCGCCGCCCTTGCTGTTCGCAATGCCGTTTTGCAGAGTTTGACCAAAACCAACGATCTGAAGGACCAGACTAAGTTTGGAGGCTATTTAAATGGAGAGGGAGCATTGGCACTTATGGATGATCCCTGCGATGGAAAACTATTATTGCCATCACCAAAGGGAGATGTCGAAATAAAAACCGTTAATTCCATCAACGGTGAATTGATCATTGAGTATCTTACTCCAGATGAAACAGACTATCAGCTGATGATCTCAAATACCCTTGGGCAAATTCTATACAGGTCTGACCTGAAGGTGCCTTCATTTGGCAATAAGATATTAAATATAAGTCAAAACTTATGGCCTTATGGCATTTATATAGTGACAATTGCGGGTAAATCAGGAGCTGATTCCAGATTGTTCTTCTCTAAATGAGAACTTTTCTTTATCCCAGCAGAAACAATCGTGGTACCCAAGGGTTTATAAATAGGCGCCTGAGACCCAATCAAGGTCGGGGGCATTGTACAAAAAATTGTTATTTTTGCTAAATAATTCTTAATAATGCCGGTTCAAACTGAGTTGTTCAATAAAGTAAATCAGGCCCTTGAAGATATTCGACCTCATTTGGCCGTTGATGGAGGCAATATTGAATTGATTGAAATTACCGATGATCTTACCGTGAGGGTAAAGTGGTTGGGCAATTGTGAATTTTGTTCGATGAGCACCATGACCATGAAAGCCGGCGTAGAACAAGCCATCAGGAGTAGGGTACCTGAAATAAAAAATGTAGAAGCCATTAATGGCATGATCGGGGTCGGGTAATATGAACAGAGCACAACTGATTCAACAAATTCGTCAAAAACAAAGCTTTTTGTGTATTGGGCTTGATCCCGATTTGCAGAAAATTCCAGTTCATTTAAAACAGACACAGGATCCGGTTTATGAGTTTTGTAAAGAAATAATTTTACAAACCCAGGACCTGGCGGTAGCCTATAAGCCCAACCTGGCATTTTTTGAATGTTTGGGTACAAAAGGCTGGGAAACACTGGAAAAAGTGAAAGCTTGTATTCCTTCTCACTGTTTTACAATTGCAGATGCGAAAAGAGGTGACATTGGCAACACCTCAGATATGTACGCTAAAGCTTTTTTTGATTTCTTCAATTTTGATGCAGTAACTGTAGCACCTTACATGGGAAGGGACTCGGTTGAGCCCTTTTTGGCATATGATGATAAATGGGTGATTGTTTTGGGATTAACCTCCAATCAAGGGGCTCGGGATTTTGAAATGCTCGATTTGGGAGGTGAAAAATTATATGAAAGGGTGATAAAAACGGTGGCTTCCTGGGGTACCCCCCAAAATACCATGTTTGTGGTTGGGGCAACTCACCCCCATCTGATCAGTGAGATAAGAGCCATGGTACCCGACTACTTTTTTCTTGTACCCGGAGTCGGGGCACAGGGCGGAGATATGCAAATGACCTGTGAAAATGGAATCAACCAGGATATCGGTTTATTGATTAATAGTTCCCGGAATATCTTATATGCTTCTTCAGATGAAAATTTTGCACAAGCTGCCCGACAAGCTTGCAAGGTCATTCTGGAAGAAATGAAACCATTTATCTAACCAGCATTTACTAAGAAAGCTACCAGTTCAATGGCAAGTAAAGGGCAAAAAAGGTTTGCGGTAGTAGATATTGAAACCACCGGAGGCATGCCCAAGCGCGACAAAATCACAGAAATTGCTATTGTTATAACGGATGGGGTTGAAATCCTGGATCAGTATGCTACTTTGATCAATCCAGAAAGATCAATTCCCCACGAGATTACTCGCATTACAGGTATTACCGACGATATGGTGCAAAATGCTCCCCGCTTTTATGAAGTGGCCAAAGAAATCGTTCTCCTCACCGAGGGAGCCATATTTGTAGCCCACAATGTTAATTTTGATTACAATTTTATCAGATACGAATTTGAAAGACTTGGCTATACTTTTTCGCGCAAACAGCTGTGCACCGTTAAATTGTCAAGAAAAGCATTTCCAGGCCTTGCCTCCTACAGTCTGGGAAATCTGATTCGTCATTTTGGCATTCAGGTTGAAGCCAGGCATAGAGCCCTGGATGATGCCTTGGCTGCGACACAACTTTTGCTAAAGGTCATAGACAGCAATCAGGATGAAAACGTTACAGCACTTATAAACAGGGGCATCAGAGAAAACAAACTACCTGAAGCCATCCATATTGAAAGGCTTCATCAATTGCCTGAAGTTACAGGTGTATATTATTTTTACGATCGATATGGCACCATCATTTATGTAGGTAAAAGCATCAATATCCGATCCCGTATCCTACAACATTTCGGGCAGATTACAGCCAAACAGGAAAAATTATTGCGACAGGTTCATGACCTTGATTTTACCATTACGGGTTCTGAGTTAATAGCATTGTTATTGGAAAGCGAAGAAATTAAGGTGCACAACCCCGAGATCAACAGGGCGCAGAAGAAAAAAGATTATCCGTATGTTATCACGACGGCACATGATGGAAAAGGCTACCGTGTGTTTTATCTGGAAGCTGAAAGCAGTAAAAAACTCAAAGGTCCCATTTTATCTTATCACTCCAGTCTGGCCTCTGCAAAGGGGAATCTTGGCATGGTGCGAGAGCTATATTCCTTATGTGAAGAAAAAATAGATGTAGGCAATCACCGCAGATGTATTTACCACCAAATGGGGGAATGTTATGGCGCCTGTGTAGATGAAGAAAGTCCCGAAGCGTACAATGAGAGGGCTGAAGAAGCCAAAGTGCATCTGACAAAAGTGTTTGACGGCGATTTTATTCTTATTACAGAGGGTCGGAACAGTGAAGAAAACGGGGTAGTCTGGGTATCGCAAAAAAGTTATTTTGGATTTGGATTTATGGATGCATCTTTTGCTTACACATCCCCGCATGAACTTACTACCTGCGTTGAAAAACGTTTGAGTACACCAGAAGCCAATCTGATCATCCAACAGTTTTTAAGATCCGGTAAAAATATCCGCAGAATAGAATTATAAGCTGATGATTGCTGCAAGTGAAGATAATATTCCTTCTTCATCTGATCTGTTGGCAATGATGATGTCATTTCTTTGAGTGTACGCAAACAGCGTCTTAGCTGTGGGTTCGCCAATGGCCACTAAATGAGTTCCGGGCTGGGGAAGCTGAGTGTGTAAAAAAGCCTGTACATTGAGTGGACTGGTGAATATATATACATCCGCTTCGGGGAGTTGAAGTCCGGATAAGACCACATTATCATAAACTTTTAGGGCAAAATGTCTTTTATTACCAGGATCTTGAAATCTCTTATTGGAATGGCTTGCTTCAACAAATAAAACAGATTGGTTTTGGGTTATTTTTTTGAACTGACTTTGTTCTTTTTCCAGATCCATGCCCGATACATAGTCGGGTGATTTGTGGGTAAGTTCCTGAAGCAGGGCAGAAGATGCTTTTCCCATGACACCCATTTTTTTGGAGTAGGTGCTTTTTTTTGCTTCTTCTGATAAGCCCTCAAAGAAAAACCGGATTCCTTGCTGTGAATAGAAAAAAAGCCAGTCGGTATCAGGGAAGTCGGTAAAGGGTAGGGGGGTGAAAGCTATGCCACTTTGACCTAAAAGGGTATGCCCCTTTTCAGTCACTCTTTGCAGGGGCGAATTAGGACGCAGCTCTCTTGTAATAAAGAGGATCAAAGTAGAAAAAGCTTATTCAAATAAATCCTCCAGTTGGTTGGTCTTCATCAATTTGATAAAACACCTGGTGGCCGCAATTACATCAGCTCTTGCATTATTGGCCGGGGTGTAAGAAGAGTTGAAACAAGCTGCATGCAGTTCAGTCAAGGTAGGCCACTTGTATCCTCCTGTTTTAGAAGGCATCTTTGCAAAGTAAGTGCCTTCCTGCATCAAACAAAAACGCTCTTTTTTAAACATGAGAATATCTACCCCTTTACGGATAAATTCGGCAGCCAATACATTTTCGTTGAAGTTGAGATTGTGGCTGAATATGTATTCACACTGGCTAACTGAGCCATTAAATTCATCCAGGATGCCAGTAAGCGGAACCGCTTTTTTTTCGATGTCTTCATCATCAATTTTTGACTTTTTTCGAACATCTTCATTCAGCGTAAATCCTTCGGGCAAAACGATTCTGTCAAAATCTCCAATGGGTTTTAATTGGGCATCCAATAGAATCCATGAAATATGAATAAGCCTTGGCCAGTTGAAGGTGTCACTGAATGGGGCTTTATAACTGGAAGGATTACCATTTGCAGAGCAATCAAATACTAGATACATACTTTATGATTTTTTCAGTTCATGCAGGGCTGATTCTGCCATGCCATGAGTAGTTGATTGTGAAATTCTAACTTTGATAAGGGGAGCATTACCTGCCGGTGCGTATGCTGCATGGAGATGAAAATTACCCGCCTGGTCTTTTTGACAAATAATTCCTAAAGGAACCTGACATCCACCATCCATTGCCTTTAAGATGCTGCGCTCAACGTTGGTACATTCTGCCACTTCTGTATTGTGAAGGTTTACCAGTATTTTTCTGATTTCCAAATCATCTTCCCTACACTGATAGGCAAGTACTCCTTGAGCAGGGGCCGGTACAAATTCTGCCGGATGTAGATCAATTACAGTTAGTTCTGATAAATCGGCATCCAGACGGGTCAGGCCAGCCTTCGCCAGTAATATGGCATCATAATTACCCTCTCTCAATTTGCGGATGCGGGTTGGTACATTGCCCCTTAAATCTTTAGTAATGACACCGGGTAATAGAAATTCGAGCTGACTTTTTCTCCTGACCGATGAGGTTCCTACAATGGCATTTTGTTTGAGTTGCAAAGGCTGTTTTTCATCTTTTCCCCAGTTGGCGATTAGCAAACAATCTCTTGGATCTTCTCTGTAAGACACACCTGCCAGACACAGACCATCGGGTGAGGTGGTAGGTAAATCTTTCATTGAATGAACCGCAAGGTCTATCTCATGATTCAACAGCGCTTCTTCCAGTTCTTTTGTAAAAAAACCTTTTCCTTCCAACTTATCAAACCCTACATCGAGTATCTTATCGCCTTTGGTGTGGATAATGATGATCTCAGCTTCAACCTGGCACAGATCCTTTAATTGGTCTTTGACAAAATTTGCCTGCCACAAAGCCAGGTCGCTTCCACGGGATCCAATTTTGAGACTTTTTCTGAGTGTATTCATTGTGTTACAAAGGTAGTAAATTGAGCGGTTGAAGCCAAATGACAAGCAATGTCAATTTTGTGTCAATAAGCCGGAAATACGAAGAATTAGAATAGATCGGGTAATAAAAGAAAATAAAAACAGCAAATGACAATATTTTGTAGGGTGAAATGCGGTTTTTTCAAATAAAACTTAGGACAAGGATGAGGATAAGTTGAAAATGAAATACCACAATTGGAATGGGGAAAAATCTTACTGTCTAAGAAGAGATTGCATTGGTCGTTTTGGCGTTATAATTCACTTTTTTTGTATTATTTTTGCACCTCCATGATTACAACATCACAAATCTGCCAACTTCTCCATGGAGAATTAAAAGGTGATCCGGACCTGGTTATTAAAGGGCCCTCCAGAATTGAGGAAGGCTCAGAGGGTACCATTTCCTTTCTTGCAAATCCTAAATACGAGTCATTTATATATGAAACCCAGGCTTCTGCCGTGGTAGTAGGAAGAGATTTTGCCCCAAGTCAACCGATTCAGGCTACCCTTATTATAGTAGAAGATGTGTATCAGTCTTTGGCAAAACTGCTTAGTTTGTACAATCACGAACCGGAGGTCAAAGCAGGAATTGCTTCTTCTGCCATCATTGGGAAAGATGTGTTGCTCGGTGAAAATGTATCAATTGACCACCAGGTGGTTGTCAACGACAATTGTAAAATTGGAGAAAACAGCCTTCTTTATGCAGATGTCTTCCTGGGTAAAGGAGTTGACATTGGCAGTAATTGTATCCTCTATCCGGGTGTGAAAATATACCATGGCACCAAAATCGGAAACAATGTGGTGATTCATGCCAACACCGTCATCGGTTCAGATGGTTTTGGATTTACCAAAGACGAAGCAGGGGCATACAAAAAGATTCCGCAAAATGGCAACGTGATCATTGAAGACGATGTTGAAATAGGCAGTAACACTGTAATTGATCGTGCCTCTATAGGCAGTACCATCATTAGAAAGGGAGTTAAACTGGATAATTTGATCCAAATTGCTCATAACGTGGAAATTGGTGAAAATACAGTGATCGCCGCACAGGCAGGAATTGCCGGAAGTACCAAGATTGGAAAAAATTGTATCATTGGCGGACAGGTTGGCCTCGCCGGCCATATTCAAATTGCTGATGGCACTATGATCCAGGCGAAATCCGGTTTATCATCATCCGTGAAAGAAGAGAATTCAAAACTATATGGTTATCCAGCATTGGAATATGCTCATTACCTCAAATCTTACGCATATTTTAAACGATTGCCAGAATTGGCAGAAAAGATTAAATTGCTGGAGAAGGCCGTAGAAAATTTAGAAAAATAAAATGGGTAGAAAAGTACTGGCCGATATTGCCATTTTAAGCGGCAAAGGTCTTCACACAGGAAGAGAAATTGAAGTAAAACTGATACCTGTTGAAGGCAATCACGGTATTAAGTTCAAACGAACCGATATTGAGCCGGCCGTGACCATTCCAGCGGATGCCAATTATGTGGTAGCTACCAATAGAAGCACTACCATTGGAACTGCAGAAGTTAACATTACTACCATCGAACACTTACTGGCAGCCCTTGCCGGTCTGGAGGTTGACAATGTGATGATAGAAGTAAACGGGCCAGAAATTCCTATTCTAGATGGAAGTGCCAAACCATTTGTAGAAGCCATAAAAAGAGTAGGCTTTCACGATGCCGAGGACGATGGAAGGGAGGTATTTGTCATCGAAGAGCCCATCGTTTTGAAAGATGAAACAACGGGTTCAGAGTTGATTGCCATACCCAGCGATAAATTTGAACTCAATGTAATTATTGATTTTCCCAATTCGACTGTTGAAGAACAAACTGCCATTTTTTGTGCCGGGGAAGATTTTGAAAAAGAAATAGCCGCTTGCAGAACCTTTGTTTTTACCAACGAACTGATTTACCTCTACGACAATGGATTGATCAAGGGGGGTGATTTAGAAAATGCCATTGTATTGGCAGAACCCGGATTGACACAGGAACGTTTGAACGAACTGGCTACCAAATTTAACCTGGCTCAGAGAGTACTCAGTGATGATAAGGTATTGAACGAAAACAAGTTGTTTTTTCCGAATGAATTGGCAAGACACAAATTATTGGATTTAATTGGTGATCTAAGCCTGGTTGGGAGGCCCATTCAGGGGAAAATCATTGCAGTTAAGCCTGGTCACAAAATAAATACAGAATTTGCCCGTCTTTTGAAGAAAAAGCTGGCTGATCAGCGCAAGTTAAAGGGCAAACCCACCTACGATCCAGATAAAGTTCCCGTGCTGGATGTGGAGGGAATTAAAAAAATGTTGCCCCACAGATATCCATTTTTAATGGTTGATAAAATAATTGATAAGTCTGAAAGCCACGTTGTGGGGGTTAAAAACGTTACATACAACGAGCAGCTATTTCAGGGGCATTTTCCGGGAAATCCAGTTTTTCCAGGAGTGCTTCAAATGGAGGCCCTTGCCCAAACAGGAGGCATTTTGGCACTGTCAACGGTTGAGGAACCTCATTTGTGGGATACTTACTTTATAAAAATGGAAAATGTGAAATTTAAACATAAAGTGGTGCCCGGTGACACCTTGTTGCTTAAAATGGAGTTGCTTTCACCCATTCGCAGGGGTATTGTACATATGCAGGGTACTGCTTATGTTGGAAATAAAATTGTGAGTGAAGGTGAATTGACGGCTCAAATTATTAAAAGACAAGCATAATAGACGGCAAGACCGGCGAAAGTTTAGTGAATGGAAATTATCAACAAGCTCTGCGAAATCGACCCCAACGCTAGAATAGCGGATAATGTGGAGGTCGGAAGTTTTACCGTAATTACGGGTGACGTTGAAATTGGCGAAGGTACCTGGATAGGACCCAATGTGACCATTTTTGATGGGGCCAGAATTGGCAAGAACTGCAAAATACACCCCGGAGCCGTAATTTCCGGAGTTCCTCAGGATTTAAAATTTAAAGGGGAGTATTCTACGGTGGAAATTGGAGATAATACAACCATCAGAGAATGTGTTACCATTAACAGAGGGACCATTGACAGAGAGAAAACAGCAGTTGGCCACAATAGCCTTATTATGGCGTATGTTCACCTGGGCCACGATTGTATAGTAGGCAATCATTGCATTATTAGCAATGCAGTTCAAATGGCAGGACATGTGGAAATGGATGATTATGCGATTTTAGGGGGCTCTTGTGCCGTTCAGCAATTTGTGCATATTGGATCCAATACCTACATTGGTGGCGGATCTTTGGTAAGAAAAAATGTTCCGCCCTATGTAAAGGCTGCCAGAGAGCCGCTCACATATGCAGGTGTTAATAGCACTGGCCTGCAACGAAGGGGGTATACCCAAGAGGAGATCAATCAGATCAGTGATATTTATAGAATATTATTTGTAAAAGGCTACAATATTTCCAAAGCAATTGATGAAATCAGCACACAGCTGCCTGATACCAGGTTCAAAAATGAAATCCTGGAATTCATCCAAAACTCACCTACAGGAATCATCAGAGAATTCAGACCGATCGACAAGTGACGGGCATTCAGGTGGTAGCAACAGACCTATCTAAGGTTTATGCAGGGCAAACCATTGTCAACCCATTTTCATTTAATTTCTTTCCCGGCTCAGTTACCGGAGTTTCAGGACCCAATGGTTCAGGTAAATCTACATTAATCAGAATGCTGTGTGGATTTCTGACTCCCAGCTCTGGATCTATATCCTACCAATTGTCCCACCAGCTTATTGAAAGAAAGGAGATTTATCAATATGTGGCTTTGGCGGCTCCGTATTCCATGCTGATCAAAGATTTTGACCTGGAAGAAAACTACTTGTTATTTCGAAAATTCAAAGCAGGATCAGAAAATCTGAATTATAAAGGATTGTTAGAGTTGCTGGAATGGAAGAACCCTGGCCAAAAAGTAGTGGGACAATACAGCAGTGGAATGCAACAAAAGGTGAATCTCCTTTTTGCTATGTTATCAGGGTGTCCTTTATTACTACTGGATGAGCCAACCTCCTATCTGGATGAAAGCAATAAGGAATGGTATCACAAGCAGGCTGAGAGGTTTTTTAGAGATAAAACGGTCATTATTGCATCGAATGATGACAAGGATTTCATCGAAGCCGGCAATATAATCAAATTGGTTTAGGTGTAAATATTCGACAAAAGTAAGATATTTGCAAAAAATGTAATATGAGTACTTCAAAAAAACGAGTAGCCATCTTATTTGGCGGAAGATCCACAGAACACCAGATTTCATTACTGTCTGCTAAAAATGTGGTTGATGCCCTTGATTTGGATAAATTTGAGCCGGTACTCATTGGTATTGATAAAAAAGGCAGATGGCATCTCAATGAAGGAGCTATGCAACTAATGCACGCAGATGATCCAGGCAAAATTAGCATGCAGAATGAGACCAATGTAGTGTTGTTGTCGCAAAACACCAATGAACACCAATTGATCAAGACAGACAACTTTGAAGAAGTTGGCAAAATAGATGTTATATTTCCGGTACTTCATGGCACCTATGGGGAAGATGGCTCAGTACAGGGATTTGCAAAATTGGCAAACCTGCCTTGTGTGGGTTGTGGTATTTTAGGTTCTTCCATTGGTATGGACAAAGATGTTACCAAAAGATTATTAAGAGATGCAGGCATCCCGGTTGCCAATTTTGTTACCTTAAGGAAGAATTATAATGACTCCATGAGTTATGAAGAAATTGCTTCTATTTTAGGAAAAGAATTGTTCATCAAACCCGCTAACCTGGGGTCGTCTGTAGGCGTTAGTTTTGTCAATGATCAAGCTGGCTTTGACAAGGCACTGGCCCATGCCTTTAAATATGATCCCAAAGTAGTAGTGGAAGAAAAGATGACCGGCAGAGAAGTGGAATGCGCAGTTTTGGGCAATGACTTCCCGAAAGCATCAGCTGTGGGAGAAGTCATTCCGAAATCATCTTTTTATACATTTGAAAACAAATACATTGATGAAGGTGGCGCCGTTTTGGATATTCCGGCAAAGCTCACCCAGCAAGAGGTTGAAAGGATTCAGGAATTAGCCATTGAAACCTATCGACTATTGGAATGTGAAGGCATGTCAAGAGTGGATATGTTTTTGACGCCAGAGGGGAAATTGTACATCAATGAAATCAATACGATACCCGGATTCACAAAAATAAGCATGTATCCCAAACTGTGGGAAATTTCTGGTTTGGCTTACAAAGATCTGATTACAACGCTTATTGAATTGGCCATTGAAAGTAATGATAACCGCAATGCTTTGGTACAGGCAGATACAGAGCAATAAAATCAAGAGATATGAATGTTTTTAAGTTTGGAGGGGCATCGGTCAGAGATGCAGAAGGAATCCAAAATGTGATTGGTATAATGAAACATTTTCCGTCAGAAAAAATAGCGGTGGTGGTTTCTGCAACAGGTAAAACTACAAATGCCCTGGAAGATGTTGTCAAAGCCTATTTTGCCAAAGATGGCACTGCTTTCGACAAATTAGCAGCCGTAAGGCAAAACCATGCAGCTATACTTCAAAACTTAGGACTGGCAGGAACAGATGCCGAAAAAGATGTGAATGACCTTTTTGTTGAAATTGATTGGATTCTCGAAGATGAACCTGAGGATGCATTTGATTATGTTTACGACCAGGTTGTTTCAATTGGTGAATTGGTTTCCAGCAGGATTTTGTGCCATGCCATGATACAGGCAGGTGTCAATGCGGTCTGGCTGGATATTAGAGGTGTTTTATACACAGATGAAATTCATAGAGAAGCTAAGGTGATCTGGGGTATCACGGCAGAAAAAACATCAAAGGCCATGGATCAACTCATGGCAAACCACGATGTAGTAGTAACCCAGGGCTTTATTGGTTCGACCGCCGAAAATCACACTACAACCCTGGGAAGGGAGGGATCGGATTATACAGCCGCCATCTTGAGCTATTGCTGCACGGCAGAGGCAATGCACATTTGGAAAGATGTACCAGGCGTACTGACTGCTGATCCAAGAAAGTTTGACAATGTAACCAAAATCGAAAAACTTTCTTATAACGAGGCTATTGAAATGACGTATTACGGTGCAAAAGTCATTCACCCCAAGACCATCAAACCTCTACAAAATAGAAACATTCCCTTATATGTAAGGCCTTTTGATGATCCTCAATCGCAGGGTACCAGAATCTCTTCTGAAGGAGAGGGGTATTACCCACCCATTGTTGTGATCGAAGAAGACCAGGCCCTGGTTTCCATCTCGGTTAAAGATTTTTCTTTTGTGGCAGAGCATCACCTGAGTAATATTTTTGGAATTCTGTCTGCTTTGAGAATAAAGGTTAATATGATGAGAAATACCGCTATCTCATTCACCCTTTGTGTCAATTACAACCCTGAAAAAATCAGGTTGCTGAAGGAGGAATTGGGAGAAGAATTTTCCGTTGTGGTCGAAGAAGGTTTGGAAATGATTACGGTTCGCCATTTTAGCAATGAAGTGATTACAGAGATGAAAAGATCAAAGATCACCATGTTTGAAGACAGGTTGCAAGACACCATACAGCTGGTGGTTAAAAAAATACCTCTGATCACCAGGAAAAAAGAAGAATAATTATTTTTCTGCTATTTCGATCGATTCCAATTCCATTTCAGAACCAAGTATGTATTTGCGGGCAAAGCATGCTCCCTGATACGCAATCCACGAAAAGAAGGGAGCTGCCAAAATATCTATGGAGTAATGCACGTGTTGGTGCATGAGTAAAAATCCAAGGCTTAATCCTCCGATCAATAAGACCCTTTTTACCCATTTTTGGGGGATCAAAAAATACAGCAAAAATACAGAGGCTGTGTGACCGGAAAAGAAAAGATCTTTTAAAAGTACTTCCTGACAATAAAATGTATTTTTTAAAAAAAGATCCTGAAGGGGAAGGATACCTGTGGGTGGTTCCAATGGAAAACTAAACAAGGTAAATGCTCTAAAGGCAATTAAAAAACAGATCGATAAATTGGTTGTGAGCATTCCTATTCGGTTTTGTAATGCCCAGTAAAGGCCGAATAAGACCAATCCATAAGTTAAAAGAAAGATCGAAAGATTGTGATCGTAAGGACCTATCGAAGATAAAATTGGATCGTACAATGCAAGTCCGGGTCTGGTTTCATTGTATTTAAGAAAGCGGGAAAAGAGCCAGAAAACAACAAAGACGGAGAGGAATGAAGTGGCAAGCAAGCCATTGCTTACTTTTTCACTGTCAGCTCCTTTTATAAAAGATATTATCCTCTCCATCTCTTTGTTTGTTTGAAAAATAAGGAGATTAAGCTCCTTGTTTATTCTCTTCTTTTATCTTTTTCTTTCCTTTGGTTTTGGCAGCCAACTGAAGTGCACTATACAAGTTGATAGTTCCTCCGCTAACACTCAATTCATTAAATGGAACCTTGGTTGCGCCTTTGGTGCCTGGCTTTTTAACTACGTCCGTTAGTGGTTTAACAGATTTCATTAATATTTCTTTTACCTGTTTGGCAGTGAGAGAAGGGTAGTACGATCTGATCACAGCTGCTACACCTGCTGCAGCCGGAGACGCCATCGAGGTACCTTGCAAATATTGATACTGGTCACCTGGAGTTGTGGCATAAATCTGAACACCTGGTGAGAAAAGGTCAACATTGTTTTTGCCATAGTTTGAAAATCCTGCCACCATATCTTCTCCGGGTTTGAATGAAAGAGCTCCTACTTCCAACCAATTATCGGCATGGCATTTTTTCTTAAAAATAAAACCATGTTTACCCAAATAATCATTTGGGAAATTGTCGGTTTTATCATTGTCCTGTCCTGAATTGCCCGCAGCATGAACTAAAAGCACATCATGTTTGGCTGCATATTTTACGGCCTCATCAACCGCTTTTTTATCCCAGGAATAACCCTTTCCAAAGCTCATGTTGATGATGCTGGCACCATTGTCAACAGCATATCTAATGGCATTTGCCACATCTTTATCTCTCTCATCTCCATCTGGAACAGCCCTAACAGACATGAGTTTGACATTTCTGGCCACACCGTCATTTCCAATTTCATTTCCAACAACCGCTCCTACAATACCGGCTACGTGAGTGCCATGCAGTGCATCGGGGCCCTCAACATCATTATTGCCATAAAACCTTTCATTGGAATCGGTATAATTGTCTTTTACGATTAATTTTCTGGAATCATAATCTGGGTTATAAGCATAATCCAGTTTGTTTTGCGCTCCCTTTTTTTCTTCCTCTAATATGGTAACCAACTCTTCTTTCAACTGGTGAATTGAAGTAATTTCATCTGACTGCTTCAGTACTTGTTTGGCTACATTGATGGCCATATTGAGTTCAGGATTTTCATTTAAGTTCAACTCTTTCAATGGGTCTTCAGAGTTGAGGATAACCTTTAGATCATTAGGGCGCTCACCCATTGCGGTTTCCAATTGGTTCATGCCATTCAGCACCTGGGTTTCAAATGTGGCAATCTGACCCAATTCTTCTGAAGCTTTTTGTCTTTCAGATTCTACCTGGGTTTTGTAGCTTACAAATTTTTCATATTCAACTTTCTGTTCCTTACTTAAAAGTGCTGGATCTGCATTTTCGTATTTATAACGAAGACTTGAATAAAGCCTGGTTACTTCATAGGTTTCTGGACCCACATTTTTTCCATCAGGGCCACCGATAAAATTCCAACCATGCACATCATCGACATATCCATTTTTGTCATCATCGATGCCATTTCCAGGTACCTCACCCGGATTTTTCCAAATGTTGGCTTTTAAATCTTCATGTTCCACATCGATGCCGGAGTCAATAATTGCTACTACTACCGTTTTGCCGATCTTGTCTTTAATAATTTCTTTGAAAGCTTTTGAGCTAGATGTACCATTGTAGCCTTCAGTTGCGTCCATGTGGTACCAGTTTTTTGGTGCCATTTGGGCGTTTGATAAAAATGTAAAAGATAGCAACAAAGCCGTAAATAAAATTGATTTCATGTGCAATGATTTAGCCCGCAAATCTATACCTATTTATTCATACTTCAAACCTACACTTAGAATGGGGGCAAGGGGCAACTGCAATTTGACGGTATGGACGACCCATCGCACGACAGGAATCCGTCCGATTACTTTGATTTACAAACAAATAGAGTAAATTTTTTGACAGAAAGCACAATTGGGTATCATTTGTTTGGTTGTGTTAATATTTATTTAAAAATTAGCGCTTGGATAGGGTAAATCTGAGTTAATGGGTTTAATAAATACATGGTTTTACTTTTTTTCAATTAATTATGTATTAAAATATTTTTACATTTGATTAATCTATTATATATTTGCACTTTATAACCAATACTTTGTCATGAAATCGTGGTTAATTGTAGCGATCATTTTTATTTCCCTCGGCGTTCAGGCACAGGGAATTCAGCTAGGCCTGGGCTTAGGGAAATCTATCTATTGGGGAGACTTGAATGCCCCCGAGTTTTCAAGTAATTTGAGTAACAATGGGGGAACTGCTATCCAGGTTTATGGAAAATACAACCATAGGGGCCGATTTGGATTGAAAGCTGGTTTTCTTTTGGGTAAATTGAAAGGAGACGACGCCCAAAGCAGCCTGGATTGGCAAAAAGAAAGAAATTTAAATTTTCAGTCCAATTTAGCGGAACTGAGTATAACAGGAGAGTATTACATTTTTGGGTATCAACCTTATGGTGGAGAGCAGGTGTTTAGTCCCTACTTTACTGCCGGACTTGCCGGGTTTTACTTCAACCCCAAAACCCAATTTGAAGGCAATACTTATGAACTCCAGCCTTTAGGTACAGAAGGACAAGGTGCCGGTGGTTATGGCAAAAAATACAGCAAATATTCAGTGGCCATACCTTTCGGAGCAGGAGCCATCATCAAAGCTGGGCGTAATTTTGACATTGGCTTTGAAATCAACGCAAGGACAACACTTACTGATTATATAGATGATGTTAGTGCCGATTATGTAAACTATTATGAGCTAATGCAAATGAATGGGGAGCTGGCAGCCCGATTGAGTGACCGTACTCCTGAATATCTGGGACAAAGTGAACCCATGGAGAGGCAGACAGGTACTCAAAGAGGTGGGGCCAATGTCAAAGACTGGTATTTTACGGCAATGGTAAACCTCAGTTTCAACATTAGTGATAGTGAAAGCCTCAATAGAAGGAAGTCTCAGTACAAATCTTATTGTCCAAAGTTTTAGGATAGAGCAAGCCGGGATCACTTTTCTAAAAAGTTCTGACCACAGTTCTTTAATTTTACCCTTGATATGGTTGAAAGCAATGCTTTGGAATCAAGCCGGGAAAGGGCGCTAAGGGTATTAAAAAAATACTGGGGCTATGATGGATTCAGAGCACCCCAGGATCAAATTATTTCAAGTATACTGGAGGGCAATGACACTTTTGCTCTTTTGCCAACCGGTGGTGGTAAATCCATCTGTTACCAGTTGCCGGCCTTGCTGGTGGAAGGAAAGGTGGTAGTCATTTCGCCTTTGATTTCCTTGATGTTAGACCAGGTAAAATCGCTTGAAAAAAGAGGTATCAAGGCCAAAGCCCTGCATAGTGGATTGAGTTCAGATGAAGTTGACATAATACTTGACAATTTTGTCCATGGGCCTCTAAAATTACTTTACATCTCTCCGGAACGGATCGCTTCAGAAATATTTCAGGTTCGATATTACATGGCAAAGATTGCCTTTCTTGCTGTTGACGAGGCCCACTGCATTTCCCAATGGGGGCATGATTTCAGACCCAGCTATCTTCAAATTAGTTTGCTCAGAGAGTTAAAACCCGAAGTGCCCGTGATTGCACTGACGGCAACTGCAACTCCTGCTTTGGTAGAAGATATTAAGGCCCAGCTATTTTTGAAAAATCCCAATATTTTTCAGAACAGTTTTTCGAGAGACAATATTTCATTTTCAGTAGCAAGAAGCGATGATAAGCACACTGAATTGACACGAATTCTTGAAAAGATGAAAGGCAGCTGCATTGTTTACAACCGGTCCAGGAGCGGTTGTGCTAAAATCGCCGCCATGTTGAGAGAACACAAAATATCTGCTACAATTTACCATGCCGGTTTAGCACATGAAGTGAGAGAAGATAACCAAAAGGCCTGGATGGAAGGAAGGGTAAAAACGATGGTAGCTACCAATGCCTTTGGAATGGGCATTGATAAGGCAGATGTACGATGCGTGATACATGTTGATGTTCCCTCAGGAATTGAAGATTATTATCAGGAGGCCGGTAGGGCAGGCAGAGATGGCTTGAAGTCATTTGCCATTGCCTTGATCAATCCTTCTGATGTAATGGAAGCACAAAAACTGTTTGAAGTCAATTATCCAAACCCTGATGAAATCAAACGCATCTACATCAAATTGTGTCAGTTTTTAGGAATTGGTATCGGCGGAGGAGCTGGACGATCGTATTATATAGACCTCGAGGAGTTTGGACAAAAATCAAAAATCAGCCAACAAAAATTGGGTGCCGTGCTTAAAATCCTGGAAAAGCAAGGTTGGTTTACCTTTTCTGATGCCATTAAGACACCTACACGATTAAAGGTAACAGGCAGGCCTCAGGACTTGCTGGGTTTTTATGAAGAAAGCGACTTGAGAGCCAAACTTCTGACGCAGTTGTTGCGGATGTATGAAGGACTTACCATAGAACATAGTGCCATCAGCCTCAAAAAAATAGCAGTTGCGCTGGAAACTGATATTTTAAGAATTGGTTTTTTACTCAAAGTTTTGCACCAGGAAGGCATCGTTGATTATATACCAAGTCAGGAATTTCCGGAAATTGTATTGTTGTTGGACAGGCCCAATGACAATGATTTTAGAATTGATGAGTTTGCTTATGAATCACTTAAAAAGGTTGCCGGAAAGAGATTGATGGCCATGCAGCAATATTTTCTCGCTCCAAAATGCAGGCAGATGATGTTGTTGGAATATTTTGGTGAAGATGCCCAAAGCTGCGGAATTTGTGATGTCTGCCTGGGAAGCCAGGAAGTAAGTTATACCATAGAAGAAAAAAGGATGGCCCTTATTTCTATTCAAAGGTTACAAGCTGGTACAAAAGTAGGACAATGGTTGACCTACTGGCCTCTCAATCGCCGAAAGCGAATGCAACAGTGCCTCGAAGACTTAAACAGCGAAGGGTTTATAGAAGTGGATGCCGGTGGCAGAATATACCTTAAAAGTCAGTCAAGATGATCAAAAAAAGGATAATCATCAGCATGACTTCAGATTGGAATTACGATCAAAGAATGCAACGCATTGTATCTGCTCTGCAAACAGAATACCAATGCAAAATCCTGCACCGTCCTAACAGCAAGGAAAGGGTAGATAAAAACATGGATTTTAAAGGCATAAATTGTTATTTTAAAAAAGGGCCGCTTTTTTATGCAGAATTTAATTTGCGCCTCTTAGTATTATTGATGATTGAAAAGGCCGACTTATTTTATGCGGTTGATTCAGATACTTTGGCCGGGGTTGGGCTGGCGGCAAAATTAAGAGGATTAAGGTTTGTTTATGATAGCCATGAATGGTTTACCGAGGTACCGGAACTAACGCATAAAAAAAATGTAAAAAAAATATGGTCGGCTATAGAAAAGTGGACCATTCCGTGGGCTTCTTTATGTATTACGGTCAATGAAAGCCTGGCAGACCTCTTCCGGCAAAAATGGAAGAAGCCTTTTCATCCCATCCTAAACGTATCTTTCCGCTCAGTTGAACTTCCTTCTCAGGAGCCAGATTTTGTATTATTATACCAGGGGGCTCTTAATAAAGGTAGAGGCCTGGAGTGCGCCATAGACACGATGCAATTTTTAGAAAAATATACCTTACGAATAGCCGGCGATGGGGATTTAAAAAAAGAGTTGGAAACCTATGCTGATACGTTGCCCTGGAAGTCAAGAATCCAATTTTTAGGAAAACTAACACCCGTTGAATTGAAAGTTCAGACAAAAAGGGCAAGGTTTGGGTTAAATTTGTTGGATGGTAGCAGCAAAAATTATTATTATTCTTTAGCCAATAAATTTTTTGATTTCTGGCAGGCTGGCATTCCTTCCATTAATATGGAATTTCCGGAATACAGAAGGTTTAACGATGAATATAACGTAGGATTACTTATTTCGGAATTAAATTCTGAAAAATTGGCAAAATTGATTAAAAAGTATGACAACCATAGTGAGTATGGTGTTTTAAGGGCCAATTGTTTAAAGTACAGGAGTGCTTTTACCTGGGAGAAAGAAGCAGAAAAACTTTTAACTCTATTCAGGAGTTTATTTACTTGAAGTTACTAAAATGAAGGAAGAGAATCAAAACACAAAGAAGTTAACGAAAGACAAAATTGCTGCCGGCCTATACATCTTCAAATACATAAAGCCATACAGATGGTACTTTATCACCGGAATGATAGCACTGGTTATTGGAAGTTTAATCTTTATGGTTTTTCCGGGAGCGGCCGGTGAAATGGCAAATGTTGCCATTGGAAAAGATACCTATCATCTGGGGCTTAGCATAGAAGATTATGGCTGGTTATTTTTGATTATTTTGATCTTACAAGGGGTGTTGTCATATGTTAGAACCGTTTTTTTTTCCATTGTTTCTGAAAAGGGAATGGCGGACCTGAGGAAGGATTTGTTTGATAAAATAATTACCCAGAGTATTGGATTTTATGAGGAGCGAAGAGTAGGTGAGTTGACCAGCAGAATTACAACCGATGTTGAACAACTGCAGTCAGTATTTTCAATTACTCTGGCTGAATTATTGAGACAGGTAGTGGTATTGATTTCTGGAATTGGCATCATTGCATATCTGACTCCGGGCTTATCATTGTTGATGTTACTTACATTTCCAGTCATCGTAGTCCTTGCAATGGTTTTTGGGCGTTACATCCGAAAGTTGTCAAAAAACAGACAAGATAAACTGGCAGAAACCAACACCATTGTTGAAGAGTGTTTGCAATCGTTTTATGTTGTAAAATCCTATGCCAATGAATGGTTTGAGTCGCGCAGATATAGCAAAAGCATTGATGGAGTCGTTGGCGTTTCATTGTCATTTGCCAAAGTGAGGGGCTTGTTTTTTATCTTCATAATTACGGTCTTATTTGGAGGTATGTTTTTCATATTATGGCGAGGAGCCATAATGGTGCAGCATGGAGAAATGGAAGCAGGAGATTTATTTTCATTTATCATTTATACCGCCATTTTAGGAGGAGCAATAGCCAGTTTTGGCAATCTTTATACCTCAGTTTTGCAAGCTCTCGGAGCCACTGAAAGAATCAGAGAGATCCTGATGAGTGATGCAGAAGTTGCTGTGGCAGATGGTGAAAAGGCCAGGAATGCAGAACCTTTTAAAGGCAGCATTTCTTATCATGAGGTAGCTTTTGCCTATCCTTCCCGACCTGATTTACCGGTACTGAAGGGTATTAATTTTCAAGTAGAACATGGGCAGAAAATTGCACTGGTTGGCCAGAGTGGAAGCGGCAAATCAACCATTGTGCAATTGTTGATGCGATTTTATGCACCCAATGAAGGTAAGATCACCATAGATGGAAAAAATATTGATGAATATAACATTTCTGATTTAAGGCACCAGATTGGAATTGTTCCTCAGGATGTAATACTTTTTGGGGGGTCTATCAGAGAAAACATCTTATATGGCAAACCATCTGCAAGCGAGGAGGAATTGAATACAGCAGCAGAACAGGCCAATGCCCTTGAATTTATAAGACAGTTTCCTGAAGGTTTTGAAACCATAGTAGGGGAGAGAGGAATAAAACTATCGGGTGGCCAGCGTCAAAGGATTGCAATAGCAAGGGCAATTTTGAAAAACCCATCCATTTTAATTTTGGATGAAGCAACCTCATCTTTGGATGCGGAGTCAGAAAAAATAGTACAAGAAGCATTAAATAATTTGATGAGGAACAGGACATCAATTATCATTGCACACAGATTGGCTACCATTAGAGAAGCAGATTGTATTTATGTGCTGGAGGGAGGTATCATCATAGAAAAGGGCAGCCATGAAGAATTGTCGGCTTTAGATGATGGACTCTACAGGCATTTGGCGCGTCTGCAGTTTGAAAATAACGGATAAAAAAGAAATCCCCATGTGAGTGGGGATCTCTTTCCATACATGCAAAATACTGCTAGTAAATATAAAGGAAGATGTCGCCATTGGGCTCATACCACCATGTCATATTGTGAGCACCGATGGTTGCGGAATTGACAAATCCGGTACCACAACCAATTTGGGTTTCATCTCTTACATCCGACCAGTTACTACCGTCTGAAACACCCAGTTTCCAACCTGAGCTTAGGAAAAAAACAGGAGGATAGGAGTAGGAAGTAGGAGGCAAGGTAAAATTGACGCCGTAGAAATTAGGCATGGGAACGCCGCAGGAAGCATCCAGGTAGACAAAGTCGGTAAGAACCATCGTGGTTGTAGTTGCGTTTTTAACAATCAGGTTTTGGCTGGAGGCCGTTTGCAAAGTAAATAGGAACAAAGCTGAGAATAAAAAGACCCATCGTTTCATAATAGTAATTAATTTAACTGCATACTCTTTTTCACCGATTTTCTGCATTTCTCGTAAAAGACAGGAAGAAGTACTTGCTTGTTTTGGTGCCGGGTATCGCGAATTTCAGCACTAAATCAATTTGTGATAGTGAACTCTTCAACTTTCGTAACAAAGATAGGCTCATTACTTATTGTTGGTCAATGGTAGTTTATACGGAATTTTATATAAGGGATTATCGGGGTATGTAGTATAATGGTTTACGTAATGGGCTGGTTTTTAAGATGAAATAAAAATTAGTTGAAATGGATGTAAGAGCTAAAAATCTGTTTTTTGACGACAAATGAGATAGCTTGGTAGATAAAATCAAGTGATTGGCAGTATTTTTCTTAAGTTTGCTGTCTATAAATTCTGGAAAAAATGAGATTAAAATTTCACTTTATTTGGCTTTGTCTGTTACCTATTTTCCTGCAAGCGCAGATGAATAAAATTGAGTTTCAGGAGTTCACTTTAGACAATGGGCTTCATGTGATCCTTCACAAAGACAGCAGTACACCGATCGTTGCGGTGTCGATTATGTACCATGTTGGCTCAAAAAATGAAAACCCCAACAGAACGGGATTTGCCCATTTTTTTGAGCACCTGTTGTTTGAGGGTTCTGAAAACATAGGCGGACGTGGTCAATATGACAAGTACGTTGAAAAAGCAGGGGGTACATTAAACGCCAATACCACGTACGACAGGACCTACTATTTTGAAGTACTACCCTCAAACCAATTGGAATTGGGACTTTGGTTGGAATCCGAAAGAATGCTGCACGCAAGGGTAGAGCAGGCTGGTGTAGAAACCCAAAGAGAAGTGGTAAAAGAAGAAAGAAGGCAGAGAATTGACAATCAGCCCTATGGATCAATTTTGGAGGAATCATTAAAAAGAGCCTATACGGTTCATCCTTATAAGTGGCCCGTTATTGGATATATGGAGCACCTGAATGCGGCCCAGGAGGCTGATTACAAGCAGTTTTATGCAGACTTTTATCGTCCTGATAATGCCATTGTATCCATTGCAGGAGATATTGATTATGCCCAAGCCAAAGAGCTGGTGACACGATATTTTTCCACCATTCCAAAAGGTAAAAAGCCCATCTATCGCCCAAAGGTGGTGGAGCCTGCTATGACAGGAGAAGTAAGAGATACGGTGTATGACAATATTCAGTTACCGGCGGTAATCCAAACTTATAGAATCCCTGCCCAGGGAACTCCGGATTACTACGCAGTTTCCATGTTGGGACAACTGTTGTCGCAGGGAGAATCCTCTCGTTTGTACAGGGCCCTGGTAGATGAGCAACAAAAAGCATTGTTTGTAGGAAATTTCCCGCTGGGTCTTGAAGATCCAGGTGTTTCAATTGCCTTTGGTATTTCAAAGATGGGTGTTGACATCCTTGATTTGGAAAAGGCTATGGACGCGGAGGTGGCAAAGGTCCAAAATGAACTCATCACCGACGAAGAATTTCAGAAATTAAAAAACCAGGTTGAAAATGACTTTATCAGCGGGAACTCAAGAGTTGCCGGTATCGCAGAAAGTCTGGCCAACTACAAAATGTATTTTGGTGACACCAATCTGATCAATACTGAACTTGATCGCTACCTTAAGGTAACCAAAGAAGATATCAGAAGGGCAGCCAACACCTATTTTAATAAAAACAATAGGGTAACACTTCATTACCTGCCTAAAAATGTTACACCCTAAAAAATTTCACAACAAAGAGAAATGAGAATAATTTATCTAATAGCAATAGTTTTTGTCTTTGCTCAATGCAGCAAAAAGACAATGGAAAAAACAACCACCCAGGCGACCAAAAATACAGAGGCATTCAGATCCAAAGCTCCGGCTCCGGCACCTGCTCGCCCTATAGACCTGGGAGCTTACAGTTCTTTTGATTTGCCCAATGGCTTAAAAGTAATTGTTGTAGAGAACCATAAACTTCCAAAAGTTTCATACCAGATTTCTTTGTCAAATGATCCGGTTTTGGAAGGAGAACAAGGGGGGTATGTGCAATTTGCAGGTGATTTGTTAACCAAAGGAACCAGCAATAGACCTAAGGCTAAATTGGATGAAGAGATAGATTTTATTGGTGCTACATTAAATTCTTCACCTTCTGGATTATTTGGCACATCACTTAAAAAGCACTCCGGCAAATTGTTGGAATTGATGACCGATGTTTTGTACAATCCTACTTTTCCTGAAGATGAGTTTCAAAAAATGAAATCGCAGTCGCTATCTGCATTGGCATCATCCAAAACGGATGCCAACAGCATTGCATCTAATGTTTCTGCAGTAGTGACTTATGGCAAAAACCATCCTTATGGCGAGGTTCAAACGGAAAAAACAGTAAACAGCATTACTTTGGATAAGTGTAAAGAATACTATAATACTTATTTCAAACCTAACAATGCCTATCTGGTAATTGTTGGTGACATCACCGTTGAGGAAGCTAAGATACAGGCTGAAAAACACTTTGCATCCTGGAAAAGTGGTACCGTGCCCATGGCTAAGTATGAAACACCTTCAATTCCCAAAGAGCCCAAGGTTGTTTTCGCCAACAAAGACGGTGCTGTACAATCTGTAATCAATGTTACCTACCCGGTAGTGCTAAAAACTGGGGATGATGATGAAATTGCTGCCAATGTTATGAATAACATCTTAGGTGGCGGTATTTTTTCTGGAAGGTTGATGCAAAATCTGAGAGAAAAAAGAGCTTATACCTATGGAGCGAGATCAAGTTTGAATTCGGATAAGTTGGTCGGAAATTTCAAAGCTTTTGCAAGTGTAAGAAACGCAGTGACCGACTCATCTGTTCAGGAGTTTATTTATGAAATGGATAGGATGGCAAAAGAGCCTGTATCTGAAAATGATCTTCAACTGGCTAAAAACAGTATGGCTGGTAGTTTTGCCAGGTCTCTGGAATCACCTCAGACCATTGCAGGATTTGCATTGAATACCTATAAGTATAACCTGCCCAAAGATTATTACAATACTTACTTGTCACGTTTGGAAAAGGTGAGTATTGCAGATGTACAAAGAGTTGCCACCAAATATGTAAAACCACAAAATGCTTATATTCTGGTAGTAGGCAATAAGGATGAGGTTGCTGAAAAGTTACTTCGCTTTGACGGTGATAAAAAAATTGATTATTACGATGCTTATGGAGAGGTCTTGAATTATGACAACCTTTCTCTTCCTCCAGGATTAACTGGCGTAAATGTAGTGGAAGATTATTTAGATGCTATAGGTGGAATGGAAAAATTGCAAGCCATTAAAACCATGTCTTCTGAGGCCTCAATGTCTTTGATGGGACAAGAAGCAAAAATTGTAACCAAGCATAAAATGCCGGATAAGTTCTTATTCTCTATGCAAATGAATGGCATGGTAATGCAGGAACAAAAGACCAATGGTCAAAAAGCACAAACCAGTCAAATGGGGCAAGCCAAAGTTTCAATGCCGGGTGAACCTGAGTTTGAGGAAATGAAAGGCAAGGCACAGATGTTTGATCAATTGGATTACCTAGCTAAAGGCTTCAAAATTGATTTAAAAGGAGTGGAGGAGATTGATGGACAAAAATGTTATAAACTGGCTGTAACAGATGATAAAGGTGAGTTAACTACTCAATTTTACAGCATTGCCAATAACCTCCTGGTTAGGATTTCATCTGTAGCAGGTGAAGGAGAAAAAGCCAAAACGGTAAATACTGATTTTAAAGATTACCGCGAAGTAAGTGGAATTTTAATGCCACATGAAATTACGTTGACAGGTCAGGCTCCTTTCCCACTGGTAATGAAATATGGAAAATTTGAATTCAACGGTGAAATTAGTGATGCCGATTTCGACATAAAATAATTATGTTGAGAATTAAAATAAAAAAGCCCCGGTATTTCCGGGGCTTTTTTTTATTCTGCATATCCAATGTAGTTGGAAGGTGTTAGTTTTTTCAGTTCTTCTTTTACCCCATCAGCTACTGGAAGCGATTGGATAAAATCAAGGAACAAATCGTAAGTCAGTTTTCCTTTTCCCCGGGTAAGATTTTTAAGCAGTTCATAGGGATGGTCAATATTTTCTCTTCTCAAAATACATTGGATGCCCTCAGCAATTACGGCAATATTATCGTTGAGATCTTCTCCTATTTTGCCTTCATCAGGTGATAGCTTTCCTAGTCCTTTGATAATTGATTTAAATGCAATCAAAACGTGGGCTAATGGCACGCCAATATTTCTTAATACGGTTGAATCTGTCAAATCCCGTTGAAGTCTTGAAACCGGCAATTTCTCTGCCAGAAAACCAAAAATGGCATTGGCCATCATTAAATTGCCTTCTGCATTTTCAAAATCTATTGGGTTGACTTTATGGGGCATGGCAGATGAACCCACTTCATTGGCAACCGCTTTTTGTTTGATGTAATTCATGCTGATGTAAGACCAAATGTCTCTGCAAAAATCAATCAGTATGCTGTTGATACGGATCCACAGATGGAAGTAGGCAGCTTCATTGTCGTAGTGTGCAATTTGAGTGGTTGTTTGCAATCGCTGTAAGCCAAGAGACGCTATAAATTGGTCAGAAAAACGTTTCCAGTCAACATCAGGAAATGTGCAAACATGGGCATTAAAATTTCCAGTTGCTCCACCAAATTTGGCAACAAATCCAAATTGCCCCAGCTGTTCTTTTTGGTGTCGCAGCCTTTCGACAAAGACCATTATTTCTTTTTTAAAAGTGGTAGGGCTTGCCGGCTGACCATGGGTGTGCGCCAGCATAGGTAAATTTTCATATCTGGAAGCAAAAGCAGTAAGCAAATTCAACAGCTCATCAAGATTGGGCAACATTACATTTTGGGTTGCCTCTTTTAGCATAAGCGGAAAAGCTGTGTTGTTGATGTCCTGGGAGGTGAGACCAAAGTGAATGTACTCTATGCTAGTGCCAATACCGTATTCAGTAAAAACATTGCGTAAATAGTATTCCACTGCCTTAACATCGTGATTGGTTGTTTTTTCAATTTCCTTAATCTTTTCGGCTTCTGACTCGTCAAAGTTGTGTATTGCTCGTTCGAGTCCCGGGTTGATAGGCAGCACCCCTCCAAGTCCTCCAATATTTGACTTGCACAAAGCCAAAAAATAATCATATTCAACCTTGACCCTATTTTTGATGAGGGCAAATTCAGAAAAATAGGGTTGGAGTTCAATGGTTTGTTTTTTATATCTCCCGTCTATTGGGCTAATGGCTGTAAGCATAAGGCATCAGTTATTTGATTGTGATTTGGGTGAACGCGATTTTTTCTTTTCTTCCGTTTTTTTTGCATAAAACGTTTCTGTCATCCTCTTGATATAGTAGTAGGTTTCAACCTGAGAACGTACTGCTAAGTCATAATCTGAAGTTTTGTATTCGTTTACTTTGCCATAATCCAATGATCTGGCTTTTACATTATCCTGAAGCTGAATTTGCAAAAGGGTCTTAAATATTTCCTTGATCTGAGGGTCGTAGATGGGTATTAAGGTCTCTACCCTGAAATGTAAGTTTCGTTCCATCCAATCTGCCGAAGAAATAAAAATTTCTTCCTCACCATTATTGAAAAAATAGAAGATTCTCGAGTGTTCCAGAAAACGATCTAAGATGGATAGACCGTGTATATTATCACTCAGACCGGGCTTGCCTGTCAGGATAGAGCAGACACTCCTGATTATCAATTGTGTTTCTACACCTGAATCATTGGCCCTGTAAAGCAATTCGATCATATCCTTTTGTTCAAGATTATTCATCTTAAGTATCATTTTAGCGGGGAGGCCATTTTTGGCATTCTCAATTTCTCTCTCCACTAAATAGATGAATTTTTCTTTCAAATTGAACAAGCCCACACCCAAATGTTGAAATTCGGCTTCCGGTGCTTTTTTCGTTTCCAGAAATGAAAATACCCTGGTAGCCTCAGACGTTATGCGTGGATCTGCTGTAAACAAACCAACATCTGAATACAACTTGGCGGTATTCTCATGAAAGTTGCCGGTACTACAATAAGCATAAATTTTCGGCACCCCGGCCTCCAGTCGTCTAACGATTGCCATCTTGGAGTGAACCTTGTACCCGGGCATTGAATAATAAACATTTACACCATTGGAAGAAAGAGTCTCACCCCACATTAAATTGGTCTCTTCGTCAAAACGGGCTTTGACTTCTATAAAGGTAGAAACCTGCTTTCCATTTGATACCGCTTTTTTGAGTGCATCCATAATGCGACTGACCTTAGCTACCCTGTATTGAATGATTTTGATGTGGGTCACATTGGGATCGCGGGCTGCATCTTCAAAAAACTTGACCACTGATTCATATTTGTGATAAGGCACATGGATAAAAAAGTCGTGTTCTGAAATGGCATCAAAAATATTATCAGCCTGCTCGAGTTTTTGGATGGAAAGTGGTGGCAGAGCTGCGTCTTTTAAATGAGCCATTTCATAATGGGGAAACTTAAAAAAGTCACTGTTGTTGTGATATCTGCCCTCGGGGAGTAAGTCGTAGCTTGACAAGTCAAATACGGTCATTAAAAAATCAAGCATATGCCGGGGCATTGATCTGTCATAAACCAAACGGGAGGCTTGTCCGATGTTTCTCTGATTGAGCGATTTTTTAATTTTATCGAGCAGATTGCCTGAAAATTCGTCATCTATGTACAACTCAGCATCGCGTGTGAGTTTAATTGAATAGGAATCAAGAATATCATAACCCGGGAAAATTTCTTTGATGTTATGCCTTACTATGTCGCCAATCATGATCAACTCATGCTTCTCTTTCAATTTATTAGGCAATTCTAAGAATCGCGGTAAATGGTCGGATGGCACCTTTACTATGGCATAATGAGTAGTAGCGGTTTCTTTATCCTGTAAATGGAGAGCGAGGTAGAGAGCATTGTTATTTAAAAAGGGCTTTACCTTATTGCCAACAAGGAGTACCGGTTGCGCATAGGGCAGCATAAAATCATTAAAGTATTTTTCAATGTAGGCGATCTGGTCTTTGTTTAACTTTTCTCTTCTAAGGAGGTAGATGTTGTTTCTTTTCAGATCAGGGATGATTTCTCTTTCAAAGATTCTTGAAAATTCAAGCTGCTGTTCATTAACGATGCTCAGAATTTCTTCCAGTATTTCGGAAGGAGTGTAATCCAGTTCTTTGTGGGCCGCTTTTCCTGCTCTCACCAAACTTCTGTGGTTGGCCACCCTTACCCTAAAGTATTCATCCAAATTGGACGAATAGATAGCCAGAAACTTGATACGTTCCAATAAGGGGACATTTTTATCCTTGGCTTCCTGTAAAACCCTGTAATTGAAATCCAGCCAACTAATATCCCTGTGTTTATATCTTTCCTGCATATCTCGTGCTAATTGCCTGTGGCAAAGTTACGGCTTTCCCATGATTTAAATGAGGTGGTAAGGGCAGTATCCAGTTAACTGAGGGGAGGGAAAATGCTTCAATTAATTGTGTATTTTTGCAAAAAAAGAGATGAGACAAAAGATTGCCGCCGGAAACTGGAAAATGCATAAAAATTATTCTGAAGCCATTTCTTTGGCCGAGTCAATTACGGAGGTTCAAGTGTCTGATAATGTGAAAGTTATTCTTGGGGTTCCCTTTGTTTATCTCAAAGAAATTCACGAATTGGTTCACAGTACTCCCTCCGTAGAGGTTGCTGCTCAAAATTGCCATTCAGAAGACGCGGGTGCATTTACGGGTGAAATTTCACCTTCAATGCTTAAATCTATTGGGGTGCGATATGTTATCCTGGGCCACTCAGAAAGAAGGCAATACTACGGAGAACAAGAGGCATGGATCCTTGAAAAAATGAATGCAGCTTACAGAAACGGTTTGCATGCGATTTATTGTTGCGGAGAACCACTAGATATACGAAAGGCCGGCAATCATAAATCTTTTGTCAAAAATCAGTTAGAGGGATCCATTTTAAAGCTCTCTGTAGAACAATTAAGTTCAACGGTAATAGCCTACGAACCGGTTTGGGCAATAGGCACCGGGGAAACAGCTTCACCTGCTCAGGCACAGGAAATGCATGCCTTTATCAGAGCTTGTATTGCTGACAAATTTGGGTCTGACAAAGCCAATGAGATCAGCATTCTGTACGGAGGATCTGTAAAGGCAGCCAATGCAACTGAATTGTTTCAGATGGAAGATGTGGATGGAGGTCTTGTTGGTGGGGCTAGTTTGATTGCCGATGAGTTTATCAGCATCATTAAGTCACTCAGTTCAATTTAATGAAAAATTGAGCTTTACAGGAGCCCATTCCATAAACATGAGTTCTGTATATTCATAGTCCATGTACTTGGTTAGGGGCAGTTTTTCTATGTAGTGAATGAGTTCACTTTCACTTTCACTTTTTACCATGATCCATACCTTACTCCTGTCCTGGGCAACGGTATAACTCAGAAATATGTCTTTATAAATCAACTCATGCACAATTTTTCTGTGCTCCGGAAGTTGGGTAATAAACTCATCATAAGGTATATGATGAACAATTAGTTCTACCATGTAAAGCTTGGTAGCCATGCTATTTTTTAAAAATTAGGTAAGAAAAATCCAGGTCAAGTTGCATGGATAGGGTAGAGAATCTTCGAAATTGAATTCGCACTTCTATATCTAATCGATTGTCTTCTATGAATTCCGAGAAATCAGCCAGGCCATTTAATAATTTTAATTCATCCAGATTGCGCAAAGGAATCTCTTCTAAATAAAACATCTCTTTCCGATTGTTTTTATCGGTTTGTGAAACAGCAAAAATTGAAATCCTTTCTATATCAGAAAAATCAACCCCGCCAAGCCGACTGAATAACCTGGCACTGCCGCCACTTATTTCATCTATTGAGGAAGTATCTAATTTATTGATCTCGAGCGTTTCATCTAAAAAAAGGTAAACGTCGTCGATTCTAAAATAATGGGATTCAATATTATTGAGCCCGGCAGGTACATTGAAAGAAAGGTTTAACTTTCTTTCAATGTACTCTCGATCATCACCGGTACAGCCTGTTAATGCAAACAGCCATCCCAGAAATAATATGAATACCGTTCTCTTCATTTTGACTTTTTCTTTTGTATCAAACGTCTAAAACAACAAATTGATTATCAATTTAGCGTTTCTTTTTGGTTGAAGCCTGAAGCCATTCCAGGATGATGATAAGAATGATTGCTCCCGCTACGGAACTCACAAGATTTGACAGGATTTTATTTTGAATATTAAAATCCAACCAATCAAAAACCTTGTGCCCAATCAGGCCCCCTAAGATACCAATAACGATATTACCCAGGAACCCAAATCCATCACCTCCTAAAATCCTGCTAGCTACATAACCACAAATGGCTCCATAAATGATGGTCCAGATCAATTGTACTTCCACATCTTATTTTTGAATGGTAAATCTAGCGCTAAAGGCCTGGTGCTCTCCCATAGCCTGAAGGAAATAAACCCCATTGTTTAATCCACTTACATCAATTCTAGATACATCAGAGCGGCCATTATAGACTGTTTTTCCCAAAATATCAATAATGGCTATTTCATATTGACCGGGAGACTCATAATTGATATTCAACTCATTACCTGTAGGGTTGGGAAAAACAAAGAAGCCATTTTTTTCCACAGAACCAACGGATGCCGGCAAGCCAATAAGTTCAGCTCTGGGGCCTTCCAGCATGGATCTCATCATGTTGATTTGCCCTTGTGAAAACATATTCATGCATTCTTCTTTTGAATAATCCATGTAGTTTTCGATCATGTCAGGAAATTGTGTAGCTATTTCGCTACATGTGTTTTTGGTAAACAGACTTTCACATGTAATGGAAGGATCTTCGGCTTGAGATGAGTCATCAGCATCCGGTGTATCCGCAATGCCATCGTCGACTGTGCAGTCTCCATCACCCCAAATGTGCCTAAGTCCTAAATAATGTCCTACTTCGTGCGTACAAGTCCTGCCTTTATCATTGAGTCCGGCCAAATTACCTATTCCCGGATTATTGATACCAAATACAGGGTAATGGATGACAACGCCATCATTTACCTCATAACCCTCTGGAAGTGAACCTGGAGGAAATAGTGGAGCCCCAACGGGTGGGTAAGCAAAGCCCAGTACAAAAGGTACTTGTTCACCTAAAACGTCGAGGGCAAGGTTACATACCCAAATGTTCAGGTATTTTTTCTGATCCCAAGGATCTGTACCTCCTTTGTCGGCATATTTTACATTGTCAATTCCACCTAAAATATCTTCGAAACTCGATCCATTGGCTTCAAAAAAGGCTTGAATACACTCCATATTTTCTTCGATGCTGGCAGGATCGTTAAAATCTACGCCACAGGCAATGGATGCCTGAAAAAGCAATAGTATATCAAATTCTATGAAAGACTTTTTATTTGTTTTTTTTCTGGTTATTCCTGATGTTGGATTGCCATTGGGGTCAGTGTCAGCCAGATAAAATTCAATCATAGCATCACCTGCAACTCCTTTAAACACATCCCTGGTTTTTGAAGCATCTGTATTTTGTCTTCTAAAATCCTGATTTAAAATATCTATTTGGCTTCTCACAATGGCATCAGATACATTTTCTTCTGTTGTATTGTACACCACATGAACCACCACCGGTATTCGATAAACATCATTTGATCTCGATGCGTTTCTGTCGTTGGGTGCGTGCATGTGGTCCTCAATGCCCGGATATTTTTTAATCAAATGTTGGCGATAAGGGTGGTCACCACATTTCAAAATCTGAGCCTGACTGGTTTGTAATGAGATCAGAATAAGCAAGCTTGCAAAAATGAAATTTTTCATGTTTAATTGATAAATTTAGGGTAAAATAAGTTGATACGATTGCTGTTGAGGTAATATTGCTATTTGGTAGGTCTTTTATCTGATTTAAGCAGTTTGGCCTGAAATCCATTGTCCTGGTAAGTACTTTTGCCCATCATGATCATCACGTTTTGCATTAACTTGAGTTCGTATTCTTCAGGTTTCATTTTTTCATCATTATTAACCAAAAGTAGCAGGTGAGTATCGTTGTCGTAATGAAAACGCCCGCTGCCGGTAATGTTATTGTAAACTCCCATTTCATAGGTGCCATTTTCTGAAAAATCAATCCAATGTCCTGCAAATTCACCCGGTTTGGACATGGCTCCTTCTTTGAATGCAGCTTCATACTCCCAAACTCCCACATCGATGATGGCATGTTTTTCAGGTTTGTTTTCCAAACGATAGGTTAATATGGCAGTTGCTTGCTTGTGGAGTTGGGCTATTTGGGAAGCTCCCATTGTCTTTTTTCCACTGGTTTGCATTACCGTATCCTGCACCACATTTTTTGTTTCTGCTGCAATCGGCTCTTTGGCCTCTTTACAAGACATCAATAAACAAATTGAACAAAGACATGAAATCAAAAAAACTCTCATATTTATTTGATTAATTTTGTAGCTCAAAGATAGGTATGTTGGATCATTTCCAAAGATTTCTTTACACTGAAAATTTAGACCCCACATCAGATACAATTCTAATTGGTATTTCTGGTGGGGTTGATTCTGTGGTTTTGGCCCATCTTTTTATCAATTCCGGATTTAAAATAGCCCTGGCCCATGTCAATTATGGACAAAGGGGGGTAGAAAGCGATCAGGATGAAGAACTGGTACATGGTTATGCTTCAACTTGGAATGTACCGGCATATGTAATAACCTATCCCAATGATCCGGATAACAAAGGCAATTTTCAGGAAAAGGCAAGGAACTTCAGATATCAATGGTTCTCTTCTGTGGCCCAACAAAACAAATTCAGCTACATAGCTACAGCACATCATGCCGATGATCAAATAGAGACTTTTATGCTGCATCTGATGCGGGCTTCCGGCATACATGGCTTGTCTTCGATGCAGCCAAAGCATGAGAATCTGATCAGACCCCTGTTAATGGTTTTTAAAGATGAATTATATGCCTATGCCAAAAAGGAAGGACTTCAATTCAGAGAAGATGCATCTAATCAAACTGCCTATTATAGGAGAAATTACCTGCGCAATAAAGTAATACCTCTTTTGGAAAATGGATTTCCCAACGCAAAGAGGAACATCCTAAAAAGTATTTCCTTAATGAATCAATCTGTTTCCCTTACAGAATGGTTGATTAACAACTCAGCCGGAGTAAAAAAGGAAAATAATTCACAAGTCATAGATGTAGTAAGCTTGGGAAACTCACCCGATCCCGTGGAATTTTTGTTTTGGGTCATGCGCTCTGCCTCTTTTTCTTATACACAACTAACTGATATTTGGAGTGGAAAGCCAGGTTCTAAAATTGAAACAGCTGGCTACATGGCCATCCGTGAAAAAAACTACATTCGTTTTTTTGACAAATCAAACTTACCGGCAGCCTATGAAATAAATGTTTTTGATTGGGGGGTATACAATTTGCCTCATGCCAGGATTGTGGTTTCTGACTTCCCCATTCCCAAGTCAGCCAGCTGTGAAAATTTTGAATTGCGATTCAAGAGAGAAAATTCCTTTCCATTTATTCTTCGTCCCAAAAGATCAGCCGACTTGTTTTTACCAAAGGGAATGAAAGGAAAAAGTAAGACCGTGAAAAAATATTTGTCCGATCAGGGTTTGGATTTTTGGCAGCGTGAAAGGGTAGTGGTCATTGAAATCAAAGACACAATAGCGGCCTTACTTCCCTACAGAATTTCACATTTATTTGACACGGATCAAGGTGATAATTGTGTATACGTAAGTATCACTTATTTATAGTCAACCCAAAGATTTGAACTGTAATCTGCTCCCATGTCCGGGCTCCAAAAAGTTTCCATTGTTATAAATGGGTAGGCCATTAACAAGGGTATGTTCAACCCTTCCTTTAAAAGTATGCCCCTCCAGTGGCGACCATCCGGCTTTGTAGTAAGTATTTGATTTATCTACGGTCCACTCCACATTGGGATCAACAACGGCAATATCGGCTAAATGCCCTTCATTGAGAAAACCGCGGTCCGGAATTCTAAAACATGTTGCCGGATTATGACACATTTTTTCAACCAGGTCAGTTATTTTCATCTTTCCCTCGTGTACCCACTTTAGCATCATTACCAGGCTATGTTGCACCAAAGGAAGTCCTGAAGGAGCTTTGCTGTAAATCTGTAATTTTTCATCCCAAGTATGAGGGGCGTGGTCGGTAGCTATTATGTCTAACCTTCCTTCCATCAGTGCCTCAAAAAGAGCCGGAGCGTGGTGATCGGCTTTGATGGCAGGATTACATTTAATAAGATTACCCAATTTTTCATAATCGTTTGCAGTAAACCAAAGGTGGTGTACACAAACTTCTGATGTTATTTGTTTTTGAGCCAGTGGAATTCCTGTATCAAAAAGGGCTAATTCTTGGAGGGTTGAAATGTGAAGGATGTGCAATCGGGTATTGTATCGCCTGGCAAGATTTACTGCCAGTGCAGAAGAAAGCAAACATGCTTTTTCATTTCTTATCTGGGGGTGATGGCCGGCATTTAAATGTTCCCCCCATTGTTGTTCAAAGATGTTAAAACGTTCTTTGATGGTGTCTTCATCTTCACAATGGGTAGCAATAAGAGCAGGTACATTGGCAAATAATTTTTCAAGCACCGGAACATCATCCACCAGCATATTTCCGGTGCTACTGCCCATAAAAATTTTTAGACCACAAACTTTGGTAAAATCCTGTGCCATTACCTGATCGTAGTTTTCGTTGGTAGTGCCCATAAAAAATGAGTAATTGCACCAGGCGTTGGTGGCAGCAATATTGTATTTGTCTTCCAATAAACTGCGCGTCACAGCCGCAGGTTGAGTATTGGGCATTTCCATAAAAGAAGTAACTCCCCCGGCTACAGCAGCCCGACTTTCTGAATAAATATCTGCTTTGTGCGTGAGCCCGGGCTCTCTGAAATGTACCTGGTCATCAATGATTCCAGGCATAACCCACTTGCCTTCTGCGTTTATTTCTTTTGCATTACCATCAATGATTCCACCCACCTTTAAAATTCGATCGTTTTCTATCAACAGGTCCCCTTCTATGACAAGACCATTGTTGACAATCATACCATTTTTAAGAATCAGCCTTTCCATCTTACCTGTTTTTTATTACTTTTAATACCATATCCGGGTAGTCACTGATTATACCATCTACCCCCATATCAAGGAGGGTAACAACAGCCAGACTGTCATTCACCGTCCAGGGAACCAGTCGGATCTTGTTTTTATTCAACTCTTCAACCATAGATTGGTTGACCAATTTGTAAGCTGGACTATAAGCATAAGGCTTGTGGTTGAGCTTGTTTAAATTTTCAGTCAGTGAAGCTAGATTTTCTACCAGTAATATGGTTTTGATATCTTTCCGTTTACCATAAATGTAATTCAGTACTTCAGGGTCAAAACACTGTACAGTTGTTCGTTCTTTGATGCCATGTTTGTCAATTTCATTTAATACCAGATCGGCAAACTCGGGTAGGGGAGGTTGAACTTTTCCATCACCTTTTTCAGTTCTTTTTATTTCAATGTTGTAAAAAATTCTACTTTCTGACTTTTGATCACAGGTTTTTATTACCTCAGCCAGGCTGGGTTTGGTAGCAGCTAATTTTTTTTGGCTTGGAAATCGGGGATGCGGTTTTAAACCAACATCGTATAGTTGAATTTCAGCGAAATCTAATTGGTAGAGATTTAATTTTTGGCCCTCTTCGGGTAATAAAATGGTATTATCCGGTTTCGTTGTAATTTCTTCGTTAAAATAAGGCTCATGAGAGACCAGAACAACATGATCTTTGGAAACCACAACATCCATTTCTAAGGTATTAACACCCAGTTCAATGGCATATAAAAATCCGGGAATGGTGTTTTCGGGCATGAGCCCCCTGCATCCGCGGTGCCCTTGTATATCGATGGTTTTATCTTGATGTTTAATCTGTTCTGTTTTGCACATAATGCATAAACAAGTCAAAGAAAAAAACAGGAGAAAGTGGTTAAAAATATAAGCCACCTGAAATGACGAGCGCGGTATTATCATCCAAAATTGCTTTGGGTTCAATGTAAACATCTACTCCATCTGTGGGCATGACAATAAAAAAACCTGCTTGTAAGCCGGTTCCTAAACTAGTATGAATCCTTCTGATGGTAGCACCAACGAATGGAGATATAGAAAAAGATGATTTATCAACCAGTTTAAATTGTGCATCCAAATCGATCCCAAGATTGGAGTCTTTTTTAAAATAATAGCTGAAAGTGCCAGAAAATGAAACAACCTCACTATGTTGGTAAGCACCACGGACCTGTGCCCCAAAAGCTTTGAATTCAGGAATTACCGTGCTTCCAATACCCAACTTAACCTGTGCACTTAAGGTGTTGATAAAGGTCAGGAACAATATGGCGTAAATATATTTCATCGACTTCGTTTTCATAGTAAATTTACGAAAAAGGGGTCAATGGGCAAAATTTATTTGCTTCCATGTTGCGGCTGCTTATATTTGCGAAAATTTGAACCATATGCACAAACATGAGTTTCCGGAACCAACCGCACTTACTTCAGTGGCTAAATTCCACGATGTGTTTAATCTTCCTGTTTTGTCAACCCCGGCTATTCCTTCTAAAGAAAGGTGTAATTTGAGGTACGCTCTGCTGGCGGAAGAGCTGGATGAATTAAAAGAGGCCATGGATGCGGGAGATATTGTTGAAGCTGCCGATGCTTTGGCGGATTTGCAATATGTATTGTCTGGTGCTATTCTGGAGCTGGGGCTGGCACCTGTGTTCAAGCAGCTTTTTGATGAGGTGCAAAGGTCAAATATGAGTAAGACCTGTCAAAGTATTGAAGAAGCACAGGCGACACAAAACCACTATATGGAAACAAAAGGCATTGAAAGCTATATCGTGGAAAGGGAGGGCGAATTTTTGGTTTACCGCAAAGAAGATGGTAAGGTTTTAAAATCCGTCAATTACTCCCCTGCAGATCTGGCAGCCATTGTGGGTGAGCAGAGTAAATAAATCTATTCTAAAAAGCCTTTAAATACATCCCCTCCTTCAAAATTAAGGTTGAGTTTGCTCAGCTCTTCAAAATAGAGTTTGCCTGTAAAGACCAGATAAATTTGTCTTCCCTCGGCAGATACTTCTGCATATACTTTTTTGAGTGATTCTCCATTTGAAATGGCCTGAATATTAATTTTCCCTTTCTTATCCTTAACATTCATTAAGGTCTCATATTTATCGCTGGCCAGAGCAGATTTAAGTTTGGTTTTATCTTCGCTACTTACAGCCGACTTACCTTCAAAAATCAAGACTTCACATGATTCAATTTTCGTTTTTAAATCTCCACACTCATTCTTTAAAAACTTTGACAAGTCACCGGCGAAGTTCAAACTAATTACTCCGTCATCATTTTTGTACTTCCTCAATACTTTTTCAATTGCATTTTGAGAAAATAAAAGGCTGGTACCCATCAGCAATAAGGCTGTAAAAATGTTCCTTTTCATGATTGTTTTTTATTTTTTTGGAAAGAGAATGATTTTGATTCAAATTCTGTCAAACTTACATCTGTTTTGATGTGAAAAATGATGTTTTCATTGTCACCATTGATGAGGAAAAGCAGGTTTTTAATTTTATCTTTTTTTTCCTCCACAAAGAGCTGGACCCGATCTTTACCTTCTGTGAAGGATGCATATAACTCAAGATTTTCATTTATGGCATTTTGGGCAAATTGTTTCATGATGGCTTGTTGCTTATCATTGCTTTTATCATTGATCAGAAACCTGACTCCTTTTATTTTATCTTTTAAAGACAACCAAATATCTTTATCCTTTTCCAAAGAATTGTGATCTGCTGCTGCATTGATTCCTGCTTTTACCAGCCAGGCAGGGGCAGTGATGGCAAAACTGTAACCTTCTTTTTTAATATCATTAAACAATTGTTTAATGCATCGTTGTGCATGGACATGGCTTGTTAGGCCCATGGCTGCGAACAGCAGCAGGGTAAAAAAAGATTTCATGATCTTGAAGTTTATTTTATTGAACCTGTTTTATGCTCCCAAGCGAAGGAGTGACTATTTTTTGTCTTTCAATTTGTCAAGGTGCTCTGATCCCTGGATGTCAAGTTTATTTGCCAGCTTTGAGATCTTGTTGAGATCCAGTTTGCCAACAAAACTCATGAGTACAAAATCATCATTGCCACCTACCAACAAGAGTAGTTCATCTACAATGTCACCACTACCTTTGGTCAGAAATTTTACATTGTCTCCCTTGTCTCTTACAGTCATCAATACCTCGTATTCATTTAGAGGAATTTTTTTCGATGCTTCATTGTAATATTTCAAAGGATCTTTTTTAGTAGATAGAATTTTTAACCCCCTGATGTCCTTGACCAGTTCTTTAATATCTGAATTTTTTGAATCGTTGGTGGCTTTTGCTACCATTTCGAACATCTTGGGACTAACAAAGACTACTGTAAAGTTTTCATTGTTTTCATAGGCACTAAAAAACCTGTCTATGGCGTTGTTTTGGCTTTGTGCCGGTAAATAGGCGATCACGAAGGCTAAAATGGTTATAACCGTTCTCATTATATGTATTGCTCTTTTAATTTATTAAATAATTACTTTTATTAATTGCCAGCTCCTTTGGCGTTGTTTATGGTTTTCATTCCTTGAAGGAGTTGCTCTTCACCTTTTTTGTATTTTCTGGAAACCATGGCCAGTGCTTGTAAGGTCATTTCCAGTGCTTCTTCAGGATTTTCAGGTTCGATGTACCTTGCTTTGGCCAAAGGTGCTGTTTGTTCCTGATTGATGGATTTAAACAAAAACAAGCCCCCCACTACAAAAAAAACGGCTGCAGCTGCCACCTTTACCCAGGTAAGGCTGATAATCCTGATACCTGATGCGGGCTTTTGTTTAAGCGCAAGTGGCTTATCAAATTGCACCTGACCCATTAATTGGAAAGACCTAAAAAGACCATGATAACACTTAAGGTTTTCATGAACATCATCTTGGGAAAAATACTCATGAATCAGTTGTTCTTCTTCCAGGGAAGCAGTTGCATCAAAGTACTTTTTTATGAATTTTTGAATGATTAAGTGCGTAAAATCTTCAGATTCACCTTTGTCCTGAACAAAGTCCACAAAAAAAGGTGATGCGTAAGCATGGCTCTCATCAATATCAGCTTGCTCAAAATAGGTCTTCAATTCTTTTTCTTCCTGTTCAGTTGTCTCTGCTGACCAGAATTTTTCAAGTAATTGATCTATATATAGGTTGTTCATTGTAATTCTTAATATTTAAAGTTCTTTAATTTTTCTTTTAGTCGTTGTCGGGCTCTGAAAAGGTTTACTTTTACCTGATCTTCTGATAATCCGGTCAGATCAGCGATTTCTTTGTAAGTGTAACCCTCTACATCCCTGAGATGAATAATCTCTTTTTGGTTCTCTGGTAATGCATTTAAAACATCCATTACAATTTTGAGATTTTCTCTGTCTTCTGTTACAATATCAGGGGTGGCACCGTGGTCCGCAATAAAATGATATTCTGATATATCCTGCGAACTTTGTTTCCTCGCTCTGATTTTGTCTATACAAAGATTCCTTGTCACGGTCATGCACCAGGCTTCCTTGTTTTCAATCTGATCAAACTGTTCTTTTCGCTGCCAAATTCTTATCAGCAACTCCTGAATGACATCTTCTGCATCCAGTTCATTTTTTAACATGTTCAAAGCATACCTGAATAGCTTGTTTTTGAACACATCAATTTGTTTAAACAGGTTATTTTCGGTTTGCATGTTTGAAATATGACGCCATTGGCATTAAAATGTTACGAAAATGTGAAAAAAAATTACCAGTTATCTATAAGTAATTGTAAATCAACAGTATGTATGTTATTTCTCGACGATACAAACGGGTGTTGGCAGCTCAACATTGAACTTTTTATGCAGTTTTCCGCCCGTGGCCCATTCATAAATGGTAAGGTTGTCACTATCTTGATTGCCTGCAATCAGGTATTTGCCATCTCTGGTAAAAGTGAAATGTCTGGGTGTTTTACCATCCGTTGAAACATAGACCGGTTTTTCGGGAATGCTCTGGTTTAAGGTAAAGACGGCCAGGTTATTTTCTCCACGATTGCTGCTAACGAGGTATTTACTATCAGGACTCAAAACTATATGAGCAGCCAGTTTTGTAGTGGCAGCTTGTGAGGACAAGGTAGATATTTCAGCTTTTTTAGTGATCATACCTGTTGATTTTTCAAAGGTACAGCTTACGATGGTATTGGTTAATTCATTCAATACGTAGAGCATTTTTTCATCTTTGTCCATGCAGAAATGCCTGGGACCGCTGCCGGGCGTGCATGAAAAAATGGACAAAGGTTTGGGAGCAATTTTTTTGGTCTGGGGATCTACTTCCATGACATATATTTTATCAGCACCTAAATCGCTTACCAGCAAGCGGGAGCCATCCTGTGTAAAAAGGGTCATGTGGAGGTGTGAAGCTTCTTGTCTGGGATGTATGCTTTTTCCGGTAAATACGATCTCTGTAAGATCACCACGCAATTCACCTTTTTCATTGACACTACCGTAAATCAATTGACCTCCGAGATAATTGGCAGAGGCGTACATTTGAGTTGATGGGCAATAAGAAATATGACAGGGAGCATTACCATAGGTACCTGCCTCCTGGGCTTTTCGATATTGTCCGTCTGCTGTAATTTCAAGCCTGCTTATTCTACCTGGAAAATTCTGTGGATTGGGGCTCAGCTCGTTGACAGTAAGTATGTTGTGTGAGTCAACTGCGACCAAAAAACTAGGGTTGACAAGGTCAGTAATGATTTTATTAATCGTAATTTTGGCAGAGTCAATATCCAGGGTGACGTCGTAAATACCTTTACCCTTTCCGTCAACGTGTCCCTCTTTTTGGGTATAAGTGCCCACATAAAAGTTGTATTTATGGGGTATTGCAGTATCCTTTTCTTCTTTGCATGAGATACCAACAAGAGTACAAAGACAAATGAAGGTGAAAATTTTTGTGAGACTCATTTTTATTTGGTTTCGTTTAGCATATCAATGTATTTCTGCTGAAGGGTGGGATTGATTTTACCCGTTTGTATCAGACTTTCGTTTTCTTGCCTTACCCTTTCAAACTCTTTTTTGTTGGACGTGGCGTGATACATTTTTAAAGCATACACATTGTTATTGAAGATTCGTTGCAAATTGGTTTTTGTTTTAAAATGATTTGTTGATTCATTAAGTACCTCAGTGGCTTCTTCATATCTGCCATTTTCGCCATACACACGGGCCATATCATACATAGAAACATATATACCGTCTTTGTTTCTCATCATCTCATAATAGGGGTAAGATTTTTTAATCAGATCAATGCCTTCATCGACTTTCCCCAAAATTCCTGTTAGATAGCCGGTATAACGATACCCGTGGCTGGTATTCAGGGTGTCATTGGAAGCCAATGCATAATCAAGTGATTGTTGAGATAAGAGGAGGGCGGAATCCGGTTTTTGAAATTGTTCTTCATAGAGATGGGCTACGTTGCCAAGGCAAATCCCCGCATCCTTTTGCATTTTATTTTGAAGGTAGGCTTTGGCAGCCTTGAGGAAGGCATTTTTTGACTTTTCAGGCTCAGTATTAAAGGTCTTCATTCCTTCAGCTTGAAAGTCAAAGGCATCGTATTGGCTGTAAATTGCCTCTTTTTCCGGTTGAGAGACAGGAATGTTTTTTTTACAGGAGATAAAAAGGAAAAGGCTTAAGCCAAGATACAGTTTAACACTTGTCTGCATATAATTTTTGCACAAAAATAATGTTTTTGGGCAAGCTTTATGCGACTTTATCTTTGCTTAAGCCTATATTAACTTCTCTTTATAAAATGATTCTTAGGTTATTTTTTAAATGGGGTACTGAATTTTGGGTCTTTGGTAAATGAATCATCTTGCAAAGTACCCAAAAAGGCAACAATTGCTTTCTTTTCAAGTGGACTTAATGATAATGGTTTTACTCTTCCTGCCTCATCTTTGAACTTTGGATCCAGAGAAGCGGTTGCTTTGATGCCATTTGTATAATGATCCAAAACTTCTTCTAGGGTTTTGAACCGGCCATCATGCATATAAGGTCCAGTCAAGGTGATATTCCTTAAACTTGGAATTTTGAATTTCCCCTGGCCCAGCCCTGCATCCGCTGGAATTAAATCTAAGCCGATATTGGCTGTGCCTCGCAGGTCTTCTCCGCCAGCACTGCCTCCACCCCCATAGGGATCAAAGATGCCATCCGGTGCACTAAAGTTGCCACCTGCGTGACAAGTTGAACACTTGGCTTTGGCGCTAAAGAACAAGTTCATTCCCATCTTTTCCAATTCTGTAAATGCAACACCTTCCCCTCTGGCCAATTTATCAAATTTGGATTGTGAGGTTGTGATGGAGGCTATAAATTGTGACAAAGCTTCCGAAATACGATCTGGTGTAACTTGAGAGTCTCCAAAAGCTTCTTTAAAAAGTGGAGTATAATAGCTGGTTTCACTGAGTTTTTTGGATAAGAACTCAACATCCTCCATACCCATTTCAATGTGATTCTGAACGGGTCTTAAAGAGAGGTCATGAATGCTTTGGGACCTTGAATCCCAAAAAAGGTTATTTTGTGTAATGGGGTTGAGAATGGCCATACTATTTCTTGCAGTCTGGCGACCCTCAAAGCCAGGGCTAACAGCGAGGCCATCAGCAAACGCTTTGTCCTGATGGTGGCAGGATGCACAGGCAATGGTGTTATTGAGCGATAATTTTTTGTCATAAAACAATACCCGGCCCAATTTTGCACCTTCATTTGTAATCTTAACAAACCGATTGATATCTGAAAATGAGCCTGGTAGAATTGTATTACCATTTACAAAAACGCCACCAACAGTCCCATTATCAATTAGGATGGGCCCACCCAGTTCAGGATCAAAATTGATAAAATTGGACGCAGCTGCAAGTCCTACAGGTAGTTGTGGATTCTGATATTCAAAAGATTCATCCAATACAGGAACCCCCTGATCGGTAATTTCTGTTACATCATCCGTGCAGGAAGTAATACCAGCGGCAAAAAAGGCAAATAGAATCAGTTTGAAAGTCTTCGTCATAGGTGAAATTTTATTGATTAAACGAGTCAAGTGCAAAATTCGTTGGTAAAATTAGTTAATTTTTTAAGCTATATAGAATTTTAACGTTTGCAGCCTTCAATTTTCCAAATAATCACCTTTTAATCTCATAAAATTGGAAGTTTTGAGGCCTCAAAGGTGTTTTTTGTAATATTATATTATCCAGGTCATTATTCCAAAAGCATACCGAAGTAGATAGAGCTGGGCGTCAACAGTTTAAATTGTATGCCATCTAATAAACCTACAAAAAACCTTCCTTCTGTGGCAATGTAGAAATTATCCTGAAAGTGGTATTCAATGCCATAAGGTTTAGATACTCCAATACTCGGATCGTCATTGTTAAGAGTTGGGTTCAGGGTGATAAGACTCACTTCCCAGCCTGTGGTGTATTTCCAGTGTTCAGATATATTTCTCCGCCTTTCATAGCCCAGACTCAGAAACAAATTGTTGGTAACATTATTGTCACCTAAATCAATTCCAAAATTGATGATCACTGCTCTTTTTTCGCCGTACCATTTGGTTTTAAGCGCCAGAAGATTTTCAACAGGATTCGTTGGGCTTAAATTAAAAGGTATAAATTTTCGTAGCAATGGGCTTACATTTAAGCCTACCTCTTTTCCATATTTCCAAAAATTTTGATACTGCTCAGTAGTATCTTCAATGGCTTGTGCTTGAATAGAGGTGCCCCAGATCATGCAAATTGCTGCAAGGATTTGAATCTTCATCAGAAATGCACATTTAGAAATAAAACGGATGGAATCTGGGTGTTCAGATTAAATGTTGTGTTTCTTTCATTGGCAAGTTGCTGCCCTCCTAAATGTAAGACATCTTCGCTCCAACCCGTTAAAAAGTAAAGTGTTGATTCTGTCATGAGACTGACTCGTTCTGAAATTTTATATTCTAACCTCAAAGCAGGGCCACCACCAAATTTGAATTCGGTTACATCGTTTCTCAGACCTGTCGAAGATGAGGATATGGAACTTGAATAAAGCCCAAGAGCATCTATTCCGTACAACATTTTGAATTTGTTAGATAAGTCTAACATTTTTTCATATCCTATTCTAAAACGGTAATCTGATTCGTTAAGTGACAATTCTGAAAAGTCAATCTCATTGATTGAATTGTCTTTATTGTATCCAACATGGGCGCTCAGCCTTATAGCAGACTTATTTCCTTTTCTTCGATAGCTGACGTTAAATACCGGGTTGTCTCCCTGATTGCCAATACCAATTACTTCGCTCAGCAGGGATGTTACATTAAAGCCCAAATCATTTTTATATCGATGTGCCGATTGACTAAATGCGCTGGAGGCTACCACAATAAACAACAAAATGAAATTTTTTCTCATAAGGTGGATTATTAATTGCTTAACGATGAATTGGGATGTGACGTTGGTTGAAGGGGTGTATTATTTTTTTTCCAGCTTTTTGATCATCTTAAGCCCCTCTTCGTTTTCCGGATTTAGGTTGGTGCTTGATCTAAAATCGGCCAGTGCTTCAGCGTTTTTTCCTTTTTTTAAATAAATCAATCCCCTATAGTGGTAGCCGGCCCAGTCTTTTGGATCTGTTCCAACCATGATATTAAACATTTCAAAAGCCTTGTCCGTGGAATCTTTTTCCATCAGTAAAATGCCACAATTGAGGTAAGCAGCTGTGTAAGTCGGGTCGAGGGTGGTCACTTTTCTGTATAAACTAATGGCTTCTTGTTCCTGCCCATGATTTTGCAGATAGAAAGCCAGAGCATGGATAGCGGTTGGATTTTGAGGGGCAATATTAACGGCATTTTTAAAAATAGTTAGCGCTGTTTTATCTCCCAATTCATCGTACAGATTGCCAAGACTAACCCAGGCATCAATGAGTTTCGCATCCAATTCAGTTGCCGTTTGGAAAGCATTAATGGCTCTTTGTTTTTCGCCCATTTCATTTAGAGTGGTGCCCAACATAAAGTAGGCCTCAGCATTTTGAGCATCCAATCTTACAATCTCATTTAAAGTAAGTATGGCGGCATCATATTGGGCAAGGATTAGCTGCGTTTCTGAAAGTTTGAGTAAAGTGGGGATCCGGTTGGGAAACAACGCTCCAGCCTTTTGCATTGCCTGCAAGGCTCTCGAAGATAAATTGTTGTCTAAAAAAGCATCAGCCAGCAAATGATAATATGGTGGTTGTAACGAGTCAGTTGTAATGGCTACACGAAGGTCTTCTATACATTCGTCGTATTTTTTTAATGTGTACAACCTTTCGGCTCTTTTGTACCTAAGTTGGTCGTTGAGTGGATCTTTGTCCAAGGCGATGGTGAGCGCGTCGACAATCTCATCACCAATCACAGCAAAATTTCCCTTAGGCTCCTCTTTTTTTTCTTCCCGGCACGAAAAAAAGAAGGCAAAACTAATCGCCATAAAAATTGAGGTCAACTTAAACGACTTCCATATCTGGAAAGTTAATGTGTTGGAAAGGCTTTTTAAAACAGGGTTGTGATGCATATGGGCCATAAAATCCAGCGTGTTTATTTTAAACAAAGGTAAGAAATTAACGCTCAACAGGCCTTATTCGTATTCAGAACCCTATTTTAGCCGACAAATTATTGGGTCATCAACTCAAATTTCCGGGTAATTTCTTTGCCGGTTTCATCCGTTAGGGTAAGCCGGTGTTTGCCGGCGAATGTTTTTACGGCAAAAGTGTGGAATTCAATGGTATGACCTAAAAATTGGCCATCCAGATACCAGAATATTTTGGCTTTTCGATCATAATGGCTGGCTTTAAATACAACAGATTGTAAGGTACCACCCAGGCCTTTTGGAGTAAAAATTTTAGTATTTTCTGATGGATATATCAATGAAAATGTCGGATTGTTGGGTGTAAAACCGCCTTCCAGACAATTTTCATCCATTACAGGAATGGTTTTAAAGTCACTGTGAGATTTTGCGTAATATAGTTCTTGTTCAGGAGGCAACACAAAATAAATGGATTCCTGGATTTCCTCCTCTGTCTGGCATTCTTTTAACACTCTTTTTCCAGATGTTATGGATACGGTAAGTTTTTGGTGAAATGGACAAATGCCAGCATCCATTGATCGACTTCCCAAATACCGGGATTCGGGACCTGGGCAGTCTTCGCCGGCCAAAAAACCGGAGGTTGGGCATATTTCAACGGCGCGCAAATCGTCCCATGGGGTTTCAAACCAGCTTGGGTCAGGAAGATGGTTAAAGACTTCAAACATAACGGGTGCGGCCCGGTGAATTCCTGTAAGGTTACTGCGTGGTTTTCCATTGGCGTTTCCTACCCAGACACCAATGGTGTACTTTTTGTCAAATCCAATAGCCCAGGCATCTCTGTGTCCGAATGAGGTGCCTGTTTTCCATGCCAAAGGGCGGTGAGAGCTAAACTCTTCCCATCTGCCTTCTTCATCCGGACGACCTAAATTTTGGAGGGAGGTAACCAAAGCATGAACAGCTGATGCTGAAAATAAGGGTGGGGATGATTGCACCGGCATCGCATAAAAACTCCATTTTTGATCAGAAATCCATGCAGAATGATAAGGTTGAATTCTATACTTCCCATTGTTATTGGGATATTCATTCAAAATTCGTGCAACTGAACTATAGGTATTGCATATTTCCCACAGACTTACTTCGCCGCCGCCCAGAATCAGTGACAGGCCGTAATGTTCTGCCTTTTTGTTTAAAGTCGAAATTCCTGATTTATGTAAACGATCCAAAAACCTGGCAATTCCAAATTTTCGAAGTAGGATTACAAATGGTATGTTTAATGATCTTTGAAGCGCTTCATCCGCAGGCACCGCACCTCTATAGGTTCGGTCAAAGTTACTGGGTGTATACCCATTAATCGCAATGGGTATATCTGGTACCAATGACCATGGGCTGATTTGTCCTTCATCCAGCATTGACATATAAAGCAGTGGTTTTAAAATGCTGCCTGAACTTCTTTTAGCCATAATCATATCTATAGGGCTTGCCTGTGTATTTCCTACGTAGGCAACCACCTGACCTTTTTCATTATCCAGTACCAAAATAGCCAAATGATCTATTTGATCCTCCTTGTAAATGTCATTGTATTTTTGCCCGATTTGGGTACATAACTTTTGGACATCTCCAGAAAGTGAAGTTAGCTGGATACCCGATTTATTTTGCGAAAAGGTAAGATGGTCTACCAGGTGATTAGCTAGATTGGGTAAGGGTATGGGTCTTTCAGGAAGAGGTTCTTCCACACTTAGTTGATACGTTATGGTGTCAAGGACACCTTTGGTGTGTAAACGAAGGAGTAACTTATTTCTTTTATTCAGTAACTCACTTCGGTTTTTATTGATGTGAATTATGCTGGGCTGGTTGGGTAATACCGCCAGCATGGCAGCCTCTGACCAGCTTAAATCAACGGCTGATTTGCTAAAATACCTCCAGCAAGCTGCCTCGACGCCTACCACGTTCCCACCAAAAGGGGCATTTGACAAATAGTATTGTAAGATTTCGACCTTGCTATGGCTCAATTCAAGAAAAATAGCGCCGATCATTTCTTCCAACTTTGACCCAATATTTCTGCTTTGATTGTTCAAACCCATTCGCATAACCTGCATCGAGATGGTGCTGCCCCCCCTTTTTACAGGACCATTACCCAATTGACTTAAGACAGATGCCAGCAAAGACCGGGCGTCAATGCCAGGATGTTGATAAAATCTTTGGTCCTCATAGTAAAGTAAGGCAGTAACAAATTTTAAAGGTACAACCTTGGATTTGCCAAATCGCCATTGACCGTCTTTGGCTATCCGGGCCCCCATTAATTGTTGGTCACTGTCATATACAGCTGTGCTTAATGGGTGTTGAAAGAGTCGATCTGGATTAAATTTTACAAATCCGAAAACCCAAAATCCCACAAAAATAATAGCCGACAGAAGTTTCAAATCAAATGTTTAACTTATTGAAGCTGGGTATCATTTTGGTTTTTTGATTTTATAATTTTAACCCTGGCTGAAGGAATCCTTGCATAAACTTCATTATTGTACATGGCTTCAATGGTAACAGGTGCTTGATAAAATACTCCGGAGTAGGTAGCTATTAACGGTATTTCAATAGTGGTGCTACTACCTTTATACAAATCAAAAAATGTAATCACCTTATCATCTCTAATGTCCTGATACTCAAATTTAGTATTTGCAGCCATACTACCATTCAGTCGTTCATTGCTTACTTCCCATCCAGCCGGTAATTGAAAAGTCAGGGCCATATTTTCCAATCTCGTTCCAAATGTTCCCGGGTTAGTAGCTTTTATTCTTGCAATAAAACTTTGCCCTTGTGCAAGGTTGTTTGCGTCAATAGGCCTTCCTCCGTTGTCAACATAGGAAACAAATAATTGTACATTTTTAGCACTTGCAGGTAAGGTTTGCTGCATGCCTGGTATGCCTTTAATAATGGTTTTTACATAAATAGGTCCTTTGGTTCCGTTACTAAGTGTGATCGTTTGTTGATTGGTAGACTCATTGATGGCTATTTCAGAAACAGCAATGCTTTTGTTGGTATTGATGGCTGGTAGTGTTTTGCCATTGTAGGCCAAATTGACGATTAAACCCTTTTTATCGGCTCCCTTGTAAAATTTCTCTACCACCAGAAGTGCATGACTGATGGCCTGGGTGTTGTACCATCCGTTGCTGTTGAGTTCCTGAACAATGGCTTTAATGGTAATTAAGGCCTGGCTTGTCTGGCCAGACTGCATCTGCGCTTCTGCTTTTAGTGCCATGTCGCGCATGGTCGATCCATAGGTGTAATAGGTATATTCTTCTTTTTGATTGGTAACATTGAGTTTTGCCACTTTGGCTAACAATTCTGTAGCTACCTGTTTTTTACCAGAAAGCGCAAAAGCAGCTGCCAGGGTATTGCCAGCAGGGGCAGTCAGATTTTTTGCTTGCCGCAATCTGTTCATCGCTCCCGATTCTGGTTTCCCATATTTTGCCAGGGTATAAAGTCGATAGGCCTGAGCAGTATGGTCACCATCAAAATTTGAATTGTATTTGTTGGCTTGATTTTTCTGGAAAGCGTACCATTTGCTCAATACTTTTTCAGAAACAAAATAATTCTGCGCTTTGGCTTCAATTAAAAAATGGCCGGCATAAGTACTTGCCCAGTCTTCGGATGTATTGTTGCCGGGCCAATAGGCAAATCCTCCTGATGGTGTTTGGAATCCCGTTATCCTTTGAATAGCTTTTGTAATATTGTGATTGACTTCTTTTTGTCGCCCGGGTGATAGATGAATAATATCACCAACATACAATTGAGGAAAGGCAGCAGAAGTAGTTTGTTCAATACACCCGTAAGGGTAAGTGATTAGATACTGTAACCGTGAATTCAAGTTGAGCGAAGGCATATTTGAAATTTCAAGCTGTGCTGTATGACTGCCTTTTGTTCCAAATAAATCCAAAGGTAAATTTACTTTTTGTCCCGCTTCAATTTTGAATTCCCGTACCCTGATTTCAGGGAGGTTTGGATTTCTAATTTCTATCTCTGTCATGTCTTTGGTCGACATTTTTGCACTGGATGCCTTAGCTCCGATTTTTGCTATTCCTGAAGAGTTTCCAGTTTTTATTCCAAATTGGCTAAGCAGATCTCCTTCTTTTTCAAAGGTCAGCGAACTGTTTGGATTTCCGGTTGTGAAAAAACTTTTATCTGCCTCAAGGCTAACATTGACTTTGCCCAGATTTTTTACCATGGCAAATACATTTGCACCCAAATCAAATTCATCGCCAGGCGCCAGAATGCGGGGTAGGGTAGTCTGGATCATTACATCTTTTTTGACCTGGCGTGTTGCTTCTGCCATTCCAAATGCATCGTTGTTTCTGGCTATTACCATAATGCGAACAGAACCTACATATTTTTCAATTTTAAGATTGTGAGTGGCAATGCCTCCATTGCTCTGAAAAGGACCAAGGAATTTTACCGTTGGCACAAAACGATTGGCCTTTTTGACTGAATTCAGATTGAGGTTGTCAGCATCTCCACCAACGGTAAACAGGTTTTCAAACTCCTGGCCATATGGATTCATTACTTTATCGTACATATCCCACGTATCAATACTCAAAGCAAGTTTTGCAAAAAAATGGTCTGTGGGATTGGGCGTTTTAAAACGGGTGAGATCGAGAAGTCCTTCATCCACTACAGCTATGGTATAGGCCATTGGTTTATTGTTTTGTTCCTTTACTTTTAGGGTAAAGGATTCGTCGGGTTTGAGTGTAGAAGGGGCCTCTATTACCGGGTGCAAGATGCGTGCCGGGTCGGAAATTTTAACAGGCAATACCCCATACATTCTTATTGGCAGGCCATTGGCTGTATTGGCATAGGGTTGAAGCAGGCTTACATGTAAAAAAATATTGGGGGCCATTGTTGGAGATACGGGTATATCTACCAAGGTTTCTTTGGCTTTGCCTTCTACCAATTGAGAAGAGATAATGTGATTGCCTTGTTCGATGCTTAAAAGAATTTTCGATTTTTCATTACTCGGAATTCTGAGTTTTATTTTCTCACCTGTGTTGTAGCTCTCTTTGTCTGAACTTAATTTAATGATCTGGGCTGCTTCCCCATGACTAGGTGGATTTCCCCATTTGCTGGTATAAAAGAGACCACCCGTGCAGTGACCAGATTCATCATCACAAACCCTTATGAGGTAGTTGCCATAGTCTTCATACACATCACTCCATTCCGCCATTCCTTTTCCATTGGTCTTTATCCTGGCTGTTTTAACAGCCCCTGTGTGATCAGATGAATTAAACTTTAAAAGATTGTAATTGGATTCGTTATACCACCAATTCCATTCTGCTGTGTAAAGGCCGATGGTAATGTCTCTATTGGCAACAGGCTTTCCATCGGTATCCAGCACAACCATTGATATTTTTTGAGGAATGCCTGATTTTAGATAATGACCTCCCCATTCAGATTCAGGAATTTTAATTCCTACATAGGATGTATAAGGATGAACATCTGCGGAAGTATAATCTTCACTAAAATTTCCTGATTTTTCAAACACTTTGGTTTTAATACCAACTTTCAGTCCTGATGCTGGCAGAAAAGAAGGATTTTGTTTTAACTGATAGGTCCCGCTTCCGTTTTGATCCAGGTTTGCCGAAAACATTTTTTCTGGATAATAATCTGACCCTCTGGCAGGATCTTCAAAACTAAAAGAAGGAAAGTTTTTAAAAGTTTGAATTCTGTCGTTCCAGCTTACCTCAACCTCTGCTTTCAGGCCCTCTGCTGATGCACCATGCAGCCAGTTAGATTCAAAGGCTAGGGTAGGCTCCTGATATAATTTAATATTAGCGGGTAGGTTTTTGTATCTGATTTTGAGTCTGTTGGGCTTTACGGTTTCAACTTTAACCGACTTATAAAAGGTTTCACCGCCCACTGAAATAATCCACTTCCAATTACCGGTCGGACTGGCGGCTGAGGTAGGTACTTTACAATGATACAGATGGTCAATGTTTTCGGTCAGGTTTTTTTCAAACTGTATTTTACCCCTACTGTCTTCTGCCTGGAATTTTATTGGTAATTGGGGATCCAAGCCAGGCCCTGTTTTTTTGTTGTTTTGAAATAACATGACACTCACAAACATGGTATCTCCGGGTCGATATACTCCTCTTTCGCCATATATGAACGCATCGAGTCCTTCTTTCAATTCTTTGCCATTGATGTCAAAATCACTGAGGGAATTGGCAAAATGATCTAGAAGACTTAAATATCCGTATTTACCATCATTTTTTGCCATGGCAAAACTGGGAGCATCTTTGCATTCTATATTGAGCAATCCATTGGCATCTGTTACCCCTTTGCCTACTTCTTGTTTTTGAAAATCGAACAAGGTAATTTCAGTGCCGCTTAGACCTGCTGCTGTAGTAAGATGGTTGGCAAAAAGTGTCCATGATTTTTGATCTCCGCTTCCTTTTGCCAGCAATCCTATGTGGGTAGAAAAAAGGTTGGTTCTGATAAAATGTTCTCCATAGTAGTAATAGGGCCTGCATGGATTACTTTCATCATAGTAACCATCATCATAGTAAGTGTCTCCGTATTCTCCTTCATTGTTTGGAGCCTCACATTCCAGCTTGATTACATCATCCTTGCTAAAACGAATTTCAATATTGTAAATAGATCCTGGATCTACGGTTACCATCCTGCTTAAGTCCAAAGTGTACTTCTGCCATTTTTCTTCATTGTTGGCAGGAGAAATTTTAGTGAGGTCTACCTTTCCCGTGAACATAATTTTGCCTACAGGGTTCAAATCATAATGTTGATCCAGGGCATTGTATTGCAAAAATTGTAACACATTGGATTGGTAAATTTTTGTAATTTCTATTTCAACTGATTTCAAATTTATAGCTTGGAATGGAAACCATACTTTCTCTGTTTCCGGCATGATCACTCCCTTCCTTAAGGCTTTTACTTCCGGTTTAGCTGGCAAAAAAGAAAATCCTGAGGACAACACCTGTCCCAAAATTTTTCCACTCTTGTTTTTAAGACCCGATGCAACCTCCAGTTTCAAATCATTGCCGGGATATTGTTCAAGATAAATGGTAAGCCTGTTGCCATTGATGTCTAAGGCAACTTCTTCTTCCCAGTCTATTACGGTAACCAACCCTTTTTTTTCCTGGTTCTCATCCAGAGGATCTGAAAAAATCAAGTCGATGGTTTTTGAACCATTTCTGTTTACTTTGCTTTCGAGAAAGACAAAATCATTTAGACCAACTACTTTTAATTGTTTGCTCCCCTTGAAATCACTATCCAGGTCTGTTGCATCATACTTGATTTCAAGCATGGATTCTTTTTCAGATCTTTTAACTCCACTTATGAAAAAAGTATGCTCTTTACCCGTAAGGTGCTCCCACTTAAGTGTTAAGCCTTTATTGCCTTCCTGAAACACTTCTAAGGATTTCTCAATGTCAGCATTTGCTGCATTGTCCAGGCAATTAACCCATCCTTTTACCTGGATAATGGTGTTTCCATTTTCGTCGGTAAGGTATTCCAGACCTTCATGCGACAACGTAAGTTGTTGTTCTATCGTTGCAATGGCAAGCACCGGCTTTGCTTCCTTTTCAGGGACATTTTTAAATAACTTCTTTAAATCAAAAGTAACTTCGTAACGCTGATTGGAACTCAGAGACTGATCTGGCTTGAATACCAGGGTTAGTGCATCCTGCCATACCCACTTCCCATTTACAATGGGATCCATGTTGGCAATGCCTGATGGGAGTTCGTTGTCGGGACTGGCTACCAGTTGATCTGGAATTTTGGCAAATCTAACCATAATGGGATCAGAAGTGGATATTCTTAATGGACTGTATTCTGACACATAGTTTTCAATATTTACCGCAGTCCAGCCAAGAGGTAAATCTTCTGTGTTATTTTTCTTTTTACTACAAGAAACATGAAAAAATAAGAAGGCTATAAAGATCAAAATAACCGGGTGACTGATTTTTTTTCTCATTTGAAGTTGGTTTAAAAACGATGATGTGTAAATATACAGAAATTGATAGAATAACGATAGGAGTTTTAAATTATTGAAAGCCCTATTCTTCTCAACCAGATTTGGTTAAATGGCCCGTTTTTTTGTACTTTTACCGACGTCATGAGTGTCAAAAATGAGCATTTTTTAGCCGAGGTGAATAGCGATTGGACACTATTTCTGGACAGAGATGGTGTCATAAATCGCAAATTGAACAACGATTATGTCAAGGCCTTGAATGAATTTGAAATTTTGCCCGGAGTTCTTGAAGCATTGTTCGTTCTCAAAGATTGGTTCTCTACCATCGTTATCATCACCAATCAGCAAGGCATAGGTAAAGGTCTGATGACAGAGGAAAATTTATTATGGATCCACAAGTTTCTGCTTGCGGAAGTTGAAAATGCCCATGGTAGGATAGATGCAATCTATTATTGCCCGCACCTGGCTGGTGAAGATTGCAGTTGCCGTAAACCTGGTCCGGGCATGGCTTTTCAGGCAAAAAATGACTTTAATTCCATAGATTTCAACAAGTCAATAATAGTTGGTGATAGCCAATCTGATATGGAATTTGGAGAAAAACTCGGAATGAAAAAGGTTTTTTGTGGTAAAATCAAAACATTCCACGGCGAAGTCGATCTAAATGTCCAAAGTTTAAATCAATTTTCCCGTTTATTGACAAGCTATAGTTCGCCCCTCTGATGGTGCAAAATGTGTATCTTTGTAGTATAGCTTAAATTCTTTTGACCATGATACAACATTACTTTTCAGGCGCACCTTGGGAAGAGACCATAGGATATGCCAGAGCGGTTAAATCTGGTGAAACCATCGAGATATCTGGTACCACTTCTGTGAAAAACGGAGAGGTACATGCACCATTTGATGCTTTTCACCAAACAGTCAGAATTTATGAAATTATCAATGAGACCCTCCATCAAATGGGGGCAAGCCTGACGGATGTTACCCGCATCAGGATTTTTGTAGTTAATCTTCCGGATAATTGGCAAAAGGTAGCAGAAGCCCATTCAGCAGCAATAGGCAATGCAAGGCCAGCTATGAGCATGATAGGAATTACTGCACTGATCAACCCCGAATTACTAGTGGAAATAGAGGCCACAGCCAAAATTACCTCCAACAAATAAGCGCAGAGAATTGTACAAAGTAAAAGAGATATATTACACTTTACAGGGTGAAGGATTTCACTCAGGCCGAGGCGCTGTTTTTTGCAGGTTTTCAGGCTGTAATCTTTGGTCGGGTAGAGAAGAAGACAGAGTGTCGGCAATTTGTAAATTTTGTGATACTGATTTCAGAGGAACCGATGGCCCATTGGGTGGAAGTTATCATGTTGACCAACTGGTTGAAACCATTTGTCACCAATTTCCTAAGGGCACCCCTTGTTTCGTAGTTTTTACCGGAGGGGAACCCGCGCTGCAGTTGGATCAGAATTTAATTGACAAACTACATGAAAAGGGAGTTGAAATTGCCATAGAAACCAATGGTACCCTACCATTGCCCAAACACATTGATTGGGTTTGTGTAAGTCCGAAGGCCGGTGAAAAATTAGTAATTACAAAAGGCAATGAGTTGAAATTGGTATTTCCTCAACTTGAAAATGTTCCTTCAAATTTTGAAATGCTTGACTTTGATCACTTTTATCTGCAGCCTCTGGATGATGAGCACCAAAGTGAAAATATTAACCTGTGTGTAAAACATTGTCTGGCTCACCCCCAGTGGAAACTCAGTTTGCAAACCCATAAAATAATAGGTATCAACTAATGATGAATGCACCTGTAAAAACAATAGCACTAATTGCACACGATGGTAAAAAGCCGGAAATGGTTTCATTCGTATTGCGCAATAAAATCAAACTGGAGGGTTTGAAACTTTATGCCACGGGTACTACTGGTGGGCATATTGCAAAAGAAGGTTTTGAAGTAACCAGATTGCTTAGTGGCCCCAAGGGAGGTGATGCCCAAATTGCCGCTTTAGTGGCTACCGGTGATGTAGATGCCGTCTTCTTTTTCAGAGACCCACTAGACAGGCACCCCCATGAACCCGATGTACAAATGCTGCTCAGGGTGTGTGATGTTCACAATGTAGCACTGGCTACCAATCCTCTGACTGCGCAACTCATCATCGACGGCATCCAATATCAGGAAGACGAGCATGACGCTTGAAGATTTCAAAAATATGGTAGACACCATACCTCATTTACCCGGGGTATATAGGTTTTTGGATGAAGAGGATACTATTTTATATGTAGGAAAGGCAAAAGATTTAAGAAACCGGTTGTCGAATTATTTTGGTGATAAAAAACAAATCGCATTTAAAACAAGGGTTCTTACTAAAAATGCCAACAGGATAGAGTTTACCATTGTTGAGACCGAACATGATGCGCTGCTCATGGAGAATACCTTTATTAAAAAGTTTCAACCCAGGTATAATGTAAGTCTTAAAGATGGAAAATCGTATTCTTATATAGTAATAAAAAACGAACGTTTTCCACGGGTGTTTTTTACACGGAAGGTGATCAAAGATGGATCCTCTTACTTTGGGCCCTATACTTCTAAAGGAAGGGTGAAACTAATATTTGATGTTGTAAAAAAGTTGTTTCCCCTCAGAACCTGCGCATTTAGTTTAACGGAAAGCAATATCCAACAAGGCAAATTCAAACTTTGTCTTGAATACCATATTAAAAATTGTATGGGACCTTGTGAGGGGCTGGAAACTGAAAAAAGTTATAATGACAAGATTGATCAGATCAAATATATTCTGAAAGGTAATTTTGCCAGAGTAAAAGAATATATGCTGAGTCAGATGGCAGAAGCGGCCACAGAGTTAAATTTTGAATTGGCCCAACAATACAAAGAGAGATTGACATTATTGGAAGATTACCAGGCAAAATCCACCGTCGTGAGTTCTTCGATTAAGGATTTAGATGTCTTTACCATCAGGTCCGACGAAAAGATGGCCTTTGTCAATTACCTGAAAATTGTTGATGGAGCGCTGATCAATACAGATACAGTTGAGATAGAGAAAAAACTGGAAGAGGAAGACATTGATGTGCTCAATTTTGTCATCCCGGTTATCAGGGAAAGGTATCAGTCAATTGCCCCTGAAGTAGCCACAACCTACCCGGTTGTTTTGGAGCATGAAATCATGGTAACCTTGCCTAAAATTGGCGACAAAAGAAAGTTAATTGAACTTTCGCAACGCAATCTGGATTACTATATTACACAAAAAAGAAAAAGCGAAACGGAAAGGAAAAACAAACAATCTCCTGCAGAAAGAATCCTTACTACACTTAAAAACGATTTAAGAATGCAGGATTTGCCACTACACATTGAGTGTTTTGACAACTCTAATATCCAAGGGACTAATCCGGTTGCAAGTTGTGTGGTGTTCAGAAATGCGAAGCCTTTTAAAAAAGACTATAGACATTTTAAAATTAAAACGGTTGAAGGTCCCAATGATTTTGCCTCAATGGAAGAGGTGGTGTACAGAAGATACGCGAGAATGCTGGAAGAAAAACAAAGCCTGCCCAATTTGGTAATCATTGATGGTGGTAAGGGGCAGCTGAGCGCCGCAGTAAAAAGCCTCAATGAGCTGGGTATATTGAATCAGCTGGTAGTGGTAGGTATTGCCAAAAGATTGGAAGAAATCTTTTTTCCGGAAGACCCCATTCCTCTCTATATCAACAAGAAGTCCGAATCTTTGAAGTTAATTCAGCACTGTAGAAACGAAGCGCACCGATTTGCCCTTGGCTTCCACAGAGATCTCAGGTCCAAAAATTTCCTTAACAGCGAGCTCACCTCCATTGCCGGCATTGGTGAAAAAACGGCCCAGAAATTAATTACCAGTTTTGGCTCAGTAAAAAAGCTAAGAGAGTCAAGTCGGGAAGAAATAGAAGCCGTCGCCGGTAAAAAGAATGCGGAAATGATTTTTCAACATTTTACACAACAACTAGATGACAATAATTCAAATAATCAGGACAACGATGAATAGACTTATTATATTGCTGGTAATCCAACTGATAGGTGTACTTACTATCAGGGGCCAATATGCCATAATTCCCAAACCTACACAATTGACCTATGGAGCGGGTGAGTTGAAAGTATCCAAACATGTGCGCATCCATCTCTTTGATGACCATTTTAAATCAGAAGCCCATTACTTGACCCAAGCCCTGGAAAGCAGATCTTATACGGTAGATAAAAACGCAGTATATAAGCCTAAAAAACACAAAGATTTTGTTATTTCTTTAAAAAAGACATCAGTAGAAAATGCGGATGAAGCATATGAAATTCAGGTAAATGAGGATGGAATCAGTATTTCAGCCAACAAACCAGTTGGAGTATTCAGAGGAATAGCAACTGCCTTACAAATGATACCTGTTAATCCCAAAGCAGTGCTTAAAATGCCTTTTTGCTCTATCAAAGATGAACCCGCTTTTGAATGGAGAGGTTTGATGTTAGACGTGAGTCGTCATTTTTTTAGTGTTGATGATGTTAAAAAATTTATTGACAGAATGGCACTCTACAAGTTGAGTGTTTTCCATTGGCACCTAACCGATGATGAGGGCTGGCGAATTGAAATAAAGGCTTACCCGCAACTTACAGCAAAAGGAGCCTGGAGAGTTGAGAGAACAGGCAAATTTGGAAGTCGTCCGGCGCCGCGTCCTGAAGAACCAACTCCTTATGGAGGCTTTTACACACAGGAACAAATAAGAGAGGTGGTAAGGTATGCAGCTGAAAGGCACATTACCGTTGTACCTGAAATTGATGTGCCTGGCCATTCAATGGCCTTGCTTACAGCCTTTCCTGAGCTTTCCACCAAAAAGGAAGCAAAGATGGTAAGCTGTGGTTTTAAGTTTGCTGAATGGTACGGTAATGGTACTTTTAAAATGTTGGTAGAAAATATGGTAAATCCCTCGGATGAAAGGGTCTATCAGGTTTTGGATACTATTTTTGGAGAAGTGGCCAGCCTGTTTCCTGGAAAGTACATTCATGCGGGCGGGGATGAGTGCTACCATGGTTTTTGGAAAGAAAGCCAGGAGTGTCAGCAATTTATGCAAAAGAATGGTTTGAAGAACGAAGAAGAGCTGCAATCGTATTTTATGAAAAGAATCAACTCAATAATCCAATCAAAACGCAAAAACATGATTGGATGGGACGAAATCCTGTATGGGGGTTTGGCAGAAGGGGCTGCAGTAATGAGTTGGAGGGGAACTAAAGGCGGCATCGAAGCAGCTTCCAAAGGACATAAAGTTGTGATGTCTCCAACAACGCATGCTTATCTCGACTATACCCAGGGAGACCATGGACTTGAATTCCCCATTTATGCCAATTTGTCGTTAAAAAAAAGCTATGAATTGGATATTGTTCCTGCTGGGGTAAACAGACAATATATTATGGGAGGTCAGGGAAATTTGTGGACCGAACACATTCCCACTTTATCACATGCATTTTATATGGCTTACCCTCGCGCCATGGCTCTTTCCGAGTGCTTTTGGACAAAACAGGAAGATAAAAACTGGGTTGATTTTACCTCCAGACTCGATACTCATTTCAGTAGATTTGAAGCCGAAGATATATCCATCTGTAAATCACTATACGATCCGTTTGTCGAAGTTTCCAAAAAGGAAGGAAGTCATCTGATTAGCATTAAAACAGAATATCCGGAAGGCGAAGTTCATTATACTTTCGACAATACATTTCCACACACCAGCTCTCCCATTGCTACCTCAGCTTCTGTTGTTTTACCTGAAGGTGAGATTATTCTCAGGGCAGCCGTTTTTAAAAATAAAAAGCAGCTTGGACGTACCTTGTCATTGAGCAGAGAGTCTCTGTTGAAAAGGGCGAAATAAGGCTATGATCTTTTAATAACTTCCATAATACCTTCTCAAAAACCATTCAGCAGATAAAAGGGCAATGATCAAAAAGAACAACCACTTAAAATGAATGATGGTTTTAGAATGGCTGGTTTGAAATAGGGTAGGCTTCAAATCGGGATTCCGAAGGATATCGTCTGCCAGCCTTTCAATTTGTTCTTTTGGATAAAGCGATCCGTTAAACTTTTTTGACAAAGCAGCCAAAACATCATGCCTTGCTGTTAAATCATAGGCTTCTAGTTGAAGAGCTTCAACCGAAAACTTTCCGTTAAATATCTGGGGTTGCCCCTTTGTGGTGGTATTTGCCTGAAAAGTATAATTGCCTGCAGGTAATTGTCCTATGTCTAAGAGATAATAGTTTCCAGTTTTGCTAAAGTTATATTTATACTCCTTTTTGTTTTCATCCCTTACAGCCATGAAGACTTCAGGTTCATTAAACATTTCATAGGCGTCGTTGAATAGCTGGGCATCAAAGACAATGTTTTCATTGTCCTTAAAGATCTGTTTGGGTAGATTTACTTTGAATTTGCGCTTGTCATCTTTTGCAGCCACTAGCTGAACCATTTTGTTGACTAATTCCTGACAAGCTTCGTTATTTTGATAACTTGCAAATTCTTGCATCTTCCATTTCCAAACTCCCTCTCCACATAGCACTCCCGTTTTTACTCCATTATTTTCGTGAAATGCCAACAAAGGGTAACGAGTAGGTATCTTTTTAATTTTTTGATGAAACAAGACCTGGCTGGTTGCAGCTCCTTCATAGGTACCAAATAGATTGACCAATGGTGGGAATTTCACCACCTTGGCTTTCAGATCTTCACTCAATGTAAACAAATCAAAGCCATTGGCCAGCGCTACTTCTGCGTCTTCATTTGACCTTGAATTGCCTTTAATTCTTAGCACATCCTGAACACCGTTCAATCGACTTTGATTGACCTGGGTACCGGCTACGTAAATCACAGGAATCTTTTTATTTTTTATAATTGCCAATTCTGCAGACCAATCATGCTGGTCGGAAGGAAGATTGTGGGCAATGATTACATCAAAATCGGCTAAATTGGGTTTATCAACACCCATTATCGCGGTTTGTGATTTATAATTTTTGTGAGTGGAAATTAATTGTTGAAATGCAGCAAGATCTGGGTGGGCCGCATTTCCAATAATTAGTACATTCTGTCGACCATCTAAAACTTCCACATAAATATCTTTTTTGTTGTTGGCAGTAGAAACTTCTCCGGATAAGGGACTGACACTTACCGTATATTTAATGATTCCAATTTGATTGGCATCAACAACAAAATCTGCGGTAGTAAAAAAGGAGGCTTGTGAAATATTAATTTCTTTTTGAGCCAAAAGCTGTTTTCCTTTAGCATCAGTTCTTTCAAGTGAGAGTTTGGACTTTGCACCCTGACAAGATAAAGCAGAAATGTCAACCTGTATAGGAAATTGATCACCTAAATAGGCAATCCGGTTGCTAAGGACATTTTTCACTACCAAATCCTTGCGAATACTGGTATCTCCCAGTGCAACTGTATACAGGGGAGCATTAAATTGTACAGGAGCATAGGCTGGATGCCCACCTTCGTTATAAATACCATCAGAAACCATGACAATGGCACCAACATTTTGATCGGCATAGTTGTCGTAAATATATTGTACTGCCTGTGATAGGTTGCTAGATCCCAGAGCAATGTTGACTGAGGTGTCGGCCCTTACCTGGTCTGCAAATTCAAGTTGCGTTACCTGATATTTTGAAGAAAGTTTTGAACGAAGTGTTTCCAGATCATTGTTTAATTTAGTATTCTCTTCTTTGGAAACGCCTTGTTTTATGGATTGTGAAACATCCTTGGCAACTATAATTATGGGTTCTTTTTGTTCTTCTTTGATGCTTTTAATGATGGGGGCCAATAACAACACACAGATGAAAAAAACAGAAGTGGCCCTGAATGCAGCCATGGCAGGTTTTACCCATTTGCCGGATTCTTCGAACTTCCGTTCTTTTACATACAATATGTAAGCGTAGGCTGCCCCGGTAAGCATACAAAACAATATAAACCACCAAGGATAGGGTAGGCTAATGTGTTCGATCACAAAATCTTAATTTAGAGTGCAAAGATCAAAAATTATTCGAATCTAAATTTATAAATATAAGCTAATTAAACATTTAACAATACTTTTGCATTATGAGTTGTATACAAACGTTTATATGATAAAAATAATGAAGACAGGGTTATTTTGGATTATAGGATTTATGCTATTGGTAAATTCACTTTCTGCTTCTTATATCCTTCTTCCTATGGATTATAAAGCCCAAAAGAACCATTTAAAGGCATATGGAATGACCTATTGGGTTATTAATCAAGGTGTAGAAGCCTATTGGTTGCTCAACTACAGGGGAGGAAGTTTTGCTTTTTACCACACAACTGGTTTTGAAAAAGAGTGCAAAGTAAGGGGGGTAAGTTATGAAGTCATACCCGATGCAGAATTCATTAGGATAAGGGAACTAATAGCTGATCCGGAAACCAATCAGGAAGCCATTAAGTTGGAAAAGGCCCCTAAAATTGCCGTTTACACCCCTGATTACAACGAAAAGGGAAGTAGAATTCAACCTTGGGATGATGCAGTTACCCTGGTGCTTACCTACGCTGAAATTCCTTACGAAACTGTCTATGACAGGGCTGTTTTAGAGGGGAAACTAGCAGAATACGACTGGTTGCACCTCCATCATGAGGATTTTACAGGCCAATACGGCAAGTTTTATGCGTCAAATGGTAGCCAACCCTGGTATAAAATAAATCAACAAAAGTCTGAAGAACAAGCCATTAGCATGGGTTACACCAAAGTTTCTCAAGTCAAGCTGGCTGTTGCCAAAAAGATTAAGGAATTTGTAGAAGGCGGTGGATTTATGTTTGCAATGTGCTCAGCTACAGACACATATGATATAGCACTGGCTGCTGAAGGTCTGGATATTTGTGACAAAGTTTATGATGGCGACGGTTATGACATCAATGCTCAATCAAAATTGGATTATTCTAAAACCTTTGCTTTCAAGGATTTTGAATTGATTCTCAATCCTATGGTCTATGAACACTCTGATATTGACAACAAAGACAGAGGTATTGATGTTGAGGCGGACTATTTTAACCTTTTTGATTTTTCTGCAAAGTGGGATCCTATTCCCTCCATGCTATGTCAAAATCACACGCAAACCATTAAAGGCTTTATGGGCCAATCGACTTCATTTAAAAGAAGTTTGATCAAGAGTGAGGTACTTGTCATGGGCGAAACCAAGGCTGCAGGCGAGGCCAGATACCTTCATGGTACCTTTGGTTACGGCACATGGACCTTCTATGGGGGCCATGATCCGGAAGATTACCGACATTATGTAAATGACCCAGAAACAGACCTTAGTTTACACCCCAACAGTCCCGGTTATAGACTTATTCTCAACAATATACTTTTCCCGGCAGCAGAAAAAAAGAAACGTAAAACGTAAATTTTACTGTACTTTTTGGGGTTCTCCCAAGGACCCTTCTTTGATGGTTTTTTCTGGTGATTCACCATCAGAGGATTTGCCAATTTTCATGAACTCGTCAATGACAATCTCCGTGATTTGCCTGGTTTGACCATTGGCTTCATAGCTTCTATACTGTATCGAACCATGCAAAGCAATGGTATTTCCTTTAAAAAGTTGGCTCGCCATGATTTCTGCTGTTTTCCCCCAAGCCACAAGGTTATGCCATTGCGTGTTTTTAATTAATTCCCCCTTTTGGTTTTTATAATATTCTGTTGTAGCGAGTGAAACTGTCGCCTTTTTCATGTTTGAACCAAAGGTGAGGATTTCCACATCTTTTCCCAAATTGCCTAATAAATGAACTGAATTTCTAATTGCTTTCATGCTTTTTTGCACAAATGTGTAGTCAATTATTCAGTGTATGGATTTATTAAATGTTTAAAAACGTTTTTATGCGATTAAGCACATTTATTTCCCTGGTTTCTCTGATTGGAAACTTTTATTTTTTGGGTGTTCCATAATTGAGTCGCTCATAAAGGGCATAAGCCAGAAGTAAGATTTTTTCTTCTTCATTTTCAAATACAAAATCACTAAACATTCGGTCCGTCAGAGCATTTCTTTCTCCAAACTGGATTGTGGCGTATGCATGACTTCCCATTTGAAGGATCCTCAGTTTTTTTCCAGTTTCGTTTACCCACTTTCCGGCAGGTTTCAATTGCAAATTATAAAAGATACCCTTGGCATTCATTTTACCAACAGGGCTTTCATTGACAAATAGCTCTAAACTTCCGCCTGTAAATACAAAAGCCATTTCGTATTCGTGGGTGTAGATAACTGTAATTTTATCTCCCGTTTTTCCGATGGCTTTCTCAAATTTTGCCCCTATGGTTTCGTTAAAAACTGTAGTAAAAAATGTTGGCTTCGACCCGTATGCACGTTTTCCGAGATACCTGAAGGTAGAGATGTTTACAATCTCATCGTTTTCAAGGGGGATCAGGTCTTTTCTAACAGCTTGGGTAAGCCTTCTCATCTCATTGATCTCTCTGTATAGTCTGTTTTTTTGATCTCCAAAGGATGCCAGATATCTCAGTAATTTAATGATCATTGATTTAAAAAATTCTTGCAAAAATAACCAATTATTGGCATTCGTGTGGGGAAGGCTGTATAGATTATACCAATTGCCTTAATAATCAGATCAATAACTCCTGCTTAAGTTGGGATTGTTGGCCAGTAAACTTTTTCTGAGTCGTCTTAAAGCCCTGTCTTTGATTTGCCTGACTCTTTCTCTGGTTAGGCCATACATTTCGCCCACTTCCTCCAAATTAAATGGCTTCGTCTGGTCAATGCCAAAATAAGCAGATAGAATTTGTATTTCTCTGGGAGAAAGAGCAGCCATTCCGTACTTAATCTCATCTCTGAGCGACTGTTCCATCAATTTAAGGTCGGGACTTTCTTCATCCCCATGGGTCATGGTGTCTACCATGGAAATAGATCCTTCATCATCGGATAGGGGGGCATCTACGGAAAGGTGGTTGCCTGCACCTGAAAGCACAGTGGCCACGTCTTGTGGGGTCATATTGAGCAATTCAGCCAATTCCTCTAAGGTAGGCTCTCTTTCAAACTCTTGGACAAAGGTCAAAAAAGCTTCATTGACTTTTGTGTACATATTCATTTTATGAAGCGGAATACGTACCATTCGTGAATATTCTACAATGGCCTGGATAATGGATTGTCTGATCCACCACACAGCATAGGATATAAATTTAAAACCCTTTGATTCGTCAAATCTTTTAGCGGCTTTCATTAAACCGACGTTGCCTTCATTGATCAAATCGCTGAGGGATAAGCCGTGGTTCTGATATTGTTTGGCTACAGAAACGACAAATCGCAGGTTGGCCCTGGTAAGTGTGTCTAATGCATCGGTGTCTCCTTCTCTGATGCGCTTGGCCAGACTGGCTTCTTCTTCAGAGGTTAGTAAATCAATTTTTCCAATGTCCGAGAGATATTTGTCCAATGCAACACTCTCCCTGGAAGTAATCTTATTGGTGATCTTCAGTTGTCTCATGTGGTAGAAATGTTGTTCAATGTATATAGACAACAAAAAATGGTAAAAAGTTTCGTAGGTACTGAATTTGGCTAGCGGGCTAATGCTTTCTTATAGCCTGTCAGACATCTCTCTCTGGCATATTTATGGTCAACCAGTGGCTTAGGATAGGTTAAATCGTGAACCTCAGGAACCCATTTTGTGATGTATTTCATTTCCGGATCAAATTTTTCTGCCTGTGCCTGAGGGTTAAAAATCCTGAAGTAAGGTGCCGCATCTGTTCCGCAACCTGCCGCCCATTGCCAACCTCCGACATTGCTTGCCTGGTCATAATCGAGCAACTTTTCAGCAAAATAAGCTTCTCCCCAACGCCAGTCTATCAACAAGTGTTTGGTAAGAAAGCTGGCTACCACCATTCTGACGCGATTGTGCATATAGCCGGTACTATTTAGCTCTCTCATACCCGCATCAACCAAGGGATATCCCGTTTTTCCTTCTTTCCACTTTTCAAAATCAGTTGGATTATTTAACCACTCAATCCTATCATATTCTTTGCGGAAAGCCTCATGAATCGTCGATGGAAAATGAAATAGGATCATGGCATAAAAATCTCTCCAAATAAGTTCATTCAAATAGGTTTGATTTAATTGCAATGCCTTCAAAGCTTTTTGCCTTATGCTGATAGTACCAAATCGATAATGCACCCCTAATTTACTGGTGCCGGCTATGGCAGGAAAATCTCTGGTTTTATCGTAGTTAGCAATGAGTGATGACATCACTTTTGCAGTAGGAAATTCTATGTTGGAAGCTTTAAAACCTAGAGATTTTAATGAAGGAATTGGGTAAGAAGCTGGCCCTTTTTTATAGAAATTAGAAGTAAACTCTGCAGAGGGAAAAGTTTTGAAAGCAGGTGGTATTTTACCTCCTCCTTCACTCAGTCTGCTCATCCATTTGTTCTTATAAGGAGTAAAAACTGTGTATGGTTTTCCATCGTCTTTGACTACCTCATTTCCTTCAAATATAAGGTGATCTTTGTATCCTTGCATTTTGATACCGCTCTTGCTCAATTGGTCTTTGATGCTGCCATCTCGCTGTAGGGCATAAGGTTCATAATCATGGTTGAAAAATACAGTGTCGATGTCATAAAGTTCAACCACCTCATTCCAACATTTTTGTGGACTTCCTTTTAATACATGGATATATGAATTTTCCTGGGCAAGCTCATCTTGTATTGCCAAAATTCGGGTGTGGATAAACTGAACCCTGGCATCATCTTCTGGCAATGACTCCAAAATGTGATCATCAAAAATAAATATGGCAATGACAGGTTTGCCTGAGGTGAGTGCTACCCATAAGCCGTGATTGTCTTCCAATCTTAAATCTCGCCTGAACCAAAAAGCATTGACTTTCATACACTAATAATTCGTGATGACAATAAAATCGCTTTTCATTGGATTACAGACTTCTTTCAGAATATCCATAAAAGTGGGGCCCAGGGTCAGATAAAATTGAATAAAATTATCATGTCTTTCCTGCAAGCCGTGATTAGGGAATAGTTTAGCCTTCAGATTTTTGAGTTGGTTCACAGAAGTTTCTTCATTTTTTTTCAGGGCTCTTTTTATTCTTTGTTCGATGTGCTCAACCACTTTAATCATTTTTACCTTTTCTGCTTCAACAAAGGACTCAAGTGATTTATCCGCCCCAAATGCCTTGGATTTAACGGACTTGAAGATGGCTTCAATCGCAGCAGCTTCTTCTTCTAGGGCAATATCAAAACTTGCTGCCTGCCTGATGTATTTGTCAACAAGGTTGTCTTCTTCCAGGAAAAGATCCTTCCAATGCAGATTGTGTTTTTCCAAAGAATTGACCTGAGCACTGCTAAGCCATAACAAAGAATCTCTTCTGATCAAGACCGGGAAAAAAACACCGAAATATTCGAATTGATCTTTTCTTTCCAACCAGTAAGCCAACTCTCCACCTCCGCCAATGTAGGCAAGATTTGGTAAGATTGCTTCTTCATACATGGGTCTGATGACCACATTCGGGCTGAAATTTTCAGGGTGTTCATCCAGAAGGGTTAGTAGTTCATCCTGTGTAAATCTCAAATCTGTGTTATTAACAGCATATCCGGTATCGGTAGTCAGAATCCTTTCCCTAAGGCCGTCTACCATATAAAACAGGTTGATCTCTCGGGCATGGGCCTGGTTTGAATAACCTAATTTTTCCCATTTTTCCTGGCATCTTTTGATTATTTCTCCGGATGGGTGCTCTGTTAACTCTCGTTTCATTATGTGTTTGAAACCATGTTTCAATCGGGCATCATCCATATTCAAAACAAGTACCCCATATTTACCAAAAAGTTGATTGACAAGTTTAAAAACAAAGTCATTGTACTTATTGGCTCCTTCCAATGAAGTGGATAGTAAATGTGACAATTCAGCTGCAAATGGGCTGTTACCAAATACGGCTTTCACTTCTTCTATTACATTGGCCAAACCTTCTAAATCATACCTGCCAACAGGACCTCCGGCTTCCTTTTTCCACTCATAACTTTTTCCAAAAAGATGCAAATGGTTGACTTCCTGAAAATCGTGGTCTTCACTACCTGATATAAAAACAGGGATAAAATGATTTGCCGGAAACTTAAGGGATAACTCTTCTGCCAGATTGATAGCGGAAAAAATTTTGTAGATGTAATAGAGTGGGCCTGTGAGCAAAGAAGGTTGGTGAGCTGTAACTACTGTAAAACAACTTTCATCTAAAAGTTTAGAAATGTTGTTCTGCTGTTCAGCACTGGCCGGCCAACTATTGTAGTGATCAGAGATTACAGTGGAAAGTAAAATCCTGTCAACTTTAAACCTGCTTCTGTCATTTATGGCCTGTTTAAAACCATCCCAATCAGGCATATATTGGAAAAAATCACGAAACTCTTCCGGATGGTTTCGATATATCTTGTCTCTCCGACTAAATGCTTTTACATCATCAAAATTAACCCTATTTACCTCCATATTGCTGTTTAAAACACGATAAGCCAAACATTCTCCCAACGATAAAGTTTAGCCAATTTTAATTTTCACCGAATGGCAGATAGGTGCGGATCCATTTTCCTGAAGTTGCAGCAAGGCCACAAACCACCCCAATAACGAGGCCAGTAAGTGTAAAAACCAAAGAAGGTGCAATATTGCCAAGAATGGCTGAAACCAGGTCTGATGCCTTTTGAGGGGCCATCGTATTTCTAAACAAGGCAATACCCAACCAAATGGCCGTGCTGGATGAGGTGGCAATGGCAGCAGCTTTGACCTTACTTCCACTATAAAAAATAGAAATAAGCCCGACTCCCATAGGTATACACCAGAACGGTAAAAATAAAGTTCCAACTCCAATAATAATAGCGATGGCAAGGCTATAGTAGGCGTCTTTCATTTCAATTGATATTAATGGTTTTTAGTGATTTTATTTTTTTTGCATCCGGAGTCTGATTCAGCACATTGTATTGGTGTTCAGCCCAGGTGTTTACCATATTTTTATAAAAAGGGCTCAAGGGGTTACCGCTTTGTCCGCCGGGATATACTCCCAAGGCCTTTGTTTTGTCTCCTCCTGCCATGTCTATGATCATTCTCCACGAAGGGCCGTAAGCCTTTCCTACTGCATTGATGGCATCAGGCGTCCCATCCACTGAAAGACCATTGACCGAGAATGCAGGCAGCCTTGTATAATGGGGTATATTTAACTCCTTGTGCTTACCCCAGGGTACCCTATTTTTTGCCATCTGTCCTGGTTGGATGATTTTTTCAAAAGCTTCTCTGATCAGATCATTCCGGCTTTCTATGCTATTTTTAGTCTGGACTTTGTCAAAAACAACGGAAAGGCTGTCTCTGGTCAGTAAATCTACCAGCCTCCAATCCTCGGGATACAAAATATCCATTGTGTCTTTATAATGGAGGATTTCGTCAAAAGTAAGTTCATAGAGTGCAGAGTACATAGCCTCATAGCTGGTGGCATCTGTACTTCCAGCTTTGTATTGATAGTCCCATTTTGCCCATGATTGATACAATGGGTGGCTGGCATAATTGGTAGATAGTACTTTTAATATTTCCGGTAATGCTTTTGAAGCAAAGTAATTGAAACTATTGGCTTGCATTTTTTGCATTCCTGCCACATCCCATTTTGTGGTGTCGCTTAAAAGTTGGTTTATAACTACGTTGCGGGCATGTTCAAATTTGCCGGTGTAATAATAAGGATAATCGAGTCCGGCAGATCTTTGATTGGCCGATGCCACATAACCGGATTTGGGATTTTCTACATAAGGGTTCTGGTCTCTGGATATGTACTCTTTCCAATCACCATCAACATTGGCAGCAGGTTCTACAAATCTGCCATCTTCTTTTTGCCTTATAGGAAATAGCCCATTGACGTACAGTGCAATTTCTCCTGTTTTTGAGGCAAAAATGAAATTTTGTGCGGGTGTATTAAAGTGTTTAAGTGCTTTCTTGAACTCATCTTTGTTTTTTGATTGCATGATGTCAATGAAGGTCATAAATTCAGCTTCATTCTTTTGATCATTAGGCAACCATCTCACTGCAATATCTGATTTGCCATCGGTAGATTCAAAACGCACTACTCCTTTGTCGGTGTATTTTAAAGTGTCAAGAACATCATCCATGTTTTTAACCTTTATGCGTTTAACAACCATTTTTGCCGTTGCGGACCCATTGCCAGATTTGTACTTGCTTCTTTGTGGGTCCATCCATTCTAACTGGAACAAATCTTCAACATCTTGTCCAACATTGGTTTCACCCCAGGCAATATGATCGTTAAATCCAATCATGATGCCGGGAAAGCCGGGAAACGATACACCATATGCATTGAATGAGGGGGTTACGAGGTGTTCTTCGATCCAGATGGAAGGCAGACTCAATGAAAGATGGGGGTCATTACAAAGAATTGGATTACCGGTCTTGCTTTTGCCGGAAGAAACCGCCCAATTATTAGAGCCAATGCCTTTTATTCTATTTTCATAGTAGTATTGGTAGAAAGGGCCTTTGACAATGGAATCTGCTTTTTCTGCTACCTGCGGATTTTTAAACCCATATTTTCTCTCATATGGTATGACAGGGTATCCACCATCCTCATTTTCAGGGTAGAGGATGTCAAATAATTTTTTACCCAGGACTGCCAAACTGTTGGTAGATTCGAGGTCGTCAGACCTGCCGCATAAAACATCTGCCATTGAGCTGTACACCAGGGCACATTTTTTAGTCGTCCATTTTTCAGGCTTAAAGTCGAGTAACTTGTATTCCACCGGGTAATCCTCTGGCTTGAGCTGATCAATGTAAGCATTCACACCATCCACATATTTTTGCAATAACTTCATGGCTTCAGGATGTTTTGACCATGCTTCAATGGCATTGTCTGCAGTTGACTCAATCTGACTTCGATTTCTTTCTTTATCAAATTTCAGAGTCAAAGGGCCCATCACCTCTGATAGCCTGCCGGAAGCAGCCCTCGTCATAAAATCCATCTGAAATAGTCGATTTTCCGCTTCGACATAACCCTGTAAATAGATGGCGTCTTCCAGAGTGGAAGCAAAAATATGGGGGACCCAGCGGTCATCATAGATAATTTGCGCCTTTCCACTCACGCCGGGAAGAGATTTTGCATCATCGGTGTAGATTGCAGGTACCATATTGTTCCAAATACCTGTTATAGGATGCAGGAACTGACCCAATGGAGGAAGTGGATTTCCAGGAATTTTGATGAATCCGTCTAAAAATAGGGTTAACGCTATCGTAGCCAAAAGACTGACAAGGGTTGCTAGGTGTCTCAACTTTTGAATTTTTTTGCTAAAGATATAAAAATTGATATTGACAAGTTTCATCAGGAGGATGAGAATTGACTTTTTATCCACCCAACATTTGTTGCTTTTTGTCATATTTGCAAAATAAATAATATTATGCGGCCTATTATCGTATTAGCTTTCACTAGTTTAACCTTCTTTTCCGGGTGTTTTTCAGGCAAAGCTCAAAAAACAATGCCTGTAAAAAATGCCACATATATCGAAACCGGGGCAGAAAGACTGGAGGACTATGTTCATCTGCTGAAAGGAAAAAGAGTTGGCTGCGTTGTGCACCATGCAAGTAGAGTGGGGCAGCGTCACCTGGTTGATACCCTAATGGCATTAGGCATCCAGGTTACAAAAATATTAGCACCGGAACACGGTTTTAGAGGTACAGCCGATGCTGGTGAAAAGATTGAAAACGAAAAGGATCCTTCCACAGGACTTCCTGTTCTTTCAATTTATGGGAAAAACAAAAAGCCAACTCCTGATCAATTAAAGGATTTAGATCTTGTATTGTTTGATCTTCAGGATGTTGGAGCCAGGTTTTACACCTACATATCTACGCTGCATTACATCCTTGAAGCCTGCAGCGAAAATAAACTACCCGTGATTGTCTTGGACAGGCCTAACCCTCATGCACATTACATCGATGGTCCGGTTCTGGAAAAGGGTTTTGAGTCATTTATTGGTATGCACCAGGTACCTGTGGTGTATGGTATGACCATAGGCGAATATGGTAAAATGATAGTTGGCGAAGGTTGGACCAAAGCCGGAAAAAATATTGATCTCACCGTAATTCCTTGCGGTCGGTATAAAAGATCTATGAGGTATGATCTACCCCTGGCCCCCTCACCCAATCTTCCCAATGCAACCGCAGTCCTGCTTTACCCAACTTTGTGTTTTTTTGAGGGGTCTCAGTGGAGTGTTGGCAGGGGAACAGATAAACAGTTCCAAATCATTGGTCATCCAGGAATGAATACTGATTTTTCTTTTACACCGGTTCCAAATGTAGGAGCAAAAGATCCCTTTCAAAAAGGTAAAAAATGTTTTGGTTATGATTATTCTGCCAAATCCAGAGAAGAATTATTTCAGATGCAAAAAATCGATGTGGCGCTCATTGTTGATATTTACCAGAAAACCGTTGAGGCAAAACAGGTTTTTTTCCTGGAAAATTTATTTTTTGATAAGCTGGCTGGAAATGCTTCTTTTCGCAAAATGTTGATAGAAAACAAAACAGAAAAAGATTTTAGGGCCGCCTGGCAACAGGGACTCAACGATTTTAATAAAATTCGCACAAAATACCTGATTTATGAATAAATTACCTAAGCTGGTTTGGGTTTCCACATTTGTGTTGGTCTCCTTAGTTTCCTGCAAGCGACTTCCGGAAAACAATCATTCACAAAAGGGAGCTGTGGCTTTGCTTGACAGCTTGAGGGCCTCTGAGGAAATAATCAAAGACGACAATGATCGATTTTTTGGTCATATCAAGGCAATAGATGTTGCCATACAGCTAAAAACATCAACAAAGTCACTCAAAAACTTACATGTTGAGTTTTATAAGGAGTATCTTAAATCGCAGGTAGGAAACTTTACAAAATCAGAAACTGACCAACTAACTGCCATTTGGAATAAAGTTCAGAGATATTCCAAGGCCGTTAATCCGGATCTTGATGTCAACGTCAATCTGATTAAAATTAAAACCGGGCACTACGGACCCAATGTGTTTTATACCCGGGGTAACAATATTTTTATACCTGATAATATGACAGAAAAGGCCAACAGCGAAATTCTATTTCCTATATTAATGCATGAATGGTGGCACATATTGTCAGAATATTATCCAGATTTAAAAGAAGCTCTTTATGCAGTTTTTGGATTTAAAAAACACAATCTCCAATTACTCATCCCTGATAAATTAAAAGAAAGCCTGCTCACCAATCCGGATGGCGTTTCCTTGGATTTTGCCCTTCCTGCCGAAAACAACAATTGGCTTATGCCATTGATCTTTACCGATCAAACCGGATTTAATCCCGTTAAAAATGACTTTATGGGTCACCTGAAAATGGAAGTTTACCGTATAAACAGTGATGGCAAATTGTTGCTGCCAGAACAAAATGCCAACCTTCAAAAGGACATGCAGTATTTTTTTTCAAGTATAGGTGACAATACGCAATACATAATTCACCCTGATGAAATTGTTGCCGATAATGTAATGTTGGCCATAATAGCCCATACCACCGGAGATTATAGGAGTTTTTCGAAAGGAGGAAAAGAAAAAATTGAGCAGGTCTTGACTATATTAAAAAGGAAAAACTGGAATTCAACTTTTAATTAATAGGTCAAAACCCAGGCATCTTTGTTGATTTGGGACCGTATTTTGGCCAAATGTTGTGGTAATTCTGATAAGGTGCAATTTACTTTTACGCCTACACGTGTGGTAGAATCATTGTCACCAAGGAACACCTCGTACCCCCTGTCTTGTAGCCGTTTTTGCATCCGGGCAATATGTTTTTTCTGCTTGAACGACCCTGTTACTATTATATATTCAATTGTTTTATTATCAGGTGTTTCTGTATCTTTGATTAAAGGACTGATTGAATCAATTTTTTCCATTGGTGTGGTAGCTTCCACCGTGTCACTTATTGAATCAAAAGTATCCAGCACAACGGATGGCGTATCTGCTTGGGCGGGTAAAGTTTCAACCGGTCCTTGGTCTCCAGATGGCCATGGGAAAAACATCAAAAAATAGATCAGCCCTGCAATTATCCCAAGGCCCAGCATCCATTTGAAGACTATCGGACCCCAGTTTTTACTTTTTTTGCGATCTATGACCGTAAGTGGTTCAAAAAAAGTTTCTTCTGGTTGATAAACGCGTTTGACCTCGTTGATATGGGAGATGGGTTGTAAACCGCCAAACATTTTTTGAAAAAGTCCTGTATTAGGCCGGTATTGAATGGAATTTCCCATTCTTACCAATTGACCAAAGCCCAATAGATCACTTTGGCCATTCTGAAAAATAGCATCGTTGAAATCCTGCAGCCTTTGAGAATATTCATTCTGGTATTGCTCTGGCAGCTTGGATTCTGCTGGGACTAAAATTTCATCAAAAACCACTTCAAATTTAGGAGCCTCCAGGGTATTTCGGTCATCCGTAAAGTGGGCTGGTGTTCGAACTACTTTTAATACGCCTATACCCGGCAAGATCAGCATTCGATCCCGGTACAATAAATATTGAAGGTATTGTTCCAGACTTAAGTCCATAATTTAGATAAGCGGAAATCTGGTTAAAACACAAAGTTTCGCCAAAAACCGCTCAAATTTATAGAGTGTTGTGAAATAATTGTGCCAAAAACAAGATTTATATCAAAAGGCCTATGATAATAGCCCAAATAACCAACCATATTGTCTGGTTGTGGTTTAATTTTGGTTTAAATACAGCCTTGAATGGCTATTTTTGCACCAAATTCCTATAATGCAGTTCATAGACAAGATCAAAAGACTTAAATCTGAAAAACTTTTTAAAAGGGCCAAATCCCTATTTCCTGGCGGTGTAAATTCTCCGGTAAGGGCTTTTCGCTCCGTTACAGGCGCACCTTTGTTTATAGCAAGTGGGGACGGAACAAATATAAAAGATGAAGATGGCAATGATTTCATCGACTTTTGTGCTTCCTGGGGACCTTTGATCCATGGGCACAACGATCCCGATATTCAAAAAGCGATCATTAAAACCGTGAAAAAAGGTACCAGTTTTGGGACCCCTACCAAAATTGGGGTAGAAATGGGTGAATTGATACTTCAGAACCACAGATATCTGGAAAAGCTTCGTTTTGTTTGTTCGGGAACTGAGGCTGTAATGTCAGCAGTCAGGCTGGCCCGTGGCTTTACCGGTAAAACCAAAGTCATCAAATTTGAAGGGTGTTATCACGGCCATGTAGATGCCTTAATGGTAAAAGCAGGGAGTGGTTTGGTTACTTTTGGCACCAGCACCTCCAGTGGGGTGCCTGATTCTGTTATTGGAGATACTCTGGTACTGCAACTCAATGATCTCCAAGGCTTTCATGAAGCGCTTCAAAAATGGAGCCATGAAATTGCCTGTGTAATCATAGAACCCGTTCCTGCCAACAATGGGCTTCTGTTACAAGACCACAACTACCTGTCATGGCTTCGGAAATATTGCGACGAGTTTAATGTTTTACTCATTTTTGATGAAGTTATTTCAGGGTTCCGTCTTGGTTTTGAAGGAGCTGCTGGTCACTATAACATTAGGCCGGATCTCATCACCTTCGGTAAAATCATCGGAGGAGGCTTGCCGGTGGGTGCATATGGTGGAAGGGCCGACATCATGTCAATGGTTGCTCCCGACGGCCCGGTTTATCAGGCAGGTACCCTGAGTGGTAATCCTGTTACCCTTGCCGCTGGTACTGCAGCGTTAAATAAACTGCTGGTGCCAGGATTCTATGAAGGACTATTCTCCAAAACGGCCTATTTGGTAGAAAGACTCAATGGTGTTTTTACCCAAAACCAAGTCAATATGCATGCCATCCACATTGGCAGTATTTTCTGGATTAAATTTACCCGAAATCGAATTTTTTCACCAGACCAAATTGATGCCAACACGGCTGATAAATTTAAGATAATCCACCATGAATTGTTGCAACGGGGCATTTACTTTGGCCCGTCGGCTTATGAAGTGGGTTTTGTGTCAGGGGCCCATACAGGAAAAGAGCTGGATGCACTTGTAATGTCAATGGATGAAATTTGCAGGAAGTACAATACCTCCCTTCAATGATCAAACGATTGCCCATCCTGGTAATGGTTTACATGGTGGCCGCATTAAGTTGGTGGAGTGTACTCTTACTTCAGCAAAATGAGCAACTTTTTCATCTGAAGATGGAATTTCTAACTCAAGCCGACGTAGTGGCAGAGTTGAAATCAAACCATGAGAGGCAAAAAAAAATGATCATGGGCGAAGGTTTTGTTTTTGCCCTTTCAATGGTGTTGGGTACTTACTTTATCTACAAATCAAATGTCAGAGAACTCAACCTATCCAGAAGGCAGAGCAACTTTTTGTTGTCTGTTTCTCACGAGCTGAAGTCTCCTCTTACCTCCATTAATCTCAGCCTTGAAACCTTAAAAAAAAGAACCCTTCCCCAGGAAAAAATCATAGAACTGGCCGATGTTGCATTAAAAGAAAGCAGAAGGTTGGAAAACCTTATCTCAGATATCCTGGTAGCAGCTAAATTAGATCATCCCTACACACCCAAAAAGCAATGGCTTGATCTGGTAGCAATTCTTCATAATTTGATAAATGGATATACGGCACAATACCCATCTGTAGTCATTCGACTACATGTTGATAGGGATGAGGTGTTGTTATTTGCATCAAAACAGGATATCCAGTCTATTTTCACCAATTTAATTGAGAATGCGATAAAATACAGTCATGAAGCACCCATCAACATTTCAATAATTGATAAAAATGAAAATTGGTCAATTGAAGTGGCTGACCTCGGTCCAGGCATTCCCAACAGCGAAAAATCCAGGATATTTCAGAAATTTTACCGCCTTGGCAGGGAGGAGACACGTACCTCAAAGGGTACAGGTCTGGGTTTGTACATTGTGAAAAAAATTGTGGAAAGCCACCAGGGATCAGTGCGCGTGAGTGACAATAGTCCGAAGGGCACCATTTTTACCTTACTTTTACCAAAAGTTGCAGGCGATGAGGGTGTTATTGGTTGAGGATGAGTCTGAAATCAGGGCTTTGATGAAATTTAATCTGGAGTTAGAAGGCCATGAGGTTTTTGAAGCTCCCGATGGACAGAAAGCTTTGGATTGGTTTCAATCCGCGTCATTCGATATCATCGTTCTCGACCTGATGTTGCCCTTTGTTGATGGGCTTGAGATTTGTAGAAGAGTTCGAGAGGTCGACCAACACACTAAAATTATAATTGTATCCGCCAGGGATGGGGTACAGGACAGGATTTTAGGATTAAAACTAGGGGCGGATGATTACCTTTCCAAGCCCTTTCATCTTGAAGAATTTCTCCTCAGGGTTAACAACCTTACTAAAAGAAGACATACTGACCCCAGTGAACTCAAGGCATTTAGTTTTGGGGACAACACCATTTATTTTGACGAATTTAAGGCCAGGTCGGGGACTCGGGAAATTAACCTTACACCAAAAGAAGTAGCCCTGCTCAAATGCCTGGTAGAACACAAGAACAAGGTAATTGCCAGAAAACAAATTCTTCAGGATGTGTGGGGATATGACGTATATCCTTCTACGAGGACCATTGACAATTTTATCCTTTCTTTTAGAAAATATTTCGAACCAAATGCAAAGGAACCTGTTTACTTCCATACCATTAGAGGGGTAGGCTATAAGTTCACTCCATAAAATTTAATAAAACTTTAAGATATTTGTTGTAACAAATGTCTTTCTTTTGGGTTATCTTTGTATCATTAAAACACTTAAATCATAACAATGAAACAATTTGTTCTCTCATTTTTAGCTATTGCTTTTGTAGCAGTAAGTTCTTTCGCTGGTAACGGCAAACCTGTAAATGTATCCGCTTCAAAGGTAAATTGGAAGGCTTACAAAGTAACAGGTTCACACGATGGTTTTGTAAACATCAAAAGTGGTACTTTGGATTTCAACGGTGAAGTATTCACTGGTGGAAAATTTGTAATTGACATGACCAGCATCGGAGCAACTGATGTATCTGGTAACATGAAAGAGAAGTTAGATGGTCACTTGAAATCTGATGACTTTTTTGGAGTTGCAAAGTTTCCGGAAGCTAAATTGGACATCACAAAGGTAATTTCAAGAGGAAAACCAGGTGAATACAAGGTAGTTGCCAAACTTACCATCAAAAACATTACCAAAGAAGTTAAATTTGATGCAATGGTTGCCAATGGCAAAGCCACAGCAACAATCAAATTGGACAGAACTGACTTCGACGTTAGATATGGTTCAGGTTCATTTTTTGACAACCTGGGAGACAAAACCATTTATGACGAATTCGATCTTACTGTAAGCTTGGCTTATTAATCGAAATCACAGATGTATAATAAAAGGGAGATCCACACCAGGGTCTCCCTTTCTTTTTAATTGAGGTATTTTCTAATAATATTAAGCAACTCGTCCGGGTTTTTTGGATATCGGGTCTTTTTGAAGAGAGCCAGCATATCTCTCAACATCGACTCATTGAAGCCAAGTTTAAAACCAAAATGGTAGATAAAATCCTCTTCCACCGCATTGAGTTGATCATCCTCTGCAGCTAAAAAGAGGAGGTAATAAAGTGCTGTCATTCTGTCTTTTTCTTCTGTGGGCAGCGCTTTTTCAGGGGCTTGTTGTTGCAAGATCTCCTCTATTTTAGAGGTTTCAAACCCCAGTTGTTGTGCTGCCAATTGCAGGTAGTTTAACTCCCTGATATGCATATCACCGTCAGAGCGGCTTAAAGCCACCAGCATGATCAAGAGGTTTTCGCGCGCTTCGGCGGACATGTGGTCATAGTTTTCTTCCAATTGTTAAGATTTTCATAGATTTACAAGAAATTCAAATCGACTTATGTTTAAGACAAAAATAGCCGGAATAGGAAAATATTTGCCAAAAAATGTTGTCAGAAATGATGATTTGATAAAATATATGGATACCACCGATGAGTGGATCCAGGAACGAACCGGTATTCAAGAAAGGCGGTATGCCGATAAACACATTGAAACTACCGCAACTATGGGAGCCAGGGCCGCCGAAATTGCCATAGAAAGAGCCGGTATTACCAAAGATGATGTTGATTTTATCATTTTTGCCACCCTAAGTCCGGATTATTATTTTCCGGGTTGTGGTGTTTTAATGCAAAGAGAAATGGGCATTACCCACAAAGAAGCGGGCTGTCTCGATATCAGAAATCAATGCAGCGGCTTTGTTTACGGGCTTTCTATTGCAGATCAGTTTGTTAAAAACGGAGTGTATAAAAATGTTTTATTGGTAGGTGCAGAAATGCACTCAATGGGTCTGGATTTTACTACCCGCGGAAGAAATGTCACTGTTATTTTTGGGGATGGTGCCGGTGCAGTTGTGCTTCAGCCCACTACAGAAGAAGGCCAGGGCATTCTTACCACGCATCTGCATGCTGATGGCACCCATGCGGAAGAACTTTCTATGATTTCACCAGGCTCCCACGCAGGAACACATGGCAATAGAGAAAGTTATGGCTTTCCGGATGCTGAGGTACCAGGTGAGGTATTTGTCACCCAAAAAATGTTGGACGATGGCATGATGTTTCCCAATATGAATGGTCAGCTCGTATTCAAAACAGCAGTGGTTAAGTTTCCGGAAGTGATTGCAGAAGCACTGGCTAAAACCGGACACAGTGCCTCTGATATAGATATGTTTATTCCCCATCAGGCCAATTTGAGAATCAGCAGCTTTGTTCAGAAAAAGCTGGGACTCAGTGATGATAAAGTTTATAACAATATACAAAAGTACGGCAACACCACTGCCGCTTCAATTCCCATAGCCTTGTGTGAGGCCTGGGAAGAGGGTAAAATTAAAAAAGGAGATTTGGTTTGTCTGGCTGCCTTTGGTGCAGGGTTTACCTGGGGAAGCGCACTTATTAAATGGTAATTTATGGTTGATATTTTAGCCTTCGGAGTCCATCCCGATGATGTAGAATTGGGTTGTTCGGGTACCTTGTTGAAGATGAAAGACATGGGTTATACCTTTGGAATTGTAGACCTGACAAGGGGAGAATTGGGAAGCAGAGGTACTGCAGAATCCAGAAAATCAGAAGCCGAAAACGCTGCCAGAATATTGGGCGCTGCTTTCAGGGTCAACCTGGGCATGGCCGATGGTTTTTTTGAAATCAATAAAGAGAATATTCTCGCCATAGCCTGCCAGGTAAGGAAATTTAAACCCAGGGTTGTCCTGGCAAATGCCATTCATGACCGGCATCCCGACCATAGCAGGGCGGCTAAATTGGTTTCTGATGCCTGCTTTTACAGTGGTTTATTAAAAATTGATCTTCAGGATGAATTGGGCAATTCCCTGGCTGTTCATAGACCGCAATCAGTTTACCATTACCTTCAGGATCGCAATTTGAAAGCCGACTTCCTTGTGGACATCACCCCTTATATGGACAAAAAAATAGAGTCCATTCTGGCCTTTGAAACACAATTCAATGCTTCTGAAAGTGATGCCATCCAAACCCCCATCTCTTCAAAGTTATTTTTTGAATTTTTGTATGCCAAGGCGCGGGCTTATGGAAGAGATATCAATGTAGATTATGCCGAAGGATTTACCGTTGAACGAAGTCCCGGAGTACCTGATATAATGCAACTTTTATAATTTATAGTCATTTTGCCCACTTGCTAAGTGCATAGTCCGCCAAAATTGGCTAATTTTACACCAAACCTTTATCACATGAAATGTAAATTTTCTACACTTTTCGCTTTTTTGCTGGTGGCTACTTTTGCTCAGGCTCAGGTAGTTATTTCTGAAATCATGTACAATCCACCTGAAACGGGTGAAGATTCTCTTGAATACATTGAACTGCTCAACGTATCAGGCATTCAGATCAATTTGCAGGACATGAAGTTTACGGCAGGTGTTACCTTTACCTTTCCCAATTACACCCTGGCTCCCGGACAATCCGTAGTTGTTGCAAAAGACAGTACCGCCATGAAACTCGTGTTTGGAGTTTCTACACTTCAATTTACTGGTGCCTTGAGCAACAGCGGTGAAGGTATCGTGCTCTCAGATGTGCAAGACAATATTATTGACGAAGTAGTTTATGATGATGCAGGTGCATGGCCATTGGAAGCAGATGAAGGCGGTGCCAGCCTGGTATTGTGTGATCCGACATTAAATAACAATGAAGGCGCCAACTGGATTGCTGCCAGAAACAATACTGGCATCATTTTGAATGGAAAAGAAATGAAATGTTCTCCGGGCCTGGGCAATGCCATTTCATGCAATGCAGAACCGTCTGTTTTTGTAGATGTTATGGATTTTGCTTTCAATCCAAAAGATATTACGATCGATGTGGGAACGACTGTACGCTGGACCAACAAAGGAGGAAGCCACAACATCAATGGCAATCAGGCAGTTTATCCCAACAATCCAGCTTCATTTGGAAACGGCTCTCCATCTGGCGCGTTGTGGACCTATGACTTTACCTTTACCAAAGAAGGAGTGTATCAGTATCAATGTGATCCGCATGCTTCTTCGGGCATGAAAGGCACCGTCACTGTTGGAAACCCTGCCAGTTATCCCAATTATACCATTCCACTTGTGACTACCGTCAATCAAGAAGGAGTGGCTGATTCTGTAAATGTAAAATGTCAATTATTTGGCATTGTACATGGGTATAACTTAAGGCCAGGAGGACTTCAATTCACTTTGATTGACAGTCAGAACAATGGAATTGGGGTATTTAACGGAACTACCGATTTTGGTTATGTTGTGAAAGAAGGTGATGAAATAAAAATCAAAGGGACTATCAACCAATTCAATGGATTGACCCAAATCATAGCCGACGAAGTGAGTTTAGTTTCTGCAGGCAATAGTCCTGTTAATCCCAAGGCAGTAAATGCCCTTAATGAAGAAGATGAGTCCAGTTTAATTGCCCTGGATGGTGCATTTACCTACGTTGATCCAGCTGAATGGAAAGGAGATGGCAGTTCCTATAATGTTAATGTAACCAATGGGTCACAGACATTTCTGCTCAGAATTGACAACGATTGTCCTCTATCAGCCTTGCCAGCCCCCGCAGCTCCTTTTAATTTAAAAGGCATCGTGGGTCAGTTTGATTCAAGCAACCCTTTTGATGAAGGATATCAGATTTTTCCGAGGTATGCGGCCGACATGAGTCCGGTATCTGCCACTTCTGATCAGGCACTTTCAAACCTTTATTTTTCACCTAATCCTGCCGCCAATATCACGGTAATTAAGGGAGCACATGACATAACGCATGTAAATGTTTATGACATGACCGGTAGGTTGGTGTTGAAGTCAAATAGCGGAAATTGGTTAGATGTTTCGGGACTTTTGGGAGGTGTTTACTGTGTTGAAATTATTACTGGAAAAGGTGCAAATTACGCCAGGCTCGCAGTACAAAAATAAAGCTTCATTATTTTTTTCCTTTGATGGGTAAAAAGTATTGAACACCCTTTAGAACCACTTTTTCATTTCCTTGAAAAATGGAACAGAGCATAGCTCTTATCGAAGCACTGGCATAGTAATACCGGTGCTTCGATATTTTAGGCACAAGCCCTTCGTGATCATTAATTGGGGTAGCATCGATGACAAATACATTTTGATGGGGACCTAGGGGCCCCGTTTTTCCCAATCGCGGATAGGTTACCAACCAATTGGCTATTTCCAGGGTTCTGTCTTTTGCATTTACAAATACTATGATCCTTTCTGCAAGCTTGGGAAGCCATTCAAGCTCATCTTCAAAAATAGAAGAAGGGACATCGGCCGCCATCATACAAATGGTGCCAAAGTGGAAGATTTGAAATGCGGCCTGGTCGGCTTTAGCTATGCCGGAAAAAACCCTGTTTCCCATGCTATGGCACAAAAAAGACCAGGTTAAATTCACTCCCAATGATTTTTGGTGGCTTAAAAGGGATTGGAGAACTTTATAAAAAGTTGCCCCTGTGTTTTCTACGGTCATGACAGATGTCCTGTAATCGGGGCTAGTTTCCCATTTTAAAGATATTACTACCGGATATGTGTCTGATAGAGGCTTAAATATCTGATCTTGTAAAATATAGCCGGCCTTTTGCTCAAACAATTCAAAGTCAGCCATAAATCCATGAATGTAAACGAGTACTCTGTCTGATACTGGATGAATTTCAGCAAAATGGGAAGCAAATTCATAAAAATCAGCATACAATTGATCGCTTAGGAGGGATGTACTTCCCATTCCATATCGGCCAAATTTCAGACTTTTACCATCTTTTAGCAAGTATATATAAAAATGAGAAGTTGGGACAAGGGTATTTTTTTTCAATTTCATCGAAGATCAATTCTGACGTTGGGGTTTAAATTTCATACAAACCTTACAATTAAAACACAAATTCACTGCCATTCATTCCTCAACACATTACCAATTTTAATTATATTTTTATGCTTTATCCCGTAAAATGCTTCATTTTTGTTTAGTTTTGTATCTGTTTTTTGGTTTTCAATACGTTTCAAAATCATCAAGTGCTAATTTTAAAAAGATGAAAAAAAATTTAATTCTTATACTTTGCCTCCTGGTTATTACACAAATGATGGGCCAAGACCCATCCTACAAAAGAGGACTAGGCTTTAAAACCTTGTTTTTGGATTACCAGTCCCAGAATGGAGGCAATTTGGAGGCATTTAAGGATTACCATCATGGCTTTGAGATCTTTTTCCAGCAAAAGATAAGCAAGGGGCTTTATGCTAATTTTCCGGTAAAATACGGTACCGTAGAAACTTTTGACGAAAAGCTGAACAAGCTCAATAAAGACAGGCACAAACAAATTGTGAGTCTGGATGGTCAACTCCAATTCCATTTCCACAATGGAGGCAATAATATGGTGCCTTATTTGATGGCAGGAGTAGGAGGGGTAATGGAATTCGACGGGGAATTTAATCTCCAGGTACCTCTGGGAGTGGGTATCAATTTCAGGGCTGCCAAAAATGCCTACATCAACCTGCAAAGTGAATACAGATATTCTTTTTTAGACAATAGAAACAACTTACAACATGGGCTTGGTTTTGTCTATTTGATCGGGGGTGCACCCAAAGACTCAACCATTGAAGATATGAAGATGAAGGAAGAGATTCCTGTGGTTGAAGAAGAAAAGATAGAAGAAAAAATGCCCGAGAAAGCAAAAGACAGTGATGGTGACGGCATTGAAGATAAGTTGGACCTTTGCCCCGATCAAAAAGGAAGTGCTGATCAAAACGGATGTCCCGACAGCGATGGTGATGGGGTGCCCGATTTTCAGGACAACTGTCCGGGCCTTAAGGGAAACAAAGAAATGAAAGGCTGCCCTGATAGTGATAGTGATGGAGTGGCAGACAACGAAGATGAATGTCCCAATCTGGCAGGGGCGGCTTCCAATAAGGGGTGTCCATACAGAGCCAATGACAAGGCCAAAGACACAGACAACGATGGAATCCCTGATACTTCAGACAGATGCCCTGACCAGGCAGGCCCTGCAGACAATGGAGGTTGTCCTAAAGCGATGGACAGGGATATGGATGGGGTAGACGATAGTGTTGACCAGTGTCCGGATGTAAAAGGAAGCCCTGCTGCTAAAGGTTGTCCTGATAGAGATGGTGACGGCATTTCAGATCCAGATGATAAGTGCCCGGGTGTAAAAGGTTCAGCTTCTTTGATGGGCTGTCCGGATTCTGATAACGACGGAATAGCCGATGCAGAAGACAGGTGTCCAGATATGGCTGGGCCAAAATCTTCCAATGGTTGCCCTGATTCTGACGGTGATGGTCTGGATGATAGCATTGATAAATGTCCCAAGGCACCCGGCTTAAAAGTATATGGGGGATGTCCTGATTCTGATGGTGATGGTCTTGATGATAGCATTGATAAATGTCCCAATACCCCTGGAACGGTAGCTTCCAACGGGTGTCCTGATATTACGGTGGAAGACCGAAAAACACTTGATGTAGCAATGCGAGCGGTTCAATTTGAAACCGGCAAGGCTACCTTAAAATCTGAGTCTTTTACCATATTAAAGCAGATTGGTAGTATAATGAACAGATACCCAGATTACAATCTGGTCATAGCCGGCCATACGGATAATACAGGTAGTTCCATAGCCAACCAGGAATTATCAGAAAAAAGGGCCAAGGCGTGTCATGATTATTTGTTGACCCAGGGAATCAGTCAAAATAGAATGTCATTTATCGGATATGGAGAATCAAGGCCAGTGTCAGACAATGAAACAGAAAATGGCAGAACCTTAAATCGTAGGGTGGAGTTTAATTTGAATCCAAAGTAAAAGCTGGAAATCCAGGCATAAAAAAAGGGAACCCCAAAAAAAAGGGAACTATCTTGTGATGGTTCCCTTTTTTTGTTTGACTCGAACAAAGATCAGTTATCTTGTGCTTCTCTGATTATTTTTCTGGCTAAATCTAAAATAGTAGTGTCTTCAATACTCACAATACCTCCATTTGGCCCGGGTTGGACATGGTTACCTACCGTTTTCCCGTCTTCAAATTTAGCAGCACCGAAGTAGTTTCGCACTGTTTGCTCATCCAGATTCAGTTCTTTGGCAATTCTGCCTACACTACCTGTTGGTAATTGGTGCTTAATCTGACGGAGTTCATCAAAAGTAATATTCATGTTTCTTTAGAGTTAAAAAGTGAAACAATATGATTGGTTACGGATGCAATTTAAAATAAAACTATCTCAAAAAAAATTTTTTTATTAAAATTTAATCTTGTTAAAACCAAAAAAGACGGAAAAATATATGGAATGATGATTTTTATCATTGACAAACAAAAAAGGCCCTTTCGGGCCTTAATTTTTATCATTGGGAGCTTAGTTTAGCCCAATTTGGGAATCCTCAATACCTGACCTGGATAAATTAAATCAGGATCCGTAAGCATAGGCTTGTTGGCCTCAAAAATGACGGGATACTTCATCATATCACCGTAAAATTCTTTTGCAATTTTAGACAAAGAATCGCCAGATTTTACAACATAAAAGTCAGATTCCGGCTCCGGAGCCACAACCGACATTCTATCATCCACGGTAGCTATGCCATGGGTATTACCCAACATGAGCACCACTTTTTCTTTGTCGGCAACCGTTTCAGCCGAGCCGTACACGGTTACTGTATCATCCTGAAGGTCAATACTTAAATCTGAAATACAAATGCCTGATGCATTGACAACAGCATTGAGGGCGCTGATTCTTTGCTGGCGCAATGCTTCTGCAGCAGCAGCAGCATCTTTTACAGCTTCCGCTGCATCATTTTTTTCGGCTTCCATGCCAAAAAGTTTGGCGCCTGCGTTCTTTAAAAATGAAAATAATCCCATAGTCTTTGAAATTAGGTTTAGTTAAACAATATTTGAATTGCAAAGATACCCATATAAAAATCAAAAGTCGGCCATGAAATGTTATTTAACTGCAAATTTTCGATTCTAATGGGTTTTAAAGTGAATCGACAGTTTAATAAATTAAAACAAGCCCGAATCAAGGTATAATTTGAAATCACAAGCCCTCAAAATCAGTAATTTAGCGATGATTAAAGCATATAATATATATACCTGCCAATTATTGCTGTTTTTTAGTTAAAAATTCTATCTTTGCAGCGTTTTTCCAAAAAAAAATAGAAGTATAAAATGCAAGGAAAAGGATTATTGAAGGCTTTTTTGATTTTAATGTCAATCGTATGTCTTATCCAGTTGTTTTACTTTTTACCCACGAGTAAGGTAGAAAGAAACGCTGATGATTATGCCTCATCTCAAACTTCAACCCTCACGGGATTTGAGAAAGATGTTGCGTTTAAAGCCGCAAGGGCTAAATTCCTGGACTCAATGTCTACGGAAAAAATATTTAACGTTCCTTTATTGGGAGTTGGGTACACTTATAATGACTTGAAGCAAAGGCAATTGAACCTTGGTCTTGACTTGAAAGGAGGTATGAGTACCTTATTGGAAGTCGACCTTAGCGAATTGTTAACCGCCTTAGCTGGTAGAAATGCCAAAGATTCGGAGTTTGTTCAAGCCATAGCCAATGCCAAAAAAGCACAGGAGAGTGAGCAGGCAAATTTTATCTCTCTTTTTGTAAGTGAGTATAAAAAAATAGCCAATGGCAAACCTTTGGCCAGGATATTTGCACAAAGTGAAAGTTTAGGCGGTGCTATCAACCTTGAGACTTCTGACAATGAAGTGGAAAGATTATTGAGAGAAAGGGCAGACCAGACTGTGGATTTGACTTTTAAGATGTTAAAAGAAAGGATTGACCGTTTGGGAGTTGTGCAGCCTAACATTTCATTGGATAAGGCTAGAGACCTTATTTTGGTGGAAATGCCAGGCATTGACAACCCTGAAAGAGCACGTCAGTTTCTTCAAAAAAATGCCCAACTTGAATTTTGGGAAACATATCGTCTAACCGATGCCGGTATTATGGCAGCCCTTCAGGCCGCTGACCAAAGATTGAGTGGAGATACTTCTGCAGTAGCCGCTGCAACAGTTGATACTGCTGCTTTAAAAACAGGAGGACCTCTGTTATCCCAGTTGAAACTCAACAATCCAGGAAACCCAACATCTGCTATTACTGTCCTGGGCTTGGTAGATAAAAACAAAAAAGATGCGGTTATGGCCATGTTGACCAGACCCGAGATTCAGGCTCTTTTCCCTAAAAACCTGAAATTTATGTGGTCTTACAAACCTCATCAGGATTATACCACTAAAGTTGTTTCCAATCAATATGAGTTGTATGCCATCAAAACCGTAACAGGTTCTGATAAAGCGCCACTTGATGGTGAAGTGGTGACAGATGCTTCTGCTACCCAGGATCAGGTTACCGGCGAGCCTCAGGTTAGCTTGGTAATGAATGCCACAGGTGCCAAAAAATGGGCTGAACTAACGCAAAAGGCATTCGAAGGAAATGCTGAAGGTCAAAAAAGAGAAATTGCTATCTCATTGGATAATGAGGTAGTAACAGCTCCAGGGGTTAATAATGGAGCCATTACAGGTGGATCATCTGTTATTAGTGGTAGTTTTAATGTACAGGAAACTGTGGATCTTTCCAATATCCTGGAAGTGGGTAAGTTACCAGCAAAAACAAAAATCATACAGGAATCCAACGTAGGACCTTCATTGGGTAAAGCCAATATTACCAAATCCCTCAATTCACTCCTTATCGGGTTTGGATTGGTGATGCTGTTTATGGTATTGTATTATGCAGGTGCTGGTATAGTTTCTATCCTGGCCCTGTTTGCCAACATTATTTTTATTCTGGGTTCTCTATCGTCATTTGGAACCGTTTTGACATTGCCGGGTATCGCAGGTATCGTGTTAACCATTGGTATGGCGGTAGATGCCAACGTAATCATTTATGAAAGGATTAAGGAAGAACTAAGATCAGGCAAATCCATGCTTGAATCTATTCAGGAAGGATTTGGGCATTCATATTCAGCCATTATAGATGCCAACGTAACCACCATTATTACAGCTTTATTGCTTTCTTATTTTGGTATTGGTCCTATCAAAGGATTTGGAGTGGTATTAACTATCGGTGTGCTTTCATCAATGTTGACAGCGGTATTACTGACCAAAATGTTAATTGATGGCTGGGTTAGTGGAGGAAAAAGAAATATTACTTTCTGGAATTCCGGCACGAAAGATGCCTTGTCGACTTTAAATATTGATTGGGTTGGAAAAAGAAAAATCGCGTATTTTATATCAGGTACACTTTTGGTTGCTGGCTTGGTTTCTATTTTCACAAGGGGCTTTGATCTGGGAGTAGACTTCCAGGGAGGACATTCCTACAATGTTCAGTTTGACGCCAACCAAAAGGTAACAGCCGATGATTTGAGAAACAAACTGGCAACTGTGTTTGATGCTTCCCCAGTAGTGAAAGTGGTAGATACAGAAAATACTTTTAACATTACTACATCTTATTTAATTAATGATAGTAGTGAAGGAATTGAAGAAAAAGTAGCGGGTAAACTTCATGAAGGATTGACTTCAATGACAGGTAGTAAAATTTCATTTGATCAGTTTAAGGCGGGTGACGCACAGGGTGATATGAAGTTACTTAGCTCCTCAAAAGTTGGTCCTACCGTAGCAGATGACATTAAGAAATCATCATTTTATGCGGGAATACTTGCTCTTATTGCCATTTTCCTCTATATTTTGTTTAGATTTAGCAGATGGCAATATTCTGCTGGTGCGGTGATCGCTCTTTTCCATGATGCATTGATTACCATAGGTTTCTTCTCATTGTTGAAAGGTATTGTTCCTTTCTCATTAGAAATAGATCAGGCCTTTATCGCTGCCATCCTTACTGTGATTGGATACTCTATCAACGACACGGTGATTGTATTTGACCGTATCAGGGAGAACCTGGGATTGCATCCCAACAAGAGTCAATCAGAGGTTATCAATGATTCTATCAATAGAACCTTCTCCAGAACAACCTTTACATCTTTGACCACCTTGTTTGTGGTAATTGGTTTGTTTTTATTTGGAGGTTCCAGTATCAAAGGCTTTGCCTTCGCACTTTTGGTAGGTATAGTCATTGGTACCTATTCATCCATCTTTATCGCAACACCATTGATGATAGATCTTGGAGGGGCAAGAGAAGAAAAGAAATAAAATATCAAAATCGTAAGATTCAAAGCCCTGGTATAAAACAATACCGGGGCTTTTCGTTTTATACCAATACATCAATTTTATCTATCTTTGGTAGGAATACACCATGAGGCTAAAACCATTATTTTTTCTTCTGATTTGGTCATTTTTTTCCTGTGGTTCTAATTCCAGGATTAAAGATGGCGCTACGGCTTACCAAATGAAGCAGTACGCCACTGCCATTGGCCTTCTAAAAAAAGAAGCAGAAATGGTGGGTAAAGCCGAACTAAAATCGCCTAAGCAGATGCTCATTGGGCAATGTTATGTCAAGCTTTTGGATTATCCCCAGGCCTTGGAATGGTTTGTGTTGGCTGAAAAAAACAATCACGGACCAGAAGCGACCTTGCAAAAAGCATATACACTCAAAAACTTAATGAAGTACGATCAGGCAATAGCTTCGTTTGAAGGTCTGAGAAGTGTTTCTTCGATAGCCCAGGAAGCCAAAAGACAAATCGAAATTTGCAAATCGTTGCTCTTACTCCAATCACAAACACCTTCCACCTTCAATATTGAAAAAATTTGGAGCGACTCATATTATTCCGATTATGGAGCTGTGAATTACGACGATGATTTTTTAGTCATCAGCTCAGACAGGGAAGAGTCGACCGGTGGTAAAAGGTACAATTGGACGGGAAATAAATTTTCCGATCTGTACCTGGTTGATAAGGAGACCAAAAGTGTGAAAAGGTTTGACTCGGTAATCAATACAGAAGCCAATGAAGGCACACCATGTTTTACCAAAGATTTCCAAACCATGATATTTACCAGGTGTTTTGGAGTAGAAGGTGATAAGCATGATTATTGCAAGTTGATGATAAGCCATCGAAACGATGGCATTTGGTCGGATCCTGAAATTTTGCCTCTGTGTCAGCCAAATGTTAACTACGGTCAACCCTGTTTGATAGAATCAGACAGTGTGCTTGTCTATGCCGCAGTTAATGCTGATGGGGCAGGAGGGGACTTGTGGTATGCAGTTTGGGATGGGCAAACCTGGTCGGACCCAGATTTGATGCCCGAGTCGATCAATTCATCTTTTGATGAGTTCTTCCCTACATCTGATGGGGACACTCTTTATTTTTCCTCCAACAGAGATGATGGGTTGGGAGGCTTGGATATTTATAAAACTTATTTAACCCCTGATGGCAAATGGTCAAAACCTCAGCGACTACCTCCTCCCTATAATTCTGGAGGTGATGATTTTAGCCTACTGATAGACCGCACTTCTCCCATTAATTTGGGAACTGTACAACAAGGATATTTGACATCCTCCAGGGGTAATGAAGGGAGAGATGAACTTTACGGATATAGGTTTTATCAAAATCAGACAGATGTTCCTGAAGTTGCTGATAATAAAAAGAATGAGGCCGATAGTGTAAGGAGTTTTGATATCTACCTTGCCCTGAAAGTGGTAACCCCTACCTTTCAGAATAATGACCCCAATGAGAAGAGAACGGGTAAACTAGCAGTGCCCTACGCCCAGGTTTTTATCAAAGAGGGAGGGATTCGAACTCAGTTTAGAGCCGACAAAAATGGTTTGGTGCTTACCAATTTACTACCCAATAAAGTGTATGAAATTGTAGTAGGAAAAGACTCTTTTCTGGTTTCAAAACTCGAAATGACAACGCATCAAATCAAGGCAGATGAAAATGGAGGATCTGTTACCATCAACAAAGAAGTTGAGTTGCACAAGATTTACAAGGGTAGGGAAATTGTGTTAAACAATATTTATTATGAATACGATAAATGGGATATCACAGAAGAGGCCAAACCATCTTTAGACGCACTGTCCTCAATGCTTAAAGCCAACCCTTCCATTAAGATCGAATTGGCTTCCCATACTGATTGCAGAGGTGAGGTTGAATACAACGAGATTTTATCCCAAAAAAGAGCCCAATCGGCAGTTGATTACCTGGTTGGCAAAGGTATCGACAGCGATCGACTTATGCCTACCGGTTTTGGAGAATCCCGACTATACAACAGCTGTCCATGTGAGACCTGTACTGAGGCAGAACACCTTTCCAACCGTAGAACTACCTTTAAAATATTATAGCATGGCTGCACCTTTGGCTGAAAGAATGCGTCCGAATAGCTTGAAAGATTACATTGGTCAGCAACATTTGGTTGGGCCCGGAGGTGTTTTGGCTAAAATTATCAGTACCGGCAGTGTTCCTTCTTTCATTTTATGGGGGCCTCCAGGCGTAGGCAAGACCACCCTGGCCAACATTGTTGCCCAGGAGTTGAAAAGGCCCTTCTTTGCCCTTTCTGCCATCAATAGCGGGGTAAAAGACATACGTGATACCATCGAAAAAGCGTCACAGGCTAATTTGTTTCAAAGAACAGCACCTATCTTGTTCATTGATGAAATCCACCGTTTTTCAAAATCGCAACAAGACAGCCTTTTAGGAGCGGTTGAAAAAGGAATTGTTACCCTTATTGGAGCTACCACAGAAAATCCCTCTTTTGAGGTTATACCCGCCCTCTTATCCCGGTGTCAGGTCTATGTACTTCAGCATTTGACTAAAGATGATCTGATTAGCATGGTTACAAAAGCATTGACCACAGACAAGGAGTTAATTGAAAAAAAATTGCGGATTGCCAGTTACAATGCCATGTTGCGATTATCAGGTGGCGATGGGAGGAAATTGTACAATATCCTTGAACTGGTGGCGGGAAATGCAGAAATCGGAGATGAACTGGATGACGAAAAAGTACAGGCTGTAGTACATCAAAACCTGTCTATTTACGATAAGGAAGGAGAAATGCATTATGATTTGATATCTGCATTTATTAAATCGGTGAGGGGGTCAAGTGCAGATGCTGCTATCTACTACATGGCAAGAATGATTGAAGGAGGAGAAGATCCCTTATTTCTATGCAGAAGAATGATCATTCTGGCAGCCGAAGACATCGGCTTGGCCAATCCCAATGCCTTGTTGATTGCCAATGCCTGTTTTCAAGCGGTCCACAATATTGGAATGCCGGAAGGCAGAATTATCATGTCGCAAACTGCAATTTATCTGGCTTGTAGCCCAAAATCAAATTCAGCATATATGGCCATCGATTCAGCGCTGGCTGAAGTGCGCAAAAATGGCAATGTACCCATACCCCTCCATTTGAGAAACGCACCCACCGCATTAATGAAAGAGCTAGGATATGGTAAAGACTACCAATATGCCCATGATTTTAAAGATAATTTTGTGAATACTAGATATTTGCCAGAAGAATTGGGAAATATAGAATTTTACAAGCCGGGTGAAAATGCTGCAGAGGAAAAGTACAGGCTATTGCTGGCCAGATTTACTAAAAAATAAAAAATTTTATTAAGGTTCGTTTTTGCCGCCACTTCCTTTTGCCGGGTGGCCCATCTTGTCGCACGGCACATAAGACTTTGTGAACTTACGCCAGGGAGTGGTTTTATAATGATCGCCGGCAAAATAATGGATGATCATATCAAAACTTTCAGGATCTTGAAAGCCGGGTATGGTTTGAATCAAGTTTAAATCTTCATCCAAAAAAACCAAAGAGGGATAACTCAACTTCCCTTGCAGGAGCAAGGCTGCCAGTTCGTGGTATCCACCTTTAAATGTTTTTACAAAGTTGTACGTGGTATTTTTGAATTCGATGGGATTTTTGTATTCGGCATCAAATCGGATGGCGTAATAATTCTGATTGATGTATTTGGCTACATGATCTTCTCCAAATGTGGATTGTTCCATTTTTTTGCACCAACCACACCATTCTGTGTAAACATCAATAAAAAGCTTCCTGGGAGCTTTTTCTTGCTTTTTAAGCGCTTCTTCCCAACTCATCCACCTGATTTTATTCTGGGCAGACAACTGCGACCCAGCGATCACGAGGAAAACTCCAACTATCAATCTAAATGACATGTTCAACTCTACGGAAATTCAGTGTGACAAAAATAATATACATTAAGCGATAAATACAAGAGATGGGTTACTTTTACCCCCTTCTTTAAAAAAACTTTAACTTTTGGTGGTAAGGAAAATGTAATTAATTGTAAATGAAACTTTAATATTGCAAATATTAGCATAATCAGACCTCTATTTTCATGCCAAAAGTGCTTGTTCACAACTTCAAAACCAATCAAAATGAAAACAATTCATTTGTTGCTCCCGCTTCTTTTAGCGGTTATCACCATTTCATGTAGTCGATCAGTGAAAAAGAACACTAATAAAATGGAATTAAGCCAGGATTGTTTTGCAGATCGGGCAGTAGAAGAAGTTTTGACCGGCATGGATGCGGAGGTGGCTAAGTGGCAGGATATCTGGATTTTGACTTCTCCGGATAAAAACCATCGTTGGCAGCCCTGCGAACTGCCAGGGATCTATTATAAGGAGGGCATTAGGGTGAAGTTCACGGGTGAAGTGATGCGCATCTTTCCGGGTGAAAGGAGGGTAGCAAGTCCGCTCCAACTAAAAATGATGGAATTGGTAACAGGGGATAAAAATTAGCTTTAAACAAGCTTTGGTTTTAAACCCAGTTTGGAAGCCTCACGAAACATCATAGCGGTGGCGTCTTCCTTGTTGTTTCCAATTATACCATCCAATATAGCTTCTCTTATAGCGGTTTTTATCTGACCTACTTCTTTGGATGGACCAATGCCAAAAGTATTCATTATGTCTTCTCCAGAAACCGGGGGTTGCCAGTTTCTGAGTTTGTCTTTTTCTTCAATTTCGGCAATTTTTTCAAGCAATCGGTTGTAGTTTTCCCTGTACCTTGATTTTTTATCTTCATTTTTTGAAGTGATGTCCGCTTTGCAAAGTAACATCAAATCGTCAATGTCTTCTCCTGCTTCAAATACTAAGCGTCGAACAGCTGCATCGGTAATTTCTTCTTTGGTTAACCCAATGGGCCTGAGATGCAATCTCACCAATTTTTGAACATATTTCATTTTGTGATCCAGGGGAAGGCGAAGGGCTTTAAAAATGCGTGGTACCATGATGGCCCCCAGAACTTCGTGACCATGAAAGGTCCAGCCCAAGTTTTCATCAAATTTTTTGGTAGGAGGCTTGGCAATGTCATGCAACAAAGCAGCCCACCTCAGCCAAATATTATCGCTATCTCTGGCCACATTGTCAACCACTTCCAAAGTATGATAGAAGTTGTCTTTATGCCCAATACCATTTTTGGTCTCGGTACCTGACAAAGCTACCAGTTCGGGGAAAATGATACCCAACAAACCGGTGTCAAACAACTTTTTAAAACCAATGGAGGGTTGAGTTGAAGCCAGAATTTTACCTAACTCTGATGCTATCCTTTCAGCAGAAATAATTTTGATGCGATTCTTGTTTTTAGCAAGGGCGGAATAAGTTTCATCCTCAATTCTAAAGCCTAGTTGTGAGGCAAATCGAATGGCTCTCAACATTCTCAAAGGATCGTCTGAAAAAGTCTTACCTGGTTCGAGCGGGGTTTTAATCAACTTTTGTTCCAAATGAACCATGCCGTTGAAAGGATCTATGATGGTGCCAAAGTCGTCATCATTGAGACTGATGGCCAGGGCATTGATGGTAAAATCTCTTCTGTTCTGATCATCTTCAAGGCTGCCTTCTTCCACGGCTGGTTTTCTTGAATCAAACTGGTACGATTCTTTTCTCGCTCCTACAAATTCGATTTCAAGGTCCTTGTATTTGAGCATAGCAGTGCCAAATCTTTTGTAAACTACGATTCGGGGAATGGGCCTCAATCTGTAGGAAACCTGCTCGGCCAGTTTTATCCCATCTCCGATGCAGACGATGTCAATGTCTTTTGAATTCCGGGCCAGCAGCCGATCTCTTACAAATCCGCCTATCACATAAGATGGGTATCCCAACTTAGCGGAGGTTTCACCAATCAGGGTGAAAATTTCTCGTTCGTATGGTTGAATACTAATGATCAAGGTTAAAAATTCAGGTCGCAAATATCGGTTTTTTTTCCCACTCTTTTGAGTATCGTTAAAACCAACGTCATCAGGTCAAATTCAGGATTTTATGGGTTATTTTGATGTTTTTCAAGTTGTCTTTGGTATTCCCAAAGGCGGAATTCGGATAAAAGTCCGGCAGAAAATTCGATTCCGGCATACAGCAAAACCGGTACAAAACTTCCGATGGCCCATCCTTTTTCTCCAAAAACAATGCCACCCACCAGCAAAAAGAAACCGCCAAGCAAGGTGTATAAATAGCGCCTTCTGTTGAGCCCTTTTTTGAGTAATCTCTGCTGGTTGTATTGAATTTCACTATCCAAAATACTTCCTTCTAAAGATGTTAGTTTCTGAAAGTATAAGATGCGATCTTTTGCTTTAAAATAAACATAAATGGCCTTTCCCGCAGAAAAGACAGCTAGTATGGATAAACCTATAGCAAGAAAAAACCAGCCAATTTTAAGAGTAAATACAAACAATAGGGCTGCAGAGATCCCAAAAAATAAGCTTAGCCCCAGATAGATGTAGGAGGTATATTGATCTCCCTTGTAAATGATGAGGGCTTTGTCCAACATGGGAACTATTTAGTAATTGAATTTAATATACCATCATCTACCAACTGAGGCAAGGTGATGCGCAACTTGGGTTCTTGGTCCATGGCTCTTTGAATGGCTTCTATGGCTTCTGCATTCCTGGCCCAGCTCCTTCGGGCAATACCATTGTTGACATCCCAGTGCAACATGGATTTAATATTGGCCTCACTTTGCTCACTGCCGTCTATTACCATGCCAAAACCGCCATTGATAACTTCACCCCAACCAACACCACCTCCATTGTGGAGCGATACCCAGGTTGCACCTCTAAAGGCATCGCCAACAAAATTGTGTACAGCCATATCTGCGGTAAATTTGGAACCATCATAAATGTTTGAGGTTTCTCGGTAGGGTGAGTCTGTTCCGGACACATCGTGATGGTCTCTGCCCAATACTACAGGTCCTTTGATTTCACCCTTACGAATGGCTTGGTTGAAGGCTGCGGCTATTTTTATCCTTCCTTCAGCATCTGCATACAAGATCCTGGATTTTGATCCAACAATAGGTATGTTTTTGTCCGCCTGCTCGATCCAGATGATGTTGTCATTCAGCTGTCCTTTAATACTTTCAGGCGCTTCCTTAATCAATGTATTCATAACATCCAGGGCAATGCGATCGGTTAGGTCGAGGTCGGATTTTTCGCCTGAAGTACATACCCATCTAAAAGGACCAAAGCCATAATCAAAACACATGGGACCCATGATGTCCTGCACATAGCTGGGGTATTTGTATTTTCCTTCTTCTTTATTTTCCCAAATATCGGCTCCTGCTTCACCTGCTTCCTTTAGAAAAGCATTGCCATAATCCCAAAAATACATGCCCCTGCTCACCATTGTGTTGATGGCCTCAACATGGTTTCTCAGGGTATGCCTAATCATCTTCATGAGCCTTGGCTTATCTGTGTTCAGCAGCGCTTTTGCTTCACCAAAACTAAGGCCTTGAGGGCAATACCCCAGATCATCAATATTGTGAAGAGAAGTTTGATCAGATCCCAACTCAACGATGGTATTTTTTTCAACGAAAGCCTGCCAGAGATCTACCACATTGCCATTGTATATGAGCGCAATGGCCTCACCTTCTGCCCTTACATTTTCGATTCGGGCTATCAGTGCATCGGTATTGTTGTAAACATTCTCCTGTTGAATATAGCCATCAGTTATTCTTTGATGAATGGCATCTTCATCAACCTCTGCAATCACACATACTGCTCCTGTTATTACACCGGCCAGTGCTTGTGCGCCCGACATACCACCTAAGCCGGATGTAACAAATACCTTTCCTTTTAAGTCGGCACTTCCGGGCTTTAGTTTTCTACCAGCATTGAGTAGGGTAATGGTAGTGCCGTGAACAATGCCCTGTGGACCAATGTACATATAGGAACCTGCTGTCATTTGTCCATAAGAAGTTACACCCATGGCATTGTAACGATTCCAGTCTTCTTTTGAAGAATGGTTGGGTATCATCATACCATTGGTTACAACAACTCTTGGGGCATTTTTGTGAGATGGAAAGAGCCCCATTGGGTGACCAGAATACATGACCAGCGTTTGGTCTTCTTCCATTTCAGCTAAATAGCGCATGGTTAGCAGATATTGGGCCCAATTTTGAAAAACGGCGCCGTTGCCTCCGTAAGTAATAAGCTCATGAGGATATTTGGCCACCTTGGGATCCAGGTTGTTTTGAATCATTAGCATGATGGCTGCAGCCGCCGGGGTTTTGGCTGGATATTCATGGATGGGTCTGGCTACCATGTCATATTCTGGTCTGAATCTATGCATGTAAATCCGACCATGAGTTTTCAACTCTTCATTGAATTCACTCGCCAATTCACTGTGCCATTCCTTTGGAAAATAACGGAGTGCATTCTCAATAGCCAACAACCATTCCTTGTGTGTTAAAAGTGAAATGTTTCTTTTTGGGGCGTGAGGTACACTGGCATCCAGAGGCCTTTCAGCGGGTATTTCTGTAGGAATGCCTTGTGTGATGGCTTTAGAAAAGGGTAGGGTTGTGGTCATCATTTGACAACGCTTTTAGTCTTTTAATATTAGTTCAATGGGACAATGGTCAGATCCCATGAGTTGATCGTGGATAGTGGAGCTTTCCAATTTGGATTCCAGTTTTTTGTCCACCAAAAAATAGTCAATCCGCCATCCTACATTTTTGGCACGGGCTCCAAATCGCACACTCCAAAAGGTATATTGAACCGCACTGGGGTTAAGGTGGCGATAGGCGTCCAGCAATCCCACCTGGAGCAAGCCATCCATCCCATCAATTTCGGTTTGGGTATATCCTGATGTTTTGTTGTAGTTTTCTTTGGGTCGGGCCAAATCAATGGGCTGGTGGGCTACATTGAAGTCACCGGTTACAACAATGGCTTTCTTTTTTTTGAGTTTTGATAGATAGGCAGCAAAGGCCTTGTCCCATTCTGCCCTATATTCTAACCTTTTCATGCCGTCGCCGCTGTTGGGAACATATACGTTGATTAGATAAAAGTTATCAAATTCAGCGGTGATAACGCGCCCTTCTGTATCGTGATCCGGAACCCCAATATCATGAGTCACGCTCATGGGTTTGGTCCTGGAAAGGATGGCAACACCTGAATAACCTTTTTTTTCTGCTGAGTTACTGTAAATATACCAATCCTGCATTGGAGCAAGCGCTGCTGCCACCTGATCATCCTGTGCTTTGGTTTCTTGTAGACACATTACGTCTGGTCTCAGGACTTCAATGTGGGTGTGGAATTCTTTTCCAATGGTGGCACGGAGTCCATTTACATTCCATGAAATAATTTTCATCTGTTGACTTGCTGTTGATGCCGGCAAAGATAAGTAAGCCACAACAGAAAAGTAGCTAGGGAGGGGAGGAAATAAAAAAGCCCGTGACAAAGTCAACGGGCATTACTCAATTTAATAACCAAAACTCAATCTTTATATACCAAATAACGTGCCAAATATGATAGAAACATATTATGTATAAGTTGATAAGGTATATATTTTATCTTGAAAGCCATTAGGCTTGAGTTCTCAAAAAATTTTGCTCATAACTTCATACGAGCAAAATGATTTTTACAATTAATAACCAAAACTTACACAATGCAAAGATAATACATATTAAATTATATAGCAATATGTATTCGTCTTTTTTTTAGTTAATTGTGTATATTTTTTAACTTCAATATGTAAAATATTGAAAGACAATATATTGAGAAAATGATTAAGAGCTAAAAAAAACTGTTAATCCAGGTCTATCTGGGTTTCGCCTTCGTAATTATTGCTTCGAACCAAAGGAAGTTCTATAAAAAAGTCGGTTCCGTTTCTTTCATTGGGCGATTCAAAGTAAATGCGACCATTCATACTTTCTATCATATTGGCAGAAATAGCCAATCCCAAGCCGGTTCCGGAGCTCTTTGTGGTAAAATTAGGTGTGAAGACTTTTTCTTTCATTGTTTCAGGAATTCCAACCCCATTATCACTTACCTTGATAACTGCATACAATTCATTTTGGTTCAGTTCAATTTCGATCTTCCCTCTTCGATCTTCAGGGATCGATTGGGTGGCATTTTTAACCACATTGTTGAGAATTCGGACCAATTGATTTTTATCTGCAAAGACATGGATGTCATTCATAGGCTCTGCCATCTGGATGTCCATATCTTCTCTTTTTCTGAAGAGATCATGGATGTGTTCTACCACTTCGTTGAGTACAATGGTGTCATTCGAAGCCTTAGGCAAGGTTCCAAAAGAAGAGAATTCATCAGCTATCTGGGTTAAATTTTCAATTTGTTCTAAGATGGTGGCAGAAGTACGCTGAATCAGCACTTTTGTTTTATCGGGATCCTGTGATGCAGCATTTTGCATGTGTTGTATACTCAACTTCATGGGCGTCAATGGATTTTTAATTTCATGAGCCACTTGTTTTGCCATTTCCCTCCAGGCCAAATCTCTCTGGGTCCTGCTCAACAAATCCGCGCTGTGATTCAATTCAATCTGCATTTTATTAAAATTGGAAATCAGAGCGCCGATTTCATCCGGATTTTTCCACTCCAGCCTTTCGTTGTCTTTGCCCAACTTAAAGTCTTTCAGCCTCGAAGACAAATTTTTCAGCGACTTAGTCATCGGATTGGTAACTATCATTGAAAGGGCAAGAGCCGTAAGAAATAAGAATACGCATAAGGTAAGCAGGGTGCTCAAAAAGTCGTACAAACCTGCATAGCCTTGTGAACGCTTGAAGTCTTCGGTTAGAAAATACCCTGATACGGTTTGATTTGTATCATAAACCGGAATCAATACCTTGCCGGGTTGGTACACAGTACTGAGAACTTTTATATTGTTGGCATTGGCGCTGACATCGCTTGCGATCAATGATTTTTGAAGCCTCTCGGGAGCATGGTCATAGCTCAGTGAGCTTAATATTTTTCTACCATCTGATGAATAAAAAGCAATGGGTAATTCGTGCACACTTTCGAGGGATCTGAATGCCTTTTCCAATCTGCCGTCTTCGGTTGCATTTTCCGTTTCAGGAAAGTTGTTTTGTATGTCTTTGATCAAAACATCTAGTAGCAATTCAAAGCCCTGGGTGTTTTTAATGTTGTACAAGCGTTGATAATACAAAGCGGTGGTTCCCCCTATCAAAACAAATGAAAAAAGCACCAGACCTGTTATGGTTGTCTGAAAACGGCTTCTCAGCGATTTTCGCATGTTGAAACTTAAGTGAAATTTATCATCGATAAAATGGAAAAATGAATTGAGCAGCACCAATAATAAAACCATGATGCCGGTTAAAGAAATAAACAGGGTTAGCAATGGCAGAAACCGGGCAATAAAGCCCTTGTAGGCAAGGCTGACAATGGTGTAATTATCGAATGTTTTTCGATGCGTAATTTGCTGTGACTGCTTACTTTCGAGCTCGCTTAGGAGACCAGGGTAGGAGGTTCCTTCCTGGTTGCCAAGCACCTTCACCAGGTGGTTGTTTTTATAAATACCAAGAGTTGACCTGTAAGGAAACTGAATGACCGGCTTGTTTTTTAATGAAAACTGTATGGCCATAAAAATGGGATTGGCCGGGTCTGTGGCATTGTCTATGTGATAATACAGGATTGCCGTTTTGTCAATAGGCGACCAATGAATATGGTCTGTGATTAACATACTTTCAGCAATCAAACTTTCAATTCTGTTTTTATTGGCTATTTGATTGAGAGCTAGACTGGTTCCCTTTTTATCATAACAATAAATGTTGTCAATTGACATTTCAGATTGGGATGCAATTTGACTGCTTATGTAGGACTTTAGGTCAATCACATCAAGATTGGCTACCCAGGGAAGGTTGGCAAGTGACGGAAAAAGTTCCGAAGCTACAATTGTATCATTGATTTCCCTGAGCATTCTGAGGTTTTCAGTGCCCAATGATTTATAAGCCTTTTCAATGTTTTGTCTGGTAATCTCATTCGTTTTTTCAAGGGCATGGCTATAAACCACGACGCTGAAAAACAATCCAAAAACAAGGACCGCACTCAATAAAAATGAAACATTGATTTCAAAATATTCAAAGTACAGGTCCAACAAGAGGAACAAAACCATTAAAAACAAAACAATGCCTATGGTATTAGTTGTGAATCCCAACAGAATAAATGCAATGGTAACGGAAAGAATAGCAACAGAAATATACAAACTTTTTTCCCAGCCTTTGGTCGTAGTTTCTGATTTTGAAAACAAACGTTTGGCCAGGTAAACCACAATAAACAGATGTCCTAATGATAGACCATAAAAGAAAAATTCTGAGACCCCGAAATTCATCGCCTCTTCAATATTTACCACCAGATTGCCATCCAGGATAAATAGTTCGGATACTGCAATCAGGTAATACACAATCGATGCAATAATAAAGGTGCCAGCCAGGTATCTGACATTGGGTTTTAAAGGTGAAAATTTGGTCTTGAACCAGTCGCTTTGACTCAAAACTGAGGTAAAAAGCAACAACAAAGCCATTAAAGCAAATTGCCAAAGACTAATTTGAAATTTGGCATCTGAGTATTTAACTCCGAAGTAAGCTGAATGCTGAAAAAGTTGATCTGCTGTAAAATAACCAGGTAGCAAGAAGAGTAGAAGGGTAACGGAAGGAATCCAGATAAGATCAAATCGACGCATCTGGTCATTCCAAAAAAGAGAATTTCGCACCCAATGTAAAAAAGCAATCACTAGCAGAAACAAGCCCATAAACCAACCGCAAAACAAGGCAATGTCCCATCTGGAGCTCCTAACACCCGCAACATTGTCGGAGGGAAAATAAAACCGATAAACATTTCGGCCAGTCCTGAAACTTTTATAAAGTGTGCCCATCTGGGCAGATGCCGGTACTTCTTTGTTCCAAAAAAGCAGCGTATCTCCTCTAAGTACGTCAATATAAAAACCGGAAGCTTCTAACTTTTTCACCGCCTTTCCATCATTGATAACATCAGAACTTACCACCAAAAGGGAGTCATTGTGGTAATTTTCTGCCAAATTACGCCTGAATTCTTTGCGGAAATCAAACAATGCCGATGTTTCATAAAAATGGTAGCTCAACACACTACCAAATAAAATAAAGCCGGCGAGAAATAAATTGATGGTCTTCTGCCCCAAAACAATTATATTTTTGCGCAAATTAGTGAAAAACCATAATATATACATATAATTAAACGATTATATGTATTTTTCATCCAGATATGCCCGCGACACCCCCTCTTTTCTTATTTTCGCAATTGATTTTGTGTTCAAGATACTAATTCGCTATTTATTCGTTTAAATCGTAAAACGACCTGCATTGAGATTTTTCATTTTTCTGGTCTTACTCCTTCCCCTCCAATTGAGGGCACAAAAGGATGAACTGGTTGTCACCAGATACGAGTTGTTTGAGCAAAACAGCATCATTCATCATTTAGACGTAGATAAATTCAACAAAATCTATGTTTCAACCTCCAAAGGCCTTGGTATTATTGGTAATCTGGAAGATCAGCCACAAATGGTGCTAACTGGAAAATCAGTAATTGACGTTTGTTTCCACGATAAGTTTGGAAGCTGGGCAGCTACCCATGGCGCGGTTTATGAAGTAGCAACAGAAAAAGAAATTTTACTTCCTGACCAGGAGGCAAAGATCACAGGTATCGAGTTTTATCTCCAACGATTGTACATTTCCACAAACAAAGGTTTGTACATAAGAAATATGGGTACTGGTAAAATGGAAAACCTGAATACCCGAAATTCAAGTCTTCCTTCAGACAACCTCTTTTTTGTTTATACAGACTCAAAAAACAGATGTTGGATTGGCACGGACAAAGGAGAAGTGCGCATCACAGATGAAGATTGGCAGTCAGATCACGCTGAAAAACAGGTCACACATTTTTACGAAAATAAAGAAGGCCTCTGGTTTGTATCCACTGAATCGAAATCTAAAAGCCAGGAAATGTGGCTCATTGATCACTTCAATCGCTTTTATGATGCTGGTTTTGGCCCTGATTTGTATGAAGGTACCTTCAACGATTTTTGTATTGATTCAAAAGGCAGGTTGTATTTTGCATCCGACGCTTTGATTCGATACGACCCATATGAGGAAAAAACAGAAAATTTTACTGAAAATGCAGGTGTTATATCCAGTAAATGTACGTCCACTGTTTGTGACAAAAATGATAATATCTGGATTGGTACAGCCGGCGATGGTTTATTTACCTTAAAATTCAGTGACAATGCGGGCAAAGCCTTGTCTGTTGCCTGCATTACTGAAAAAAAACCAAGTTGCCATGGCAAGTCGGATGGAGTTGTTAAGGTCATAGCAACCGGCGGGGTGGGCCCTTTTGATTACGTATGGAGCAATAGGGCTCTCTCAGGCAGCAATCCAAAAAACATTGGTGCGGGTAATTATGCTGTAACGGTCTCTGACAAAGCCCAAAACAGGCAGGTGTGTAGCATCGAAGTACAACATCCGCCAGAAATTGAAATTAGTGTTGTTGACATGCAAAAAGTGAAGTCATCGAACGGCAAAGAGGGGAGGATCGAAGTGAATGGCACAGGCGGTACCGGTGATTTATCTTATGTTTGGAACAATGGGTCAAAAAAGACTTTTATTGACAAACTGGGAGCCGGTGATTATGGGGTTACAGTGAGCGATAAGAACAAATGTTCAGCCGTGTCCTATTTCAAAATGACCCGTGAAAAAATCTTACCCGATCTCGACATTAAAACCATAGCGATTGGTAAGACCTTAAGAATAAACGAGTTGTATTTTAAAGCCGACAGCACTGAAATTTCACCAGAGAGTTTTGATGTGTTGAACGAACTATATGACTTTTTATCCGCCAATCCCAGTGTGGTAATAGAAATTGGAGGACACACCAATACCATACCTCCCCATGAATACTGTGATAAACTGAGTACAGAAAGGGCAAAAACGGTGGCAGAGTATTTTTATAAAAAGGGCATACCCGTTAAAAGACTGAGTTATAAAGGTTATGGGAAGAGGCAGCCCATTTCTGACAGTACCTCACTGGAAGGCCGGCAAAAGAATCAGCGGGTAGAAGTAAAAGTAATCTCAATGTAAAAAAAAAGCCCTGATGTCAGGGCTTTTTTTTTTATTGGAAGATTTCTGTTCCGGCAAAATGGAAGGCCGACTCGATGGCGGCGTTTTCATCACTGTCTGAACCGTGAACCGCATTTTCACCTATATTTTTGGCAAATCTGGCTCTGATTGTTCCTGGAGCTGCTTCTGCTGGATTGGTTGCACCAATCAAAGTCCTGAAATCAGCCACTGCGTTGTCTTTTTCCAAGATAGCGGCTACAATTGGACCCGAAGACATAAATTCAACCAATTCACCATAAAAAGGTCTCGCACTATGAACAGCATAAAACTCTCCGGCTTTTTCAGCAGAAAGTTTGGTGTATTTCATAGCTACTATTTTAAATCCTGCTTCGCAGATTTGTTGCAAAATGGCACCAATGTGACCGGCTTTAACAGCATCCGGCTTGATCATGGTAAATGTTCTGTTTCCTGACATGTTCTAGAAAATTTGATATTTGAAATGATAAGGGCGCAAAATTAACAAAACCCGGGGCATGTCTGAATTATAAATATTAATTTTTTTGCTATTTCACAAAATTTTTGGAAATTCGCCTCCCTATTGAAGGAGGATATACAAAATATTAAATTAAAATTATCCAATCCACAGGATATTGTTATTCTTTCACACCGGAACCCTGATGGAGATGCTGTCGGTTCAACGGTGGCACTAAGTCGTTTCCTGAAAAAAGGGAACCACGCTGTTAAAATCATTTATCCTAGCGAGTATCCCCTTGTTTTTCAATATCTTATTGAAGGAATGCAAGCACCACTTATCTATGATTTGAATCCACAGGAGTGTCTTGAAGCCATTAAAACTGCTGGAGTTATTTTTTTATTGGATTTTAATGCGCTGGATAGAATCGATAAGATGGGCGAAACCGTAATGTTTTCAAAGGCTACCAAGATATTAATTGATCATCACATTGATCCTGAACCTATTGCAGATTTTATCTTATCAGACACAAAGGCCAGCTCTACCTCGGAAATGGTTTATTTGTTTATGAGAGATCTTGGGATGCTGGAGCGTTTGGACATTCAAATGGGAGAAGCTTTATTTACAGGGCTGATAACAGATACGGGCTCTTTCAGGTACAGTACCCGAGGTCTTACCTACCAGATTGCAGGTGAGTTAAAAAACATTGGAGTAGATGACTATGCCTTATCCAATCTCATTTTTAACTCTCTTGAGCCCAAAAACCTAAAATTATTAGGCCATTGTCTTGCCAACAGGATGGTACTTTTGACAGAGCACAAGGCTGCTTACATCTTTTTAACAAAAGATGATTACCAGCAATTTGGCATATCCAGGGGTGATACTGAAGGCATCGTCAATTATCTGCTAATGATGAAGGACATTGTTTTGGCTGCTTTAATCACCGAACAACCCAGTATCATTAAAATCTCACTGAGGTCAAAAGACGACATCAATGTACAACAAATGGCCGCTGCCCATTTTAATGGAGGTGGTCACAAAAACGCCTCTGGTGGATCGGCATATGCCAAACTGGATGATGTTATCAACCGCTTTACCAAGGTGGTTCCCAATTTTGTAAAATAAAAATCATAATAAATGCGTAATTTAAATTTAATGCAGTATTTGTTTGTCTTTTTGGTTCTTATAATAGGCTGTAAAGGCGAAACAGGTGATTTTACGACTGGTAATGGTTATAAATATACTGTACACAAAAAAGGCAGTGGCAAAACTGCAGCAATCAACGACTATATCTTTTATGCAGCTACTGTAACGGCGGATGGTGACACACTTCAGAGCAATAACGATCCAGAAAATTATCCTTATATGCAATTGCCTAAGGATTGGAAGGACATCAAACCACCTTCTCCATTCTATGAAGTCTTATCAAAAGTCATGGTAGGAGATAGCATTACCATTTATGTGCCAGGTGATTCAATACCTCCTGGAAATCCAAGCCTGGTTGGTAAAAAGGAACTAAGGTTTGTATTATCTATCAAAGATATCATGGACAGCACTGCCTATGCGGCGTTTACTGCTAAAAAGAGATCTGAAATGGAAGCTGTCATGGCAAAAAGCAAAGAGAGATTACCAGGCGTTGAAAAAACAATTACAGAAACTTTAGCAATGTACAAGGCTAAGAATCTGAAAGTGGAAACCACTCCTTCTGGATTACAGTATGTGATTCATGAAAAAGGAACGGGACCGGTAGCAGCCAAAGGACAAAAGATATCCGTAGATTACCATGGGGTATTGAAAGATGGTACCAAATTTGACAGTTCTTTTGAAAGAGGCATGCCAATTGAATTTCCGGTAGGTGTGGGAAATGTAATTCCAGGTTGGGATGAAGCCCTTACCTTATTGCCAGAAGGAACGAAAGCCACCCTGTTTATACCTAGCAATCTTGCTTATGGTGATCAGCAAAGTGGACCGATTCCTCCCAATTCAGACTTGGTATTTTATATCGAGTTTCAGAAAATTAAATAACCATAAAAAGAGGACATGACCATAGAACAACTCAATGAGTTGAAACAGCGTCTGGCATTGATAAGGGGGTATCTTTGACATCGATAACCGCTTAGTTCAAATAGTAGATAAAGAGCAATTAGCAGCTGATCCGGCTCTTTGGAGCAATAGCGAAAAAGCGGAGCAGCTGCTAAAAGAGCTCAAAACACATAAAATCTGGGTCGCCAAATACAACGACATCGCCGATGTTGTGGATGAAACGGAATTGCTATACGAATACCAAAAAGAAGGTGAGGCTAGTGAAGCAGATGTTGATGCAGTTTATAAAAAGGCGGTTGACATTCTGGATGACATTGAATTCAGAACTACCCTTGATCAGCCCGAAGACGCTTTTTCTGCCATCCTAGAAATCAATGCGGGTGCAGGAGGAACAGAAGCCTGCGATTGGGCAGAGATGCTCTACCGAATGTATTTGATGTGGGCTGAAAAAAATGGATACAAAATATCTGAACTTTACTTCCAGGCAGGTGATGTAGCGGGTGTCAAGTCGGTTTCACTTGAAATTGATGGTGAATACGCTTTTGGTCTGCTAAAGGGAGAAAACGGAGTTCATAGATTGGTTCGAGTGAGTCCATACAATGCCCAGGGTAAAAGAATGACCTCATTTGCTTCGGTTTTTGTGCACCCACTTGTAAATGATGACATTGAAATTGAAGTTAGCCCTGCCGATCTGGAATGGGATACTTTCAGGGCGAGTGGCGCCGGTGGTCAGAATGTCAATAAAGTTGAAACAGCGGTCCGTTTGAGACACCTGCCCTCAGGTATCGTGGTAGAGTGTCAACAAGAGCGATCTCAACACATGAACAGAGATAAGGCGATGCAAATGCTGAAATCCCGCCTTTATGAGATTGAACTGGAAAAGCAGCAGGCAGAAAGAGATAAGCTGGAATCAACCAAACGAAAAAACGAATGGGGCTCCCAGATTAGATCTTATGTCTTAGACGATAGAAGGGTTAAAGACCACCGAACAGGATGTGAAACAAGAAACCCTGACCTGGTCTTAGATGGAGGCCTAGACGATTTTCTGAAGGCCTACCTGATGTGGGATGGTAAATAATTATTGTTTAAATACCAGATCCACAGGTATTGATTTTTGAGTTAATATGGCCAGGTCCTTCTGTAGTTCTGCTTTAATGACTGCTTTCTCATTGATCAAGGCAGCTACTTTTTTATAGTCGCCATCACCTTGTAGTGTTAGGATGATGCCCGATATTGAAGTCATGGCTGCCTTAAATTTAGGGAAATCTATACTGTATCTGCCATTGGACATTTTTGTTACAGCCCCGTTTTCAACTAAGTAATTGAAACGGATCATATTGGCTTTGCCATGGGCAGATCCGGCCCCAAATCTTACAGATCTGAAGATGGATGCAAAAAACGTTGTAATGTATGCCTCCATACTTTCCTGGATTTCATTCTTTTCTTTCAGTTTTGAAATCATGTATAATCCTAAAATGTCTGCCTTACCCTCTTCAAGGGCGGCATAGTGCTCTTTGAGGGCAGTTCTAACGAGTCCTTTTCCGTTGATTGTGTTTTTTATACCCAGCCCATGGGCCACTTCATGAAACATGGTATTTTCAAAAAAAGCATTAAAGTTGACATACTTTAACAAAGCGGTATCCAATAGCTCGTTAGAGATGGGAACCAGAATCTTTTCAAATTTTTCCTTCATTACATTTTTTAGCTGCAACCTTCTGGTACCTTTTTTTAGCTGCACTTCTTCATCATTGGGTAGATTGATAGCAATGGTTTTGCTCCCTGCATTACAATCCCCCCGGTATTGAATTACATCGTATGCATTCAATTCCGTATCGGAGCCCGGTGCTTCCATTTTATAGACATCTTTTACGGGAAGACCTTTTTGAAGTTCAGGTAAAAAGGCATTGAATTTTTCCAGTTTTCTGCTCCATTCCATGTCTTTGATCAAAACAAAAGATTCGTAGGAAGTTTTATATCCGAAAAGTTGGTCTTCATAATTTTCTATGGGTCCTATAACAATGTCAATTTTATTGCTCTTCATTTCGAGCCACGCCATATCACTGGCTTGGTAATCGTCTGAAATCAGGGCTTTGGCTCTCAGATGAAGGTAATTTCTTAGGCCGGCGTCGTCTGCAAGAGATGCCGCCTGCTCCAATAAGTAGCTAACGCGTTCCAATTGTTTAGAGAAATAAACATGGTAGGGGACTGACATGAGTTTGCCGCTCTTATCTCTTCTAATCATGGTGTATTGAGAAGTTTTGGAACTGTCCTGCCAAGCTTCAAATTCTTCATTTGTCATGTCATTGGGGTAAAAATTGGCTCCTGATTTTTTGATGTCTTTGGTTAAAATCGGTTCGTTGTTGTTAAGTCGGTCCCATGGACCATAGTTAACCAGGGCGAAGGCTCGCTCTTTTCCTTGTAAGCTTTCAATCCATTTTTTATTTCCATAACATTGTTCCCAGTATAGTTCATCCATCATTTGGGCTGCCTCAATCAGAATGGGAATCATCTTTTGTTCATTAGGAGTAAGACTGCTCAAATCAGAAGCAAGCGAAAAAACGGCATATTGCTGCAGCAGTGAATCCATTGCATCTACCTTTTTAGACCCAAAGTCATAATGATCAGAAGGATTCTCCAAATTTTTGGATGGAGTAGATACAGACGCAGGTCTTTCATTTTTACAGGTTATGAAAAAGGCGGCTGAAAAGAGGAAAATATAAAGTGTTGCTTTCATCCTACAAAGGGATTTGAAATTAATCTGTGAGTTCCTTTTCTAAAAATAAAAAGGAAAACAGAAAGATAGATAAAAATTAAATAATTCTTACTTTACAAGTATTCTGCAAAAGTACTAAAATAAGGGATAAAAAGAAATTTTATTTTTATAATCAAGCATTTATATAGTTATTATATTGATATTTCAAGAGGAGCGAAAAATAATTTCATTCTCGGGGTCGAAAAAATCAAGTTTATGCTATATTTGCAAGGGTCTGTTTCTACAGAAAAATTCTGAAACAGCTTAAAATATTGGGTAGGTTTAAACATATAGTTAATATTGCTTTAGAGTATTGATGAGAAGATATTCTGAATTCAAATTTTAAAAACACATTTATGCAGCTTAAACATTTGGTATATCTCCTGTTATTGTTGTCTTTTGGCCTGGAAGCTCAAATCAAGATAAAAGGTGAGGTTTTTGAAGAAGCCACAGGAGAACCTATCATTGGTGCGAATGTAATTATCGAAGGCACAACTGAAGGGGTAGTAACAGAATGGGATGGCAGTTTTGAGCTAAATACAAGTCAGAAGTTTCCGTTTACCATAACAGTATCTTACTTAGGATATGTAACCCAGTCCATAGAAGTCATAGATGCCAAGCAAAAAATAAAATTTAATCTGGCCGATCAATCCATTACTGTTGCTGAAGTTGAAGTAGTAGGACAGAGGATTAGTGACAAGCAAAAATCAGCCCCATTAACCGTAGAGTCATTAGATGCAATTTCAATAAAACAAACGGCTTCAACCGATTTTTACAGCGGGCTGGGTTCTCTGAAAGGAGTCGATCTAACTACCGCCAGTATTGGTTTCACCATCATCAATACAAGGGGCTTCAACAGCACAAGCCCTGTTCGGTCTTTACAAATCATTGATGGGGTAGACAACCAGTCTCCGGGGCTAAACTTTTCACTGGGTAACTTCTTAGGTGCGCCTGAGTTGGATATACAGAAGGTTGATCTGGTGGTTGGAGCCAGTTCTGCCTATTATGGTCCCAATGCTTTCAATGGAGTCATCAGCATGGAAACCAAAAACCCATTCTATTCTAAAGGTTTGTCGGCTTCTGTAAAAGCGGGAGAACGCAGTCTTTTAGAAGGCTCTTTGAGATATGCTAATGTTGTAAAAAACAGCCAGGGTTTAGATGTACTGGGTTATAAAGTCAACTTTTTTGGTATGCGGGCTAATGATTGGCAGGCTGATAATGAGGAGTCCGTATTTGATACCAAATCGGTTGCCGGAAATCCTGGTGGTTACGATAAAGTCAATACATATGGAGACGAATATACAAGAACCCTGGATTACAGCAGTAATTCTCTATTTAGTCAATATGCAGGTTTAGGTGTATTTCATCGCACAGGTTACAGAGAGAAAGATGTGGTCAATTACGAGAGCAAAAACTTAAAAGGGAATGTTGGCCTTTATTACAGACTCAAACCCTCCATGGCAGAAGAATCCCCTGAATTGATTTATGGCTTCAACATAGGCAACGGTACCACTGTGTATCAGGGTGACAATAGGTTCAGTCTAAGAAACATTACCTTTTTCCAAAATAAACTGGAAATCAGAAAAAGAGATAAATACTTCCTGAGATTTTATCAAACACAGGAAGACGCGGGTGATAGTTATGATCCCTATTTTACATCCTTATTATTGGCGGGTCAATCCAAAGACAATGTCAATTGGGGTAGTGACTATGTGAAGTATTGGCAGGATGAAGTAAGGCCTCAGATGGATGAACTGGGCTATCCTAAATTGCAAATCATTATAGATCCTATGACTGGCGGAATTACAACCTATTTTGATACAATTGCTGCTAATAAGTGGTTAAGCGATAATGCAGCCTTCATCAAAGCATCGCACGACGCAGCCAGAAACCATGCGGATACGCTTGAGAGAGGAGCCGAATATAAAAAATACCTGGTACCCGGTTCCGAAGAATTTAAAGCTGCCTTCAATAAAATTGTGACTACCAAATCCAATAAAAGAACAGATGAAGAAGCCGGAACCCAGTTTTTTGACAGGTCGGCCCTTTATCATATGCAAGGTGAATACAAGTTTACCCCAACGTTTATGGAGTCGATTGTAGTAGGAGGTAGTGCCCGGCATTACAGACCCAATTCCCAGGGTACCATTTTTTATGACACCAGTGATGTTAAAATTACCAACACCGAATTTGGCGTTTACCTGGGGGGAGAGAAAAAACTAATAGGCAGTAAGCTCAAGCTCAATGCTACAATACGGGCGGACAAAAATCAAAACTTCAATGCCTTGTTTTCTCCTGCCTTCTCAGCTGTTTACAATCCTTCAGAAAACAACTTCCTTAGGCTTTCTTTTTCTTCTGCCTTGCGCAATCCAACGTTGACAGATCAGTTTCTATTTTTAAATGTGGGTCCTGCCATCCTTTCAGGCAATTTAAATGGGGCACAGGACCTGATTACAGTTGAGTCATTTAGTGATTTTACTGAAAAACTGGACAGAACTCAACTCAAGTACTTCAACATAGCCGGGGTGAGACCAGAAAAAGTAAAGACAATGGAAATTGGCTACCGAACTACCTTGTTTAATAATACCTATATCGATGGAAGTTATTATTACAGCAGGTACAACGACTTTTTGGGTTATGTAATTGGCATTAAGAGTGATTTTGATCCGCTTACCTCATTTCCGCAAAATATCCAGGCATATAGGTATGCAGCCAATTCTGTCAACCAGGTTACTACACAGGGTTTTTCAGTTGGACTTAACCATTATTTTATGGATCACTACATGTTGGCCGGGAATTATTCATGGAACAAGCTCAATAAATTGGATGTTGACGATCCCATTATTCCAGCCTTCAATACCCCTGAACACAAGTACAATATCAGCTTATCGGGAAGGGACATGAATGCCTTTGGGTTGAAAAAGATAGGGTTCAATGTTAATTACAAGTGGGTATCATCTTTCATTTTTGAAGGATCTCCGCAGTTTACAGGAAAAATACCTGCCTATGCCCTTGTAGATGCCCAGGTTAATTTTGCGTTGTCAAAACTCAATGCGGTGCTAAAAATTGGTGCTTCCAATGTATTAAACAATAAGATTTATCAAACTTACGGAGGCCCCAGAATAGGAAGGATGGCTTACATAAGTTATCTTTATGACTTTAAAATCAAATAACATTTCATATCAAACTTCAAAAAACAAAAACATGAAAAGACTTTTACCCATATTGTTGTCTTTCCTGGTAACCGGCTTGTTTGCACAGGAAAGGTACCTCGGACAGGTGTTTTCCGATGTGGATGTTCAAACCGTAATTTATGGTAAGAACTACACCGTCATTGGCGTGCCTTCTCTTGGTCATACTGTTGAAACCGGCAGGGTAGGTCAACCCCTTGCAGCCGATGTTTACTCTCCAAAAGGAGATACCGAGACCAAAAGACCATTGGTGATCTATTTCCATACAGGTAACTTCCTTCCGTTTCCTCAAAATACGGGAGCAAGTGGAACCCGAAAAGATTCAGTTTGTGTTGACATCGTTCGCAAGTTTGCCAGAATGGGCTACGTTGCTGCCAGTGTTGATTACAGATTGGGTTGGAACCCTATCGCTCCAACACAGGAAGGAAGGGTAAATACATTGATCAATGCAGCTTATCGCGGTGTTCAGGATGCAAGAACTGCAATCCGTTATTTCAAAGCCAATGCAGCAACTTTTGGTATTGACACTACCAAAATTATGATTTTTGGACAAGGCGCCGGTGGTTATATTACCCTTGCAACTGCTTCACTTGATAAATACAGCGAAGTATTGACAACCACTTCAGGTGTTGGTAAATTTGTGGGTTCTAACGGACTTCCATATGTGATCGAAAGAATTCCACTTCCAGGAGGCGGCGTTCTGTATATCAACGGGGATATTGAAGGCAAAGTGTTGGGTATTGTACCACCAAATGCAGATGGAACACCTAACCCAGGTCCTCCTCCAACCGGAGATACCCTTTGTTTCCCTAACCACGTAAATCACACTTCTGAATTTGCGATGGCAGTAAATATGGGAGGTGCCTTAGGTGACATTTCATGGTTAGATGCCAAAACAGCACCTATTATTTGTATTCAGGCACCCTATGATCCATTTGCACCTTATGATGATGCAGTGTTGAATGTTCCAATTCCAGGAGGTCAGCTTCCAGTGGTAAGGGTTCAAGGCAGCTTGGCAGTTCAAAGAAGAATGGACGAACTTGGCCTCAATGATCCTTTTAAAGCACTTGATCCTGCTAAAGACCCAATTGGTCAGGCAATCAAAGGCAAGGCAGGTGGACATGTCAATTTGTTCCCAATAATTGGCTCCAATCAGCTAGACAGCTCACCATGGGATTTTTGGGATCCAGCTACCAATCCAAATCATGCCAATGCCATTCAGACCAATCCTGATATGACAGCTGAAAAGGGAAGAAGGTATATTGATTCAGTTTTAGTATTCATTGCCCCAAGAGCATGTATTGGTTTGGATTTACCTTGCAAAGCTTCTGTGGTATCCTCTACTAAAGATCTTTCTGATGCAGATGTAGAATTGAGTTTGTCACCCAACCCAGCTTTTGATAGAGTTAGGATTTCTGTAAGCAAAGATGCACCCATCTTATCTGCTACTTTAACGGATCTTAATGGTAAAATCGTAGCAAGGTACAACAACATCAATAGCTCATTCCTTGAAATTCAGCGAAATAACCTGTCTACAGGAATGTATGTTGTCAATTTGAACTTTGAGAAAGGCGCACTTTCCAAAAAGATTTTGTTCAACTAATTAACAATAAATTATAAGAAAAAGGCTCTGCAATTGCAGGGCCTTTTTTGTTATTGGGCAAAAAAAAAGAGATACAAATCAATGTATCTCTTTGTGTTTTAGCAGCCCGTAGGGGAATCGAACCCCTGCTACCAGGATGAAAACCTGGCGTCCTAACCCCTAGACGAACGGGCCTTTTTCAAAAGCTGTGCAAAGATATAATTAATATTTGAATATATGCAAGGTCAACTTAAAAAAAATCTTATTTTTTAAATGAAATTATTTTGATCCGGAAAGTAGGGGATGTTGCTGTTTTAAGTGTCTTTAATTGCAGGAATATCGTTTACCTAATTGTTAAATAATAGGTTATAACTTAATTAAATATTTAATATATATATCGTAATTCAACATTTTCTGTATTTTTGTGTTAACAAATTTAATCATCTTCCCCCCATGAAAGTCCTGATGGTATGTTTAGGAAATATTTGTCGTTCTCCATTGGCGCACGGCATCCTTCAAAACAGAATTGATCAATTTAAATTACCTTGGATCGTTGATTCTGCTGGCACTGGTGGATGGCATTCCGGTGAGAGCCCAGATTACAGGGCTATTTTGGAAGCAAGGAAGCATGGCGTAGATATATCCCAACAAAGCGCCAGGCAAATTAAGTTAACCGATTTTACCAATTTTGACCTGATCCTCGCCATGGATACTCAAAATTATAATGACATCAGGTCACTCACCCAAAAACTGGAAGAAAAAAACAAGGTTCAAATGATTATGAATTTTTCAAATCCTGAAAAAAACCTTCCCGTTCCAGATCCTTATTATGATGGTAGGTTTGCTTTGGTTTTTGAAATGCTTGAGGAAGCCATTGATAAGCTTGTGCTCCAATATGCCGGTATAGAAGTCTGACGGAGCCCCAATTTTCTGACTTTACATCTCTTTTAAGGTCATTTTACGTCAATTAACAAAATAATAGATGGTATTTTGTGGGAAAATTCCACAATATGCATCGTCGTATCATTTTCTATTACTTGCTGTTATTTTTCTGTTTCCTTCACCTTTATCCCATTGCACAAACACCTCTTGAACTGGATCACTGGAAGGAGCTCAAGTTTAGAAACATTGGCCCAGCAGGTATGTCGGGTCGGATTACCGCCATCGATGTGGATCCCACTGATGACAATAATATCTTTTTGGGCTCAGCATCTGGTGGTGTTTGGATGAGTCAAAATGGAGGTATATCCTTTACACCCATTTTCGATGAGCAATCATCCCTTGCCATAGGCGCTATTAAAATTTGTCCCAAAAACCCAAGTCAAATCTGGGTAGGAACAGGAGAGGGGAATCCCAGAAATTCGCTAAATACAGGAAACGGAATTTATAAAAGTATGGATGGTGGAAAGACCTGGAAATGCATGGGTTTGGAAAAAACCAAGACCATCCACAGGATTATCATCCACAGGGACAACCCAGACATCGTTTTTGCAGCTGCCATGGGTTCTCCATGGGGTCCCAATGAAGAACGTGGCGTTTTTAAAACTACAGATGGAGGTAAGTCCTGGAAAAAAGTATTGTATGTCAATTCGTCTACCGGCGCGGCCGACATGGTTGTTGACCCAAATAACCCCGAAAAAATGATTGTTTCTATGTGGGAACATGAAAGAAAACCCTGGACATTTAATTCAGGAGGACCCGGTTCTGCGATCTATTTAACCTATGATGGTGGAGAATCATGGAAAAAACTTACCTCAGAAGATGGCATTCCGAAAGGCAATTTGGGTAGGGTAGGACTTGCAATTGCCCCATCTTCCCCCAATGTAGTTTACGCCTTGATCGAAGCAAAAGAAAACGGCCTTTATAAAAGCGAAGATGGAGGCTTAAAATGGAAATTGGTACAAAATAAGGACATAGGGAACAGGCCTTTCTATTACTCTGAAATTTATGTTGACCCCAAAAATGACAACAGACTCTTCAACGTATTTACCTATCTCACCCGAAGTGATGATGGAGGTAAATCCTTTTACAATATAGCTGATTATGGAAATGCTGTTCATCCAGACCATCACGCTCTGTGGATCCATCCAAAAGACCCCGGCTTCATCATTGACGGAAATGATGGGGGGGCTGCCATATCGAGAGATATGGGGAAGTCGTGGCATTTTATTTCAAATTTACCGGTAGGCCAGTTTTACCATGTGAATGTGGATTCAGATAAGCCTTACAATGTATACGGGGGAATGCAGGACAATGGATCCTGGGTAGGCCCTTCAGCTGTATTAAAACCGGGCGGTATCAGGAATACTGATTTTCAGGAGTTGTACTTCGGAGATGGATTTGATGTGGTACCTCAACCGGGGAATTCAAGATATGGATATGCCATGTCGCAAGGAGGTAATGTGGCTTTTTATGATAGAGAGACCGGCCAAAATCGATTTGTAAAACCCAACCATCCGGATGGTGTTACATTGCGATACAATTGGAATGCAGCCATTGCCCAGCATCCCCACGACTCGTGCAGCCTGTATTTTGGAAGTCAGTTTGTACATTTTTCAAAAGATTGTGGCAGAAGTTGGACCCTTATCTCACCCGATCTTACCACCAATGATACCACCAAACAAGACCAAAGGAAGACAGGAGGTTTGACCCTTGATGTGACAGGTGCAGAAACACACACCACCATCTTGTGTATAGCGCCTTCACCGCTTGACGATCAGATTATTTGGGTAGGCACTGATGATGGAAATATCCAGTTGACATTAGACGGAGGTAAAAGCTGGACCAATCTTAATTCCAGAATAAAAGGACTTCCAGCCAATGCCTGGATACCTCAGATCGAAGTATCATCGAGGAACAAAGCGGAGGCATGGGTAGTAGTGAATAATTACCGACAGAATGACTATTGTGCTTATGCCTATCACACTACCGATTTTGGTAAAAACTGGAGAAGAATTGCGGATGATGACCAGATCAAAGGTTTTGTAGTTTCAATGGTACATGACCCTGAAGCTCCTTCTCTTTGGTTTCTGGGAACAGATGTTGGATTGTATGTAAGTTTTAATGAAGGTAAAAACTGGCAACAATGGACCAATAACTTTCCGAGGGTTCAGGTGAGTGATATGAAAATTCAAAGGGAAGAAAATGACCTTGTTGTGGCCACCTTTGGTCGCGCTATCTGGATATTAGACAATTTGGAACCATTACGCGAATTGGCTAAATCAACTTTTAGCACCACAGATTCACTTCATCTATTTGGTTGCCCACCGGTCTATGATTGGTTTTACCGCTCATATGATGGCGTACGGTTTTTTGCACAGGGCGATTTTTCAGGGACCAACGAAACCAAAAATCAGGCAGTCCTGCATGTTTGGACCCCTCCGCAATCAAAGACCAACAAAGAGGGTGATGAAAAGAAAGAAAAATCAAAAGAAAAGGACGTCAAAATGTCTGTGAGGTGGATCAATGAAAAAGGCGACACCATCAGAAAGAATTCAGTTATGCCAGCAGGTGGGTTACAAAAATTGTATTGGGGACTGAACGAAGATGGCGTAAGGGGACCTTCGCGCAGAGAACAGCAAAAGGATGACGATGCTCCTGGCGGCCCATCTGTGTTGCCAGGTAAATATAAATGTATCGTTACCTATAAAAATCACAAGGACAGCACATGGGTAGAGGTGAATCCGGATCCAAGGATTCCCTACCACCAAATTAATGCAGAAGCTAAATATAAATTAGAAAAGAACTTCCAAAACCTAGTTAAAAAAGCATCGCTGTCATTTGATTGGCTAAAGGACTGTAAGAAGCATCTCAAATCTTTAGAAACAATAAAAGGGTTTCAAACAGATTCAGTAAAAAAAGAAATAGAAAAATGGCACAAATCCATTACAGGTAAAATAGATACACTGGAGGCTTTGTACATGCTACCCGAGAATACAAAAGGTATTGCTTATGATGATGAAAAGGTAAGTTCCAAGATTCAGGCGGCACAGGCTTATATCAATACCAGTGACGGCGAGGCTGCTGGCAATATAGACCTGGCCTTCAAGGAGGCGACAATTTCTATAGAAAGCGCTGAAAAGGCAATTCAGGGCTTTCAAAAAGAAACCTGGCACCCTTATCAATCTATGTTGAAAAGTTTGACATTAAATCTGTTTCCTGAAACTATGAAAAAGGAATGATTACATCTTTACAAACCTGATTACTTTTTTGTTGTCACCGGTATTAACTGTTGCAAAATAGAAGCCAGGTGCAAGAGGCTGAATATTGACCACGTTTTTTCCTGCCTCCAGCGAAGACCTATGGACCTGCCTACCATCAACACTGGTGATTACCAGATTTGCATCCAGGCTTGATTCAATATTGATGGACGAAGTTGCCGGATTGGGATACATGGTTATGGACACGTTTTGAAGATCATTTGATGCCGATGTCGACTTAATGATTTCTATTTTGAACTGATCAATACCTGCTTCAACCAAGTGGCCCGGAGCGATGTCTTCTGCTTTGACGACCATTCTCATTTTGTCGGTCATTGTGACCTGATTTTTAGCAAAGGCAAAGTCGAATTTTTTCCATTCAGAAGCACTGGTTAATTCTATTAAAAGGGGTGATGCCGAGATTCCATTGTCGATGTATACAGAAAAATAGTCGTTAGGATTGCCAGAGCCCCCATCATTATAGAACCAATAATAAAATGAACCTTTCAGGCTATCAGCACCCTCACCATCTATGATTGGACTCAATAAGGTGGTGGCTCCTCCATCTACATCATTGTCGCCTGGGTTGACTCCACCATTGCCTGTGATATAGGCAAATCTGCCAAGGTCATCACTGACATCCTGGTTTGGATTTGATATTTTGTTTTGAAAGGTGGTGCCTTGAGGAACCACTCTTTCCCAGTTCCCGGCAGCACTTTTTTCTGAATTGATCCAACCCAGATCAGTGAAAAAATCATCCTCATATCCTGGTTCCAATACAATTGTCAGGTCTTCCTGATCTTGTGGATCAAATTCAATGCCTTTGTATCCCCACGCAGCTGCTCTGATCAAATAATTAGCCTCTCTTGACACCGGCACCTTAAATTGGCCATTGGCAGAGGATTCTACATTTAAATAAGTTGATGAAGCAGTATTTTCCAGTTGGATCCCAGCGTTTGCTATTGGGTTGCCATCCTGATCAACGACCCTTCCGGTAATAAAATTAGCCTGAAAAATAAAATCCTTTATGGTAACCTCACCTGTTTGTAAGGCAACTTCTACCGTGTCTACACCATAATCCGGGTGTTGAAATCTCACTTGGTACGTTCCGGGTACAAGCAGTCCGGTTTTATAATCGCCGCTTCCATTGGTAACATCTGTTGCGGCTCTGTCGGTAATGATTTTAATGCTTGCTCCTGCGATGGGATAAACAGTTCCATCGATATCAATAGCCCTGGCATTTCCTTCAAGGTAGCATGCTCTTTGGTAGGTTGGTTTAAAAACCCACAACCCGGAATTGATATCGCTTCCAATCACAGTTCCTGATGCAAAATGAGCATAAACACCCCAGCAACCGTAAAACCAACTACCTGATTGTGGCAGTGAGCTATCGTTTAAATAAGTATCATATTCACCAACTTTAATGATATTATCGGGGCGTGTCATGTCCTGGATCAAAATGCCATCAGTATACCAGCTTGTAACAGCATACTGACCAACAGCATAGGTATTGTGAGGTATTACTTTACCTATCTGGGTGTCTTCATTTCGGTATTTATCCAAAAACTGAATATTGTTCAAATCAGAAATATCATAAGAAGCCAGATAAGCTCCAGACACTTCATCAGTGGTGTAAAGTACAGTGCCTTCGGGATTGGTCCATACATTGTGTGCAAATACACTGGGGGTCTGAAAACGGGTAAGGAATTTTGGGTCCGATCGATTGGTAATATCGTAGACACCAACCCCATTGTTGAGATCTGCTGTAAACAAATAATCGGCATTGGCATAACAGTCATGCGTATAGACATCACCCATATTGCTAACGATCTCAGGATTGTAAGGATCTTTATTGAGGTCACAGATAATGATGCCCTGGCGATTTACATTGTGTCCATTTAGATATAAGAAGCCAAGCGTGTCCATGTTGATGCTGTGTACAGATCTTAAGGTGTCAGCAACTGTATTAGGAATGGCGGGTTTCCATCGCTTCCATGTAAATTGGTTGGGGGCATTGGTAGCATCGATGATGGTCACACCATCCGGGCCTTCGGTGGTTACGTAAATATAATTACCCCACGATCTCATCTCCCTCCAGTTGTTGGTAGCTCCGGGTATTACCAATCTTTCAATCGGATTGGCGGGGTCTTCCAATGACAAGATACGAATGGCCTGACGGGTGCCGATCACTGCATATTCAATGCCGTTTGCATCGGTATGCCCCCAGATACCAGATCCTGCTTCTCCAAAATCTATATGAGACATTAGTTGCATGTTCTCTTTCTTTTGGGCATGTATTTGAATTACATTCAACGCACCCAACAAAAAAAACATAAAAGGAATAAACCTGAGCTTGCTATTAGTAGACATACAGTAGTTATTTTAAAGGGAACAAAGATAGACGAATCCTGCTTTATTAATGCGTTTACAAAAAAATTGCATCTCAATTGTCCGCAAATAGTTGCCATCATAAAAACAATGGTAAGACACTTGTTTTTTTTAAATTTTTAGAAATATTACGCCTCATTTTCCTGTTATTAACAAGGATAAGCGTATTTTTGATAATTGAAAAATTTGTATATAGCATTGAAAATGAATAAGAAATATATAGTTTATTTATTTGTATTACAACTTGGCATCTTAAGTGGCCAAGAATATAAGGCCTTTTATCCGCAATTTTATGCCAATGGCAATCGACTCGAAATGGCAACAGCGGGTGGGCTGAGAAATGCTCGATTTTCAAACATTGATTTTAACAATGATGGGGTAAAAGATATCTATGCTTTTGACAAAACCTCGGGGAGGTCTTTGTGTTTTGTTAATCTCAATAGTTCAGAGGGAATAGAATACCGCTATGCTCCTGAGTACGAGGGCATATTTCCTAAAATCCAGAATTGGGCCTTGCTCCACGACTTCAACAAAGATGGTGTTGAAGATATTTTTTGTCTGCCTTCTACACCCGGCATTCCCGGCATAGAAGTTTGGAGAGGGAAGAGACAGGGGAACGAGCTTCGTTTTGAGCTAATGAAATCACCTTTTTATGATGTCATTTCTATACCTGCCGGCAATGGATTTACCAATCTATACAATGCGATAACAGATGTTCCTGCCATCATCGATGTAGATGGGGATGGCGATACCGATGTACTATCTTTTGAGCTGGATGGATCCTTTTTAAATTATCATCAGAATAGGGCAGTGGAAAAGGGCCTGGGCTTAGACACCTTTGTTATGGAGACCCGTGATATTTGTTTTGGCAAATTTTATGAAAATATGTTTTCCGAAACGGTGGTGCTCAGCAACAACAAAGATCAATGTGCAAGCGGATTACAGGATGATGGCAATCCACGTCATACCGGCTCAACGGTACTGGCCTTTGACAACGATTGCGATGGAGATATGGAAGTAATATTGGGTGATGTCGCCAACACACGTTTGTTTATGCTCACCAATGGAGGTACCAATAATGCTGCTTGGATGACTTCACAAGATTCTAAATTTCCCAGTTACAACATTCCCGTAGAAATGAATCTTTTTATTGCTGCCTTTCTTCTCGATGTTAACAATGATGGAAAAAAGGATCTGATAGCAACACCCAATGAAACAGATGGAGGAATCAATCGAGAACACATTTGGTTATACCTCAATACAGGAACAGCTTGTGCACCAAAGTTTGAACTCTACACCAAACAATTTCTGGTGGATGAAATGGTAAGTGCGGGGGCAAAAAGTGACCCTGCCATAGGGGATCTCACAGGTGATGGTTTGCCAGATTTACTCCTTGGAGGCAATGGTGTTTTTAATCAGGGGGTTTTAAAAAAATGTAGGTTGAATTTTTATAAAAACACTGGTACCAAGACACAACCTGAGTTCACCTTGCAGGAAGAAGACTACCTGAATATGTCAGTTTTATCAACACAGCCACTTGCCCTTTCCCCAGCTTTGGCTGACATGGATGATGATGGCGACCTCGATTTGTGGTTGGGAGATGGCAATGGTCGTCTGTATTTTTTTACCAATACCGCAGGCCCCGGTGGACAAGCCAATTTTACTTATGTATACCCTTATAATAATATTTTTGTAGGCCAGGATGCAAAGCCCTGTGTGAGAGATGTCAACGGGGATGGCCTGCTGGATTTACTGGTTGGAGAACAAAACAATGAGCTCAATCTTTTTCTAAATACAGGCACAAAAAACAATCCCGTTTTCCCTTCTACACCAGATCAACGCAACTACGGAAGTCTCTTCAGTATTACTGATTTTTATACCTTCAATAACAGCATAGCCCCTTTTGAAAATCAGGGTAAAAGGATGGCTTATATCGGATTTGAAGATGGCAGGCTCAGTCTGTATGAATGGTCCGGTGATGGAATCAATGGCAAATGGGTCTTACTGGATGCCAATGTAGGTAAGGTTCACAGAGGTAATAAACTGAATACAGAATTGGCTGATGTAAATGCTGACGGGATATGGGATTTGGTTTTGGGCAATTTTGGTGGGGGTGTTCAGTTTTTTACGACTCCTTTTTTGGTCAATTCAAGTTCCACCCAATATTCCACTGACGATAACATTCAAATTTATCCCAATCCTGCAAATGACTTTCTCCAAGTTAAGTCCTCTGAACAACTATGGCTAATCGTATCTGATGCACAGGGAAAAGAAGTATATGCTCAGCGTACTTCGGAAGCATTGACGTCAATCGACATTAAAGAATTACCTAAGGGGATGTACTTCGTAAAATTTTTACAGCAAGGTAAATTGATCACCTGTAAAAAATTTATAAAATGATAAAGGTAGAAGCTTATCAGCAAGTTTTAAAACAGTGTAGGAATGCAGGTGCTGTACTTGTGGCAGTCAGTAAGACAAAGCCTGTTGAAGATATCCTGGCTCTTTATGGGTTGGGGCAAAAAATATTTGGTGAAAACAAGGTGCAGGAAATGCTTGAAAAGCAGCCCTTATTGCCTAAAGACATCCAATGGCATTTGATAGGCCACCTTCAAACCAATAAGGTCAAACAAGTTTTGCCTTTCGTTAGCCTGATTCACAGTGTAGATAGTGAAAAACTACTCGTAGAAATTGAAAATGAGGCAAAAAAGCAAGATCTGCAAATTAACATCCTCCTACAGGTCAAGATTGCAGAGGAAGACACCAAATTTGGATTAAATGCAAATGATATTTCAATTATTTTGAATAAAGCATTGTCGGGACATTACCCTCATGTCAATATGTGCGGCCTAATGGGTATGGCTACACTCACTGATGATGAATCACAGGTTGAGAATGAATTTAATCTATTGAAAAGCTTGTATGACAACATATTAGAAAAATATTCAATGCAATTTCCCAGTTTCAAAACCTTATCAATGGGAATGTCGGGTGACTACCAATTGGCCCTATCCAGGGGGTCAAATATGGTAAGAGTGGGGAGCCTGATATTTGGCGAAAGATAATTTTTTACAACTCGATTAAACCCGGAGGAAAATTTGGTATCAAAGTGCCGTATCTTGTTTTTTTGATCACCCTAAACATCAGATGATATGCACAGACGATCATTTTTCCAGCAATTATTGGAACCCAGTCCGGAGAAACAAAAATCGGTTACCCTGCCACCTCTCAACCTCGAAAAATATACTGGACCCTGGACCCATGCCCATGCAGCTCACTTATTGAGAAGATCGGTCTTTGGTGCAAGGTATGAAGACATTAAAGCCTTCTACACCCAGGGCATGGATATTTCCCTATCCATTTTAACCAACTTGCAGCCGGTGACAGATCTGCCTATCAACTATGATTTTGAATCTGATCCCAATGTGCCAATTGGCACGTCGTGGGTAAACAAAAGGTTTGATCCGGTCAATAACACCAATAATTACAGATTTAGGTCTCTTAACGGTTGGACGATGGGAAGGCTTATGGCCAGAGAGATGAATTTAAGAGAAAAGATGACCTTGTTTTGGCACAATCATTTTCCCATTGCTGATATCAATGAAGCCAGATACAATTTTAAGTACATTGATACTTTCCGGCAAAATCCTTTGGGCAACTTTAAAGATTTTACCAGAAAAATGACCGTTGACCCTGCCATGCTGCGTTATCTAAATGGCAATCAGAATACAAAGAACGCACCAAATGAGAACTATGCGAGAGAACTTTTGGAATTATTTACCATTGGAAAGGGGCCAATCGCAGGTCCCGGTGATTATACCAATTATACGGAAGAAGATGTTCTGGCCATTGCCAAGGTATTAACCGGTTGGACAGATGTTGGATACAGAAGCCCCAATCTTGACATTGTTACGTCAACCTTCCGTCCTAATCAACATGATACCGGCACGAAAAAGTTAAGTCACCGGTTCAACAATATTACTATCAACAATGGGGGAGCAGAAGAGTACAAAACCCTCATAGATATTATCTTTAATAAAGAAGAAGTATCCAGATTTATAGCCAGGAAACTCTATCGTTGGTTTGTATTCTATGCCATCGATGAAAGTATTGAAAATGCGGTCATAGCGCCATTGGCTCAGATCATTAGAGATAATGATTACGAAATTAAGCCGGCTGTGATTGCCTTACTTTCAAGTGCTCATTTTTACAGCGACTTTGGATGTATGATTAAAAATCCGCTGGATTTTATTGCCTCAGCAACTAGCCAGAATGGTATAGTAGTGGCTGGTGATATGGTTCAACAATATACCACATGGAATGCCTTTTTCCAATTTGCTTCCCTCCTTCAGATGAGGTATTATGGCTTACCCAGTGTTGCCGGCTGGAAAGCTTACTATCAGGAACCCCTTTATTACCAAACCTGGATCAATAGTGTCACCTTGCCACTACGTAAGTCCTATACCGATGCATTGGCTACACTCAACCTGAATACACGTGGTATTCGTCTCGACATTGATGTTCTCAACACCATCAAAGGATTTTCAAATCCAGCCGATATCGAAAGCCTGATCAATGATGTAGCCCTTGTACTTTTTCCTAAACCTTTGAATGAGGATCAATTGGCCACCCTCAAAGAACTTATGATACCCGGCCTGCCTGATTATGAATGGACAGTAGAGTACGAAGCCCATCTGGCAGCTCCCAATGACCTGGTATTAAGACGTGCGGTTGAAGGCAAGTTGAGGCTGCTTTATGCCTATATGATGAAAATGCCTGAATACCAGTTATCCTAATCTTTCATTCCTTCATTACATAATTAGAAATCATGAAAAGAAGAACATTTATACAAACAGGTTCATTGATGACTTTACCTGTACTGCTCAGGGGAGTGGAAGTTACTGCCATTGCAAAATCCAGTTTGGCTAGTTTGGTTAATCCTGAAGATGACAGAGTATTGGTGCTGGTGCAATTGAATGGTGGCAACGATGGATTAAATACCTTTATTCCTTTGGATCAGTACGATGCATTGGCGAAAGCCAGGGAAAGTATTTTGCTGCCTTCATCATCGGTATTAAAAATCTCAGATACCAATGGATTTCACAGCGCCTTAACCGGCTTTGAGGCTCTTTATAAGAATGGTCAAATGTCGGTTGTTCAGAGTGTAGGTTATCCCAATCAAAATAGGTCACACTTCAGATCAACAGATATCTGGACTACAGCATCTGATGCAGAGCAGTATATTTCTACGGGTTGGCTGGGGCGGTATTTTGATCTCAATTACCCCGGCTATCCGGAGGGCTACCCCAATGAAGCAAACCCGGATCCCTTTGCCATAACCCTAGGCTTTGTGGTTTCAGAAACTTGTCAGGGTCAAACCTCCAATTATAGCTTTACAGTCAATAGCGAAGAAGATATAAAAACCCTCAATGAAACGGTACCCGGATCAACCGATGGTAGTTGCCACTCTGGCGAATTGTTGTACCTGAGAGATGTGGTCAGGCAAACCAACGCCTATTCAGAACAAGTTTTGACAGCATTTGAAAAAGGCAACAACCTTGTTACTTACACCGAAGGCAACAACCTGGCACAGCAACTTAAAATTGTGGCGAACCTTATATCAGGTGGACTCAAAACAAAAATCTATGTTGTCAGTCAGGGAGGATATGATACCCACGCCAATCAGGTTGTTGGAGGTGACGCCGTCAATGGAGAGCATTCCGATTTGCTGGGAGTACTGGGTACTGCCATCCAGGAATTTCAAAATGACCTCGTAGCCCTTGGAGTTGACAATAGGGTAGTGGGCATGACCTTTTCAGAATTTGGAAGGAGGATAATAGCCAATGACAGTTTTGGTACTGACCATGGCACCGCCGCCCCGCTTTTTGTTTTTGGATCTTGTGTCAATGCAGGTGTTTTCGGACAAAATCCGCAAATTTCAGATCCTATTGATGCCGAAGAAGGAGTTGCCATGCAATACGACTTTAGATCCGTTTATGCCAGTTTGCTGATGGATTGGTTCAGAACACCGCAGGCGGACATTGAAAAGGTATTATTCAAAGATTTTCAGCGGATTCCTTTCTTAAAAGACTGTGCGGTGAGTACTGCTACCTCAGAGGTTAGTAATCTGGGTTTGGTATTATCGCCCAATCCGGCATCCCAAAACATCGTGGTCCAGTTTGATTCGAATGGAGGTTATGCCGAAATTGATGTTTTTGATGTGAGAGGCTCTTCATTAAAATCCGTATCAGCGCAAAAATTTGATAAAGGTCAGGTCAAAATTTCTGTTGGCATTGACCAGCTTGTTCCTGGCATGTACTATATGAGAATATCACAGGGAGGTGCTGTTTCAACCCAGAAATTTGTCAAAATGTAATTTGTTGAAAGTTAAAGCCTTATTCAAATTCTTGTGTAAAACTTACCATCTGTAATTAGCATTAAGAGGCTTAGTTAACCTTGACATTCTGACTAGTTTTTTGTATCATTGCAGTTCAAAAAATATAGTTATGTTGAGTAAAAGAATGCAAGATGCATTGAACAATCAGATTCAGATAGAAGCGCAGTCTAGCCAGGCTTATCTGGCAATGGGTTCTTGGGCAGAAATTCAGCCTGGGTTTGATGGTATTACCCAGTTTTTTTTCAGACACAGCGACGAAGAAAGGATGCACATGCTGAAATTGGTTCATTTTGTGAATGAAAGAGGAGGTTTTGCGGTAGTTCCCGCCCTTACTCAACCCAACTTAACCTTCCCGTCTATTCATCATGCCTTTAAAGAGTTGCTCAATCATGAGATCAAGGTATCGGAAGCCATCAACACACTGGTAGATATTGCACTTGAGGAAAGAGATTATGCAACCCACAATTTCCTGCAGTGGTATGTGGCAGAACAAATTGAGGAAGAAAGATTGGCCAGAACCTTAAATGACAAACTGGAAATGATTGGGGATGACAAAGGGGGGTTGTATCTATTTGATCGAGATGTTTTGCAAGTAGGCATGCCTGATCAAAAAGCTGGAAAGTGACCCACGATCAAATCCTCAATGATTTAAAAGCGGGGAAGTTTAAAAATGTGTACCTCCTTCACGGGGATGAACCTTATTTTATTGACACTCTTGTTTCCTGGATGGAGCATCACCTGCTTTCAGAAGATGCCCAGGCCTTCAACCAGACCGTTGTTTATGGCAAGGATGTGGATCATCGGGCCATCATTGACGAGGCGCGGCAATTTCCACTTATGTCCGACAAGCGGGTGATAATTGTGAGAGAAGCCCAGGAAATGAAGACACTCAAAGACCTGGCTGATTACGCTAAAAAGCCAGTTCCTCATACAATCCTGGTACTGGTACACAAACACAAAAGTTTTGACAAAAGGCTGGCACTTGCCAAGGCACTGGCCGATCAGGTGGTTTTTGAATCTAAAAAATTATACGACAATCAACTTCCTGCCTGGATCTTGGCTTATGCCAAATCCATTCAACTGGGTATTGATGACAAGATGGCTCAGATTTTGGCAGACTATCTGGGAAATGACCTATCCAAAATTGCTAATGAGCTGGATAAACTGGCCTTGAGTCAGGGCAGGGGAGTCAAAATCAGCTTAGAAGTCATCCAGGATCAAATTGGTATCAGCAAAGAATTTAATGTTTTTGAACTTCAAAAAGCCCTGGGAGAAAAGAACAAAGCAAAAGCGTTTTTGATTGCCAAATATTTTGCCGACAACCCCAAAGAAAACCCCATTCAGGTTACGGTACTCAACTTATTCAATTATTTCCAAAAAGCAATGGTGGCTGCACAATACCAGGCCGAAGGGGATTTGGTTCTCCAAAAAAAATTGGGACTCACCACTTCCTTTTTTGTGAAAGATTACCGGGTAGTAGCAAGGAATTTCCCACTTAAAAAGATCAGAGAAATTCTGGTCAATATCAGGATGGCAGATGTAGAATCAAAAGGAGTAAACAACAGGAGTAAAAACGATGGCCAGCTCCTCACTGAATTGGTGTATGGTATTTTGAATTAAAAATCAACGGACAAAATACCAGTTGGTTTTATCTGACGCTGAAGCCATGTACTGATAACCTTCAACATCAAAATTTTTCAACTGATCCGCCTTTTTGATTTTGTTTTCAATTCCATATCGGCACATCAGCCCCCTGGCTTTTTTAGCAAAGGCCGATTTTAACTGAAGTTTACCACCAATGTTTTCTCGGAAGTGGATGTGAATGAGGTCATTTGGATTCAGGTAAGGACCAATAGCCGAAAAGTATTCTTCCGATAGGAGATTTATGATAGGGGTGGTACTAGCGTTTTGAATCCGATCTGCCAGCTTGCTGCCCCAAAATTTGTATAAGTTGGTACTGTTTCCCACTTTTAGGCTCAGGCCCATCTCCAAACGATAGGGATAAATATCGTCAAGTGGGCGAAGGATGCCATAGTGTCCAGAAAGAATGAAAACGTGTTCCTGGGCAAATAGTAATTGTTTTGTGGATAAGGTTTCTGCCATCAGACCTTTATATACGTCTCCCGAGTAACTAAGGATGGCGGGACCATGTGGAGCAGTTTTGTGTCCAAATCCTTGAATGTTGTCAAAGGTTTGTTGAGCAAGATTTGAACTCAACTTCATTTTGTCAGCGAGATCGTTGAGGCTCAGTTTTTTGAGTTGGTCATTGATTTTAGCGGCTTCAGCATTATACTGAGGAGTAGACAAAGGAATGCCTGAAAGGGCTTTCGGGATCCGCATTGTTTTTGAAGGAGAAATAAGATATAGCATAGTAAAAATAAAAATCCCCACGGTGAAACACCAGTGGGGATTAGATCTTTAAGGAAAAAAATTAGTTTCCTCCTTTGATGATATTAGGTGCGCTTGTTGGAACTGCTTCTTCAGTTTCTTTTTTAGGCGCTTCCAATACATTACCAATTACCCTGATGATGTGTTCTTTTTCTTCATTGGTGGTAACTGTAACTCTTTTGTCGATTTTACCAACTCTGTTGGTTGCATATCGGATTTCGATCTGTCCTTCTTCACCTGGAAGAATTGGTTCTTTTGGCCAGTTTGGAACTGTGCAGCCACAGCTTCCTCTAGCATTTCTGATCACCAAAGGCTCAGTACCTGTATTCTTAAATTTCACTACCCTTAATGGCTCACCATTGTAGTCTACAGTACCATAATCGCAATCAGTGTCATAATTGCCATCTGTAAAAGTCATCACAGCTTTTGTAGGAGGTGCTGCTGGTGTTTCAGTTCCAGTAACGGGAACGGTTGGTTTTACTTCAACTTGAGCCTGAGCTACGAGACCTGAAAAAAGAATTGTCAATACAAATAAAAATTTTCTCATTTTTTGGATAGATTATTTTTTACAAAGATATAACGTAAACACGAAAAGTGTACCACAAAGTTTCACCGTCTTGCTGTTAATATTGTGTTAAGTTGATTTTACCAAATTTTCGCAATGATTGAGAGAAAATTCCTTTGATTAGCAAATTTAATTTTGAATTGATTGTGTTAACGTGGGTCAAAGGAGATGAATGTTTTGTATCTTTGCGGTTAAATCAACCTCACATGATACAACGTGACCTAACCCACATTGTACCTGCGCTATCAGAATCCTCAGAATTTGACCAATTCAGAAAACAAGTAGTATACGATTACTGGCTTTCAGTGGTAAGCAGGGAATGCAGTGTCATTGGCAGAAAAGAAGTGCTTACCGGAAAGGCAAAATTCGGAATTGTCGGAGACGGCAAGGAAGTAGCCCAAATCGCCATGGCTAAAGCTTTCGAAAAAGGCGATTGGAGGTCGGGTTATTATAGGGATCAGACCCTGGTAATGGCCCTCGGCATTTGTTCAGTAAGGGACTTCTTTGCTCAGTTGTATGCGGATGTAGATAATGATCCTTTTTCAGGGGGTCGCCAAATGAACAGTCACTTTGCCACACCATCGGTAGATGCGGAAGGCAACTGGGTGAATACCATGACCCAATACAATTCCAGTAGCGATATATCCTGCACGGGTGGACAAATGGCAAGAGCACTGGGACTGGCCTTGGCAAGTTCACTTTACAAAAATTCAGAAATCAAAAATGCCTCTCAGTTTACAGCAGGGGGAAATGAAGTTAGCTTTTGTACGATAGGCGATGCTTCCACATCGGAAGGTGCTTTCTGGGAAACCATGAATGCAGCAGCCGTGATGAACGTGCCACTGGTGGTTGCGGTTTGGGACGATGGTTATGGCATTTCTGTTCCAAAAGAACTTCAGACCGTCAAAGCTTCTATTTCTAAAGCAATGGAAGGCTTCCTTATTGATGATTCAGGGGAGGGCATTTATATCTATACTGCAAAAGCCTGGGACTATCCGGAACTATGTGCAGTTTTTGAAGCGGCCACCAAGTTGGCCAGAAAAAACCATAAGCCGGCACTGATCCACGTTACTGATGTGACCCAACCACAGGGCCACAGCACTTCAGGTTCTCATGAACGATATAAGTCGAAACAGCGATTAGATTGGGAAAAGGATTTTGACTGTATTGCCAAAATGGGAGATTGGATGGTGGCCAATGCCATCATCAGCCAGGAAGAATTGGATCACCTGGCCAATGATGCCAGGGAATATGCAAAAAATGAAAAGAACGAGGCCTGGGCAGCTTATTCAAAACCCATCAAAGAGGTAGGTCAACAATTGAACCAATTGATTGCCAAGGCGGAAGCAAAAGGTTGGCAAAATGAGGTCGCCAGAGAAAAAGAAGAGTTGGCAGCTGCCGTAAATCCGGTTTTTTCTGAGTTGGTCCACCTGGCCAGGAAAATGGAACACAGGATCAAGGCTAGTGGACATTCTTTTGAAGAACTTTCAGTATTTATCGATAAATACAAAACAGAAGGTACTAAAAGATACCAGAAACACTTGTACAGTGAGGGCTCACAATCAGCGCTTAATGTTGCTGAAGTGAAGGCCGATTTTGGCAGCAATCCGGAGGAATTGAGTGGCTACCAAATCTTGAATAAATTTTTTGAACAAGCTTTTGCAGCCAATGATCAACTCATTGCTTTTGGTGAAGACGTGGGAAAGATTGGCGATGTCAACCAGGGCTTTGCCGGCTTACAGGAGAAGTTTGGTCCCAACAGGATCTTTGATGCGGGCATCCGTGAATGGACCATCATAGGCCAAGCCATAGGCACCGCCATGAGAGGTTTCAGACCAATTGCTGAAATTCAATATCTGGATTATCTTACGTATGCATTTTCACCTTTGACAGACGATTTGGCTACCCTGAGATACAGGTCCAATGGCATTCAGAAGGCTCCAGCCATCATTCGATCAAGAGGTCATCGACTGGAAGGAATCTGGCACGCCGGAAGTCCAATGGGTTTACTGGTCAATTCGCTCAAAGGTATGTATGTGTGTGTTCCAAGGAATATGGTTCAGGCAGCCGGTATGTACAATACCTTGTTGCATTCAGATGATCCGGCCATCGTTATAGAATGTTTGAACGGCTATCGATTAAAAGAGAAATTGCCTGTTAACCTGGCTCAATTTACAGTACCACTCGGCAGACCTGAGGTCTTGATTCAAGGCAGTGATCTCACCATTGTGAGTTACGGTTCTTGCCTAAGAGAAGTAATCAGGGCTAATGAAATGTTGGAGGCGTATGGTATATCAGCTGAAATCATAGATGCTCAAACCCTGTTGCCATTTGATTTGGATGGCATTATTCTAAATAGTCTTCAGAAAACCAATAGAATCCTTTTTGTAGATGAAGATGTGCCAGGTGGGGCAACTGCCTACATGCTCAATGAAATCATCAACGTACAGGGAGGATATCAACACTTGGATGCTAAGCCTGCGTGTTTATCCGCCAAAGAGCATAGAACACCTTTTGGCTCGGATGGAGATTACTTCACAAAGCCTTATGCTGAAGATGTGGTCGATGCCGTTTTAAAGTTAATTTCAGAATAAAGTTTTACTTTAATGAAAATAGTACAAATAACTGACATTCATATAAATAAGTTATTTGAATTGACAAACGACATTAATGTCCAAAGTAACTTTTTAACAGTTTTGGACAATGCCATGTTGGAGCAGCCCGACTTATGGGTACTAAGTGGAGATCTTGGCCACAATGAGGTACAAGTTGATGTATATCAATGGATTAAATCAGAGATGGACAGTAGGGGAGTGCCCTACCGAGTTATTGGGGGAAATCACGATGATGTAGACAAATTGACCCAGGTGTATGCAGAAATTCAGGGTGAGAGTCCTTATTTTTCACTCCAGATGGATGGATATAAATTTTTGTTTCTCAATACCATCGATGGAAAACTGGATGAAATACAATTTAATTGGTTTAAATCGGAAATTAAGACGGGAATAGACGCCATTTTTATGCACCATCCAGCACTCTTAGCTGGCGTGCCACACATGGATGTGCGGTATGCCATGCAGGAAAGGCAGCCATTTTTGGAAGTTATTCAGGCAGTAGGTGGTCGACACCGGATATTTACCGGCCATTATCACACAGAGCGGACCTTGGAATATGGCAATATTTCTGTGTACATAACGCCATCCACCATTGTGCAAATCAGTGATAAGTCAGAAGTATTTACGGCCGATCATTACCAGCCGGGCTACCGTGTTATTGAATTTCATGAAGATGGATTCCGTACCTGGGTAAGGTATATCTGGAATTAAAATTACAGAAAGATTAAGTAACGAAAGGAAAGGGACTTTTTTCATATTAGGAATATCAGTAATATGTATAGGGAAGACCTATAGGCTTATGAGTGGATTATCAATTTAACATAATATTAATTATAGGATATAAGAAATACCCAATTCCAGCTTCAAAATCTAATTCATATTAGCGTATTTCATAATATGTTTGACCTCAAATCAAGCTCATTTTAAGTCAGAAAACAATGTTGCCAATCGCACCTCTAAATTCCTCTAACCATTCTCATTTCCTAAATTTCTGTCTTACCTTGTGCAAAATTTTTTCAAATTGGAATCCTTTCAGCTCCAGAAAAAGGTACTGGTTTTTTCGGTCTTTCAGTTTTGTCTGAAGATTCTGGCCTGGTATTTAACTGCCTCGCTGGCCATTCTGACCGATGGTCTGGAGTCGATTATCAACATTATTGGTTCTGTAGCGGGACTGGCAGCCTTGTGGTTTGCCATGTTACCCAAAGATAAAAACCATCCTTATGGCCATGGTAAGATTGAGTTTCTATCGGCCAGTTTTGAAGGATTTCTGATTGCGATTACCGGTGTGGTTATCTTTTACAAAAGTTACCAGAGCCTGGGGACTCCCAAACCCGTCGAAAAAATGGACATTGGTTTGGTTTTGGTGGCCATTTCGGGATCTCTCAATTATTTTGGCGGAAAATACTGTGTAAATCGCGGGAAATCAATTCATTCTCAACAACTTATGGCAACCGGAAGGCACCTCATTGCCGATGCGGTATCTACTTTGTTTATGTTTGGCGGCCTTATTTTGCTCTTTTTTACCCAATGGTGGATCCTCGACAATTTACTGGCCATGGCCTTTTGTATCTTTCTTTTTATCACCGGATATGGCATCATCAGAGACGCTGTAGGCGGTATTTTGGATGAGGCCGATGACGAGCTCCTGAAAACGGTTATAGAGCACCTGGAGGCCGCCAGAATAGATAATTGGGTGGATTTACACAACCTGCGCATCATCAAATATGGAAGTACCCTTCACCTGGATTGTCATCTGACCGTGCCCTGGTATTTCAATGTCCATGAGGCCCATGCAGCAGTTGAATTGTTGGAAACGGCTGTAAAACAACACTTTGGCACTTCAGTAGAGCTCTTTGTTCACACCGACGGCTGTCTCCCCTACTCTTGTGCCATTTGCACCAAGACCGGTTGTCAACACCGCCAGCAAGAATTTGATCATCGGGTGATTTGGAATCTGGACAATATTTCAAAAAATTCTAAACACAATAAAATGTTGTAATGTTGTGACTAATAATGTCTTAAATATAACCTATTAAAAAATGTTTCACAAAGCTTGCGCTGAGAGCGTTTTTGGTTATTACTTTGCAACACAAATAGTGAATGATTAAAATGTTATTAAACAGAAATTGGTGGTGGCACTTTCCTTTCAACTCCCCGGGGTAAGAGGCAGCCATTGTCAAATTCACAATAAAATTGGCTTGTCGGCGTCCCCGGCAAGCCTTTTTTGTTTTTAGACCAATTTGAAATGAAAATTAAAACCATACAAAGAACCATTCTGTCAGACCTTTACACTCCAGTAGGACTGTTTTTAAAGCTCAGAGACCATTATTCCAGCATTATCATGCTAGAGAGTTCTGATTATTCCAACAAAGAAGGCAATTATTCTTATCTCGCCTTTGAAGATCTGGCCTTCTTTGAGGTAAAAGATGGTAGCCAAAGATTATCCTTTTATGGAAAAGAGGAGAAACTATCAGCTGAAACCGATCTTGTTGCTTCTGTAAATGGCTTTATCTCCAGCTTTCAGATGGAAGGTGAAAATAGTGAGCACAATGGTGTGTTTGGATATACCGCTTTTAATGCCATCCGGTATTTTGAGAAAAACCTGTATCAAACGCGCAATGAGGGTTATGGAATTCCGGACGTCTATTATGTTTTTTACCGTTATATCCTGGTATTTGACCATTTCAGAAACACCCTTATTTGCCTTGAGAACATACCCGAGGGAGGGCCTGAAAGCCTGCAAAAGGTAATAGATGTCCTGAGCAGAGAGGATCATCCTGCATACTCTTTTGAATGCAATGGAGAAGCATCCTCCAATCTTACGGATGAGGATTTTTTGAATATGGTAGACCGTTGTATTCAACACTGCCAGCTGGGTGATGTTTTCCAGGTAGTGCCTTCCCGTCGTTTTTCTTACAACTACTCTGGAGATGATTTTCAGGTTTACCGCAGGTTGAGGTCAATCAATCCGTCACCCTACCTGTTTTACTTTGATTTTGGTGACTTTCGGCTTTTTGGATCATCGCCAGAGGCTCAGGTTATTGTGGAAAAAGGAATGGCGGAGGTCCATCCTATCGCAGGTACGATTAAAAGAACCATGGATGAAGCCAAAGACCAAAAAAACATAAATAAACTGTTGGCCGACCCAAAAGAAAACGCAGAACACATCATGTTGGTGGATCTGGCCAGGAATGACTTAAGTAAAAGTTGTCTTGACGTAACAGTGGCCTCTTTTCGGGAAATACAGAAATTTAGCCACGTTATCCACCTGGTTTCGAGGGTAGTAGGTAAAATCAAGGAAGGCATTTCAGCCTATCAGGTTTTTGCCGATACCTTTCCACAAGGCACATTGTCAGGGGCTCCAAAGGTCAAAGCCATTGATATCATCCAATCAATGGAACCCCACCAGCGAGGCTTTTATGGGGGGGCCATCGGTAAAATGGGTTTTGACCATTCATTAAACCATGCCATCATCATCAGGAGTTTCCTCAGCAAAGGAAATCAACTGCACATGCAGGCTGGTGCAGGCATCGTTATTGACTCGGTTCCCCAAAATGAAATGTTGGAAGTAAATAATAAATTGAAGGCACTGGCGCAATCCATCCTTATAAAATAGCTGATATGATAGTGATAATTGATAATTACGACTCCTTTACCTATAACCTGGTACAACTGATAAGGGAAATTAAAGGTGAAGAGCCCAAAATTCTCCGCAACGATGAGATTGATGAAGATGTTATTAAAGAGGCAGCATACCTGATTCTTTCTCCAGGTCCAGGTATACCCGCAGAAGCAGGTGAATTACTTCAAGTCATCCGTTCAAATGTAGGACGAATTCCGATCTTAGGCGTCTGCCTTGGACACCAGGCCATTGGAGAGGTGTACGGAGCAAATTTGAGAAACCTGAGTAAGGTCTTCCACGGCAAAAAAATGGAGGCCAAGCTGACCCATGATGTTTCTCCCTTATTTACAGGGCTGCCCTCCAGTTTTGAGGTCGGTCGATACCATTCGTGGGGTATAGATCATGGCAATTTCCCGGCTGAATTGGTCATAACCGCTGTTGATGAAAGCGGTGAGATCATGGCCTTGCAACACAAGACATTGCCGGTCTATGGGGTTCAATTTCATCCTGAATCCATAATGACCGCTTATGGCAAAGAGATTATGCGCAATTTTCTAAATGTGAAGATGCCATGAAATCGATCCTCAATCAGCTTTTTGAACACAAGACCCTGTCGGCAAGTGAGGCGAGAGCGGTGTTGCAAAATATGGCCAAGGGCGCTTACAACGGTGCAGAAATAGCCTCGTTTATTACTGTTTATCTCATGCGAAGTATAACAGAGGAAGAATTGGGTGGATTCAGAGATGCCTTGCTTGACATGGCTTTTCAGGTTGATTTGGGAGATTCAGACTATATTGATGTGTGTGGTACAGGGGGTGATGGAAAAAATACTTTTAACATCTCTACCCTATCTGCTTTTGTGGTGGCCGGTACCGGTTACAAGGTAGCAAAACATGGAAATTATGGGGTTTCCTCTGTTTCCGGGTCTTCCAATGTTCTGGAGTCACTTGGCTACACATTTACAAGAGATGAACAAGCCCTAAAATACCAGCTGGAGGAAACCAATATCTGTTTTATGCATGCGCCCTTGTTTCATCCGGCTTTAAAGGCCGTAGGAGGTATAAGAAAGGATCTCGGAGTCAAAACATTTTTCAATATGCTGGGACCATTGGTGAATCCGGCCCGACCCAAAAAACAATTGGCCGGAGTCTTTAATTTGCCTTTACAGAGACTGTATTCCGCTTTGATGCAGAAAAGCCACCGGTCATTCTGCGTCCTGCACGACCTCAATGGTTTTGATGAAATTTCTTTAACGGGCAAAGTTAAATACATCACAGAAAAAGGTATTTATCTGACCCATGCTAAAGATTTGGGCTTTCATGAAGTTGTGTTATCTGAAATTGATGGAGGCAGTACCGTAGCAGATAGCAGGCAGATCTTTTTGGATATCATTACAGGAAAGGAGCAAGGGGTGAAACGGAATGTAGTTCTAGCCAATGCAGCCCTGGCCATTCAGGTGGCAGATGGTGAACTGACATATGATTTGGCCCTACAAAAAGCAGAGGAAGCTTTAAAAGGTGGAGCTGCATTCGACGCATTTCAGCAATTGATTAAAATTTCAGCCGATGCCTAATATTCTGGCGCAAATTATCGCAGAAAAAAGGAAAGAGGTGGATAGAAATAAACATCTTTTGCCAATCGAACAACTAGCATCACTGATAATAGATAATGGACCCAGGGTGCGATTTTATGAGCAAGTGGCAGCTGGAAAGGAGCTGCATGTCATCTCTGAATTTAAGAGAAAATCACCATCAAAGCCCTTGTTGAATGCCACTGCTGATGTAAAAAAAATATCAGGTGAATATGAGTTAGCGGGAGCCTCAGCCTTGTCAATCCTAACCGATGGTCCTTATTTTGGGGGAAGCGCAGCAGATTTGAAGGCAGCAAGAGAGGTGACAACCCTACCCGTCCTTCGAAAAGATTTTATCATCGATCCCTATCAGGTGTACGAATCTAAAATGATGGGAGCTGACCTCATCCTTTTGATTGCAGAAGTTTTGGAAGGACCCATCATTTCACAACTCACCCACCTGGCCCATCAGTTAGGCCTTGAAGTGATCCTGGAGATGCACAGCAAAAGTCACCTCTCCAAGATACCGAATGAAATTGACTTCGTTGGCATCAACAACAGGGATCTGCGAACCTTCACTACAGATATACATTGTTCCCTTGAAATGGCCAGGTTTTTACCCCACTCCGCTTACTGGATCAGTGAGAGTGGCATCCATACTGCTGAACAGGCACATCGACTCGCAGATGCAGGATACAGGGCGTTTTTAGTTGGTGAACAGTTTATGAAAACAGAACACCCTGGCGAGACTTGCCAACATTTTGTTCAACAGATCAATAGACGTTAAAAATGAGTCTTGCCATTAAAGTTTGTGGGCTCAAAGATCACTTTCAAATGAAGAGACTAAGTGAAATGGGAGTGGCCTATGTTGGGATCAATTTCTACCCCCATTCCAAAAGATTTTACAAACAAACTATGTCCTTAGACAAGTTGCCAACGATGACTGCAAAAAAGGTAGGAATCTTTGTTGATGCCCCGCTTGAGGAAGTTATTAAAACAGCAGAATTGCATCATTTGGATATGATTCAACTGCATGGTAATGAGTCGGCTGTTTATTGTGAGTTACTCAAAAAACACTTTCCTGTAATAAAGGCATTTCAGGGAAATTTGGCTATTGAATCTTCTATTTTGAGCGACTATGATATGTGTGATTATTATTTATTTGATTCAGCATTGGGTAAACATGCCGGCTTGGGTATGGCTTTTGATCACACCGTTTTGGAGAATTATCATTTTGATAAGCCTTACTTTTTAGCTGGCGGTCTGGGGTCTGATTTTTTTGATAAAACCTTTCAAAAATCCTTATATCCGGGTTTGTATGGCTTAGACCTTAATTCAAAATTTGAGCTTTCCCCTGGGCTGAAAGACCTGGAATTGATTGCTTCCTTCATTATTAAAACCCAAAATCAATGAATTACACCCAATTGCCCAACCCAGAAGGATTTTACGGAGTCTATGGAGGTGCCTTCATTCCAGAGATCCTCTACCCCAATGTAAAAGCGCTTCAAGATACATATCAGGTGATGTTGGCAGACATCGGTTTTCAGGAAGAGTACAATGATTTATTAAAAAATTATGTAGGCAGGCCCACTCCTTTGTATGAAGCAAAAAGGTTGTCTCAACATTTAGGCTTTCGCATCTATTTGAAGAGAGAAGATTTGTGCCATACCGGAGCCCACAAGATCAACAATACCATTGGCCAAATTATACTGGCTGGTAGGATGGGAAAAAGAAGAATCATTGCAGAGACCGGTGCAGGACAGCATGGTGTGGCTACTGCCACCGTATGTGCTTTAAAAGGATTGGATTGTATCGTTTACATGGGTGAACACGACATACAGAGACAGGCAGCCAATGTGGCCAGAATGAGAATGCTGGGTGCAACCGTTATTCCAGCCAGATCGGGCAGTAAGACATTGAAGGATGCTACCAATGAAGCCATCCGAGATTGGATTAGCCATGCAGAAGATACTCATTACATCATTGGAAGTGCGATCGGCCCCCACCCCTACCCTGATTTAGTGAGTCGGCTACAGTCCGTGATTAGCAAAGAAATCAAAATTCAATTGCTGGATCAGTTTGGAAGATCCACTCCTGATTATGTGGTAGCATGTGTGGGTGGCGGTAGCAATGCGGCAGGTGCCATGTTTGATTTTTTGGATGATGAAAAGGTCAAACTCATTTTAGCAGAGGCTGCGGGTAAAGGTATCAACAGTGGCAGTACCGCAGCGACAAGTCAGATCGGAAAAAAAGGGGTGATCCATGGCTGTATGACCCTGTTGATGCAGGATCAATACGGACAAATTACCGAGCCTTACTCTCTTTCGGCAGGGCTTGATTATCCGGGTATAGGCCCAATGCATGCTCATTTGATTGAACAAAGGAGAGTAAAGGTATTGAGTGCCACCGATGATGAAGCTTTGCGTGCCGTTTTGGAGCTATCCAGATTGGAAGGAATCATACCGGCCCTTGAATCAGCTCATGCGCTGGCAGTCTTACATCAACTGACAATAAAAAGGGACGAAGTAGTTGTGGTTTCCCTTTCTGGCAGAGGAGACAAAGATTTGGGAATTTACATGGAGAACCTAAAGATGGATGAAATATGAAAGACAGGACCATGCCCAATACGGGATTATTAAATATCTATTTCACTGCAGGTTATCCTCAACTAGAAAGCCTGCATTACATCTTACCTGCATTAATGGAGGGAGATGTAGATTTTGTTGAAATTGGACTACCCTATTCAGACCCTTTGGCAGATGGGCCTGTCATTCAAATGGCTGGTAAAAAGGCTTTGGACAATGGGATGAATATAGATGTACTCTTTGATCAATTATCAAAACATAGTGCTTTGATGATCCAAAAACCAGTTTATTTGATGGGTTACTTCAATCAAATGCTTCAATTTGGAATTGAAAAATTTCTGATCGCATGTCAAAAGGTCAAGGTCACTGGTCTTATTATTCCTGATTTGCCCATGGAATATTTTGAAAAGGAAATGAAAGATCTGTTTGAAAAATATGGTATTAAGATTACTTTTTTGGTAAGCCCGCTTACCAGTGAAGAACGCATCAAAAAAGCTTCGGAATTGAGTACGGGTTTTGTTTATGTGGTCAGCAGTCCTTCAATAACGGGTACAAAGGCAGTGTTAGACGAAAAAATGATTTTGTACCTTAAAAAGTTGGCCGGAATGAAATTAAACAGGGTTTTACTTTTGGGTTTTGGCATCCAGGATAAAAAGTCATTTGAATTGGCCAGTGCCTATTTGGATGGAGCCATTGTGGGCACCTCATTTCTTAAACAACTTGATAAAGGGGAAACTGATAAAAATCAGATCCTTCAATTTCTTGCAAAATTTAAAAAGAATTAATTTAGTGTCGACAAATTATTAATAAACAATAAATCTTCTAAAATGAGTCAGTTTGATGAAAAAATGAGCACCTATATGGATGCAATAAATGAATTAAATCTGGGACTTGATGAGGGATTGGTAACAGCAGTGGCAAAAAGTCTTGGTCCTACTATTTACCTGGCAGATGCGGGTACTGTGTCTTCTTCTGATGAAACAGAATTGGCAACCATCAAAGAAAAATTTTTAAAAGGTAAGCTGGGCATCATTGATGAAGCCAAAATGGAGGAAGCTATTAAAGAGGTAGTAGAACAAATGGGATCGTCCAACAGATCCAAACACAGAGCTATTTTTTATGCCCTTTTGGTTAAAAAATTTGCTAAAGAAGAATTGTTCTCATAGTGTGGGATGCTAAAATAAAGCAATAAAAAAGGGGCCTGGGCCCCTTTTTTTTATCTTAGTAACGAAACATTACCTCTTTTTATAATTTCTTCACCATCCTGACATCTGGCTTTTAACCAATAGGCATAAACATCGGGAGATAGTTCTTCCCCATTTAATCTGCCTGACCAACCGATACTCTGATCTTTGGTGGAAAATACTTCCTGACCCCAGCGGTTGTAAATGATCAATTCCATATCTGTAATGTAGTTGCTTCTTACCATTAACTCATCGTTGTTATTGTCGCCATTGGGTGAAAATGCGGTAGGAATAAACACATCATCTGCACATTGCGGTGGTCTTACCTTGATTTCTATCCTGGCAGTGCCTGTGCAACCATTGCTGTCGGTAGCAGTTACGGTAAAAACCGTAGTTTCATTGATGACAACTACCTGTTTAATGCCTGTACCTCCATTAGACCAAACATAGGTCCAATCTGTTACAGGATCGACTATTGAAATTTCTACGGTCTGTCCTTTTGGAACGGTGTCATTGGGACTAGCTTCCACATCGACAGTCAGAAAATCGGGATCAACAATAAAACTATCTCTTAATCTACATCCCAGAGTTGGGTGTACCACATTGACAAAAAACTCTTGTTCGCCTGTTACCTGGATAACAGCATTGGCTGTATTACCACCTGAAACGATGTCTGATGAAGGTTGCCAATCATAAATATAATTTACATTACCCTCAACATCAATACTCACATTGCCATTTTGGTTTAGACAAAATATAGGAGGCAGGGTTAAAGAATAGTTGAATACAAATGGAATAAAACTAATGTTTTTTTCCTGAATGCAGCCCAGATCCGGATGGGTTACGGTCACTTGATAGCTGGTTGCCTTTGAAACATCAGCCAGAATAGTATTGGTATTTTGACCACTAACAATGCCGACTGCCGGAGACCAGGCATAGCTGAAATTAATGGATTGAGGACTAAGAACGGTGATCGGATATTGACCTGTAGTACAAACGGTATCCTGGGCGTCTAAGGTGAAATCAAACTTGAAGGCGCTGATCTCAAAGGTATCCCTAAATGGGCAACCATTTTTATCCTTCACGCTTAAAATAAAACTGGTGTCTTTAGTGATATTTACGGTAGGATTTGCTTCGGGACTCAAAAATTTTCCTGAACTATCCAACCATACAAATTCAAGACCTTTTACAGAATCAGGAAGAGATAAAGTGTAATCAGCGTTTGTACAACTTTCATCATCATTGTTGCCAAATGGCAAGGTGGCATTAAATGTCACAGTATCTAAAACATCCTTAAACGGACAAACGTCACTTATGTTGATCAGTTTTACAATATATGAACCAGGTCCCGGATAAGTATGGCAATCAGCCGCAAGGATTGAATTGTTGGAGCTACCTGACCCGGGATCTCCAAAGTCCCAGCGCGGGAAACCAAAAATACTGCCATTGAGCTGGAAACAAGCCTTAAATGTATCGCAACTGGTTACATTAAAGTCAAAATCTATAACAGGGTTGCTAATAATATTGAAGGATAGGGAATCAGCTGAAGTACAACCAAACTGGTTGGCAGCATCAAAATAAAGCGTAAAATTCTGATCGTTGTTTCCGATAGTTCCTACGGTAATATTGTAACCATTGCCCACACTAATGAGGTGAGGATCCGGATGCCAGGTAATAGTTGTAATGTGGGTCGGTTCAATATTGAATACATTGGTTGCGGTAATGGTATCACCAATGCAAAATTGATAGGGTCCGATTACATCTATTTTTGGTCTTTGATTTGTAATTAAAAGTTCAGCGGGCTCTGCACTGCACACATCCCCTTTAAAACGAACATAATACTTTTTTGTATCGCCACTAAAAGTGGTATTTAATTGTACCCCATTGGCAATTTCATTTCCAAAACCAGGTGTGTCAGACCAAATGTATTGTCCTGGTCCTACCCCACCAATGGCGGTTAATTCGACGCTGCCGTCACAGGTATAATTTTCCCCCTGGATAGCAAGTTTGATGGTTTCCAAAACATCAACCGTTATGCTGCCTCGAACTGAACAAAGGCCGTCTGTCACTGTGATGGAATATACCTTGTCTTCTACTGCAGTAAGGGTGGGTTTGGTTGGATCTGTAAGGTCAAGACCAATCAAAGGTGACCATATATAATCAAAGTTTGTATTTACGTTTGATAATAAAACTTTGCTTTCCCCCGGACATAGGACCAGGCTATCTGCTATGATGTGCAAAGTTGCATAAGGCCCTGGCAGATAGGTTTCAACCACTGTATCCCTGCAGCCATTTTGAAATAGAGTTGAAATTTGTGTAAAAATTAAACTGTCTTTTGGCACAGTCACCGAAACAACATTTCCTGTATAATTTTTAACATCGCTTAAATTTCCGATATACCAGGCTATGGTGTCATAAGTCAGGTCGTTTGAAAATTCATCGTTAAATAGATATTGTAAGGCAACAGTTGAATCAGTAGGACATAATTCAGCTACATAATCAAAATCTACCTTTGGCCTGAGTTGATCAACATCAACCGGTTTTTCAATCAAAGAGGTGCAATTGTTGGCATAGGTAAGTTTTAAAGTGACATCAAAACTGTCTTGGAGGTTTCTTGTCAGATCAATCATTTTTCCAGTTGAACTGGTATTGTCGTAGAGCCATTCGTATTTACTCACTGCAGCATAGGTAACTGTGTCATTGGATTGCTCTGTAAATCGAATAATGGCGGCATTTTCTACATCACAACCGCTCAGGTTGAAAATAAAATCGGCTGAAGGTATAAAATCTGAAATGGGATAAAAATTTTCCTTTGAATCCCGACAGAATTTATCTGTGTTGATATCTAGTGTTACACTAAAATCTTTGCGGTCCAGTATGATTTCAACACTATCACCAGTATATTGATTGGTGCCCGTTGAATTAACTACCGTCCAGTTTCTGGTGGTGATGACATAATTGTCATTCTTTTCCGGACTAAGATCAATCAGTTTTACTTTAAGTTGGTTATTTTCATCGCAACCATTAAGTTCAACTTTAAAATCAGATTCAAGTAACTTGGTCTCATAATCTACCCTCTTAGAAATGCTGCCCGAACAGGCATTGGAAGCTTTTACGCCCAATTCAACATCGAAATCACCCGGTGTAATAACAAAAATAGCCGGATTGGTGATGGCAGTTTGTTCTACCCCATTTTGAATGAGCTTCCAGTTCCATTCGGTAGATGTTGCTCCAATATCATCTGTATAAGAAGAGTCAGTCAAAATTACTGAAATAGATCCATCAGGATTACATGCTTTGATATCATATGAAAAATCCGCATTGTAAGGAAGATCAGTAACGTGTATATTTTGAATAAGGGTGTCAAAACACTTATCAGAACCTCTCACTACTTTTAAGTAGACTTTATAATCTCCATTTGCCGGAAAAGTAAAACTTGGATTTTTTATTGTGGTTCTAAAAGCCGGGTCTGTAGATGGATAATTAAAATTCCATTCATAGGTATCTGAAGAAAGAGAATTATTTATAAAGTTGACAGTTTTTGTATTGCAGATACTTGATGGTGCATCTACAATGGCTGTTGGAGGTGTAGAACATATACGTGTATTGTATTGCAAATCTCGTCGGACTTCGCCAATCTTTACCCCATTCCTGTATTCTTCTACACAAACCGTCATTACATATTGCCCCACAATGTTGGGCAGAGCGGTGATGCGGCCGGTGAATTTATTAATGGCCAGAGGAACCCCACCCATAAGGTTGTTGAGGTTATATGGAGGTTGGAAGATGACTTCAGGAAAAGGAGGAGCCTTTGCTGGAAGAGAAGCAGTGATTTGCGGTGCAATTGAATCCAGTCCGGCATAAGGCACGCACAATTTATAGACCAGTGAATCGCCGTCTGCATCTGTTGCTTCGAACTCAAAATCGTAGGGTTCATTTACACACATGTATACATTCGGCCATTTGGTAAACTTGGGCGAACTATTCATATTGGTAAAAGAAGTTTTTGATATTTCAGCAGAATAAGTAGCCCCGGTATTGAGAGGATTGATAATGTTGTTGATACTGCCATTCCTGCAACATCTTTGATAGACGATCAAATAGCCGCCATCTGCATTGTCAGGAAGGGTTACAATGGCCTTGTATTCCGTTTGTTCATAACAAATCTGACTGCCTTCAAAGCCACAGTCTGATTCGATTTTGTCATCGACACCGGTAATGTTAGACAAGGCAATATTCAGCGTTTGAAATAAGGTTTTTTTATTGTTCTTGTCGTCTTTGAAAATAGAAATGAAGGCGTTTTTATCAAAGTCCTCATTTAGCTCTATACCATTTATATCCTTCGAACAGTCTCTCCTGATGGTAAGAACAATCTGGTATCTGTTCTGGCCATTCAACCTTTCAAGGAAGCGATAGGTTATATCTCCACCTACGATGTGGGTTGCTTTGATTTCACCGAGATTGAAAAAAGTAACCATAAAAAAAGCTCCCCATACAAGCCCTCTTTTTATTATATGCATCACGCTCATCGTTTCTTTCTTTTGGTTATTTATTTAATTTTAACACTAATCACTTCAACCTTTCTTTCTTTAGAAGCTTTCAGGCTGTAGATGGAACCTTTTTCATCGTTGATGTTGTCGTCTACATCTACCGGTGATAATTCTTCTCCATAAGAAATTTCAGTTATGATCAATTGTTCATTAATCAGGTACGGCGCCAGAGCTCCATTCCGGTACTTCATCATATCGTTGCGGACACTGTTTATTCTTCGTTGCCCCAAAACCAGATTGTATCTATCGTCAAACCTGGGTGAGGCATAACCCCGGATCATCATGTCTATTTTCTGTCCTTCTCCCAGGGCTTTGATCAATTCATCCATGAACAAACTAAACCTGTCATATCCACCTCTCACATCACCTTCAAAAAAGGCTTCCATCCTGTCGATGGATTCTTGTTTTTCAGTACCTTTTACTCCCCTACCATATTTTTCCATAAACTCGGGCTTTCTGTGCATATAGGCCTGAAGCAGTTCACCAAATATTTTTTTGGTGTCTGTTGACTTACTGTCAGGGTCGGGTTCATCATTGTCAAAATAAAGCGCCAAAGGCAGCAATCTGTTGATATCTGCGCGTGGCAGGTATAAGTTGCGTGTTATTTTTCCACTTCCTCCTCGGGTCTCAATGTTTTCAGTAACACTGCCGTAACCTGTCTTGGTTGCCGTCACCCTATACGTTTTGTTGGGTTCTAACCGAAATGTATAGTTGTTTCCCTCTTCATTCATTTGAACCAACATAGGGTTGGAAGGATCCGTCAGGTCTTCAATCGTGATTTTTACTGCGGATAAAGGTTTTTTATCGTTGGCATCGAAGGTGAAAAGGTCTAGCGTTAACTTATCCGTTTCCAGAAATAATTTTTTGGTAAGCTTTTCAGATTTTCTGAACACGTGGGTGCTAAAAGTGATGGTGTCCGGCTTATAACCGGGTTTAGAAGCAATGATCAGATAGGTAATGCCCTTGGATAGGCTGAAAATGTGTTCGTGGCTTTTTTCAGGAGTTTGGCTGGCCAAAGTTTTACCTTTCATGTGGTCAATCAACGTTACTGTAGCTCCATTTAACTCCTCACCTGTGTTTTTATCATAAGTCAGCGCATTCAGATCAATTTGAATCTTGTCAATTTGAGCTTTGTAAATATCATAACAACATGATTTTAATAACTCATCTACATAAGAAGCACCTTCTCTATTGGATGAAAACAAAGCGGTCTCTCCTGTTTCATCGGGTCTGTAATAAATATCGTGGTAGGTGCTGTTATAGGGCATTGGTAAAATTACGGCATCCAGAAAACTGCCGTCTACCCACTGGCTGTAATAAATATCGTAGCCTCCAAATCCGGTTTTGCCCTCAGAGCTAAAATACAAGACTCTTGGTTCCTGGTGGAAAAAAGGTGTCACATCATTTTCAGCTGTGTTGATATCGGTCAAGTTGATGGGGTTTGAAAAGCCCAGTCTTTTATCAAATACCGACATCCACAAATCAAGTTTTCCTTTACCTCCGGGTCGGTCTGAAACAAAGTAAAGTACTTCATTACCATTAATCGGATCTTTGGCAAAGCTGGGTTGAGTTGTTGTATAGCCCGCCATGTTGATGGGAGCTGCTACCATTTGTTCTTCACTAAAGCTGCCATCGGCATTTACTTTTGACCAATATAGGTCACACCTCAGTTCATTGTCTGCTTTAAATTCACAAACGGTATAAAATAGTTTGGATTTATCCGTATTAAATACAGAGTTGGCTACTGATAATTCCCTTCGATTGAATTCAGCATTGATGGGGTTTACATTGTTATCTGTACCGCTAATGATTTTAGCTAGTTGTCTGGCTGGTTTTAAAACGGGCTTGGATTCTACAAATCGTTGAGACGAAAAGTAAATCGTAGTATCCCACTGAATGGCTCCAAAATCGCTGTATTCTGAGTTGATACTGCCGCCAAGTCTTTCTATGGTAACCGTTTCATCAGGTTCCTTGCTGTTGATTGCGGCCCAGGCGCATGATGCTTTTTCTTTTTTTGCTCGTTTACTCAGATAGTCTTTGTCATTGCCATATTGTGATAAATAGAGATCATAATACTCTGTGGCCTTGTCAAATTTTCCCAAACGCTGATTCATTTCTCCTGCATAAAACAAGGCGGTTGAATCGGGGATGTTTTGCATGGAATCGATTAACAACGCATATTTTTCTGCCGCAACAGCATAGGAATCAAATTTTCTGGCGGCTTCAGCAGATTTAAAAATGATCTCGGCATCTTTATCATCAAAGGCCAATACCTCATTGTAATAAACCAAGGCAGCATAAAAATTGCCGGAGTTGTAAGCAGTTTCTGCCGCTTCCAGAAATTTTTTTCTGGTTTGCCCCTGGCTTGATGCCGGTAACAAGAGCAAGAATACGGCTATGATTTGAATGTATTTTATCATGATAATCTTCAGGTCTTAATTAATAAATGGGACAAATTTTTCTGTCAGATAGTGGCCTTACAGATTTGATGATGTATCGCAGGTGAAACTCTGGTCCCCCTCTGTTTGAAGAAACAATCTTATTAAAATTGGTCGCATCCAGATCATAACTAAAGCTGCCGTACCATTCATTGTATTGAATGGCAATGGTGGGTATGGTAGATCCTGCTGTCCTGTACGAAAGACCCGCATGTACCTGTGTCTCTCTCCCTCTTTTCTGACTTACATAAAACTTAATAAGGCCTCCCACCAGGGTTTCTTTGTATTGTTCCTGGATTTGATGAAGGGCATGTACCTGAAGATCGAGCTGTGAAAGCAATTGCACATTTCCAACGGCATTAAAAGTCAGATGGATCGGCAGGCTTTCGGAGGGGGCATTATAAAATGTAGTTGAGGGCTGATGTAGGTGATAGGCCCCAATACCTGCATCCACATACGTCCTGCTGGTTTGTTGGTGCCTGAAATTGACCCCTAAAGCTGTTTCCAGCATGTTTACCCTTTGGAAATTAAAATTTTCTCCGTTGGGGGCATTGGGATTAAATGATACACCATCCCATTGTTTATCCCACGTTAGATTTGAGGTGTTAAAGGCACGCGTTGAATAGCCAAGAATCAAGCCCGCTCCTATCAGGTTCTTTTTATTGAGATTTCGGGTATAGGATGCACCCAGGTTGATACCGGTTAGGGTTAATTTAGAATCACCTTGTCTGTCATAATTCAGATTGCCACCAAAACCCAGGAAATGGCGATCATCTTTCAGATAATACTTCCTGTCATAGGCAATGCTGAAGGTGGTCCAGTTAACAGGTACAAATTTCCATTGATTGCGGTAACTTAAATTAAAACGCTGATCGCCATTAAAAATACCAATCAAAGCTGGATTGATATTCAGCGGCGAATTGTAAAATTGTGAGTAATGCAGATCTTGTCCGTGTGATTTAAAATAAAACACCAGTGACAACGCAAAAAGTAAAATTTTATTACGCATATTACTCAATTTTAGTATTTTGTATTGACTGATTATCAAAACGTTAATTTCGATTTCTTAGTTCATTAATAATGCAAAAACCGTGCTAAAGTGCTTTTAAAAGAGGGAAAACCATTTCCGGCCAACAGGGGCGGTCATGGCCTTTAGCGATGGACGCTCATCAAAAATATATAAATTTTTTAAATTCATTACTATTTGATATTGTTTTTAATCTACTTTTAATCCTGTTTTAATGTAGATAAGACTTTATTAGCTTGAGGATAAATTCAATACGTTTACAGCCAAAAAAAGCCTAATTTTGAATAAAAGTGTATGGAAGTTAGTTTAACGAGGAAATCTGAACAAATGTATGAGGGCACCAACGCCCGGGGCCAATCCATCATTTTGGCGGGCGAAGGTCAGGCCGTTGGACCCATGGAATCTGTGCTGTTGGCAGGAGCTTCTTGTGCCAGCATTGATCTGGAGTTGATTCTTAAAAAAATGCAACAGCCACTTGTTGGGCTTGAAGTTAAGATTTCGGGCGACCGAGCCGAAGACCAGGTACCCAAGGTCTTTGTGAAGGTCCATTTACATTTTATTCTGTCAGGTAAGATTGACCCCTCTAAAGCAGACCGGGCGATTTCATTGAGCGTTGAAAAATATTGCTCTGTCCTCATGATGGTGTCCAAAACGGCTGATGTAACTTATAGTTTCGAAATCAAAGAGAATTAAACATATGCAAAAATTTGAAACCAGGGCGATCCGATTGCAAATGGAACGCACCCATCAAAAAGAACATTCAACCCCTATTTTTCCTACCTCAAGCTTTGTTTTTGCGGATGCTGAAGAAATGCGAATGGCTTTTACAGAGGAAATCGATGCTAATATTTACAGTCGATATAGCAATCCATCTGTAGAAGAGTTTGAAAGTAAAATGGCTTCCTTAGAAAATGCAGAGATGGCCATTGCAACTGCTTCGGGTATGTCGGCCGTTTTTGCCTGCTTTGCTTGTCATTTAAAGCAAGGTGATCATGTTTTATTGTCGCAGGCGGTTTTTGGAAGTACCATTAAATTATTTGAAAATTTTTTTGGAAAATGGGGTATAACTTATGATTTGGTCAATTCAACCCGGGTCGAAGACTGGCAAAAATATGTGAAGAGAGAGACTAAAATGCTGTACTTAGAAACTCCCTCCAATCCCGCCTTGGATATTTTTGATTTGTCGGCGTTTGCATCCTTTTCCAAAACCAATAAAATCTTATTGGTTGTAGACAATTGTTTTGCCACCCCTTATCTGCAAAACCCAATCGACCATGGCTGTGACCTTGTTATCCACTCAGCTACCAAATACATTGATGGTCAGGGCAGAGTGCTGGGAGGTGTGGTAGCAGGAAGAAGCGACCTTGTCAGTGCCATTGTACCCTTTATGCGAAATGCCGGACCAACCTTGTCACCATTTAATGCCTGGATCTTGTCAAAAAGTCTCGAAACCTTATCGGTCAGAATGGACAGGCACTGCGAAAATGCCATGGGCTTAGCGTTATACCTTGAAAACAAGCCAGAAGTATTGTATGTGAAATATCCCTTTCTAACTTCTCATCCCGGTAATCAGGTGGCTAAAAAGCAAATGCGCGCAGGTGGAGGCATTGTTGCATTTGAACTCAAGGGAGGTGTAGCGGCTGGAAGGCAATTCATCGATCGGGTTAAAATGCTGTCTATTTCTCCTAACCTTGGTGATACCAGATCCATTATCACCCATCCTGCTTCCTCTACTCACAGTAAATTGACTCAGGAGCAAAGAGAGCAGGTTGGGATTACAGATGGGTTGATCAGGGTTTCTGTGGGGCTTGAGCACTTAGACGATATTATAGCTGATATCGACCAGGCTTTTGGTCAATAAACCCTAAATAAGGTCGTCGTTGTCTTTGAAATCGTCTTTTCCAGAATCATAACTGCCAATTCTGCCATTGAGGTATTGGTGGTAGTAAATCAAAGAAAAGCCGCCAAAAATGAAGATACAGGCAAAGGTACAGGCCGGTTGTGAATCAAATACTTTATCCAAAAAGATACCTACCAATAGCCCTGCGCCTACACTCATGAACAAGAGACCAAATTTGAGGGTATTGTTTTTTCGGTCTTTTCCGTGGAATACGGAACTGTCTTTGCCGTATTGAATGAGAGCAAGCCTTTCACGGTGTCTGTTTTTAAGGAAAATTACTCCTAAAACCATCAAGGTGGTAAAAAAGCCGATGGTTCCTAAAATTTCTGATGCCATAATTATTTTTATTTCAAATACGTAATTAGGAAAAAGGTGGTTACATAATTTTTGTGGATCAACTGAAAAATAGTGGTCTAATTTTTAGAAATTGCTCCAATTAAGGAAGGCACATTGTATTTTTACCCTTCATTTTACACGAAATGAATTCTTTAAGCGAAAATTAATCATGGCAAAAAAGCAACACAAAGAAAAATTTGAAAACAAGGTGGCATCTTCCACCATTGAAAAAACAGCTATTAAGTCGTTCTTCTCCTGGAAAGACTGGGCACTCATTGGAGTAATATGTTTTTCTGCTTACTTGATCTTTTCCAATGTAAAAAACTATCAGTTCGTAAATTGGGATGATGACAGGAATTTTTACGAGAATCTCCTCATCACTTCTCTCAATGCTGAAAATTTTTGGCAGAACACGGTTAAAATATTTAAATCAGATGTCATCGGTAACTACAATCCTTTGACCATTTGGACCTTTGCCTTAGAAAAAAGGTTGTATGGCAAGGGCAGTTACAATGGATTGGAATCACCAGGCCAGTGGCACCATACCAATGTATTGCTCCACCTAATTTGTGTTTGGTTGGTTTACCTGATAAGCCGGAGGCTAAGACTGGGTCTCATAGGGGCTGGTTTTGTTGCGGCGTTGTTTGCCCTTCATCCCATGCGCGTAGAGTCTGTGGCATGGGTAACGGAAAGAAAGGATGTATTGTATGGGATGTTTTTTTTGGCAGCTATGTATCAATACATCAGAACCAAAACCAATCCGACTTTATGGAGGTATGTCCTGATTTATCTATTTTTTGGTCTTTCGCTCTTATCTAAAATCCAGGCGGTAGCCCTGCCTTTGGTCATGGTGGCCATTGATTTTCTATTGGATGAAAAGTTTGAATTAAAATCGGTCATCAACAAGTGGCCATATTTTCTGATATCCTTCTTATGGGGTGTTTTGGGTATTGTGGTTTTAGGAAGTGAGGGGTCTCTGGATACCAATGACGTGACTTATCCTTTTTGGCAACGCATTTTTATTGGAAGCTTTAGCTACCTGGTTTACCTGGTAAAGGTTGTAATTCCTTATGAATTATCACCCCTCTACCCCTACCCGCCCAGTATGCCGGCTTATTTCTATCCCACCATAGTAATGGTACCCATTGTTGGGTATTTAGCATGGATGTCGTATACCAAGGGTTGGAAGGTATTTGGTTTTGCCTTGTTTTTCTTTACATTTAATATCATATTCCTACTACAGGTATTGGGAGCCGGACAAGGTTTTATCGCAGACAGGTTTACCTACATAGCCTACCTGGGTTTGTTTTTTGGATTTGGCTGGTTGCTGGAAAAATGGGCTGCAAAACAGGGAGCCTCCAAAGCGTTGGCAACAGGAATAGGAATACTGGCTATTGGTATTTATTCCTACATCACTTACAAACAGGTAGCTATCTGGGAAAATTCGGGCACCTTATGGACGCACGTTTTAAAATACTACGATAAAACCACCCTTCCTTTTGGCAACAGGGCTAATTATTACAGAAGTCAAAAAATGTACGACGAAGCTTTGGTTGATTACAATAAAGCCATTTCACTAAAAGAAGACCCTCAGACCTATAACTCAAGGGCGAGGCTATACTTTGATACTGCTAATGACAGTACCCGCTTACTTCTGGCATTAAAAGATTATAACCGCGCCATTGAGCTAAAGCCAAATGATGGAGAATTTTGGGTCAACCGCGGTGCCACCTATGCCAGGTTGGGTAATTTGGAAAAAGCGATTGAAAACATCAATACCGGTTTGAAATTTAAACCAGATCATGAAACCGGTTACCTCAACCGATCTGTGCTCAATTCAGCCCTTGCTGCCAGGTACCCACTGGGTTCTACAGAATATGGACAATATACAACCCAGGCCATTGCTGACCTGGATGAGTATCAAAAATATAGACCTTATAATGGAGATACCTGGTACGAAAAAGCAAGAATGAAAAGAACACTCGGAAATTTGATGGCTGCTTTGGACGATATCAACAGGGCCATTCAACTCGATGCATCGAAAGGCATTTATTTTTATGAAAGAGCCATCGAAAACCATCAAATAACCAGAAAAGAATTTGCCAAAGCAGACCTTGAAACAGCTATTAGTCTTGGCTATGCCAACATTGATGCGGAGTTGGCTGCGCTTTATTTAAGCAATTGATGGCTGGTCATATCTACCTGGTTGGTTTTATGGCTTCGGGTAAATCAACCGTGGGTAGGCTATTGGCTTCCGCCATCGGCAGGCCTTTTATTGATACTGATCTTGAAATTGAAAAACGATTTGGGGCCAGTATCCAACATATTTTTTCCACCGAGGGAGAAGTTGCATTCAGAAGAATGGAAAAAGACCTCTTGTTGGAATTGAGTAGCACAAAAGAGGAATGTGTGATTGCTACCGGAGGCGGTATGGTATTGATCGATGGCGCCCTGGAAGTAATGAAAAGCAGTGGACAGGTTTTCTTTTTAAAACGGAGTCTAAAGCAGATTTTGCCCATTTTAAGGAAGGACAATGACAGGCCACTAGCTACTAATAAAGGCAAAAAGGAGCTATATCTCAAATACAAAGCCAGGCTGAAAACTTACAGAAAGGCTAACTTTAGGATCTACAACCGAAATGAACAGACCGCTCTGAATAAAATTTTGAAACAGATAAAATAAAATATTTTGGTTAACAACCAAAGCCTTATCTTACCTGTTTATTTGAATATTTTCGATTTTTAATTGTGATTTCCATGAAAAAAAATTACACCTTTCTTTTTTTATTATTCGGTGCTCTGCCAATGGTGGCGCAGCAATTGGTTAGCTCTACTTACTTAAAAACCTATCCGGTTTCCTACTTTGTTCAGGAATTTGGTTTGTTTGCCAGTTATGACGTTGATCAATATAGAATCATTTACACAAGTAAGGAAGTGGACGGTGCGCCAACAACTGTGAGTGGATTGGTTTGCCTGCCAAAAGTTAAGACAAGTGGTTATCCAATGTTGGTTTATCAACATGGCACAGCTGGGTCACGAACTGAGGTACCTGGCTACGAAAGTTTTGAAGGCCTATTACCTTCTATCTTTTCTTCACTGGGCTTTATTTCCATAGCCCCTGATTATCTGGGTTTGGGAGTGGATACTGGCATTCATCCTTATGTCCATGCTGCTTCAGAATCATGGGTAGCCCAACACATGCTTTCAGCTACACTGCAATTTTTGGACGAGAAGGGCTATAACACAACCAAAGACCTTTTTTTTACCGGGTATAGTCAGGGCGGTCATGCCAGCATGGCTTTCCACAGGAGCATGGAGGCCAATAATATGGGCTTCGACCTCAAAGCAGCCAGCCACATGTCGGGTCCGTATTCCATTTCTACGGGCATGAAACAACTTTTAATCAGCGACGAAGCTTATGGAACAGTGGCATATATTGCCCTGGTCGCATTGGGTTACAATGAAGTTTACGGCATCTTTCCTCAAAACAATATGCGAAACTTTTTTAAAGAAGAATATGCTCAATTGATTGATAGATTTGTTGCCGGTCAAGATGATTTGTGGGAACTGAATGATAAATTAATTGCCAAATTAACAAGTCAATACGGCCTCGCACAGCCCAAAAAGATGTTGCTGGATAATGTGCTGAATGATATACTTACCAACGACAACCATCCTGTCAACCTGGCTTTAAAAGACAATGATGTTTATGACTGGGCACCTACAATTCCTACCCGATTATTATATTGTAAAGCGGATGAGCAGGTAGCCTATACCAATAGCATCATTGCAGAAGCAAAAATGAAACAAAATGGTTCAACTACCGTGTCTGCAATTGACGTGAATCCCAATGGCAGCCATTCCTCGTGTGTATCTCCGGCCATCACCTCTACCCTCTTCTTTTTTCTTGGATTCCAGCAATTGTCAGCTACCCAAGAAGTTTTGCCATGGATCGATGTTTACCCCAATCCGGTTGCCGACTATTTTTATGTTAACGGTGAGAATTTGGAAGGGGTGAACCTCATTGATATGAGTGGCAATGTAATGACTCCTTCTTTTTCCGGAAATATTGTCAATGTCTCTGACCTTCCTTCCGGAATTTACCTTGGCTTGCTAAAATTTGCCAACGGTGTGACCTCCCGCACGAAAATTGTTGTTAGGTAAATAGAACGATATTTTATAAGGCTTTTGACTTCAATTCTCTGGCTTTCTTTTATATTTACTGGCAAAAGTCAGTAAATGATAAATCAAAACCAACGATTGCTTTCTATCGATGTATTGAGAGGGCTTACGATAGCATTTATGATTATCGTCAACACGCCCGGTTCGTGGGAATTTGTGTATGCTCCGCTCCGACACGCCAAATGGGATGGATGTACGCCAACCGATCTTGTTTTTCCCTTCTTTTTGTTTATTGTGGGCTTAAGTATGGCACAGTCATTTAAAAGCCACTCCGATTTTACACAGGCTCAATTGCTGACAAAGGCACTAAAACGTACCGCTGTTATCTTTGGTATTGGTTTGCTGCTCAACTGGTTTCCTTTTTATGACAAGCCTTTGGCTGATTTAAGGATATTTGGCGTACTTCAAAGAATAGCCCTAGCTTACTTTTTTGGCAGTTTGATTTCCATCTACATAGCAGAAAAATGGCAACTTTGGGTCACTATGTTGATACTGGCAATCTACTACATCCTCTTAGTCTCCTTTGTGGCTGTGGATCCACTTTCTCTAGAAAATAATTTGGTGCGTTCCATCGATTTGGCTTTGTTGGGAGAGACCCACATTTATCATGGATATGGTATTCCCTTTGATCCTGAAGGGCTCTTGAGTACCTTAGGTTCTATTGGCAATGTGATGTTTGGGTATATTCTGGCCAGAAAGATTGCAAAATTAGAATCTTCTATGTTACAAATCCGGTATGTCCTTCTTTTTGGAGCGATACTGATTGGTATTGGCATTATCTGGAATTTTACCGGTTTTCCCATCAATAAACCCATTTGGTCCAGCTCTTATGCAATGTTTACATCCGGATTGGCATCCTGGCTTTTTGCGTTTATGCTCTATTTTATAGATGTGAAGGGAAATAAGAGTTGGTCTTTCCCATTCAAGGTATTTGGTATGAATGCGCTTGCCTCTTATGCCATGTCAGGTTTGGTAATTCGAACCCTGCACCTTATCAAGGTGGGTGATTCTACTTTGCCTGCCGCATTTTATAGTAAGGTATTAAGCCCATTAGCAGGCCCCTACTTTGGTTCATTTCTTTTTGCCCTTTTGTTTTGTTCAACCATCTGGCTCTTTGCGTATGTACTCTACAGTAAAAAGATATTTATCAAGGCATGATGGTTACTGCATAATCGATTCTATTTCCTCCATTTCTTTTGGAATATAATCACCAATAACGTCACAGCCCTCCTGGGTTACGACAATATTGTCTTCAACTCTGATACCTCCAAAGTCGTAGTAGGCTTCCAGTTTATTATAGTTTACATAGTCACTAAATAGATGGGCAGCCTTGTATTTTTCTATGAGCTGAGGAATAAAATAAATGCCGGGTTCAACGGTTAATGTGAAACCCGCTTGCAACTTACGGGCAAGTCTGAGGGATTTTAAACCCAGCAGCTTACTTCTTTCCTGGCCGGCTTCGTATCCTATGTGGTTTTCTCCCAAATCCTCCATGTCGTGAACATCGAGCCCAATCATGTGTCCCAGTCCATGGGGCATGAACAGACCATATATACCTTGTTCCAGCATAGCATCAGAATCTCCATTCAGAATTCCTAATTCTTTAAATCTTTCGATCATCAATTTGCACACGGTCAGATGAACATCTCTGTAGTACACCCCTGGCTTACAGCTCATAATGCCTTTTTTCTCCATCTCCAGCACAATCTGGTAAATTTCCTTCTGCTGATCGGTAAATCTACCACTAACTGGAAAAGTCCGGGTTATATCACCGGCATACAGCATGTCTGTTTGAGCTCCTGAATCATTGAGTACCAATCTGCCATCCTTCATTAAGTTGGCATGGTGGTGGTTGTGCAACACCTGGCCATCGATGCTAAATATGGGGCCGTAGGAAAAATCTGCATTATGGGCCTTACAAATACGCGTAATTTCTGCTACTACTTCGTATTCATATTTGCCTGCTTTGCTAAACTGCATGGCAGCCACGTGCATCTCACCGGTAATGTTCACGGCTTTAGCCATTTCCTGCAATTCCAGATCACTTTTGATTGCTCTTTGGTTAAAAATGGCTTCAATTAGGGACAAAGAAGGATAATCAAGACCGGCCTGGTGAACCGCTTCGTGGTGTTCCAGGCGGTATGCAGGAGTAAAATGAACCGAAATTCCCTTTGATTTTGCCTTGGCAATATCTGTCTGAAGGGCAGCAGGTTCTTTGATTTTGGTCACACCCACCTTGCGGGCAAGGTTAGAAAGTTTATCAATTTCACCCATCCAGATGATGTCATCCATGGTCAATTCATGGCCGTAAATCACAGTCTCTCCTGTTTCGCAATCAAGGAGGGCATTGAGATCAGGAGCATTGATGCCAAAATAATATAAAAAATTACTATTTTGCCTAAATGGATAGGTGTTGTCCTTATAATTGCAGGCACTTTCTCCGTTGCCCATGATCCAAATAATTCCGCTTTGAACCTCCTCACACAAGCGGGTTCTGCGATCTATGTACAATTGTGCATCAAATAACCTCATAATGATTGATTTGCTTTTTCAACTAATAATTTACCTAAATAACTTCCAATAGCCACGCCCATGCCACCCAATCTGACACCAATGAAACAATCGGTATCAATTTGTTCTACAATCGGCAGTTTTGAAGGGCCAACGCCCAGAATACCCGTCCACCAATTGGTAATCTTTACGTTTTGCTGAGGGCAGATATTTTCATGCAAGAAACGAATGAGTTCATCTTTAATTTGTTCATTGAATTCAAATTGGTCGGTGGTTTCCGTCTCGGGGTCCAGGTTTCTGGCGCCACCCAATAAAATTCTGTTGCCAATTCTACGGAAATAGTAATATCCTCTGTCATAGTGGTAGACACCGGTCCATTTTAAACCTGCAATGGGTTCTGTAACACAGACCAGATTTCTGGCAGGTATGACTTCATATTGTGGGAATAAGTTGCGTGTAAATCCATTGGTACATAAAAACAAGAGTCGATAGCCCAATTCCAGTCCGCTTGTAAAACTTACCTTTTTATGTTTTGTGTCGATCGCCTCTACATTGTGACCAAAAATGAATTTTACTCCCAGGTCAATTGCTGTTTCGTATAAGGCATTAAACATCTGCATGGTGTCGAGCTCTCCTTCCTGTCTCATAAAAACCTTTAGAGACGAAAAGTTATTGAAATCGTCCTGAGGTTTCACTTCAAAGTAGTTGTCTATGCCCAGTGTCTCCTGCATGATGGTATTGGCTTTGGTGAGCTCAGCCGGCTCGGGAGTTTCACCGGGTCGCAACAATTCATGTCCACCCGTAAATAACACAGGTACATTTTTGGCAGCAAGTCTATCCTGAAGAATTTTTATACCTGTCCACCTCATGGAAATGATGGTTTTGAGGTCTTTCTCAGGAATGTGTTGAAGGTCGTCCATCAATTCGGAAAGACTGCCAAAGCAGGCAAAACCTGCATTTTTGGTGCTAGCGCCCTGGGGTGGATGGTATTTTTCAACTACAACGACGCTTAAATTTGGATGTTGAAGTTTCAATTCAATAGCGGTACTGAGTCCTACTATACCTGAACCAATGATCAGAGCGCCATTCTGACATTGATAAAAATTATCTTCCCAAAAGCTAAATTGCATGGATAGCGATCTTTTACTATAATTGCAACAAAATTACACCAGGAAAGATGATTCAAAGAATTCAGAGCATTTTATTATTGATTTCTGGCCTAGGCTTTTTAGGACAGTTTGCCACCGATTTTGCAACCAGTACCCAGCCATTGCCGCAGTTGTTGGCAGATCAACGGTATGAAGTCCAGGACAGTCCACTTCTGTTGATCCTGGTGATTGTAGGCTTTTTGTTATCAGCAGCCGCTGTATTTTTGTATCAAAACAGGGTCTTGCAAATGAGGATCACCTTACTTTCTCTCGTTAGTGGCATTCTTTTGCCCTTGCTGGCTTATTTTCTGATGTATAAGGAAGGAAGTGGGGTTCCGGCCGGAGTGACCGTAGACGACGCCCTGGGGGCTTATTTGCCTATTGTTTCCATCATTTCTTCCGCTGTTGCGATCCGTTTTATTAAAAAGGATGACCAACTGGTGAAATCAATGGATAGGTTGAGGTAAAAAAAAGGGCGGTAATAATTACACGCCCAACCAGTTTTCGTACTCTTCCCCCTGGGGGAGCTGAGTAATCTTTTTTGACTTGCTAAAAAGCCTCATCAAAAAGGACTTTACACTTTTAAGGATTATGTTCATTGTGGGGGGATTTATACTATTATATACGTTTCACACCCCAAAAAGTTGCCTAACTTATATATTTATTGTGTTAATTATATGTCAATGACGACATTTTCTTTTTATTCATTGCCCATAGCTTCCCATTTCATCTGCTGGGCTTGGTCTTTACCCAAGAAGTTTTCAATCCATGCATGGACAGCATAAATAACAGGGGTTAATAAAAAGGCCATCACAAACTTGTAGATGTAATTGACGGTACCGATGGCAAGGACCCTGGAGAGTTCCCAGTCTGAACCAATGTAGAAGGCAATAATAAGTACAATGTAGGAATCAATCAACTGGGAAACCAGGGTGGACCCTGTGGCCCTAAGCCAGATCCTTTTTTCACCGGTCACTTTTTTAATTCGGTGAAAGATCAAAACATCAATAATTTGGCCCACCAAAAAAGCAATGACGGAGCCAATTATAATCCAGAGGCCTTGTCCCATCACTTTCCTAAAAGCCAAATTCATGGAAGCAATATGGTTGGCTGGATTGGCATCCAGTTTTCCGCTTTCCAGGTTCCACCAGTCATTGGGAGTAACAGCAATGGCAGTAAACACCATAATAAATGCATAAATAATGAGTCCGACCGCCATCCATGATAAAAACCGCACGGCCCTCGGACCGTAGTACTCATTGATAAGGTCTGTCATAACAAAAACCACAGGCCATAGTAGAACGCCCGCCGTCAGATTAAAACTAAGGCCTTCCTGGCCCAGGAGACTAAATGAAAATGGAGCAATGCCCAAGGTCTTTTCCAGGGAGAAGATTTTAATGCCAATGAACTCAGCTACAATGGCATTGACCACAAAAAATCCGGCCAGAAAGATGAACAAGATCTGAGCCTTGGATTGGAGGAATTTTGGCATGGTGGTGTTTTAGACAATAAAGAAATGAATTACAATTTTGTTCAAACTTCGTTAAGATCAATAAAAAAAGAGGGACCTGTATAAGCAAGTCCCTCTTTCTATTAATGTTAACAGGTAGAAAAAATATCCCTGTAATTATTCACTCTTAATTTCACTCGTACCTTCCGCATTGATGGTAGCACCAGTTGCGTTTTGAACTACTGGAGGAATGATATTGCCTGTTTCTCCGGTAATCTTACTGTTTTTAAGGGTAAGTATACCTTCGTTTTTGACAATTGGGTGCGTAGCATCGTTGCCCACATGTTTGATGTGGATATTGTCTAATGTTACATTGCCCATAGTACCCACTTTGAATGCACCATTGGTTTCATTCATCAACCCTACTCCACCGAAGTCAAATTTCAACATCACAGGACTGCCGTTGTCATCCAGGATCAACAAAGGCTTATCAACATTGAGTTGAGTTAACAAGTTGATTAGGTTCACGCTGCCGGAGCTAACAAAAACGGTATCGCCAGCGGCAGTACATTCAATGGCTTTGCGGAGTGAGCCGGCACCGTCGTTGTTTTCGTTTGTAACCTCATCTCCTGTGACACCAACGGCGACCTCATTGGTAATATTGGTTTGTCCTGAGTTAGAACAAAGTGTTTCAAGAACGTAATAATAGTTTCCAGTTTCCAATGAAGGAGTTGTGTAAGATGATGTGGTGGCTCCTGTACCTCCTGAAACATTGGTATATGGACCACCTGAAGGACCTGACTTCCATTGGTAACTTATTCCACTTCCGGATGAAATTCCTGTTGCAGAGATAATGGTAGCCAGACCATTGCATATTGATATTGTAGCAGGTGAAACAGTTCCTGCATTTGGTTGTCCTACACAAACTATTGGTGTATATTCATCACAACCTATATCTGGAGTTGTTAGATTTCTTGTTTCGTTATCAAAATCTGTTGTAACTAATGCAACTGGTGTTCCAAGGTTGTTTAAGGTAATGTTACTTTCAGGTATTAAATGTAGGTCTGTTGCTGAGGTGAAAACAGGATTTATAGATACGGAATTAGCGTCTTTTGTTGTTGCAGTTTGCCAATCTGAAAGCAGAGTTGACCCTGTAGTTAAGATTTGACCCGTATATTTTAAACCAGATCCAGTCGGATTGCATACATAATTGTTGTAGTTGATATCGGTAAATTGGGTATTGGCCGTTGCCGCATAAATGCCAACACTTCCGTACCCGATAGCTCCGGTTAAACCAAGGTTATTAACAATGATGTTATTTCTAATATCAGCAACGCTGCCGGTATTCAATAAAATACCCATTGACATGGCACCAGTTTGATTTAGAGTATTTCCACTTAAACTTATGGTATTGTGGTAAATACTTATTCCATCTTGCGTTGAAGTCAATGCAATACCAATTGGATTATCGGCAGCAACAGCTGTATAACTCCATCCATCGCCAAACATATTTGAAATCATATTATTTGCCACTAAAATGTTAGCTGATAATACGCCACTTGCAACTAAGATACCATGTGCTCCATAGCCATTAATGCCCGTATATCCAAGATTTGATATTTTATTAGATAAAACTGAAATGTTTTTAACACCGGTTGCCAGATAAATACCATTATCATCTTCATCTGAAGTGGTATCAAAGTTTCCTATTAAGTTATTGGATACAGATCCTCCATCTACACCTTGCAAATAAATGCCGGTAAATCGAATTGCATCACTTCCAGAAGTTGTGAGGTCATTATTATTTATATTTAGCCCTGAACCATTTCCACTGCTTACAGCCGCTCTGGAATAGATTCCAATATAGGCTTTTTTAATATTATTATTTTGAACAGTAATGTTATTAAAGTATCCGTCATTACCAAGTACAGTTGCATCAGTCACTGCTACTGCGGTTGAGGTGTTAAGGCCATTTGTTATATTACAGTTTTTAAGTGTTACATTTATTCTAGGAGCAGTTCCTATTGATCCAATTAATACTACACTCGGTCCTGTGGTGCCTGTATTGGTAATATTCAAATTCCTTGATGTTGTATTGTTGTTTGAACCATCAATTGTCACATAGTCACTCAAAACTTTAATGATAACATTAGAATTAATTGATCCGGAAATTGTACTATTTACACCAGATGCCGGTTTCAATGTAAAAGTATTTGCAGAAGAGATGCCTGGAATGTTGGAAAGTGTCAATGGCAGTGTTTCACCAACGCTTGTATAGTCCGATTGAAGTTCAAATACAACAGCACAAGAAACACCCAATGCATTTATCTTAGAAAAAGCTTGAGTCAAATTTTGAAATCCTACTGGCTGTGAGCTACCAACAGCATAAGTGCCACAAAGTGGTACATCACCAATAAGTGTACCAGTAATTTCATCATTGGAAGTCAACTCATCTCCTACCAACTCGGCTTTGGCGAAAATGGTATATGTGCCGCCTGTGGTCAGCGTAAGGGGTGGGAATGTATGAGTAAAAGAAGCTCCACTGACCAGTGAGGCTATTGTTCCTATTTCATTGTAAATCTCAACCATTGAAGAATTCAATACCCTGTATCTCACAGGTATGTTGGTTTGCGTGTTGGTGCCATTATTGGTAAATGAAGCCATAGGAGTGAACGCTATGCCAGTTGGTTTTGACCCTCCATTTATGGGATCATCAAAAGCGGTAGCTTGTACATCATTCCCTAATATTGCTATAAAGTTGCCTTCATCAGCACCTAAATCGGGTGTTAGTGCATTTCTTGTTTCATTATCAATATCTGTAGTAACACTTGCAAGAGGAGTACCTTTCCCTTCTACAATGGTGGTCAAACTAGTATTGATATGGAGATCAGAATTTGATATGAATTTTGGATCTGAATTAGTCGAAGAACTGTTTTGCCCAAATCCTGCAATGATTCCAGCCAAATCAGTTCTATTCGATCCAATAAATCCTAAAACTCCTTGGGCTCCTGAAACATAATAATCATTATAATCTATTGCAGTAAATGCCGTATTTGCTGCGGCAGAGTAAATTGCATATGCAGCTGCAACTGCATTTGGATTATTAATTGAGTTAGCAAATATATTATTCTTTACATCAAGGGCTGTGGCTCCTGATCCAACATACAAAGCGGTTGTAATTTTATTTGTAGTTGTTGAGGTTCCTTGGTAGTCACCATAAAGATTAACTGAATTGTGGTAGATGTTGATTCCACCCGAAATAGTTGTTATCGTTGAACTATTTCCAATCATACCAATGCCTATACCCATTGATGAGGAATTACTAAATCCTGTCCAGTTAGAGCCATTAATTCCACTAATAAAATTATTGGCAATCGTCAGGTTACTGGAAGCAGAACCAGTACCAACCGTTATTCCCCTTCCTCCATAACCACCAGTAGCAGTCGTCAAGGCATGCGTAATATTATTTCTAGTTACACTTGAATTGAGAAATCCGGTCTCAAGCGAAATGGCTGTTGGGGATTGAGAGGCACTTGTTTGCTCATCAACCGTATTTTGACTTATCAAACAGTTATTTGCTTGTCCCACCTGAATACCTATGCTAGCCAAAGCTCCATTGTAGGTAACAGTGTTTCCAATAATATTCAAATTATCATTCACACCAGTGGCGCTTGCGGTAGCATAAATACCAATGGGTGCAATAGATATAGAATTGTTTTGAATGGTTGTATTATCATTGTCGTCTCCTGCTGTACCTGGGGTATTGCCTCCTATTGAAATGCCGTAGCCCAGGGAGGCAGCCACACCTGTACTCAAATTACAATTTTTAATAGTATTATTATTACTGCCTAATCCGGTTCCAAGACTTGCTACAGAAATTACGGTTGGTGCAGTTATTGATGAATTGACAATAGTCAGACTTCTGTCGGCACCACCACTATTGCTTCCATCAAATGTGACATAGTCTGCACCATTTAATTTAATAAGTGCCCCACTTGCTACACTACCCGAGATTGTGGAAGTAGTCATGGGTTTGAAGGTCACTGTATTTGTGGCTGTAGCACCAGCAACCTGATTTATCGTAAGCGGAAAAACTTCACTTCCTGAATAATTTGCATCTAACAGGTTAAAGATAACAGGCCCTGAAACACCTCTTCCATTGAGGTCGTTGATAGCTTCGGTCAATGTAGCAAAATTTGGACTCGTCTGACCAGTACCAACAAGGTAAGTTCCATTAAGCGGTCCAAGAATGGTTTTGTTGCCAGTAGGAGCTGTAACTGTAGGTGTAAATGTGCCTCCCAAAGTAACAGAATTACATTCTCCATCTATGTTATTACCGGTAGAAGCGCCTGGAGCAACATCATAAGCCAGCCAAAAATAATTGTTACCTTCTGCAAGCAGCTGGCTACCTGTAACCGCAAAGTCAGCAATAGTTGGTGTACCAGAACCAAAAAGTGTGGCAGTTGAAAATGTTGTGGATGGTCCTGTATAATAAACTTTTGCAGTTGCCGAATTAATATCTGCTATATCGGTTGTACCATTGGCATTAACGGTTATCGAAGTAAGATTGAGTGGGATTATTGGACCACTAGTCACCACATTGATTCGTATAATCGGTTGATTGATTCCGCCAGCATAAGCACTTCCTGTTAATTGGTCTACCGTAGATGAAATATACATCATTGAAACAGGTGGCACTCCATCAAATTCATCTGCACCCATGTCCGGATTAGTTCCTCCCCCATTAATGCTTCCAGTTGGTCCTGGGCGGGTATCACCATCAAAATCTGATGTTACATTTGTTGTACCTACAGGAGCTCCAGTAGATTCAAATAAAGAAGTAAGTGATCCATAATTCAAATGCAAATCCGTAGAAGTAACAAAACTTGGATTGGAATTAAAACTCAAATTATCCTTTGTAGTTGCAGATTGCCAATTTGTTAGTGAAGTCCTAGCACTACCATTGTAGTAGCCAATATTTCCGCCAGAAGAATAATAATTATTGTTGTTAACATTTGCACTGGAGATGGACGCAGTATTGTTGACATAAAAACAATATGCTGAAGTACTAGTGGCATTATTTACTAATATGTTATTGTTAAACTTGCTAAAGGTTACACCACTAACACTGGAATTTACGCAAAATGATGAGAAGTTTGTGCCCGATCCCAATTGAGTATTCATAACAACAGTGTTGTTTATGAAATTTACATTGGTAGCTCCTGCTGTAAAAAATAAACCGCAGGGAATAAATGTACTTGTTGCAGATGTTTGATAAACAACCATTTTACAATCTCTGATAAAGTTATTTGTGATTGTTGAAGAGGTGTTATTTGCACTGCCAGTGACATAAATGCCATGTGCACCCCATCCACCAGTACTTGGTTGGTTAATATCATGTATGTTATTTCTATCAATCGTTATACCGAAATTCGCTGTTTGAACTTCAATCCCTGCGATTGTGTTTGAATAACCAGTTGTACTGACTCCAACTCTAATATCATTTCCCTGAATGAGTGCACCAGTTCCAGATACCGCAGAATAATCAATATAAATACCTCTAAATCCAACAGTTGTTGCATCATCAAAGATTCCGTTTTCCGGGGTACCTATTTTATTCCTTAATATTTGCGTACCTGTATTGGGATACGTTGTACTTTCACCATTAACATAAATACCATGCCAACATCTTGTAATCACATTGTTTTCTACTTTTGTATTTATGCTGCTATAGGCACCAGTCGAAATGGAAGTTGAGTTCGATAAAACTATACCATAATTTACAGTCGAGGATGTTGCAGAACTCCTGGATCCGACTATAATACAATTTTTAACAGTATTATTATCAGCCCCATCTGTACCAGTTGTACTATTAGATGAAAGTCTAACACATGCGATGCCTGTAGTAGTTGCTGTAACCGATTGGATAGTCAAGTTTCGTTCCCCTGGGGTACTAGGATCGTCACCATCAATTGTAACGTTATCAGCTCCATTTAATTCTATTATACCTCTACTTGCTGTAGGGGCTGCAGCAGAATTTATAATCCAGTTCCCACCAGTAGGTCTAATAATCACTGAACTATAAGAGGAAGGGCTAGAGCTTTTTAAAAGAGCTGTTGGTGTTGCTGCCTCTGTGGTATTCCCTGTTACTGAAATAAGAATGTCTCCTTGATGGGTACCAGCGTTGATTGCTGTAAAAGCAGCACTAATTGTTGTGTAAGCCGTAGGACCCATATCACCTGCCGTTGCTGTTACACTAATTTGACTGTTGGCAATAAATGCACTGCACAAAGAAAAAATAAATAAGAAAACGCGTAAGTTCTTCATCATACCAGATTAAAGTTTGGTTATATTGTTTAACCCTCAAATTTAACCGTTATGTTTCGACTATCAAAGTTATTTTTGATAGAATTTGCCTATTTGAGATTAAATTTTGATTAAAAAATTGTTTTCAATCTAATATTTGGTATGTTATAACAAATATTGATATCCAACAAATTTTATTTGTTAACACAAATAAAAAAGCCCGGACAAGCCGGGCTTAAACATAATCCTGTATCCTCTTTGTATTCTACTTTTTGTCCTGAACTTCTTCAAACTCTACGTCTGTAATATCATCAGCACCGGCAGTGGAATTCTGTTGACCTCCCGCTTGCTCTCCTCCTCCTGCTGACTGCTGGGCATTGTAAATGTCCTGACTTGCAGCCATAAAGGCATCATTCAGGGCTTTAGAGGTAGTTTGAATGGCTGCTACATCCTGATTTTTATGTGCTTCCTTCAATTGGGCTAGGGCCGTGTCAATAGCTGATCTCTTATCTCCAGGGATTTTGTCACCAAACTCGCTTAACTGTTTCTCAGTCTGGAAAATCAAACTATCTGCCTGATTAATGGCTTCTGCCTTTTCTCGTGCTGCTTTGTCGATATCAGCATTGGCAGCTGCTTCTGCTTTCATCTTTTCGATCTCTTCTTTGGAAAGTCCGGTAGAAGCTTCAATCCTGATGTTTTGCTGTTTACCGGTTCCTTTGTCCATGGCAGATACACTCAGGATGCCGTTGGCATCGATGTCGAATGAAACTTCGATCTGAGGTACCCCCCTTGGTGCAGGGGGTATGCCATCTAAAATAAACCTTCCGATGGCTCTATTGTCTTTTGCCATGGGCCTTTCACCTTGTAAAATGTGAATTTCCACACTTGGCTGGCTGTCTGCAGCAGTACTATAGATCTTTGATTTTTTTGTTGGAATGGTAGAATTGGACTCAATTACCACATCATACATACCTCCCATCACTTCGATGCCCATTGAAAGTGGCGTTACATCAAGCAGTAAGACATCTTTTACGTCACCACTTAATACCCCGCCCTGGATGGCTGCTCCTACGGCAACTACCTCATCAGGGTTTACTGATTTGTTGGGTTTTTTGCCAAAAAAGGCTTCGACTGCTTCCTGGATCTTCGGAATACGGGTGGATCCACCTACCAGGATAACTTCATCGATGTCGCTCTTGTCCAGACCTGCGTCTTTTAATGCATCAGCGCATGGTTTCAAGGTTCTCTGTACCAGATCATCTGCTAATTGCTCAAACTTGGCACGTGTTAATTTTACAACCAGGTGTTTAGGAACTCCATCTACAGCTGTAACATAAGGCAGGTTAACCTCGGTTTCTGCAGAAGAGGAAAGCTCTACTTTGGCTTTTTCTGCCGCTTCTTTCAAACGCTGGAGGGCCATTGGGTCTTTTCGAAGATCAATGTTTTCCTGTGCTTTAAAACTTTCTGCTAACCAGTCAATGATAACCTGATCAAAGTCGTCACCTCCCAAATGGGTATCTCCATTGGTGGATTTTACCTCAAAGACACCTTCACCCAATTCCAAAATGGATATATCAAAGGTTCCTCCCCCAAGGTCATACACAGCAATGGTAGAGTCGTGGTGTTTTTTGTCTAGTCCGTAGGCAAGGGCTGCGGCTGTAGGTTCATTGATGATCCTTAACACTTTTAAGCCCGCAATTTCACCGGCTTCCTTGGTTGCCTGTCGCTGTGAGTCGTTAAAATAAGCAGGGACGGTGATGACCGCTTCTGTAACGGACTGGCCCAAAAAGTCTTCAGCGGTTTTTTTCATTTTTTGCAGCACCATCGCAGAAATTTCCTGCGGGGTATATTGTCTGCCATCAATGTCAACTCTTGGAGTGTCATTGTCGCCCTTATCTACCTTATAAGCTACCCTACCGGCTTCTTTTCCCACTTCTGAGAATCGGTTACCCATAAATCTTTTGATTGAAGCCACGGTTCTCCTCGGATTGGTAATTGCCTGCCTTTTGGCTGGATCTCCCACTTTGCGTTCGCCATTATCAAGAAATGCCACCACTGAGGGTGTAGTCCTTCTCCCTTCTTCATTGGGTATTACTACCGGGTCATTCCCCTCCATTACAGCAACACAAGAGTTGGTAGTTCCCAGGTCAATTCCTATAATTTTTCCCATTGTATTTGTTTTAGTTTTTATGTTTCATTACTCTTATCAATCGCTGTGCCATGCCGGATTTTTGTTCTTATGGATCGATTTTCATGAAAACCTGTCAGGAATTTCGGGTTTTTACCTGCTATTATTACAGTCATAGTGTCATTTTGTCTAATATGACAGTCTATTTTCCCGCCTTTGCCCTAATTTATTACTTTTGTGGAAAATACAATTTCATGAAACAAAGGTTGTTTTTATCCGCCATCGCTTTTCTTTTTCTGGTTTCCTGTTCCCGAAAATTAGATATCCCCGGTGAAGATCCGGTTCAGCAAATTACGATAGATATCGGTTTTCTGGCCGCTGACGAAATGGAGGGAAGAGAAATAGGAACTCCCGGAGAATCCAAAGCAGCAGCCTACATTCGCAACAGATTCCAGGAGGCAGGCCTCAAACCTGCCGGAACGGATGGGTTTTATCAGCCTTTTTCCCGCAAAATCAAAGCCAATCCCCACGCTACGGTGGCCAGTGCCGATGATCCTGTCATCAATGGAAAAAATGTCATAGGTTTTTTAGACAATAAAGCCAAACAAACGGTGGTGATTGGAGCCCATTTTGATCACCTTGGCTACGGCAAAGAAGGTTCTCTTTATACTGGAGCACCTGCCATTCATAACGGGGCCGATGACAATGCCAGTGGGGTTGCCATGATGATCTACCTTGCAGAAACACTAAAAAAGAGCAAGTTAAAAAACAACAACTACCTCTTTATAGCCTTTTCAGGAGAAGAAAAAGGACTATGGGGATCCAATTATTTTGTGAATCACCCTACTTTGCAGTTGGCCGACATGAACTATATGATCAATATGGACATGGTTGGCAGGCTCAACCCCGAGCGCCAATTGGCTGTCAATGGCACGGGTACCTCACCAGCTTTTGAAGAAGTATTAACGGCTGCCAATAAGAGCGGTCTCAAATTGAAGTTATCAGCCTCAGGTGTGGGGCCATCTGATCACACATCGTTTTACCTTCAAAATATGCCGGTTTTGGCATTTTTTACGGGACAGCACGAAGATTACCACAAGCCCAGTGATGACATCCATCTTCTAAACTTTTCTGGTATGAGAGATGTATCAGCCTATGTCTACCGAATCATTGAAGGTTTGGACGGCAAGGGGAAGATAACATTTACCAAAACAAAAGATGAGTCCAATGATGCCCCCAGATTTACCGTTTCACTGGGTGTTATTCCGGATTACCTGTACGATGGAAAGGGCATGCGCATAGATGGTGTCAGGGAAGGCAAGCCTGCACACAAAGCAGACTTGTTGAAGGGAGATATCGTTCTTAAGATGAACGACATTGAGGTGGCTGACATGATGTCTTATATGAAAGCATTGGCTTCATTCAAACAAGGTGATACAGCCAATTTGCTCATTAAAAGGGGCGATCAGGAGATGGTGAAGCAGGTGAAGTTTGAGTAGACCTGCCTGTTTTGAGACCATTTAATTGATAAAGTAAAAGGGCTCCCCCTCACCTGCTTAAACAAAACCGGCTAAGCCCTCAAACAATGCCTCTGTGAAGCCGGTACCTGTACCGACCTCCTTTATTTCTTCCATTCCAATCACATCGGCTCCAGCACATTTTTAACAGATTTTTCGGGGCAACCTTATGAATATATATTATATTTACCTTTTGGTGTGACTGAACATTACGAAGTAAAATTGTGACACGAAGTCACAATTTAGTGAAGGAACCGAGCCAAACGTGGCGAGGCGAAGAGTAACCTATAAAGAACTAGTATCCGCCGTACAAGTTTACCGGCAAAGAATCAGATCCCGAAACCGACCTGACTTATTTTGGGGCTAGGTATTATGATGCGGCGCTGGGGATTTGGTTGGGGGTGGATCCGTTGGCGGAGAAGATGCCGAGCTGGTCAGCTTATAATTATGCGTTTAATAATCCCATAAGATATATTGATCCCTCTGGGGCGATTCCAACACCATACGAGGCAGCATTAATAGCTAAACATGTCTATGGAGAAGGAGGAGAATTGGCTGGCGGGTGGATTCAATCTTCAAGAACCTTTGGTATTCAGACGGGTAACTTAGATAACGGGATGAGGTCAATGTTATATGAGAGAACAATTGATGGAAAAACAGAGTTTGTTTACGCTTTTGCTGGAACTAATATGACTAGTGGAAAAGATTGGGTAAATAATGCTGAACAAACGGTTGGAATTTCTGAGCAATATGCTACAGCAATTGAAAATTCTAATATCATAAACGAATCTCTCGATAAAGATGTCTATGAGCTCAGCTTTGTTGGACATTCACTGGGGGGAGGTCTTGCAGCAGCAAGTGCATATTCAACTAATAATAAAGCGATTACCTTTAATGCAGCTGGTGTGAGTCAAAATACACTAACTAGCAATAAAATAGTTGATAAAAAAGGTAGTATGAATGATAATATTTTTTCTTTTATCATGACTACAGATCCTTTAAATATTTTGCAAAATGATCCATTTTCTGTGATGGGCCAAACATTGCCTGATGTAGATGGCACAAGGTTTTACATTTCGCCATCAAATAATTCATCAAGATTTAATGGACATAGTATAGATAATTTAATATTCGAGATTAAAAGAATATTTGAACCAGAAGAGTAGTTAAGATGGACAATATTAGTAAGGTACTTTTTTTTTCAATTTTTACAATTTATGCTTCGTGTCAAACCAAAAAATCAGAAATGATAGGCACAGATTGGAACTTGTTTAAAGAAACACCTGCATGGGAATATGCAAAAGCTGTAAGAGATCAGGAGATTGTTAGATTTGATAAGATACTAGCAGAATCAAAACTTGATATAGACTATGAAGAGTCGAAATTTGGCCGAAGTATATTACAAGTAGCGGTATTAAATAACTTAGATAAATCTGTACAAAAATTGCTTGAATTAGGAGCAGATCCAAATCATTATAGTAAAACAGAAGGAAAGACAGCATTACATGATGCCGTTGGGGTTTTTCAACATAACGATGATACAACAGTATTATCACTCTTGCTAAAACATAATGGTGATCCAAATGCATTTACTCATCAACAAGCAGGAGCAGATCCAAAGAACGTTATCAGTTTGCTTTGTGGAAATGTCTATTCTCAACCAACCAAACTTAAATTATTATTGAAATATAATGTAGATCTTAGTTTCTCATCTGACGATAATTCTAATTATCTTTACTCGGCATTAAGAAGTAAAAATTATGAATTGGTAGATATTTTACTACAATCTGGTGCAGATTTCAAAAAGCCAATACTTACAAAAATAAATGGACAAAAAATATACATTCAAGAGTATATGAAAAACCAAATAATAGATTTAAAAAGTACGGACTACCTATACAAAGTTAAAGTAATTAATTTTTTGGAAGCAAATGGTATCAATTATAAAAATTTAAAGCCTTCTCAAGAAACAATTGAAAGAGTTAAAAGGAATTTCCCGGACTATTGGGAAGAATATTTAAATAAGTTTTAATGGAAATTAATCTCGATATCGACGCCCTCACATGGGCCAATCCCACCCCCACACCCCCCCAACTGCGCCGGCAAAACCGGCGAAGCCCTCAAACAATGCCTCTGCGAAGCAGGTACCTGTACCGACCTCCTTTATTTCTTCCATTCCAATCACATGGGCTCCAGCACATTTTTAACAGATTTTTCGGGACAACCTTATGAATATATTTTATATTTGCCATTTGGTGACTGAACGGTACGAAGCAAAATTGTGACACGAAGTCACAATTTAGTGAAGGAGGGAGCCAAACGTGGCGAGGTGAAGAGTAGTTTTGACAAGTTGAGTAAGCACCGTACAAGTTTACCGGCAAAGAATCAGATCCCGAAACCGACCTGACTTATTTTGGGGCGAGGTATTATGATGCGGCGCTGGGGATTTGGTTGGGGGTGGATAATTTGAGCTATAAGTATCCAAGTTTATCACCTTTTACTTATTGTACTAATAACCCAGTCATATATCGAGATCTTGATGGAAATGATCATATTTTTTATTTAGTTTTTCAATCAGGGTCGAAAGGAGTTTCAGATATTGTAGCCAAAACTCAAGATTTGTTAACCAATAACAATATTAACATGAAAGTTATGGCAATTTATGCAGATAATAATATTTCTACTGAAAAGTATAAAATTAGCATGGATAAAACGGACGCTTTAGTTTTCATTGGTGATCAAAAATTTGTTGACAAACGATATGGAGCTTCACCTTCATATACCATAAATGGCGGTGATTCTGATGAAAAAGTCGGCTATATAAATCGGGATGGATTTGTCCAGAGGGCAAAAAAGCAAAATGCAAATACTAATTTATCTATTGCAAGGTCCTCTTTGCATGAGGCATTAGGTCAGTAAGCATCCGACCAACCACACCCCTAATTTACCACTAAATTTTTGTATGCACTGGGTGTGAGGGAGTCAATCTCCGTAATTTTTGTGTTATTTATTTTTCGGAGGAACCACAGTGCATAATCGTATGGATTCACATCTTGCGCTTTGCAGGTGCTAAACAC